>NZ_FCOG02000067.1 GCF_001544975.2 Caballeronia arationis | reverse complement strand
TTACCGAGAACTGGATCGGCGCTCACGAACGCCAAGATGAGACCGTGAGAAAGGCGCAAGAACTCGGCACTCTCGAGTAAAACTGTTCGGCATGAGTGCATGCGGTGCCACGGTCCTCCATTTGGCCCTTGGCGATCAGGTGGATCAGTTCGATGCCGCTCAACAGGATGCGGGCACAACGAAAATTCTTGAAGCCCAACATGGGCCGCGTGCGTTGCTTGATCGCCCGATGGTCTTGCTCTACAACGTTGTTCAAATACTTGTTCTGGCGAATCTTAATCGGTGTTTCTCGCTCAGCGTTGAGAGCATCCAGCGCGGCCAGGTTCGCACCGCTTTTATCGATTGTCACCGTCTCGGGCTCGCCGTTTTGGTCGATTGACTTTTCGAAGTACCGCCGCGCCGCGGCCTTGTCACGATGGGCACGCAGCAGAAAATCGACCGTATTGCCCTCCTTATCGACTGCGCGATACAAATACTTCCGCTGGCCTCGGACCTTGATATACGTTTCATCCATTCGCCAGCTCCGGCCCACGGCACGCTTGTGGCGACGGAACACCTTCTCCAGAACCCGCAACACCTTAATGGCCCAGCGGTGCACAGTTGAATGGTCAACCGAGATACCGCGCTCCGCCATCATCTCTTCAAGGTGTCGAAGGCTCAGCGGGTAGGCCACATACCAGCGCACGCAAGTCAGAATCACATCGAGCGGATAATGCAAACGCTTGAGCACCCGCACCACAGCAGGATTCAAAGTCTTCATCAAGCGTCCGATCGTTCGTATTGGCACGGCACATGATACCCGACGCGTTATTGCGACAGATCCAGACGGCACGCACGCGGTCACCCCGCGTCATTCAACTTAAGTTTGGTATGCCCTCTTAATCTTCGGGCAGAAAACCCTCCATTCCGGTTCTCGTGATGCTTGCATCGAATCGTGCACCGGAGCCGCCAAGCGCTAGGGTCGCGCGCTTGGCGCAATTGAGCAAGGAAGTGAGCGCCACGCTGATCGTCGATGCCATATCGAACCTGGCCTTCGGCCCCGATAGCGTAAGTGCTCCGACCAGTTCCCCGGTTGCCCCGAACACCGGCACCGACACCGATGCCGTTTCCGGATCCCGCTCGCCATGCGAAACCGCCCATAGTCGTTCGCGAACATCTTTCCAGCGCGGGTCCTGACTGTCGGTGAAGGCAAGCAGCACCTTGCCCGAAGCACCTTTATCGACCGGAAATTCCTCGCCGATTCGAATCGACACCCGCACGGCCCGCGCGGGTTCCACGCGATAGAGCACGAGACGTTTGTCGCCCTGTCGCACGTATAGCGATGCGGTCTCTCCTAAATCGTGACTCAACTCCAGAAGCAGCGGCTCGATGACGGGCCCGACCTGGAACGACCGCTGATAGAGCGCCGCAAGACGCAGCGGCTGAGGTCCGATCGCGTATTGGCCATCGTTCAGCTTGCGCACGAACCCGCCGTGTTCCAGTGCGCCCAGCAGACGCAGGACCGTGCTCTTGTAAAGATCGGTGCGACGCGAGAGTTCGGCGAGGGTCAGCCTGTCATCCGTCGGGCCGAAGGCATTGAGGATAGCGAAGACGCGATCCAGGACCGCGACGCCACTGGAACTGTCGGATACGGCGCCGGGGTCATCGGGCGTCATTTCGTTTGTCTCGGCTGACACTTTGATCCCTATGGTGGTCGTGCTCTCACTATATCGTTCTGTTGCGTAGAACTCAAGTTCTAAAAAATGGCGATATGACGGGTTTACCCATCTTCTATTGTCGCAAATTCATTCATATAGTTCTATCCAACAAAACGTAGTTCTTTCAGATAGAACGTTTGATAAGGAGCCTATCTTGATCATTTCCTGTCCTCCCAAGGTATTAATCAGCGAGGTCGGTCCACGCGACGGCCTTCAGAGCATCAAAACCGCCATGCCCACGCCCGCCAAACTGCGCTGGATTTCCGCGTTGGCCGCTGCCGGGCTGAAAGAAATCGAAGTCGGCTCCTTCGTGCCGCCGAAGCTGCTTCCCCAAATGGCCGACATTCATGACGTCGTCGCTCACGCGCTGACAATCCCCGGTCTTCACGTGGCCGTGCTCGCGCCGAATCTGCACGGTTCCGAGCGTGCGTTCGAAGCAGGCGTGCACAAGGTGACCTTGCCGGTATCGGTGACCAACGAGCATTCGATGGCGAACATTCGCAAGACGACCGCGCAGATGATCGAGGAGGTGCGCGAGATCGTCGCTTTGCGCGACGCGCGGTTCCCCGGCGTGCAGATCGAAGCGGGCGTGTCGGTGGCGTTCGGCTGCACGATCGCGGGCGCGGTCAGCGACGAAGAGACGCTGCGCATGTGCGTCGCGATGGCTGAATGCGGTGTTGACGAGGTCGGTCTGTCGGATACGAGCGGCTACGCGAATCCGACGCAGGTCCGGCGCCTGTTCCGCCGCTTGCAGAGTGAACTCGGTGGCAAGGCCGGCGGTGCGCACTTTCATAACACACGTGGTCAGGGGTTGGCGAACGTCGTCGCGGCACTCGAAGCGGGCGTCACCACCATCGACTCGAGCCAGGCGGGCCTTGGCGGCTGTCCGTACGCGCCGGGCGCGACGGGCAATATCGTCACGGAAGACCTCGCATTCCTGCTCGAAGCAATGGGTTACGACACCGGCATCGACATCGATGCGCTCATCGCCGCACGCGCGATCCTTGCCGAAGCGCTGCCGGGCGAAGCGCTTTACGGACATGTTCCGGATGCCGGCGTGCCGAAGGGGTTCCACTACGCGGATGGCCGCGTACCGAGTGCGCCGCAGCCCGAAGGCTGCTTGTTGGGAGCTGCACAATGAGCGACGTTCAAGCTAATCATTCCCTCCCGTATAGCGGCATGCGTGTAGTCGAGATGACGCACATGGTGATGGGGCCGACCTGCGGAATGGTGCTGGCCGACCTCGGCGCGGAAGTCATCAAGGTCGAGCCGATCGCCGGCGACAGCACACGCGCGTTGCGAGGTTCGGGGGCGGGCTTCTTCGGCACGTTCAACCGTAACAAGAAGAGCGTCGCCGTCGACGTGAAAGACCCGCGCGGCATCGAGATCGTGCACAAGCTTCTCGCCAGCGCGGATGTGTTCAGCGAGAACTTCAAGAGCGGCACGATGGACAAGCTCGGTCTTGGATACGCGGCGCTGTCGAAGCTCAACCCGCGTCTCGTCTACGTCTCGCACAAGGGCTTTCTGCCCGGCCCCTACGACCATCGCACCGCACTGGACGAAGTGGTGCAGATGATGGGCGGCCTCGCCTATATGACCGGACCCGAAGGGCGTCCGCTGCGTGCCGGAACGAGCGTCAACGACATCATGGGCGGTATGTTCGGTGCCATCGGCGCGATGGCCGCGCTTGCCCAGCGCGAGCGTACGGGCTTCGGTCAGGAAGTGCAGAGCGCGCTCTTCGAAAACAACGTGTTCCTCGTGGCCCAGCACATGATGCAGTTCGCCGTGACGGGCCAGCCCGCCGCGCCGATGCCGAGCCGGATTTCCGCGTGGGCGGTGTACGACGTGTTTTCGGTCAAGAACGGCGAGCAAATCTTTCTCGCAGTCGTCTCGGATACGCAATGGGGGTTGTTCTGCGACGCATTCGGTCTGTCCGATCTGAAGTCGGATGAGCGGATTGCGACTAACAATCAGCGCGTGCAGGCCCGCGAGTGGCTGTTGCCCCGACTTCGGAAGCACATGGAAGCCTTCAGCGCCGCAGAGATCAGCGCGATCTTCGAGGGCATCGGCTTGCCGTACGCGCCGATCACCAAGCCTCAGGATCTGTTCGACGATCCCCATCTGCTCGCGACCGGCGGACTGGCCGACGTGACGCTACCGCCCGACGCCAGCGGCGCGGGTCGATCGGTCTCCACGCGTACCGCGCTATTGCCGCTGACGCTGGCTGGCGAGCGTCTGAACCTTCGCGCCGGCCCGCCCGCACTCGGCCAGGACACGCAGGCACTGCTGTCACAGCTTGGCTACTCGCCTGAAGCGCTGAGGCAGTTGACCGAAGCCGGTGTCGTCCGATGCACGGACTGGCAGTCCGGCGACCGGACGAATCCTTCGCCCAATGAGCTTGCCAGCGCCTGACGCCGGAAAGCATCGCAATTGAACGCTCCGCCGTGCCGACCGGCATCCGGTCGCCTTGCCCGGCGAGACGTATGGAGACGACTATGACATCCCTATCCTCCGGCATGACGGCTGAAACGCCCGCCGATTCCACCCTCGAACAGCAGGCGGTCAGGAAAGCGGCGTGGCGCTTCATTCCGCTGCTCGCGCTCGCGTACTTCTTCAACTATCTCGACCGGACGAGCGTCGGCTTCGCCGCATTGACGATGAACCGCGACCTCGGCTTGACCGCCACTCAGTTCGGCTGGGGCGCGGGCATCATGTTCGCGGGCTATTGCCTGTGCGAGGTGCCGAGCAATCTCTTGCTCTACCGCTTCGGCGCTCGGCGCTGGCTGGCGCGCATCATGATCACCTGGGGATTGATGGCAGCGGCAACGGCGTTCGCCGTCGGACCGAACAGCTTCTATGCGATCCGGCTGCTGCTCGGCATCGGCGAAGCCGGGTTCTTTCCGGGCGTGATTTTCTTCCTCGCAATATGGTTCCCGGTCACTTACCGCACTCGCGTTCTGGCGTGGTTCACCGTCTCCACACCCTTGTCATCCTTGGTGGGCGGGCCGTTGTCGAGCTGGCTGCTTCAGATGGACGGCGTATTGGGTCTCGCAGGGTGGAAGTGGATGTTCATCGCCGAGGGACTGCCGGCATGCTTCATCGGCTATCTCGTGCTGAAGATGCTCGCCGACAAACCCGCCGATGCCAAATGGCTCTCAGCGGAGGAGCGCCAGGCCCTGCAGGGTGCGTTCGACCGCGAAGGGTCGGCTAGCCAGAAGAAGAAGGATTTTCGTGCGGCGCTCAAGGACGTACGTGTCTATATCCTCGCGATGATCTCGTTCGGCTTCACGATGGGCTCGTACGGTATCGGCATCTGGTTGCCGCAGATGCTCAAGGCCCACGGAATGAGCGTGACGCAGACCGGCTGGCTTTCCGCGGTGCCGTACTTCTTTGCGACGATCGCGTTGCTGTGGTGGGCGAAGCGCGTCGACCGTCGCGGTGGACACATCGCCAACCTCGCTGCGGGCTTCTTGATCGGCGCTGTCGCGCTCGGTGTCTCGACATACTTCCATCAATTGTTGCCCGCGATGGTCGGCATCACGGTGGCGCTCGTCGGCACGATTGCGGGGCGCACGATTTTCTATACGCTGCCCGCTCGTTTCCTGTCCGGTCAGGCAGCCGCCGGTGGGCTCGCCTTGATCAACTCGATCGGCGCGCTGGGCGGCTTCGCTGGACCGTATCTCGTGGGGTATCTGAAAGACCGTTTCGGCACCTACACGGCGGGGATGCTCGGACTGGCGGTCGTGCTGGGCGTGACGACTCTCTTGACGCTCAGTCTCTACGCTTTCAACCGGGGTGAACGAGCATGAAGACGTTTCATTCGCCCAAACGCCGCAGGCTCCTTGGCGCGGCCGCCGCGTCGATCGCCGTTCCCGCGATCCCGGCCATTTGTGCTGCGCAAGGAATCGTCAAGGAGGAGACGCACAAGATGACTTCGACCAGCAACTATCTGCCCGTTCGATCCGAGTGGCTCGCCTCCGGAACGGAAGCCGCTCTAGAACCCGCGATGCCGATCATCGACGCGCATCATCACTTCTACGAGCGCCCAGGCTGGACGTATCTGCTAAACGAGTATTTTCAGGATGCGCAGTCCGGGCACAACATTAAAGCATCGGTGTACATGCAGGCGCTGACGCGCTACCGGCAGGACGGTCCTGTGGAACTGCGGCCCGTCGGAGAGACGGCGTACGTCGCGAGCGCGACGGCGGCGTTGTCGCCCGCAGCGCCACAGGTTGCGAAGGGAATCGTCGGATATGCGGATCTTCGTCGCGGCGCGGCGGTGCGCGAAGTCCTCGAAGCGCATCTTCAGGCGGGGCAGGGCCGTTTTCGCGGCGTGCGCCATCTCGCGACTTGGGACGCCGATCCGACCCTCGCCAATCCGCTCACCGCCGCGCCTCGCGGACTGCTGCTCGATCCCGCGTATCGCGCAGGCGTCGCGCAACTCGGCGCGCTCGGTCTCTCCTACGACGCGTGGCTGTTCTTTCCGCAGCTCTCCGAACTGTACGATCTCGCGAAGTCCAATCCGGAGGTGCCGATCATCGTCAATCATTGCGGCGGCGTCGTGCGCATCGCGAGCTACGAGGACAAGCGCAAGGAAGTGTTCGACGATTGGTCCCGTTCCATGCGTGCATTGGCGCAGTTGCCGAACGTGCATGTCAAGGTCGGCGGCCTGGGGATGCGGATCAATGGCTTCGACTTCGACAAGGGCGAGCGGCCGCCATCGTCGATGGAACTAGCGGAGGCCTGGAAGCCGTGGATGCACACGTGCATCGATGCGTTTGGCGCCGACCGATGCATGTTCGAGAGCAACTTCCCGGTCGACAAGGGTTCCTATCCGTATAGCAACGGCTGGAATGCGTTCAAGCGGCTGACTACGCATGCAAGTCCTGATGAGCGCAAGGCGTTATTCGGAGGGACTGTGAGTCAAGTGTATCGGCTGGGCTGACGACCCAACGAGAAGGAAGGGTCGCATCTGCTGACGGTCAGCCTAACCTTTTCCACTCGCAGGAGCTGAGCATCAGAGAAGCAACTCTTCGCCGCCTCCCGAGCGCTCACTCTTCGATGTCGGCAGAAATCGGCGCCCGGAAGGTGAGCGCGTACGAGCGAACGGCCGTTCCACCTTGGAAGCTGCCGCAAAACCCACTACGGGTTGAACGACGGTTCAGGGTCGAGGTTGTGTAAAAACAGTCGCAGCATATCGGCGAGTTACCGGCAAACGCGATCAATCGGCGAGCTATCGGTTAACTGCGGTCGACAGGAGCAATTTCGCCCCTCTTTCAGTTATCGCGGCACGCTGCACGCTTTCACGTCCTCATCGCCTCGATCAATGCCTGCGTGCCTCGAATGCTCGTTGCTCGCTTCAGGTTGTAGGCCAATACGTGAAGGCTCATCTCGGCTCGCACACGCGGAAGCGTTTTCATCAGGAAGTGTGCTCGCGGGCGCCTATGAAGCGCTGAACGGCGGCGTGACGACCGTGCTCGACTGGTCGCACAACATGAACACGTCCGATCACACCGACGCCGCCGTGGAATCGCTGAAGGCATCGAACGGCCGCTTCGTGATGTGCTACGGAAACTCGAACGCGGAGTGGCTGCCCGTCAGCAACCTGCCGACCTCTGAAGACGTGAGGCGCGTCAAGATGCAGCATTTCTCCGCTTCCGACGATCTCGTGCAACTCGGCATGGCGCTGCGAGGGCCGCAATACGCAACCGGGTCGGTGACGGTGGACGACTGGGCGCTCGCGCGGGATCTGGATGCGTTGATCTCCGTGCACGTTGGCGATGGCGCATGGGGCAAGGGCCGCCCGGTCGCGTGGCTGGCGGAGCGGGGCCTGCTGGGCGAGGACGTGATCTGCTCGCACTGCAACTCGCTCGCGGACGACGAGTTCCAGATGATGGCCGACTCGGGTTGCTCCGCGTCGATGACTCCGGAAATCGAACTGCAGATGGGGCACGGATGGCCCGTCACAGGACGGCTGCTCAAGGTGGGCATGCGCCCGACGATCGGCATCGACATCGCCACCTGCAACAGCGGCCACCTGTTCCAGGTGATGCGTACGGTGCTGCTGCTCGAGCGCGCCTGGGCGCACGACCGGGCCGACCGAAATGGTGAAGAGGTAGAACGGCTGCCCATCGATACGCAGGACGCGATCGAGATCGCGACCATCAACGGCGCAAAGGCGCTTCGGCTCGACCACAGGATCGGGTCGCTCACGCCCGGCAAGGACGCCGACATCGTGATGATCCGCGCCGACAACCTCGAGATGGCGCCGCTGAACAACCCGGTCGGCGCGGTCGTGCTCGCGGGGCATCCGGGGCTCGTCGACTCGGTCTGGGTGGCGGGCCGGGCGGTGAAGCGCGACGGGAAACTGATCGGCGTGGATGAGCGGCGCGTCATCGAAGAGCTCACGAGGTCGAGAGACTACGTGCTGTCCAAGGCAGGCGTGAAACCGGGCGAGCGCTTTACGCCCGCGCCCTATCAGGCCAAGTGAGCAGGCGGATCGTGACTGCGGGATGCATCGGCGAATTCACATCGATGGAGGAGCGAGCGTGGAACCGGATTATCTGATCGTCGGAGGCGGCAGCGCGGGCGCGGTGCTCGCGGCACGTCTCTCCGAAAACGGCCGGCATCGAGTGCTGCTGGTCGAAGCGGGCGAGGACACACCTCCGGGCAACACGCCGGCCGACATCGACGACACCTTCCCCAGTTCCACGCTGAACCCGGCGTATTTCTGGCCCGGGCTCGAAGCGACGGTGATCGCGGGCGAGGCGCCGCGTCCTTACCCGCAGGCGCGCATCATGGGAGGCGGCTCCAGCATCATGGGCATGTTCGCGCTGAGGGGCATGCCGTCGGATTACGCGCGCTGGACGGCGGCGGGCGCAGAAGGCTGCACCTGGGATGACGTCGTGCCGTATTTCAACAAGGTCGAGGACGACTTCGACCGACGCGGCGCGGGCACGCGGGGCGGCGCGTATCCCGTTCGCCGTTCGCCCCGCGAGGAGTGGCCCGACTTCGTTACGGCCATGCAGGAGGCGGCCACGACGCGACGTTTTGCGTACGTAGCCGACATCAACGAGACCCCCGGCGACGGCTTTTTCCCGATGCCGGTCAGCCGCGACGAGGAGGTGCGCTCATCGAGCGCGCGCTGCTACCTGACGGCGGCGGTGCGCGCACGCAGGAACCTGACGATCATGCCGAACACCCACGTCAAGACGCTTCGCTTCGACGGGCGCAAGGTGGTGGGCGTGGAGGCCGATCGCGACGGCGAGGCCGTCACGCTGCGCGCCCGGCGCGTGATTCTCTGCGCGGGCGCGATTCATTCGCCGGCGATCCTGATGCGCTCGGGAATCGGCCCAGCCGACGAACTGCGCCGCGTCGGCATCGAGCCGGTTGTCGATCGGCGGGGCGTCGGGCGCAATCTCCAGAACCATTCGTACATGTTCTTCGCGCTCACGCTGCCGCGCGGCAAGCGGCTGGCGCCACGTCTGCGGCGATTCGCCGTGGCAGGGCTGCGCGCGTCGTCGCGCTTGCCCGGATGCCCGAGCGGCGACCTGCTTCTCTTCATGCTCGGACGGGTCAGTCCGCGCTCGTTCGGTACTGACGTTGCGATGGTCGCCTCCGCGCTGTATTCGCCATTTTCGGTGGGTGCCGTCACGCTCGCGAGCGCGAGTGCCTATGCGAATCCCCGGGTCGATTTCCGCATGCTCGACGATCCGCGCGATGCGCCGCGCGTGGTCATGGGTGCCCGGCTCGCGGAGCAGTTCCTGCGGGAACCCGGCGTGGCGGCGACCTATGGCGAGGCGCTTCTCCTGCCGCCTGGGATGGCGCTCAATCAGTTCAACCGCCCGGGCCTTGCCGGTTCATTGCTCGCAGCGGGCGCCAAGGTCACACTCAACTCGCCGGGGCCGCTTCGCCGGTTCGCGCTCGGGCAGGCCTTCGCGGGCGCAAAGCCCTTGGCCGACCGTCGCGGCGACATGGTGTTGTCGGACGCCGACCTGCTGTCGTCCATTGCTCCGATGGGCCATCCCGTCGGAACCTGCGCGATGGGTCGAGAGAGCGATCCGAAGGCGGTCGTCGATGCGTCGTACCGGGTCTATGGCGTCGGCAACCTGAGTGTCGTCGATGCGTCGATCATGCCGGTCATTCCGAGTGCCAACACCAATCTTCCGACGCTGATGGTGGCCGAGCATGCGGTCGACCGAATCCTTGCGACAGGCGCATCATGAAGCGAACGCCTTCGCCTCGCGCCCAAGACGCAGCCCACACCAACCTTTTGACTGAACACGGAGACGCAATGAGAAACATGACCGAAGCCGAAATGACCGACGTAGTGCTGCAACGCTACGCCAACACACCCGATCCCCGTCTGCGCACGATCATGCATTCGCTGATCCGGCTTTGCATGCGTTCGTCCGCGACGTACGGCTGACCGAACCGGAGTGGCTCGCGGGCATCGAGTTCCTGACCCGCACCGGCCAGATCAGCGACAACAAGCGCCAGGAGATGATCCTCCTGTCCGACAACCTCGGTGTGTCGGCGCTCGTCAACATGGTGAGCGCGGGCGTGCCGGAGGGCGCGACTGAATCGACGGTGCTCGGTCCGTTCTATGTTCCTGAATCGCCCGCTCGGGAGTGGGGCGAATCCGTGCTGCTTCGTGACGGAGACGACGTCCCCCTCCTGATTCACGGCCGGGTTCTCGGACCGCAAGGCGAACCGGTGCCGGGCGCGACCATCGAGATCTGGCAAACCGACGCGAACGGCATGTACGACATCCAGGACAAGGCGCAGCCCGAACACAACCTGCGCGGCTGGTATCGCGCGAGGCAGAACAGCGAATACCTGCTCAAGACCATCAGGCCGACGTCCTATCCGATCCCGACCGATGGCCCGGTCGGCGAACTGCTGCGCGCCACCGCGCGTCATCCGTTCCGGCCGGCGCACCTGCACGCCGTGGTCTGCGCGCCCGGTTACCAGAAGTTGACCACACACCTGTTCGATGCCGAGGATACCTATCTCGATTCGGATGTGGTGTTCGCGGTGAAGTCCTCGCTGATCCGGCAATTCACGCTGAACGAGTCACCGGAAGCCGCTGCGAAGTGGGGCACGCGAGGGGCATTCTGGGAACTCGACAACGATTTTGTCCTGAGCAAAAGCGAGTGATGCCATGTACTTCGTCGTGTTCGCGACCGATCATCCCGGAAACAGCGCCCTTCGCACGCGGACCAAGGCTCTGCATAGCGAGCATCTCGACGCGGCCGCCGACGGCGTGCGCGTGCTCCAGACCGGACCGTGGCTCGATGCCGACGGCAACGAAGCCGGCTCGTTGCTCGTGCTCGAAGCTGACTCGTTGCCGCTTGTCGATGCATTCATGAAGGCCGATCCCTATGCACAAGCGGGACTGTTTTCGCGAGTCGAAATCCATCCGTGGCTATGGCGCCGCGGCAATCCCAATCTGGCGAGCGGCGCGAGCCGCGTCGCCGGCAACCCAACATCAACGTGACGATCATGAACATCCTGTGGATTGGCTACGGAAAGATGGGCGAGCCGATGGCCGCCCGCGCCGCGGCGGCGGGGCACACCGTGCAGGTATCCGATATGAGTCGCGAGCGCTGTGACGCCGCGCGTGCGAACGATCTGGAAGTGGTAGCGATCACGCCGGAGAGCGCCGGTCAAGCCGACGTGATCTTGACGTCGCTGCCGAACGATGCAGCGGCGCTGCAACTCCTCGCAGGTGTTACGAGCGCGCTGAGTCACGTTCGGGCAGGCGCGCTGCTCATCGAAACGAGCACCATTTCCGCGAGCGCGTCCGCATCGATTGCGAACATTGCGCAAGCGCGCGGGATCGGCTACGTGCGCGGCCCGGTGTCGGTGTCGGTGTCGGGGTCGGTGACGGCGGCGGCCAACGGAGCGCTGACCACGTTCCTCTCCGGCGCCCACGATGCGATCGAACAAGCGCGGCCGATCGTCGGCGCCTACGCGTCGAATCTTGTCGTCGTCGGCGATGCGGAGCAGGCGCGCACAATGAAGCTTGCCATCAACCTGATGGTCACGACGCTGGTCGCGAGTCTCTGCGAGGCCTACACGCTTTGCACCAAGGGCTGCATCGAAGCCGGGACGGCCTGCGTTACAAGGCCGAAGCACTCCAGCGCCGCCACTTCACGCCGACGTTCACCGTGGCGCAGATGCGCAAGGACCTTCAGTTGATTTCCCAAGGCGCGCGTGAACTGAGTGTGCCGATGCTGCTCGGGGCGGTAGTCGAGCAACTGATGGTCGCCACAGAGGCGTCAGGCTTCGGCGATGAAGACTACCTCGCGTGCGTGAAGGTGATCGCAGGACTCGCCGGGCTCGCCGTTTGATTCCTTTTGCTTCGGAGCTAAAAAGTATGAACGAGGACCTCCAACCAGCCGAGCGGATCACGCAACTCGAAGACAGCCGCTATGCCGCGATGCTCGGCAAGGACATCGGCACGCTCGAACGGCTGCTCGACGACAAACTGATCTACATGCATTCGAGCGGCGTCGTCGATACGAAGTCGAGCTATATCGAGGGATTGAGTACCGGTGGGTGGGACTACCAGCAAATCGATCGTTCGGACGTCCGCATCGAGATCAGCCGCGACGTCGCGCTCGTGTTCGGCAAGCTTTCGATTCGAATGAAGACGCGCGGAGTGCTCAAAGCGTTCAGCACGCGCGCGCTTGTCGTATGGCAGCGTGGGGAGAGCGGGTGGACACTGCTTGCAGTGCATTCCGGGGCGATCCCGGAATCTCAGTGACGCGTGTGCTCGTCGTCCAATGGCGCGCTTTCGCTGCTGGATGGGTTGACGGGCGAAGCCGTCATGCGGACGGGACAAGCCAGTTACGGTAGCGCCTTGAAGAGCGTCATCGGAATTGCTACGCAGGCACGCTTGTCCGATGATGGAGTAGAGCCACACGGTTTGTGTGGCTCTACTTGCCGCAAAGGAGGACGAGTGTCGCCGCGTTAGCCAGGCTCCGTCGTTCGCATCCGGCCAAATCGGCCATTGTTGAAGTCCTGCGCCGCCTGCTGAATTTCCGCAGCTGTGTTCATCACGAATGGCCCGTAGCTCACCACGGGTTCGTCAATGGGCTCGCCGCTCAGAACCAGGACGACGGAGTCACGGTTCGCCTCTATCGTGAAGTCAACACCCTCCCTGCCGAGGATGGCCGTTTGTGCATCATGAACCTCCTGATCGCCATTGATGGTGACCGACCCGTGCAGCACGACGATCGCCAGCGTCCGGTTTTCCGGAACAACCAGGTCCGTTAGTCCGCCTTTGGTCAGGCGCATGTCCCAGACGTCGATCGAAGTGAACGTCCGAGCTGGACCACGATGACCCTCGAAGTCACCTGCGATCACGCGGACCGTGCCCGCACCGTCAGGCAGCGTCACCGACGGAATATTGGCGTCGAGCAAAGTCTGATATCCCGGGGCAGCCATCTTGTCCTTCGCTGGCAAATTCACCCAGAGTTGCACCATTTCCAGCGTCCCGCCTGTTCGAGTGAATTCCTCGGAATGAAATTCCTCATGCAGGATGCCCGAGGCGGCCGTCATCCACTGTACGTCTCCCGCGCCGATCAGGCCGCCACTTCCGGTCGAGTCCCGGTGTTCGAGTTCGCCCTGGTAGACGATGGTCACCGTCTCGAAGCCGCGGTGCGGATGCTGGCCCACGCCACGCGGACGCGATGCCGGCGTGAACTGCGCCGGTTCGGCGTAGTCGAGCATCAGAAATGGACTGATGTGCCGACCCGAAGAGTGGTGGGAGAGCAGCGTGCGTACCGGGAAGCCGTCGCCAATCCAATGCGTGGCCGGCTGCTGTAAACACCAAGAATTTTCTTCACGATTGACTCCTGTTCGAGGCCGGTGGGCCGTGATTCCATGAACAGAAGCTTAGCTACAGGACGCTGGCGCCGGTAGATGGCATGATGTACCTTCAGTGTCCCATACATGGAACGATGGGTCCGGCATGCCACATGACCTCAACGATCTTTTCTTTTTCGCCCGGGTAGTCGAGCATCAGGGCTTTGCCCCGGCCGGCCGGGCGGAGGGATACCGAAGTCGAAGCTGAGCCGCCGCATCGCGTTGCTCGAGGAGCGGCTTGGGGTTCGCCTGATCCAGCGCTCGACGCGTCATTTCACTGTCACCGAGATCGGGCGCGTCTATTACGCGCACTGCAAGGCGATGCTGATAGAGGCGGAGGCTGCGCAGGAAGCGATCGACGTCACCCGTTCTGAGGTTCGCGGCGTTGTCCGACTCACGTTCCCGGTGGCGCTGTTGCATACCACCGTAGGCGCGATGATCGGCGAATTCATGTTCCGCAACCCGCAGGTGGTCGTTCATCTCGAGGCCACCAATCGACGCGTTGACGTCATTGCTGAAGGCATCGACGTTGCGATCCGGGTTCGTTTCCCGCCGCTCACCGACAGCGACCTCGTGATGAAAGTACTCGGGAATCGGACTTGGTGTCTGGCGGCGAGTCCAACCTTGACGCGTCAATATTTGATGCCTGTGGTTCCCGCCGATCTGAGTGGTTTGCCCAGCCTCGATCTCGGGGCGCCTCAACAGGAACATATCTGGGAACTTCAGGGGCCGGGGGGCGTCGCGGCCGCAATTCGCCATACGCCCCGCCTCGTCACCGACGACATGATTGCGTTACGTCAGGCCGCGGCGGCTGGCGCGGGTGTCGTTCAACTGCCCACGATGATGCTAAAAGAGGATATTGCTAACGGCACATTGCAACAGTTGCTCCCCGATTGGGCGCCGAGATCGGGCATCATTCACGCGGTGTTTCCCTCGCGGCTCGGATTAATTCCTGCCGTACGCGAGCTGATTGACTTTCTGGCAGCGCGGTTTGATCAGGCGTCGGAGAGATAGTGTCGCGAGTTGGCGTCGGCGTACAGCGAGCCGGCGACCGTTGACGTACCGCTTACGTTGGCGACCGACGCAGGCTCCCGATCGGCTCAATCCGATCTCCCATCGCGCATGGCGATGAAGAACATCAGCAGACCAAGACATTGCAGAATCGCCATGCCTAAGGCCATGTGGAGTGTGCTGTCGAGCAGTAGCGGCACAAGCAATGCAGACGACAGAAAGTTGCCGAACTGCTGAACCGTGACATAACAACTGGACGCCAGCCCGCGCCGCTCCGGGAAACAGTCAAGGGCCATCACCTGCAGGCTCGGCTGAGTCAGCATCATCCCGAGGCCAAAGATGGGCAGCGCCACCAGATCCCATGGCAATGGAGATGCGTGCATAGCGTTGACGCCGATATTGATCACGCCAGCCACAATCATGACCAGATGGCCGAGGATAACACTGCGCGCAGGACTGCCCCTGCCGGCAATACGATGCGCGACTGCGGCGCCGGCGATCAGGCCTAGCACGATCGGCACAAAGAGGTAGCCGAATGACTGCTCGCCGAGGCCAAGATGCTTCACGACGAAGGTTGGCGCAGCCAGGACATACAGGTAGATTCCCAGATTGACTGCCGCGTTGGCGAGCGCGAGCGCCACGAAACGCGGCTTCGTGAGCAGGGTGGCATAGGCACGCGCGAGCGGAACCGGGTCCAGCCGGTGCCGGCGAGAGGGCGGAAGCGTTTCGGGCACAAGAAACCAACTGACCACCACCAGGGATGCTGACAGTATCGCGAGGAAGATGAAGATGCTGCGCCATCCGGTCCACAGCAGCAGCCAGCCGCCACAGATGGGCGCGAGTGCGGGCGCCAACGCAAAGATCATCGCTCCAGCGCCATGATTTTTTGCGCGTGCGTGCCATCGAAGACGTCGCGCACCATCGCCCGGCCAATAACGACGCCAACCCCGGCGCTCACGCCTTGCAGTGCCCGCCCGGCATAGAGAAGCGACAGGGTTGGGGCCGCCGCGCACATCAGCGACCCGATCGTGAACAGCACATTGCCGGCCAAAATCATCCGGCGTCGGCCGATTGCATCGGAGATCGCTCCATGCCATGGGATCATCAATGCGAACGGGAGCAGGTAGGCCGACAGTGACTGCTGAACTTGCGTAGGACTGGCATGCAGCGCCTGCGCCATCACCGAAAATGCCGGCAGGTACGTGGCGATCGCGAACTGTCCAAGCATGGACAGCCCGGCCACGAGTACGACGATCGTTGAGGTACTGAAACCGCGTTCTTCCGACTCTGTTGTTGGGATTACCGTCGTCATTTACGCACCGTCCATCGCGCCGTCAGTTGGGCGCTGCATTCAGGCTTTCCTGTGCAGGCCGCTCTGGCAAGAGCGCCTCTGCCCGGCTCGGTATCCCGATCGCATGCGCGGTGGCCTGTACCCGCGCTAGCGCTTCGCATGCCCTGCGCTCGCAGTGTGCGCTCAAAGAGCGGATCATCCGGCGATGCTTGCGCACGGCAAGGACGGACACGCGTCCCATTTTCATCAGCGAATTCGAGTGCCGAATGGCCGCATCCGAGCAGGGCTCGCTCGAATCAATGGAAATTGCGAGATGACGAAACATGAATGTGAATGGTTGGCGACTGACGTCGTCATGGTAGGAAAAATCGCTTGCGAAAGCGCCCCCCATCTTGGGAGGGGCGACGCGCTGACCGGTCACAATGTCGAAAAAAATCGGGACGCGTCGGTTAGACCGCACCTTCTCCGGGTCTATCCGAGCCAACTGACGCCCATTGCCACGACGGTTGCCGACATCACGACGGTCGCCGCCCAGCCAAGGACACGCAGCGGCATGGGAAGCGTAAAACCGCCCATGATGGCCGAGCGCATTGACAGGTGCATCATGATGACCATCACGGGAACGGCGACCACGCCGTTCAGGACCGCACTCCAGTAGAGCGCCTTGACGGGATCGATCGATGTGAAGTTCAACCCGACGCCGATCAGGCTCGCCGCCGCGATGACCGCATAGAACGCCTTCGCCTGAGACGGCCGGCGCGCAAGGCCGACACGCCAGCTGAACAGTTCGCCCACCGCGTAGGCTGCCGATCCGGCCAGGACGGGAAGTGTCAGCAGGCCGGTGCCGATGATGCCGGCCGCGAAGATGACGAACGTGAAGCGGCCGGCGATCGCCCGTAGCGCCTCGGCCGCTTCCGCAGAGGTTTTGATGTTGGTGACACCGTGTGCGTGCAGCGTTGTTGCCGTGGTGATGACGATAAAGAACGCGATGACATTCGACAGCGCCATGCCGAGATACGTATCGATGCGGATCCGGGCAAACTCCGACGGTGCTTGTTCCGGTGCGGCGAAGAGGGCGAGGGCGCCCGGCCGCTCTTTCTCGTCTTCGACCTCCTGTTCAGCCTGCCAGAAGAACAGGTAGGGACTGATCGTGGTGCCCATGACGGCGACAATCGCGACCACATAATCCGGCTTGATCGAAAGCTGCGGCCAGACGACCGCCCAACCGACGGTGGCCCATGGCACATCGACGACAAACGCGCAAATCACGTAGCTGAAGAGCGACAGGCAAAGCCATTTGAGAATCGACACGTAGCGTGCATAGCGGGTGAAGATTTCGAGCCCTGCGGACAACAGGCCGAACAGACACACGTAGAGCAGGGCCGGTCCGGCGATCAGCAGTTTGAGCGCGGCGCCCATCGCGCCGAGATCGGCCCCGAGATTGATGATGTTCGCGATCAGCAACAAGCTGACGACCCCTGTGGACAGCCATGACGGATAGTGGCGACGGAGATTGCCGGCGATGCCGTATCCGGTCACGCGGCCGATGCGCGCGCTGATCTCCTTAATCGCCGCCATCAGCGGATAGCTGAACAACAGGGTCCAGGCGAGGCCATAGCCGAATTGCGCTCCGACCTGCGAGTAAGCCGCGATGCCGCTCGGGTCGTCGTCCGAGGCGCCGGTGATCAGGCCGGGTCCCATGACTTGAAGCAGCTTCGGGCGATCGGGTTGTTTCACCGGATCAGGCGCAAGTGTATTCATTTCAAGTGTTCCTGATACTCGAGGCGAAAGTCGGCCGTGGCGCGCGGGCGAGCAGCCTGATGTAGCACACATGGGACCGGGGACGAGCTTGCGCGAGCGGCGTCGGCACTGATATCCGAACGCCATGCGAACGCCATGCGAACGCCACGCCGCGCGTACGGGAAGGGTGCCCGTGCTTGCGACGCAAGTCGGTACGGTGGCGTACCGGAGGTCCGGCCGCCCGCGGCCGGTGCACAAGCGCGATGCACGGGCGCTCTGGATCGCCTGGCTTGCAAGCGAATCGACAGCGCCAGCGCACGCCGCGCGAAACTCCGGTCGGGCGAGCGGTTTTGTAATCGGAAAGTCGAGTAGCATCGGAAAGCGGCATCCCTTTGCGGATGCCATTTCCACGAGGGAATCTTCGATGCCTGGAAGCCCTCCATCCGAGGTTCGCGTCACGCAACCGACGTCCGGGAACCCGGAAGCGCCTCTGACCGGATTGCCAGCGCCGCGCGGTGAAATGGTCGTGGTCGGCATCGGCGCCTCGGCGGGCGGGCTCGACGCATGCCAAAAGCTTCTCGAAGCCCTGCCGCCTCGAACCGACATGGCGTGGATTCTCGTCCAGCACCTCGATCCGACTCACGAAAGCATGATGGCGGAGTTGCTCGCGGCGCACACGAGCATGACCGTGTGCGAGGCCGCGGAGGGCATGTTGCTCGAACCGGAGCACCTCTACGTCATCGTTCCGGACGCGTATTTGTCGGTTGCGCAAGGCGTGCTGCGTCTCACGCGGCCGCAGGCCCGGCACGGTGCGCGGCTGCCGTTCGACTATCTGCTGCATTCCCTGGCGCAGGAATACGGCGACCGCGCCGCCTGCGTGATCCTGTCCGGCACCGGCGCGGATGGCAGCCTTGGGCTGATGAGCGTCAAGGCGCGCGGGGGTCTCGTCATCGCGCAGGACCCGGACGAAGCGGCCTACGGCGGCATGCCGCGCAGCGCGATACAGACAAACGCGGTCGACCTCGTGCTCCCCGTGGAGCGGATCCCCGCCTCGCTCCTGCACCATCGCGATCGCAGTTGCGCGCAGAGCGCCACCACCGACGTTCCAGAAGGCGCCGCAGGCCACGGCGAACCTGTGTGGCTCGCCGAGATCGTCCAACTCCTGCTGACGAGAACGGCGTTCGACTTCACGCTGTACAAGCACGGCACGCTACGGCGCCGTGTCGAGCGGCGCCGCGCGATGGCCGGGATCGAGGCCGGCGACATGGACCGCTATCTCGCCATGCTCCGCCATGACGCCGGCGAACTCGATCTGCTGGCGAAGGACCTGTTGATCAACGTGACGCGGTTCTTTCGCGACCCAGAGGTATTCGACTTCCTCGCCGAGCGCATCGTCCCCGGTCTGATCGGCCACGCGTCGCCCGGTCGCGCGATACGCGTGTGGGTGGCCGCCTGCAGCACCGGCGAGGAGACCTATTCCCTTGCGATGCTGTTGCGCGAGAAGATGGCGTCGGCCGCTTGCGACATCGAGCTTCAGGTGTTCGCGTCGGACATCGACGCCGACGCCGTCGCGAGCGCACGCGAAGGTCTCTACCCTGCGACCATCGAGGCTGACGTTTCGCCGGCGCGCCTTGCGCGATTCTTTTCCAGGGAGGAGCGCGGATATCAGGTGCTGCCCGAGTTGAGGGCATCGATTGTGTTCACCGTCCACGACGTATTGGTGAATCCGCCGTTTTCCCAGCTCGATCTGGTGTCGTGCCGCAACCTGCTGATCTACCTGAACCCCGAGGCTCAGGCCAAAATGGTCTCGCAGTTCGATTTCGCGCTGCGTGACGGGGGCGTGCTCCTCATCGGCAATGCCGAGACGCTTCTGAACGCGGACGCCCGCTTCGAGATCATCTCGAGGCCGGAACGGGTCTACCGCCATATCGCCCGCAACCACTCGCGACACGCGGCTCTTTCCGTGAACCCTGGCGACGCCACGCGTTTGCAGCCGCAGCGCGGTCCACGGCCGGGGCCAGCGCGCCGGTCGAGCGTCGCCGACGTAGCGCGCAGCCGCCTGCTCGACACCTACGCACCGGCCGCCGTGCTGGTCAACCGGAATCACGAATGCCTGTACTTCTTCGGCTCGACCGCCCCATATCTGCACGTGCCAGCGGGCCAGCCGACTCACGACGTGCTCGCCCTTGCGCCAAAGGAACTGCGGACCAGACTTCGTTCCGCGATCCGCCACGCGACCCGGACGAACGCGCGAGTGGTGGTTGCGGGCGGCACAGTGAACGAGGCCGGTCACGCGGTGCCTTTCGACCTCGACGTGCAGCCCGTGTCGAGCGACGGCGAAGACCTCCTGCTGATCTGCTTCGTCGCGGCGCCGCGCGGCGGCGAGCAGCTTCCCGCTTCGATCGCGCCACGCGACTTGCCGCGCGTCACGGCACTCGAGCATGAGCTCGAAGCGACCAAGACAGAACTGGAGGACGCGATTCGCAGCCTGGAAATCTCGGGCGAAGACCAGAAGGCCATCAACGAAGAGGCCCTGTCGATCAATGAGGAATACCAGTCCACCAATGAGGAACTGCTGACGTCGAAGGAAGAACTGCAGTCGCTCAATGAGGAACTGACGGCGCTCAACGGCCAGCTACAGGAAACGCTCGAACGGCAGCGCACGACCTCGAACGACCTGCAAAACGTGTTGTACAGCACCAACGTCGCGACGCTTTTTCTCGACACGCACCTGAACATCCGCTTCTTCACGCCGGCCACCCGGCTCTTTTTCAGCGTGATTCCTGGCGATATCGGCCGGCCTCTCGCGGACCTGAGTTCGCTCGCATCCGACGGCAACCTGCTCGCCGACGCCCGCACCGTGCTGCAAACTTCCACGCTGGTCGAGCGGGAAATCGAGGCGCAGAGCGGTATCTGGTTCATTCGCCGCATCCTGCCTTATCGCACCGACGACAACGGCGTGGAGGGTGTCGTCATCACGTTTACCGACGTCACCGAACGCAAGCTCGCCGCGAAAGCGCTGGAAGCCGCGAAGCTCCACGCCGACCAGGCGAATACGGCGAAGTCGCGCTTTCTCGCTGCCGCGAGCCACGACCTGCGCCAGCCGCTCCAGACACTTGCATTGCTGCAGGGGGCGCTGGCCAAGATGGTCGAAGGCGACGAAGCGCAAAGCCTCATCGCGCGCCTCGACCAGACGCTGGGCGCGATGTCGGGCATGCTCAACACGCTACTCGACATCAACCAGATCGAATCCGGGACGGTTCGTGCGGAGCGGGCGCGTTTCTCCATCGCCGATTTGCTCGATCGCATGAGGGATGAATTCAGCTATCACGCCGAAGTTCGCGGCCTCGGTTTGCGCGTCGCGCCGTGCGGGCTTTCCGTGCAAAGCGATCCGCGCCTGCTCGCGCAAGTCATCCGCAACCTGCTGTCGAACGCGTTGAAATACACGCGGCGCGGCAAGGTGCTGCTCGGCTGCCGTCGACGCGCTCACATGCTGCGCATCGAGATCTGGGATACGGGTATCGGCATTCCTGACGAAGAGCTCGAGGCGATCTTCCACGAATATCATCAGCTCGATAACGCGGCACGTGAACGCAGTCGAGGGCTGGGGCTGGGGTTGTCCATCGCGCAACGCCTCGCCGAACTTCTGGGAAGCCGTATCAGCGTGCGCTCGCATCCCGGCAAGGGCTCGGTCTTCGCGATCGAGGTCGCGCTTGCCGGGACCGAGGCACACGCGGTTGCGGTGGGAGAGATTCCCGAAGGCACGAGCGGACCCACGCACGACACGCGTCGCTCCGGCTCGATTCTGGTAATCGAGGACGACCCCGACGTGAGCGACCTGATCGTCCGCCTGCTTAACGACGAAGGTCATCGCACCATGCGGGCGTCGAGCGGCACCGAGGTGCTCGCGCGCGTGGCGCGCGGCATGCGGTGTCCTGACCTGATCCTTGCCGACTACAACCTCCCGCAGGGCATGAATGGTCTCGAACTCGCCACGAAACTGCGCGCGACCTTCCAGTGCGACATTCCGGCCATCATCCTGACCGGCGACATATCGACCGCGACGTGGCTCGCTGTCGCGCGGCAACCCTGCCTGCAACTCAACAAGCCGGTCAAGGCTCGCGAACTCTTGAGCGCGATCGAGTCGCTTTTCGCAGTGGCACCGGCGGCGACTGGTGCGCACGCCCCGGCAGCGGGATCGCTCATTGAAACCGGAAACGCCCGCGAGGAACCTGCTCTCGTCTATGTGGTCGACGACGACCGGTACATCCGCGATGGCGTGCGCGCGATTCTCGAAGGCGAGGGCCACACGGTGGAGGATTTCGATTCGTGTGAAGCGTTTCTCGAAGCCTATCGGCCCGGGCGTGACGCCTGTCTGCTGATCGACGCTTATCTGCCCGGCATGAGCGGGCTCGATTTGCTGCAGCGTCTGAGAGACGCGGGCGACCGACTGCCCGCGATCATGGTGACGGGCAGCAGCGACGTGCGCGTGGCAGTCCAGGCGATGAAGGCCGGCGCCTCGGACTTCATCGAAAAGCCGATCGCACCGGCCGAATTGATCGAGAGCGTCGGGCGGGCGTTCGAGCAGTCGATGGATTCACACAAGCTGGCCGCATGGCGGGACTCGGCCGCGCGTCACATCGCGGATCTCACGCCACGTCAGCGGCAGATCATGGACCTGGTGCTCGCCGGCCGTCCGAGCAAGATCATTGCCGCCGATCTCGGCATCAGCCAGCGCACGGTTGAAAATCATCGGGCATCGATCATGAAAAAGACCGGTTCCAGGTCGTTGCCGGCGCTGACGCGCCTCGCGCTTGCGGCGAAGGCGGAGCGCTAGCGCTCGGGTTTGGGGTACACCGTTTGATGCGCTTGTGCTTCTGAGCACATCAAACGGCGTGCACCCCCCCAAGCGCCAGCGCTCCAATGACGATAGGCATCCGAGGCGTGAATTCGCTTCCTGCCCCGGGGCCGGGACTCGTCGCCGACACCGTTCCGCCATGTGATTCGGCGATCGATTTCACGACTGCCAGGCCCACCCCGACGCCATCCCCGCTTGCCGCGATCGTTCTGCTGGATTGAGCGAAGAGATCTAAGACATTCGGCAGCAGGGCGGCTGAGATGCCCAGACCGTTGTCCTTGACCGACACGACAAGATCCTTGCCTTCAGCATGCACGGTCAACTCGATGCGGCCGTTCGCCGGGGTATATTTCAAGGCGTTGTGCAGGAGGTTGTTGATGGTTTGTGCAAGTCGGACAGGATCGGCTTCGACCCGCACTGTCTTGTCCGGAAACTGCGTGACGAAGGTTTGGCCGCGCTTTGCCGCCGATCGAGCGGCGGCCTCGCACGGGTCGGCGAGAACGTCGATGAGGTCGACGTGCGTCCTGCACAAGCGGAGTACGCCGTGACCGACTCGCGTCGCATCCAGCAAGTCATCGGCAAGCCGCGCAATCTGGGCGACCTGCCGGTCGAGCATGTCGATCAGCCGGAGCATCTCGGGGCGGTCCTCCGACGCTCGACGGATCAGGCTCGCGGCAAGCTGCAGCGGGCTCAACGGGCCGCGAAGCTCGTGTGCGACGACGGCCAGGATTTCCTCCCTCAGTCGGGGGATATCGAAACGATCGCGTGCCGACGTGTGGCCGTTGGCATGAGCGACAGTAGCCCGCTGAGGGGAGCGTGCCATCATTCGGTCCGCCGCGGCTGCGCAATCTGCGCTGTCGTCCGCAGCGGACGGCTGAACCGACTTGGGATGCGCAGACATTCTGATCTCCTTGGCATGCGTGTTTTGCGACCGGCTGGCGACCCGTGTTACGGTGTCGCGCATTCCTTGTCGATGGCTTGCAGGGGCCACGATGGTAATGATCCGCAATGCGTGCTGTGAGAGTGGAAAGCCAGGAATTGCTGATGCTGCGCGGGGCGCAGCAATAAGTTCTCACATCCTGCTGGATACGTCTGTACGGTAGCGGTCAACGACGCTGTTTTTATGCGTGTCGGCGTCAGGATCGCATGGACCGTCACGCTCAAAGCTGCGACGAGAAACAGTATCTTCACGATCTTGTGAAGGATGAATCCTGCCTCGGAAACTGCTCAGCTTTTTGCGAAGCGGCGGGCTCGGTTTCCTGTCCCGGCTGCAAGGCTGACCGACGACAGTTCCACGATCTCCGAAGTGATCTCCTCCTGCCTCAGGCGGCGAGATTCTCCGATCAGGCCGTCGAGCGTGTTGTGGACGTTGGTGCGCGCCGCAATCATCGCGCGCATGCGTGCCTCGTTCTCCGCGGCGAACGACAGCATGATCGCCTCGCATAATTGCGCGTAGATGTATTCCTCCGCGAGCAGGGCCAAGAGCCGCCGTGGCGGCAACGTGACGAGCGGCGGATCGGCATGAACCGGTCGACTGAAGCGCCTGAAGTCGAACGGCCACAGTATGCTTTGCACGACCTCGATCGCCTCCGATGGATTCGGTATCGCATGCAGCACCAGCGCGCGCGTCGGGCGTCCGGCATTCAGGCGTTCGTAGAGGACTTCTGTGATGCGGTCGGCGAGTGCCGGGACTTCGTCGGCATGGGCGACCATCGCCGCGGACCAGCCGATCGTCAGTGCGTGCTCGGCAGCGACTCCGGCTCCGCGATTACCGATCAGCAGAAACTCGGTCGAATGCGGCCCGGTGCACTGCGCCGCGCTCTCGATCACATGTTCGTTGAACGTGCCGACGAAGCCCTGCTCGGCGCACAGGATGATGACGAGCGTCGCATCGGAGAATGGTTTCGGAAGTTCGTCCGGCTTGTCGTCGCCGTGGTCGAGCATGAGGGCGTCGCCGATCGCGGCACCGACCATGCCGGCGCACGCCCGAATAGCATCGAGGCGGCTCTGCGCTTCGAGCGAGCGGGCCGCCGCGATGCCGCGCATCGCGCTCACCACCGATTCGAGTTCATGCACGCTGGAAATGCGTCCCTGAACCTCGCTGAGCTTGTTGCTCATGAAGACTTTCCGTCGGGTTGCGTCGCTGCTGGTGCGGCGGGCGCGGCGGGTGCTGACGTTCCACACGTCTGAGCGAGGTCACGCACGGCCGCGACGAGCGTCGCCTGGGCTGCGGGCTCGAGTGCGCCGCCCTCTTTCAACGCAACTGCCCCCGTCCCGCCGTGTGCATCGAGATGCGCCGCAAGCCGGGCCCGCATCACGGGAATTTGCTCGACGGGAGAGTCGTCGAATACGCCTTCGGCCAGCGCGGCGAGCACGGCGACCTCGTCGAGCGCGCGCAACGGCGTAAAGCGCGGCTGCGTGATCAGCGCGCGAATGCGCTGGCCGCGCACCACCTGCGCCTTGATGCGCGCGTCGGTCAGGCCGCCGAAGCGCGAGAACATCTCCAGTTCGAGGAACTGCGAATAGTCGAGGCGCAAGCGGCCCGATACCTTTCGCAAGGCGGACGTCTGCGCCTTGCCGCCGACGCGGCTCACGCTCAAGCCCACATCGATGGCGGGCCGCTGGTTCGCGGCGAACAGGCCCGTGTCGAGGACGATCTGGCCGTCGGTGATGGAGATCAGGTTGGTCGGAATGTAGGCCGACAGGTTGCCCGCATCGGTTTCGGCGATCGGCAACGCGGTGAGCGACCCGCCGCCGCGCTCCGGCGACAGCTTCGCGGCACGTTCGAGCAGGCGCGCATGCAGATAGAAGATGTCGCCCGGATACGCCTCGCGTCCCGGCGGCTCGCGCGTGAGCAACGCAAGCTCGCGATGGGTCGCCGCGTGCTTGGTCAGGTCGTCGATCACGATCAGCGCATGCTGCCCGCGGTCGCGAAAGTACTCGGCGATCGTCATTGCACTGAATGGCGCGATCCATTGCAGTCCCGCCGATGCCGCGCCCGATGCGAATACGAAGACGCAGCGCTCGGGCGCGCCGTGCCGACGCACCGCGTCGATCGCGCGCTCCACCGCCGAGGCGCGCTGACCGATTGCGACATACACGCAGATCACGTCCGTCCCTTTCTGGTTGACGATCGTGTCGAGGGCGATCGAGGTCTTGCCGGTCGCGCGGTCGCCGATGATCAACTCCCGTTGCCCGCGCCCGATGGCGAACAACGCATCGATCAGCAGAATGCCGGTCGCAATCGGCTCGGCTACGAGATCGCGCTCGATGATCGTCGGCGCGGGGCGTTCGATTGGCAGGTGGCCGTCGGCGTGCACCGGCTCGCCGCCATCGAGCGGCCGGCCAAGCGGATCGACGACGCGTCCGAGCAAGCCCGGCCCGACCGGCACCTGCACCACCTGCCCAGTTCCCGTGACGATGGAGCCGGCGGTGATCGCGTCGCCGTCGTCGAGCAGCACCGCGCCGATCGTGTCGGCGTCCAGCGTGAGCGCAAAGCCGAAGCGTTCGCCTTCGAAGCGCAGCAGCTCGTTCAGCCGTACATCGGGCAAGCCCGAGACGAGGGCGATGCCATCGGCGACGTGTTCGACACGGCCGACCGCCTCGGCGTGCGCGGAGAGCGGCGTGTTAACGAGCGTCGCGCGGTTCTTTTCGAGCCACGCGGAGGGGGCGTCAAGCGTGGTCGGGGTCATGGACGAGGAGTTCCGTCTGGAGCCGGGCGAGATCGGCCCGGAAGCTGTTGCGCACGATCGCGTGCCGCGCTTCGAGTTCGAGTCCGGCGACGATCGCCGGATCGACCGTGATCCGCAGATCCACGTCACGGCCGACCACGCGCGAAAGCGCGCTGCGGCAGGCCGCGAGTTCATCGGTTTCCAGTGCGCGCGGCGCGATCAGCCGAACCTCGGAGCCATCGTTGCCGAGTGCTTCGCGCGTCGACTGGGGCAGCTTCGCGAGTTCCGTTGCCAGGCGGTCGATAAATCCGGCGATGCGCGCTTGCTGCGGCAAACGCTCCAGCAGCTTCGCCGCGATGGCGAGCGCGAGCTGCGATGCGCGGTCGGCATCGGTTAGCGCGGCGGCGTGCCGCGCCTTGGCGATATCGGCCTCTGCCGCTGCGCGAAGCTGTTCGGCGTCGGCGTGAGCGGCTTCTTCGAGCGAGGACTTGAGCTTCGCCGCTTCCGCCGCTGCCGCCGACAGCACGTCGCCACGCTGTTGCGCGGTGCGCGCCGCTTCGTCCGCCGCCGCCTGGCGCTGCGCGAGCGCGTCCGCCTTCGCCTTCACGGCATCGGCCATGAGCGCGGCGGCGCTTTGCTGGCGCTCGGCGACGATCTTCGCGACTGGCTTGAACAGAAAGCGCGCGAGCAGCCAGACGAGCACAAGTGCGTTGACCGTCTGCAGGGCGAAAGTCCACCAGTCGATATGCATGATCGGTCCCGGTCACTTGACGAATGGGTTCGCGAACAGCACGAGCAACGCGATCACGAGACAGTAGATCGCCATGGTCTCGATCATCGCGAGGCCGACGAACAGCGTGCGCGAGATGGTGCCGGCCGAGTCCGGCTGGCGCGCGAGCGCATCCATCGCGGCGGCTATGGCCCGGCCCTCGGCGAGCGCCGGGCCGATCGCGCCGAACGAGACGGCGATGGCGGCGGCAAGAAGACTGATCACCTGGATGAGATTGCTCATGGGGTTCCTTTTTGTTGCTTCGCGGAGGCGGGTTGCGGAGCGTCCGCGAGCGCCGCGCCGATGAACACCATCGCGAGCACCGTGAAGATGTAGGCCTGCACGGCGCCCGTCAGCAGGTCGAGCGCCATCAGCGGGATCGGCACGAACAGCCCCGCGAGCGACAGCACGATACCGACGACGAACACCCCGCTCATCACGTTGCCGAAGAGGCGCACTGTCAGCGAGAAGGTCCGCGTGATCTGCTCGACCACGTTGAGCGGGATCATGATCCAGGTCGGTTCGGCAAAGGTGGCGAGATAGCGCAGCAGGCCGCGCGAGCGCACGCCATAGAAAATCGTCGCGCAGAAGACGACCAGCGCGAGCGCGGCGTCGGTCTCGATATGTGCGGTCGGCGGTTCGACGCCCGGCAGCAGCGACGCGCAGTTGCTGACCAGAATGAACAGAAAGAGCGTGCCGATCAGCGCGCGGTAGCGTTGCGGCTCGGCCTGCATCGTGTCGCGGATCTGCGTATCGACGGTCGTGACGAGCAGTTCGAGCACGGTCTGTATCTTCGATGGCACGAGCGACAGCCTGTGCGTGCAGAGTGCCGCGCCGCCCGCGAGGATCGCCATGATCGCCCACGTCGTCACAACAGAGGCCGCGACGCCAATCGGGCCGATGTGAAACAGCGGCGTGGAGAGAAGCGGGGATTGAATCATGGCGCGATCGCCCGATACCGTCGCAGCTTGACCGAGCGCGCCACGAGCAGGCCGGCGGCGCCGCATAGCAGCGCCCATGCGCCAAGCTTCGCCAGCACGAACAGGATCACGAGCAACAAGCCGAGGCGCGCGCACTGCATCGCCAGCGCTTTCCCGGGCGAGCCGAACGCCAGCAACTCGACGTTCCGGTGCAGCGTCGTGAAGTGGATCAGTCCGGCGACGAAGCCCGCGATCAAGCCCACGGGAATCTGCGCGGCTGGCGCCAAGTGCTCAATCATGATGCTGGCTCCGTGTTTGTCGATGCATCCATTTCCATGCCGACCAGAGGCCGAATGCGGCCCCGGCCATCAGCAGCGGCGCGGCAAAGAAAACGCCCGTGTGAAAGTGCTTGTCGAGCCAGTGCCCGATCGCGAGGCCGAGCAGCGTCGGCACCACGATCGACCAGCCGAGAATGCCGATCTGGCCGAGCCGGCTGCCGAGCGACGGCTCCGGTTCGTCACGTGCGTTGCGCTCGCGTTCGACGGCTCTCCTGGCGGCGCGGGCGATGCGGTCGTTGTTTTCGTCGTTGTTGTCGGGCTCCATCACGCGCCACCTCGACGTGTCGACGATGCCGGCCGCAGATAGTGCAGCAGTTCACGCACGGCTTGCGTACGCTGGCGGGTTTCTTCGACGCGCGCCTTGCGTCCGGTATCGATGCGCTGCGCGCGCGCTGCGTCGATGCGCGCCTGGAGATCGGCAAGCGAGTCGCCCAGCACGCCGTTGCGGCAGGCGATGTTCACCTTGCTGCCGTCCGACACCCTGAAGACGCCTTCTTCCACCGCGCAGAAATGTTCGATCGCGTCGGCGGCCCGCCAGCGCAACACCGAGGGCGTGAGCACTGTCAGAAAGTCCGCATGGCCCGGCAGGATGCCGAAGCTGCCGCTTTCGTCCTCCGCGCGCAACGCCACGATGACGGCATCCGCGACCAGGATGACCGACGGTGTCGAGATGGTCAGACGCAGCGCGGGGCTCATGGCGTGGCGCTCACGGCGGCTGGCGCTGGCGTTGGGGTTTGAGCGGGAGCGTCCTTGGGCAGCTTGCTTTCGCGCTCCCGCGCCTCGTCGAGCGCGCCGATCATGTACAGCGAACTCTCCTGCCACGCGTCGCACTCGCCCGCGAGGATCGCCTCGCATCCGGCGAGCGTATCGGCGATCGGGACCGAGCGGCCCGGCACGCCGGTGAACGCCTCGGTCACCGCGAACGGCTGCGTGAGGAAGCGCTGCAACCGGCGCGCGCGACCGACGATGCGCCGGTCATCCGCGCCCAGTTCCTCGACGCCCAGCAGCGAGATCACGTCCTGCAACTCCCGGTAATGCTCGACGGCGCGCCGCACTTCGATGGCAATCTGAGCATGCTCGTCGCCGACGACAAGCGGATCGAGCAGCACCGACGACGACGCAATCGGATCGATGGTGGGATACATCCCTTCGGCGGCCATCGAGCGGGACAGGACGACCATGCTGTCGACGTGCGCGGCGATCGCCGTCACGGCGGGATCGGTGAAGTCGTCGGCCGGCACGTAGACGGCCTCGATGGCCGTCACCGAGACCTCGCCCACCGACACGATCCGTTCCTGCAACCCGGCGACTTCGGTGGCAAGCGTCGGCTGATAACCCACGCGCGACGGCAGGCGGCCAAGCAGGCCGGATACCTCGGCGCCTGCCTGCACGAAGCGAAACACGTTGTCCATCAACAGCAGGACGTTCTGATGACGCTCGTCGCGGAAATATTCGGCTACCGTCAGCGCTGTGAGCGGCACGCGCCATCTGGCGCCGGGCGGCTCGTTCATCTGGCCGTAGACCAGCACCGTGCGCGGCAGCACGCCGGAACCGCGCATGTCGGTGAGCATCTCGTGACCTTCCCGGCAACGCTCGCCGACGCCGGCAAACACCGAGATGCCCTGGTAACGCTCGACCATCGCGTGGATCAGTTCCATCACGAGCACCGTCTTGCCGACGCCCGCTCCGCCGAACATCGCTGCCTTGCCGCCCTGGGCAAGCGGCGTCAGCAGGTCGATCACCTTGATGCCCGTCGCGAAGATGCGCGTCGCGTCGCCCTTCGATGAAAGCGGCGGCGGCTTGCGGTGGATTGCCCGGCGCGGCACGTCGGCGGGAAAGGGCACGCCCTGGTCGCCCGGCGCGCCGGTCACGTCGATCAGCCTGCCGAGAAGCGCCTCGCCGACCGGCACCGCGACCGGGCCACCGGACGCGTGCACCGGCGCGCCGCGCCGCAACCCGTTGGTCGATCGCAAGGCGAGTGCGCGCACCGTGCGTTCATCCAGATGGGCCTGCACCTCGGCGACGATCGGCGGACCATCGTCGGTCACGATCGAGAGCGCTGCCTCGATCAGCGGCAAGTTGCCGGTATCAAACGCCACGTCCATGACCGCGCCGCGCACCGCCGTGACCCGTCCCGCCGGTGCGGGCGTCGCGGTTGGCTGGGCCGGGAGGGGTGCGTCGCGCGAAAGCGTGTCCACGAGCGTCATGCCACCACGTGAAAGCCGCCATCGGCATAGATGGTCGAGCCGGTGAGCGTCATCCCGGCCTCGCTTGCCAACACTGCCGCGATGCGTCCGATCTCCTCGATCGTCACGAGGTGCTGCGCCGGCGTGCGTGCGCGGACCTCGTCGAGGAGCAGATCGAAATGCTCGATGCCGGACGCGGCGCGGGTTTTCACCGCGCCGGCAGAGATGGCATGAACGTGGACGCGGCGAGCGGCCAGATCGGCCGCCAGATAACGCACGCTCGATTCGAGCGCCGCCTTGACCGGGCCCATCAGGTTGTAATGGTCGACCGCCCGCTCGGCGCCGTAGAAGCTCAGCGTCATCAGGCTGCCGCCATCCGTCATCAGGGGCAGCGCCAGTTTGGCCGTGCGGATGAAGGAATGGCAGGAGATGTCCATCGCTAGCGCGAGACCCTCGGACGAGCAATCGACGAGACTCGCATGCAGGTCGCCGGCGGGAGCGAAGGCGATCGAGTGCAGCACGAAGTCGAGCTTGCCCCAATCCCGCCTGATCCGTGCGAAGACCGCTTCCAACTGCCCGGGCACGCTCACGTCGCAAGGCATGATGATCGAGGCTGGTAGCGTCTCAGCAACGGCGCGCACGTAGGATTCGGCCTTTTCGTTGAGGTAGGTGATCGCGAGATCGGCGCCGGCCGCGCGGAACACGTGCGCGCAGCCCGCCGCGATGCTCTGTTCGTTCGCGATACCGACGACCAGCCCCCGTTTGCCGCATAGATCGATGATGTCAGTCATGCCGTCGCTCCCTGCTGATGGAGAATCGAAAGGGTTTGGTCCGCGATGATCTGCTCCTCGTCGGTCGCCAGCACGAGCACCGCAATGCGGCTGGCCGCCGTGCTGATCACGCCTGCATTGCGGGCGTTCGCCTCGCGATCGAGTTCGATGCCGAGCCATGCGAGGCGCCTGCACACCGCCGCGCGAACCTGCGGTTGGTGTTCGCCGATCCCGGCCGTGAATACGAGGCTGTCCATGCCGCCCAGCGTCGTCGCGAGCCGCGCCGCTTCGCCCGCGATCCGGAACGCCAACAGTTCGAGGGCTTCGCTTGCCTCCGGCCGCTGGCTTGCCTGCAGTTCCCGGCTGTCCGCGCTGATGCCTGAAATGCCGAGCAAGCCGGACTGTTCATACAGGAGCTTCTCGATGTCCTTGCCGCTCAGACCCTGTTGCTCGAGCAGGTAGAGCACCACGCCCGCATCGAGCGCGCCGCAGCGCGTGGCCATCGGAATGCCGTCCAGGGTCGAAAAACCCATGCTGGTGTCGCGGCTTGCGCCCGCGCTCATCGCGCACAGGCTCGCGCCGCTTCCCAGGTGCGCGGCGATCACCTTGCCCGCGGCCAAGCGCTGCGACTGGCGCGCCAGCGCGCGAGCAATGAACTGGTACGAGAGTCCGTGGAAGCCGTAGCGCTTCACGCCGTTGTCGAAGAATCGGCGAGGCAGGGCGAAGCGCCGCACGAGATCCGTTTGCGTGCGATGAAAGGCCGTATCGAACGATGCCGATTGCAGCAGGTGCGGCCGCAGGTGCCGGATGGCGCGAATGAGCCGTACGCTTTGCGGCTGATGCAGCGGTGCGAGCGGCACGAGTTCGACGATGGCGGCAAGCGTTGCGTCGGTGATCGCAACCGGACCGGCGAACGCGTCACCGCCATGCACCACGCGATGACCGATCGCGACGAGGTGGGTCAGCGAAAAGTGAGTCGCGAACCAGTTCAGCGTTTCGTCCAGCACGTCGTGCAGGTCTTCCGTGACGCTCGCCTGCAACGGGATGTCGCGGGTCTTGTCGCCATCGACGAGATGCAGCAACAGCGGCGCATGCCGGAAGTCGATCGTGCCCTGACCGATGCGCCTGGCGCCATCGGCCGTGACATTGAAAAGGCCGATCTTGACCGTCGACGATCCAGGATTGAAGGTGAGCAGCAGCGGAGCGCTCATGGCAATGCGGCGCCGCGCAGCGTCCGTGCGGCGACGATCTTCGCCAGCGCGACGGAAGCAAGCCGCGAGCGTAGGCTGTCGGCGCGGCTCGTCATGATGATCGGCAGGCGCGCGCCGAGCACGAGGCCGGCGCCATCGGCGCCCCCGAAGTACATCAGTTGCTTCGTGAGCATATTCCCGGCTTCCAGGTCGGGCACGAGCAGGATGTCCGCCTGGCCCGCCACCGGCGAGACGATGCCCTTGGTCCTGGCCGCCCCCATGCTGATGGCATTGTCGAAGGCGAGCGGGCCGTCGACGAGCGCGCCGCGAATCTGGCCGCGCGCAGCCATGACCGTGAGCGCCGCGGCGTCGAGCGTGGTCGGCATGCGCGGATTGACGGTTTCCACGGCGGCAAGCACGGCAAGCCGCGGTTGCTCGATGCCGAGCACATGCAGCAGGTCGATCGTGTTCTGGCAGATGTCGCGCTTTTCCTCCAGCGACGGCGTAATGTTCACGGCGGCGTCGGTAACGAAGAGCGGTTTCGGATAGCCGGGCACGTCCATCGCGTAGACGTGGCTGATGCGCCGTCCGGTCCGCAGGCTCGAGCCACGGTCCACGACCGCCGCGAGCAGTTCATGCGTTTCCAGGCTGCCTTTCATCAGCGCCTCGACTTTGCCCGCCGCGCCCATGGCCACGGCACGCGCGGCCGCCGCATGGCTGTGCTCCACCGCCTCGATGCTCACGCCGTCGAGGCTCACCTGCGCTTCTTCTGCCGCCGCGCGTATCTTCGCTTCGGGGCCGATCAGCACGGGATCGAGCAAGCCTTCGTCGCGTGCCTCGATGGCGGCCTTGATCGCCTCCGGGGAGCATGGATGAACGATCGCCGTGCGCAGGGCGGGAAGCGCACGTGCTTCGCGCATGAAGGCGTCGTAGCGATCGTGCCTGCGCACCAATACGTCGGGCCGCGCAATCCTCGGCCAGACGATCGGTTCAGCCGGCGCAATCACCGTGGCCATTCCCGTCAGCACGACGTCGCTGCGCTGATTGGTGCAGCGCGTATCCATCAGGACGATCCGCTTGTCCGCGCGCTTCTCCTTGACGGTCACAGTGGCCGTGACGACATCGCCGGGCACGACCGGGTGGCGGAATTGCAGGTCCTGGTCGAGATAGATCGTGCCGGGCCCCGGCAGTCTCGTGCCGAGCAGCGCTGAGATCAGCCCGGCCGTCCACATGCCTTGCACAACGACGTGGCCGAACATATCGTGTGCGGCGAACGCTGCGTCGACATGGGCGGGATTGACGTCGCCCGACATCGCGGCGAACAACTGGATATCGTCGAGCCCGGCGGTGCGCACGAGCGATGCCGACTCGCCGACCGTGAGTTCATCGAACGTGCGGTTGTGAAGCAGCAGGTCGTCGTTCATGGCTCGCTCTCAGGGCTGAAGCACGTAGGTACCGGGTGCGTCCGGCAGTGCCGCAGGTTCGCGGTGCGGCAGGCCCATGGGCGGCGGTGCCGCGCGCTCCGGCGTCGAGCGTGCGTCGAGCCAGCGGGCCCATTCGGTCCACCACGAACCATCCTGCGGCGCGGCGGCGGCGAGCCATTCGTCGGGGCCGACACGAAGGTCGTCCACCGCCGCGTGCTCGATCCTGAAATGCCGGTTCGCATATCCCGGTTCGCTGACGATCCCCGCGTTATGGCCGCCGCTCGTCAGCACGAAGGTGACGTCGGTTTGCGAGACGTAATGGATCTTGTAGACCGAGCGCCACGGTGCGATATGGTCGCTCTCGGTGCCGACCACGAACATCGGCGCGTGGATGTTGCGCAGCGAAACCGGCCGGCCGTCGACGCGATAGCGGCTCGCAGCCAGGTCGTTGTCGAGGAAGAGCTGGCGCAGATACTCGGAATGCATCCGGTACGGCATGCGCGTGGAGTCCGCATCCCAGGCCATCATGTCGAACATCGGTGTCGCGTCGCCGAGCATGTAATCGTGCACGACGTGAGACCAGATCAGATCGTTCGACTGCAGCATCTGGAAGGCGCCCGACATCTGGCTGGCGTCGAGATAACCCTTCGACCACATCATGCTCTCGACGAAATAGGCCTCGCTGTCGTCGATGAACAGTTGCAGCGCGCCCGGCTCCGTGAAGTCGGTTTGCGCCGCAAAGAGCGATACCGAGGCGAGCCGTTCGTCGCCGACGCCCGCCATCGCCGCCGCGGCGATGGACAAGAGCGTGCCGCCGAGACAATACCCGGTCGCATGAACCCGGTGTCCGGGCATGATTTCCGCCACGGCGTCGAGCGCGGCCATGACGCCCTGTGTCCGGTAGTCCTCGAGACTCAACTCGCGATCCTCGGCGCCAACATTGCGCCACGAGATGCAGAAGACCGTGTAGCCCTGTTCGACCATGAAACGGATCAGCGAGTTGTGCTGCGAAAGGTCGAGGATGTAGTACTTCATGATCCACGCGGGCACGATCAGTACCGGTTCCGCGACGACCTCGGCGGTCGTCGGGCTGTACTGGATGAGCTCGATCAGATGATTGCGAAACACGACCTTGCCCGGTGTCGCGGCGAGGGCGACGCCGACCTTGAACGCGTCGATCCCGGCGGCAGGCTGTCCGCCTGCCTGGCGTCGAGCGTCATCGAATGCATGACGGGCGCCCTGCAGAAGGTTCGCGCCGAGCGTGGCGAACGTGCGCTGCACGACCTCGGGGTTGGTGAGCGGCGAATTGCTCGGTGCTGTGACGTTGAGCATCTGGCGCGCGCCGAACCAGACGACATCTTCATGATGTTTCGTCGTGCCCGGCACATCGTGCGTGGCCGCCTGCCACCATTGTTCGGGAAGCAGGAACGTCTGGAGCCACAGGCGACAAGGCTCCGTCTGCCAGGCATCGGCACGGAACCGGTGGTCTTCGGGCGCGGGTGCGGTGAGCGCCGACGCGGCGCCGCCCAACGCGCTGCGAAGCATGTAGTCGCCGATTCGCCGGGCGTTCGCGACAGCGAGCGCCGCTAGCTGGAGCCGCTTTCCGGGCGCGGACGACAGATGGATCAGCCAGTCGGCGACAGCCAGTGACAGCGCCGCCGGAGACAAGCCGCCGGTCAGGCGGGCAACGGCGGCTTCTTTCGTATGGTCGAGCGCGCGAAAGGCGTCGACGGAATGTAAGGCGAGCGGCGCTTGGGACAGCGCCTCGTTGTCAGTCGGGACCATCCGCGAACGGGTATCCATGGGCTTCCTTCAAGTCATTCGTACGTGCTTTGCAGCGGCGTGGACGAGCCAACGCCAGAGCCTTCAGTATCTGAATGACTGGCGCGACCGAGGATGCTGCCCGATGTTGTTCGAAACGGAACGCGGACGACGCGCATCCGTCGTGCCGAAGCGGTGGGTTGATGAAACGGCATCTCAAAAAACTTTGGATCGTCGGGGGAATCTATGGGTGAATTATTGTGCGCGGCTAGCCAAGTGAAGCTCGATTCCGATACTGATAGAGC
>NZ_FCOG02000446.1 GCF_001544975.2 Caballeronia arationis | reverse complement strand
CCTTCACTTCGGTAGCGCCATGCACGCTGGTCTTGATCGTCTGCACCGGATCATGCTGATAGTGGAGCGGCGAGGCGGGACAAGCCAGGTTATAGATTTCCTCCACTTCGACATACAGCGGAAAGGTCACATCGTGAACCGCATCGGCTCGAAGTTGGCTGTCGAGTAAATGCGCGATGTCGTCCTTCGTTCCCGTGTATAAGTTTCGACCCACAGCACGTCTGGCCCTTGCATGACGACCCGCTCGCACAGATGTGAGCTGAGAACGCGCTCGCGAGCGAATGGAGCTAGATCGCCTTTTCTTGCGGATCGGGCCCACGCGTCGGCGTGGCGAGCCTTGCGATCTTCCCGACGCGTCCCGGGCGCGCCGACTCGTTGGTTGCCTCCATGATGCTCTGATCCTACAGCCCTTCCTCGCCGGGCATATGCGGCATGACATCGCTCTTGACGCACACCGAAATATGATCGATCTCGCGTGCGAACTTGTCCTGCGGATCGATCTGCAATTCCGTGGTCGCACTCTTGCCGTCGACGAGCATGCCGTGCCGCATTCGCAGTCCGTCCCAGCCGAACGCGGGGTCCGCCTCGACCCATCCCTAGGACCCTTGCAGCCGGAAGAATCGCGACTCGTGACTCGCAAAAGCTCGACATGCAGGTAGCCGTGAACCCGCTCGGAAAGTGCTCGATGAACTGGACCGATTCCTTCACTTCGACGAAACGCGTGGATCACGGTGGCGCATTTGAGCCGACGCGATGACTTGCGACGCGCGCCGTGATCGACGAGCGGCTCATTGCGCCGTCCTCGTCAGCTTTCTGCGAGGCCGCGCAATGGCGTGCGCTCACCCTGTGCGCGTGTATCGTCCCGCAACGCAACGCAACGACCCGCCGCAGATTCCGGTTGCAGCGCTCGTCGACGGGAAGCTCGCGAACAACAACGGCGACGATTACCGCGATGCGCGTTCGTCGGCGTTGCAGGAAGCATCGCGCATCGGTTTCGCGGCGCTGGACGAGGAGAGCCGCACGCTTCGGCTTGCCGTTCGCGACTATTAAGACGGCTGTTCGCTCGCAATAGGGCTGGCAGGCGCCTCCCCGCTGACGGTGAGCAATTGCCGCAGGATTGCGACTGCGATGTGACCGATGCTCATCAACAGCGCGGTGATGACTGAAAAAATCACGAAGATGGCATGCACGATTCTCGTGTTGAAGCCGCCGTGGTGGTGGACATAGGATTCCCCTGCATCAAGTGGAATGAGGGTGGGACGACATTTCGGCATGAGGCGGCCCGCCCGCATTCGCGTCCATAGCGCTTCTTCCACGATGCATGCCCGAGC
>NZ_FCOG02000171.1 GCF_001544975.2 Caballeronia arationis | reverse complement strand
GTTGCTTCCGGCTGGAGCATTTGCCGGGTGGGACTTACACCCACTGGAAAGCGCCACCTTTTCACGGCGCACACCCGTAGCGGTCCGTCGAACCGTCATCCGGGTAAGGTCGGCAATGGGATGCAGCGGCCATTAGCCCTTCTGCCCACGCGGCGACGCTGGCATACCAAGTGCACCCGAGTTGCGCGGGGCGTCGACTTCGCCACAGCGTCCAGGCTAGGTTCGACTTTTCGTCCCCGTCGTTTCGTCAGCAGTCGCCTTGCGCGCTGCACGCCTTGCTGGAGGACGGGATCGTCCAGGCCGCGCATCGGCTGAGGGAGGCGTCGTTGCACGCAGCGGCTTCGACTGTCCTGGCGGGCAACTGCGCCTTTGAACCATCAATTCGCCAGCTGCCATTGCAAGACGGGATGCTGATAGCCCAAGGGAATCACCCACGTTCCATTTTCACCAAAGTTCCAAGTCGGCCCAAAACTCGCTTTCATGCTCATTTGCGCAGTCGACAATCCATTCTGGCTCGGCACTTGAGTACCACTTCCCACGCCGACAGACTCTCCGGTCGCCTGCCTGTCCCAATAGACGTCGGTGGCAATATGGCCGGAGTTCCGGCTCGCTATTCCACCCCGGTATGTTGGCAGAAAAACCTGATCCACCTTCGCTGCTGCGAAAGACTCTTCGATTGTCCCGCCGTTGAAATCGACCAACCCGCCATTGCTTGTTGCGCTCGAGTAGCCCGTTGCGTACGATTGTCGAATCAACCCAGAGTTTCCGCCGATGAGCCCACCGGAGTGACCATGGGACCCCCCTCCCACTGCGCCACTGGCATACGATTGCGTGATCGTCCCAATATTTTCCCCGACCAATCCGCCCAACCACCCCTGAGAACCGACATCGACACTGCTTCCCGACCTCGAGATAACTCCGGTGTTCACGCCGACAAGCCCGCCTGCATCATTCCCGATGATCCCATAAACCAAAACTGAACCGCTGGTGAACACATACGTGATCAATCCGGCTGAGCGGCCAGCCAAGACTCCCAAGGGCCCGGATATCCCATTCGCGCTCGCGTCTGCCAACACTAGGTTGCGGATCACCCCCGACTTGGCGATCGTTGCGAAAAGTCCGAGCGGGGAATTAGCACCTTCTGCCTGTTGACTGTCAAAAACTCTCACGTTTCGTATCAGGTGTCCGAAGCCATCGAATTGCCCTGCGAACCCTGTTTCGCTTCGAATCCCAATCGGCTCGACCTGTGCACTTGCGGTACCTGCATTCACATCTTTACCAAGCGCATAAATGCCCGAGAGGTTTTGCGACACCTTGCTCAGATCGTTTATGGAATTCACAAGCTGGTAGGCGGTCACCTGTGTTTTGAGGCCGCTGTATGGCGCGGCGAGCCACGTCGCGTTGCTTCTGATAGTGCCCGGCGCGTAGGTACCATTCATGTCATAGAGAGCGGATACTACGCCTGTGCTTTTCGACCAATCAATCGTCCCCCGATTAATGATGCTGCCGTCGTTGTCGATGCCGCTCGCGTCGGCGCGCAGTGTCAGATGGCCCGCGCCCTTGTTCGAAATCGTCGTGATTGACCCCAGCGTCACCGAGTGGTTCGCGTTCAGAGTGAGCGACGCATCGCCTCGCCAGCGCAACGTCGATAGCATGTTGATGTCGCCGCTTGAGCCGTTGGAACCGCTCGTGTCAACCGTCACCGACGTGCCGTCCGTCAGATTTTTTGATAGCGTCGTGGCGTTATGCGGACCCGCGTTGAACTCGGGCGCTCTCACGTTCCACTGTGCCGCTTTCACCCTAGCGTCATCCAGATGCAGCGCATTGGCGTTTGTATCAACCGTGCCGCCGCTTCCCTCCGCGTTCGTGGCGACGACAAGATCATGTTGGTGTGCGGTGCCTCGCTCGGCGACCAGCCATACATGGCCGTCGCGGGTGGTGGTGCCGGTTGCATGCAGTTCGCCTTGCTTGCCTGCGAGCGCAAACACGTTGCCATCCGCCGCTTCGAGGTGGATCTGAACGGCGCGAATCGTGCCAGTATTCACAACGTCCCCGGGCGTTCCAGCTTGTACGAAAACCTGCGGACCGCTCGATGAGTCCTTCAACAAGACCTGTGCACCGGTGGCCAGTTCCGCTGTTCCGTTCGGAGCGAGGATCGAACCGTCGTTCGCGGTCAGCTTTCGCGAAATGAGGAATACATCTCCGCCGCTCGAACTAATCTTCCCGAGGTTCACCACTGCGGCGTCGCAGGAGCCGGTCAGCGTCAGCGAGCCGCCGCTCATGAACGCGTCGTTGCCCACGTCAAGCGTCGACGCGACAAATCGGCCGCCAGTAGTAACGACGCCACTCGCGCCGATCAGCACGCCTTGCGGGTTTATCAGGTAGAAGCTGCCCGTCGCGCTAAGCCTGCCGTCGATCACCGAGCGAGCCGTACCCGTCACGCGGCTCAGCGTGGCACCGGAGCCATTGTTCACGCTCACGCTGTTTTCATTGCCGATCGAGAAGGAGCGCCAGTCGATGATCGCGCGCGGCGTGCTCTGCGTGATGTTGAGTCCGGTGCGGTTTGAGGAGATTGTGCCAGCGCCGGCAACGAACTGCCCGCCGTTTGGCAGCGGCCCGCCCGCAAGCACACTTGTACCATGTAGGCCCATGGCATACAGCATTGCGGAAAGCATCCGGAAGCGAGGCGTGTGACGCCAATTGTTGGCAACAACCGCCGGTATGCGAATAGGCATCGGAACGGGCTCGAAGGTGGGCATAGCTCCCCCTGCAGCAGATACAACATAAGGCGCATCGATTTCGAATCAATCGCCTTAACTCATGATATGCGCTGGCTGGCACTTTAGTCGTCCGTAAGACTTCCATTTCCCACATTGTCCGATTATGTCGTACGCGACGGTCGGCCGCTGGCAGCGAGAACACCGCCCGCTTTGTCGGGCCGCCGCGCGCGATTCTGTGCACTATCCTTTACTGTCACCCCAGAGCCTTTTAGGGGCAAGTCGTGCTTGTCGCGAATCGATGGTGTAACGCCGAGGTGAATTAAAGTCGTTCTCGCGCCAATTTCCGTTTGATTAGTCGTCGCGCGAGTTCTATATTGCAACCAAATGACGCTCCTCGCCTGCCGTTGCGTCGTGATCGACAGAGAGCCTCGTGCACGTACTTGGCGACTCTCCAGCGACGGTGAACGTTACGTTGCAGACGACTACCAACACTTGACCAAACGGTCAGCGCATGTACGATCCGACACCATGAGATTCGACTTGCTAAAGTCTTCCTTTTCCTGCCTTGCCTTGCTGACATTCACGCCGATCACACTGGGGAACGACGGTGGAGACGGTGACAGCGACCGCGGTCGCTGCGGGTATTCGACAGCAGGGGCACGGTGGTTGGCCCGCTCGTTACGGCTTCATTCTCGAGTGGTGTAGTCACCAGTGCCAACGGCACGACTGTCGTCGTCCCGATAAGACGGATGACGGATAGCGGCGGTCACATTTCGTCCTCTCAATATGCATGAGCGGAAGGAAAGCCGTGGTACCCGACAACTGATTGCAGCGGCCCTCCGGCAGTCGTCGACGTCTTTGCCGTGCTGAGACCGGTCGAAGTTGTACGACGCGGCGCCGATGCGACGGCCTACCTTGCTTCCGATACGCACACGGCTTCGGCCGACCTCAGATCCTACTCTGTCACGCCAGGTCAATGCACGGCGTACGACCTTCTAGGCGTGGGAGGAACCAGTTTCCATAGGGCTGCGAGATGCCGATCTCCGGCCTGAATCCCCAGCGGTTCGCTCCTATGTTGACCAGCCGGGATGGGAGATACTGACCGGTCGTGGCCGACATCGTCAGGCTGATGCCGGCCGAGGTCGCTTGCTCGCGCCGGGCGAATTCCTCGGGCGTAAGCGCCGGACAAGCGGCGCTTCCAGTGGGCATATACGGTCTATACGTGAAAGGCAGCCGTTGGTCGTGACGCCGCCGTGGGAACGCACCTGTTCCTGCCGGACGGCGGCAAGCCGCGCTGCGGGGACTCGCGGAACCATTTACCGGGCACACTGTGCGGCGCGTTCGTCCCATGGCCTGCAGCCAGCTGCGAACATTTGGACCAAGTTCCTATGCCACGTGACTGAGCTCACTGATACGCTGGGTCAAACGTAGCGCCGTCCTTGCCTCCTACGCGCGATTCGCTTCTCTGGGATCCGATCGACAGCATGGCTGTGGGGTCGATTGCGCCAGTTAGTGGCACGCAGAAACAGGAAATTGCGGCTGTGGGAACCGACCGGGGCAGGCGTGCGCTTGGGAGTGCGTGCGGTCCTCTCACATAAAACTGAACGACCATTGCTGCACTTCGGTCCGAACACCTCATCATCTGTTCTGGACCATTCCGGAAGACTGCTCCGTTTCGGGAGCAGCAGTTCGGGTCCCTTCAAAGGCCAGTCCTGAGTTCGTCGGCAGGTCCGCCACGTACGAATGGGGGGGTTGACTCAGGTCAACGTCCGCCGGTCCGTGCGGCGTCTAATGAGTGATAACGTCGTCCCTGAGTCGTCTCGCGCAGATTCTGAATGGCACTTGCGCGCAATCGGCCTGTGTGAATTGCATGCGGAGGTCCCCTGATGCGATTGCCAAACACGACATCGCTGGCGTTTTTACTTTTGCTCCTGTTCGGAGGATGCGCGACCCGACCGATCAACCCACCGATCACACACGTGGATCCGGCTGCCGGCTATCGGTTCACGACGCGCCCGCAGTATTCGACGGACAATGAGGACCTCGTGATCCTAGCCTTTTCGGGCGGCGGCACGCGCGCTGCTGCGTTCTCGTACGGCGTTCTCGAGTTCCTGCGCAACACTGAAGTTGTTGGACCGAAAGGCAACAGGACACGCCTGCTTGACAATGTCGGCATCATTTCTGGCGTGTCAGGTGGAAGCTTTACCGCGCTGGCCTATGGGCTCTACGGTGACAAACTCTTCGACGATTACGAGCAGCGCTTTCTAAAGCGAGATGTGCAGCGCGAAATCACGTGGCGCACGCTTAACCCGGCTCGCTGGCCGTCGCTATGGTCGCGTGGCTGGGGCCGCTCTGAACTGGCCGCCGACCTGTACGACGAGATCTTGTTCAATGGCGCTACCTTTGGCGATATCAATCGCGGCAAAGGTCCATTTATCGTCGCGTCGGCCACGGACATTTCCACGGGTACCAGCGTGCCTTTTGCGCAGGGCACATTCGATGTGCTTTGCTCTGATCTGAGTGCGGTGCCTCTTTCCCGCGCCGCGGCAGCATCATCTGCGGTACCCGTGGTGTTATCGCCCGTAACACTGAACAATTACGGCGGTACTTGCGGCTATATGCCTCCTGCCTGGTTGAAGCCGTTTGTCGACACCGACAACCCTCCACGGCCTGCCGCACGCACCACCCGCCATATGACGGAGCAGGCGGAGTTCGAAGACAGCGCCAACCGACCATATATCCACCTCGTGGACGGCGGCATTTCAGACAATCTTGGGATGCGCAGCGTCCTGGATGCACTCGAAATCATGGAAACGCTGTATTCAATCGATCAGCCCACGCCATTCGATCGCATACACAGGATCGTCGTCTTTGTCGTCAATTCACTGTCCTCCCCTAAGACCCAATGGGACAAATCCGAATCCCCGCCGGGCACGGTCCCGATTCTGCTCAAAGCCGCAGGCGTTCCGATTGACCATTACTCATATGAAGCGACTGAGCTGTTGAAGGACACCGAGGCGCAGTGGGAATCCATGCGCCAGCTTCGGGAATCGCCTGCATTTATTAGAAGCACGGACACTAAGTTGGTAGCCGATCTGCGTACGCCTAACGCGACAATCTATACCATCGACGTGTCGTTCAACCGGCTCACGGACAAGGCGGAACGGGACTATCTGAACGAACTGCCCACGTCGTTCGCTCTCCCGCCCGAGGCCGTCGATCGCCTGCGGGCCGCTGCAACAAAAATCATCAAGGTGTCGCCCGAATTCCAGCGGCTTCTGCGGGACGTCAGGGCGGAAGTCGTCACTCAGCCGCAGCGCGAAGGCCCGCAAGCAGGGACACCCCCTACGAGATAACGCGCGAAAGCAGCCGGACTGCCGCGAGGAAGCCCTGCTGTGACAGGCGGCCAACAAGGCGAAGTACTGCCCGGCAGACGAGGATGAAGTAAAAAAAAAGGCATGTCAGCCATGACCAGCCGGTTGGCTGCGATGGTGTCGCCGGTGATGATTCTGATGTTGATTTCCGGGGCATGGGCACAGCCTTTGGACCCCAGCCGTGCGTGCCGTCACATTCATTCTGCCACCGTTCGTAGCAGCAAGGGAGACGCTAAGGGGCTTCAGCATCGAACTTGGAACGAGATCGCGGCAAAGCTGGGCGCCAGGCGCCGGCAAGAGCGCCCGCGCACTTCCCCACGCCAAACAACGTCGGCGTTCGTTCGTCCTCGCCACTTTCCCTTCAGGCTGCGCGACCTTATCTCCATGATCTAAAAGCGCGCTATCGCTCAGGCGACGACCCTGTGTCGGGTTAGGCGTCGTACGCCGGAGTTCTCAATCGCTGGAATCGATTTGTCACGTCCGCAAGTCATTCGTAGGACGCACTCCTTGGATGCCTACGGCCGCCCGATTGAGCGGCGCCGCCGTCGATACAAACGCGCGAGTTGATTCAGGTCAACGTCCACCGCTCCGTGTGGGTGTCCAATGAACGATGACGTCCTTACGCGCGGATTCTGAAAGCGTTGTGCGCTGAATAGGCCAGGCAACAGCTCTGTGCATGCCATGCTGCGACCGGATCGAGCACAGGCGCTCCTTGCTAACTGGACGAAGGCAGGCAAGACAGCCCCCGCGAAGCGCGTTGCCATTAGCTTGTTTAGCGTGGCCTTGCCGCGGCGGGCAGTTCCCTCTCATCTCGGGCTCCCGCAGAGATCTTCATTGTGGCGGCAATCAATCTGTCCGAGATATCCATAAGAAGGAAAGGCTCACACGGCATACACGGAGACTTCACTAAATGGTCCTTATCGCCGCGTTCATTTCAGTTGTCTTTCTCTACAGCCTGATATCGCGGCGGCTGGAGCGAACGATCCTTACCGCGCCCATCTTGTTCACCGTGGCTGGTGTGCTCATGGCGACTTCGCCTGAGGCGCTGACCGAACTCGCGCTTGACCGCAAGGGCTTGTTGCTGGTTGCCGAACTGGGGCTCGTGATGACGCTTTTTACTGACGCTTCACGCGTCGCTCCTCGTATGCTCAAAGGGCACACCAACTTGCCTGTTCGCTTGTTAAGCACGGGCATGTTGCTGACAATCATAGTTGGCGCCCTGTGTGCCATGATCGTTCTCAGAACCCTCACCTGGTGGGAAGCGGGCATCCTTGCCGCGATTCTGGCTCCGACGGATGCCGGGCTCGGACAAGTAATCGTGAACAGCAAGCTCGTGCCACAACGTATTCGCCAGGCACTGAATGTCGAGGCGGGTCTTAACGATGGGCTCGCGGTCCCCTTCATGATGTTCTTTATCGCGTTAGCAGTGGCCCAAGAGGAGAGCGGCGGTGCCTCAGTGCTCGCCCGCTTCCTCCTTGAGCAGATCGGCTACGGAGCGCTGGTCGGACTCGGCGTCGGGCTTGCGGGCGGCTGGATGTTAGGGCTTGCTCGTCGCAAAGAATGGATGGCCGAACCGCTCGCGCAGCTCGGCGTCGTTGCCCTGCCGCTCGCTTGCGTGCTCGCTTCGGAGGCAATCGGCGCGAGCATGTTCATTGCGGCATTCGTCGCTGGGCTTTTTACTCAAGCAGGCTTCAGCGAGGTTGGCAAACACAGCGTCGAGTTCACTGAGGAATGGGGGCAACTCCTCAACTATTTCGTCTTCTTCCTCTTCGGTTTATTTGTTCCCCGGTTCTGGGCCGGCTTGACCTTTGCCATCGTCGCCTACGGCGTGCTGAGTCTGACATTGATTCGCATGATTCCGGTGGCGATTGCGCTGAGAGGCACGGGCCTTAGCCGGCCGACCATACTATTCATGGCCTGGTTCGGCCCGCGGGGGCTGGCGTCCATCGTCCTCGGACTCGTCTATCTCGAGGGTGAAACAAAACTGGCGGGAGAACCCACCATCAAGCTTGCCGTAGCAGCAACTGTACTGCTCAGCATTTTCGCTCACGGACTGACGGGACTTCCTGGCATCAGCCGCTACACGACAGCGATTGCGAAGTTGAATAATGATGCGCCGGAGCATGAGCCGCCCGACCTCGGCAGAAATAAAATCGAGACGCACTGAAAGTTTTTGGGTGGCGCTCCTTTGCGTGTTCTCGGGTGCATCGCAGCTTGACCCGCTGGGAACAAACGTAGCGGCGGGAGGACACACGCACAGGTGAGATGGACCCGGAGCGACAATGACACAAGGGCATCGTTTGTTTGATCGTGCAGCGAATCTGCGGATTAGCAGTATGGCGGCGCTCCTGGCGCTTGCCATCCTCGCTGTGTTTGTCGTTCCATTCACCATCGCACCGACAAGCGTTCTGGCAAAGATTGCTCAGGATGTGCTGCTTTCGCTGGTTCTAATTAGCGGTGTAGTGGCCGTATCGGACTACCGCGCGCACCTGATCCCCATTGCCATTGTCGCCGGAATCGCAATCGTGGTCCGCTCGGCGGGATGGTTCCTGTCACCGGGGTTGGCAACAGCGCTTCGCGATGAAACAGCCCTAGTTGCACTCGGCCTGCTTGCCGCGGCAATCGGAATCAAGGTATTTGGCGCCGGTACAGCAACATTCGACCGGATACTTGGGGCGATTACACTCTATATACTGATCGGGGTCGTCTGGTCGGAGGCATATCAACTTATCAGCATCTATGATTCGGGCGCTTATCTAGGAGTCTCGCACGGTAACATTCCTGCCGATCGCTCGACCTGGATCTACTTGAGCTTCGTCACGCTCACGACCGTCGGTTATGGAGACATCACACCCGTCGCTCATGCTGCAAGGTCGCTTGCAATTGTTGAGGCGCTAATCGGTCAACTCTATCCAGCAATTATACTGGCGCGACTGGTGTCGCTACAGGTCGCGGGAGACGATCCCCGCGAACGTAAGCGCAGTTGATTTAGATCAAGCCCGGTGGAAAGCGGTGGACGGTCGACACGTGTAAGTTCCTCTCCGCAGGCCTCGAAATGTCGGCCGCACGCGTGAGTCGAAGGTGTAATGGCCGGTTCGATTGTGCAATGGAGAGAGGCGTTCTGCCTACCCGGCCCTTTGTGGGTCGGCAGCAGACGTCGGGAAGCCCGCTAGATAGATACTACAGCTATGGGCTATAGTTCGCGCATCACCTGATCGAGAAGCAATCCGCCTGGCAACAACTCGGCGCGGGCAAACCGTACAAGGGCTACCGCACGGACTTGAGGCGGCCTCGTCGGAATGCAATGTGAAACTCGAGATCATCCGCGGCTTGCACACTCTCACCTGTCTGAACTACATTCATCGGGTTCAATCGAATATTCTTTTTGATAAGGCGCACGTGCTTTTCTGGTTCCATCAGAACCCGGCAAACCCCGTCGAGTTGACGCTCAAGAGCGTCCGTCGGAACACTCAACTCACTGAGGTGCCGGGAGTTATTTTCAATCTGTGCCTGAAGCTGAATAAGTTCTTCGCGTGTGACAGGAGAACCGCCGCCACACACGGAACGCATGCCTGTGCCTTCGCGCTCTAGCAAGCGTAACCGCCTCTTGAGCAGCGCGCGGCCCTGCTCAAGGACATCACGATGATCTTTCGCTAGTTTTCCCAGCCCCGTGAATGCTAGCTGGTCTATCACTCGCCTTACGACCTCTCGCCGCAGATCCGATTCCGATCGGCTGCAGATACGTACGCGATGGTCACCAAAGCAAACTGTAGTTTGAGCGACATCTCGATGTACAATTTCTCCCTCGAGTGCGACCCCTAGTACGTGACGTTCCTTCAGTGCCATACCGAGCACCGCATAAGCGTGCTCCGAATCAGGGTTCTGTTGGAAGTACGCACGCAATTCTTCCGACCGGCTAATTCTTTCCGCCAGATCTTCGCGCCTGGCGAAAAAGGCAAGCATGTAAGGATCCGTAGCCCATGCACATGAACTGGCCTCATGGGGCGCACGTAGGGATCCGACCAGGTCGGTCGCGTACCGGAGCGATTCCGCGACGGCTGGCGCCAGCCGTTCGTGCGAGCGCCGTGCCATTCGCAGACGAGGAATTAGCGCCTTGACCCGATCGACTAATTCTTCAACCTGTTCCGGTTCTCGGCGTTCATTGCTCGCCTCGTCATCGATTTTCAGCCAACCAAGAATACCCATCATCTTGGTAGCCCTCGGCATTACTTGACTCGGAGCGGCTCTTCATAACCTGGACATTTAATTTTCGGTTCTTCCAGAACATATTGGCACTCGGGGCTGCAGGACGAGTTATGGTCGGAACTGGTGTTCGGGTGAGGCAGGGATTTGAAGGCGGTGGCGGTTTAGCTGAGAATGTTGCTTGTCTAGAGTAACAACCAGCCAAACCGGGATCCACCACCAATGAAGAAGGTTACAGAAGAAACAAGCGCAGGTAAATCGGAAGCGCGGCCCAGCGGCCTTGACGATTTGATTCAGCAAGGCGCGCGATGTACCGGCTCGGATTGTCTGTTGGAGTAGGAATGACAGTCGCCTATCACCCCCTCCGCAGATCCGTACGTGCGCTC
>NZ_FCOG02000066.1 GCF_001544975.2 Caballeronia arationis | reverse complement strand
CCATGGCCCGAATGCTCACGTCCTGCAGTCGTAGGCTTGCGATGGCGAGGCGTTCTTCAGGTTGAAGGTGCTGGTATGAAGTAGTTTTGTCGGGCATTGCAACACCTTATACGAAATAAGTGTTGCACCTCACTTTTGAGGCCGCCCTTCAAGAAGAATGTAGTCTGCGTCTCGTGATCGAGATACGAATTGACGTAGCCGGTGTACGCGATCGCCACAAATACCACCCCTATACCTGCAATTGCGGTCAGCCATCTGCGACTGGCATTCATGGCGCGCTGAGCCCAGTCGATTTCCGCAAATCTTTGACGAGCGCCAAGCCGAAATTGCCTGGGCAAGTCTTTCCCTCGCCCAATTGGCCAGGGAACTCGCGGTGACCACCAAGCGTATCTATGTAATAGAACTCGCGCAAAATCGCGATGAATGCTTCGAGCGATTGCTTTTGTCTCTCGGGTACGCGCGTCCGCTCATTGAAACCGATAGCGTCGAATAACTCCCGGACCATTGCGATTCCATCGCGACCTTCATCCGGGGTGGTCAAGTTCTCGAGGAGCACGATGCCGATAACGCCCGTATTGTAGTTGTGCACATTCTCGCCCTTGAACCGGATATCCCGGCCTTCGAATACATTGCCGAAGCAGTCAAGTGCCTAGTGATAACCGATATCGTCGCTCGCCGCTTTCCTCCGATCCATCTGCATGTCCTGGATTTCCTGCATTTGAAGCGCCGCGGGACCACACGTGAAGCTACGTCCCGCGTGGTGGATGGCAATCTTGGTGTAGTCCCAGTCGTCGCGCATCCGCTCAGAGCGATTCTTGTGCGCAGCCCAGTCGGATCGTTCCACAAAATTCATGCCGTTCTTTCGAACATGGCTGATGATCGCTTGTCGCGTCGCGGCCCGATTGTCGACCTTGATCAAGACCGCGTCGTCTTTCCTGCTGCCCGCCATTGTATGAGCCGACGTCCAATGCTCAATGTCGTAGTCTGCTGCCATCTCTAACTTCTTTGACGAGGTTTCAGGACGCGCTTCGGCGAGGAAAAGATGACATGGATGTTGAACGGCCGGTCACCGTTGCTCTCGATCTTTGCGTAGCCTTGTCCATCTGTTCTTCCGAACTGCCTCGCGCCTTCAATATCGGCAATAAAATCTCGGTTGATCACCGGCTCGCCAGTAACGCTGTCCCGCACTATGCACCAGCGGATATGCTGCACCTCATCTAAGGCTTGCAAAGGGGATGCTGCGGTAGAAGCGCTGCTCGCATTCGTCGAGCCGTCTGTAATACTGAGAAAAATACCCGGATCGCCGCCGACGATCACCCGGTTCTTCTTGCACGGACACAGCACCCGATCACCGTCAACCACTACCACGCGGCCCTTTTCGGACATTCCCTGGCCGGCCCGAAAATCCTGAATACGCCTTCGCAGTTGCCACAGGTCGCTTCGTCACCGTTTAGTGCAACCTTTTTGCCGTCATCGTGAATCGTGGACGAATAAGCCATAACGAAACCGCGTGTCGTCGTCGGGTCGCCGTGCCGCACTGCTGCTTTGAGCATGGCTACTCCTTCGTATTAAAGTGGCACAGGTAGGTGTAAATAAATTTGTTCGATTCGTTATCCCTATTTTCCGGCATGTGCGGGTCTCCTGTAAGTATCAACGCCAGTCAGGATTGGTGACCTCGCCAGCATAAAAAGCAAATGGAAAATTCGCAACCAGACGCCTGCAGGCGGGTGTCGAATTCACAAATTTTGACGTTGCGTGAGAAATGCGTGTGGGTCTTGGCTGTTCTGTGAAATCCAGCGCGTGGTTGCTCTGGAATAGGCTTGACGGCCTATTGGGATATTAACTCGTAACGCCTGTGCAAACGCGGGCGTTTCGAGCGAAGCGTGCACCCGAGAATGGGCGCGGCGCGCTTCTTTTCCCGAATAAGGATGATTGCGATACAAGCGCTGGCTAAATGGCGGCGGCTCGCTCATGCATCCGTCTTTCGCCGCCACCGTGCGACGACACAGTGATTAATCGTACCAAGCCCTAAGTCCCTTGACGACACTCAGGCGCTATGTGCACTCGGTACTTCAGATGCGTTGCCGTCCTAAGACTGCTGCATGAAAAGCTGCGCCGCCCCGGACGGGGGCAGTGCTAGAAGACCACAAAGAAAGCAAGTTCCGCGAAAGCGCCAAACATCGCACGTTGTAAATCAAAAAAACCTCAATGCGAATGCCGCGGCACGTCCGCTCCGCGACATCCGACCAGAAAATCGAAGTCGCATCCCTGGTCGGCCTGCAGCACGTGCTCGACGTAAAGCTTCCGATACCCGCTCGCATCCTCGGGCACGGCCGTCTGCGACTCCGCCCAGTCGGCGAGACGCGCGCTCAGTTCGGCGTCGCTCACGTCCAGATGCACCGTGCCGCCGAGACAATCGAGTTCGATCCAGTCGCCTTCCCTGACGACCGCGAGCGGCCCGCCCGCGCGCGCTTCCGGCGCGACGTGCAGCACCACCGTGCCGTACGCGGTGCCGCTCATGCGCGCATCCGAGATCCGCACCATGTCCGTCACGCCTTGCGCGAGCAGCTTGGGCGGCAAGCCCATGTTGCCCACTTCCGCCATGCCCGGATAACCCTTCGGTCCGCAGTTCTTCAGCACGAGAACGGAACTGGCATCGACATCCAGTTCCGGATCGGCGATGCGCGCCTTGTAGTCGTCGAAATTCTCGAACACGACCGCGCGGCCGCGATGCTTCAAAAGCGCCGGCGTCGCGGCGGAAGGCTTCACCACCGCGCCGTTCGGCGCGAGATTGCCGCGCACGATGCACAGGCCGCCATCGTCGACGAGCGGCTTGTCGAGCGGACGGATCACTTCTTCGTCGTGGATCGGCGCTTCCTTCACGTTCTCCCAAAGCGACAGGCCGTTCGCCGTCAGTGCGTCGGGATGCGGGATCAGACCCGCCTCGCCGAGCCGCCGGATCACGCCGGGCAGACCGCCCGCGTAATAGAACTCCTCCATCAGGAAGCGCCCGGACGGCTGCAGGTCGACGAGCGTCGGCGTGCCGCGGCCGATGCGCGTCCAGTCGTCGAGTTCGAGATTCACGCCGATGCGCCCCGCAATCGCCTTCAGGTGAATCGCCGCATTGGTCGAGCCGCCGATCGCCGCGTTCACGCGGATCGCGTTCTCGAACGCCTCGCGCGTCAGCAGCTTCGAGAGGCGCAGATCTTCCAGCGCCATCTCGACGATCCGCATGCCCGACATGTGCGCGAGCACGTAGCGACGTGAGTCGACCGCCGGAATCGCGGCATTGTGCGGCAGCGTGACGCCGAGCGCTTCGGCCATGCAGGCCATCGTCGACGCCGTGCCCATCGTGTTGCAGGTGCCCGCCGAGCGCGACATGCCCGCTTCCGCCGACATGAATTCGTGCAGCGTGATCTTGCCGGCCTTCACCTGCTCGCTCAGTTGCCACACGACCGTGCCCGAGCCGATGTCGCGGCCCTTGTGCTTGCCGTTCAGCATCGGACCGCCGCTCACGACGATCGCGGGCACGTCGCAACTGGCCGCGCCCATCAGGAGCGCGGGCGTGGTCTTGTCGCAGCCGACCAGCAGCACGACGGCGTCAACCGGATTGCCGCGAATCGATTCCTCGACGTCCATGCTGGCGAGATTGCGCGTGAACATGGCCGTCGGGCGCAGGTTCGATTCGCCGTTGGAGAACACCGGAAACTCGACCGGAAAGCCGCCCGCCTCGGACACGCCGCGCTTCACGTGTTCGGCGAGCTTGCGGAAATGCGCGTTGCACGGCGTGAGTTCGGACCACGTGTTGCAGATGCCGATGATGGGCTTTCCCTGGAACTCGTGGTCCGGGATGCCCTGGTTTTTCATCCAGCTTCGGTACATGAAGCCGTTCTTGTCGGCGGTGCCGAACCAGCGGGCGGAGCGGAGAGGGCGTTTTTCGTCACTGGACATGCGGATTTCCGTCTATCGTTTGGTGGAGTTTCAAGTGCTTTGCTTGGGCGTCAGGGACTCGGCGTTGCTGGCCGCCTTGTTCACCGCGTCGGGCGGAACCGGCGCGCGGCGCGGCTGTTTCGCACCAGCGCGCTCACCGAGCATCGTGCCGTTCGACCTGCGGCGCCCGGCGTGCCGTTCGATGAGCCGCTGCAACAGGCAGAACGCGCAGAGGAGCGCGCCGATCACGATGCGCGTCCACCATGAACTGAGCGTGCCATCGAAGGTGATCAGCGTCTGGATCGTGCCGAGGATGCCGACGCCGAACAGCGTGCCGACGACATAGCCTACGCCGCCTGTCAGCAGCGTGCCGCCGATCACGGTCGCCGCGATGGCGTCGAGTTCCATGCCTTGTCCCTGCAGTCCGTAGCCCGAGAGCACGTAGAGCGTGAACACGACGCCGCCGAGCGCGGAGCAGAATCCCGAGAGCGCGTAGACGCCCACCTTGGTGCGCGCCACCGGCAGGCCCATCAGCACCGCGGAGCGTTCGTTGCCGCCGATCGCGTAGACGTTGCGCCCGAAGCGCGTGTAGTGCGCGACGAACACCGCGCCGGCGAGCACGGCAATCGCGATGAGCGCGCCGGTCGTGAGCGACGCCCCGCCCAGGTCGAGATGAAACGCGGAGAGCACGCGGAAGGTCGGATCGCTGATCGTGATCGATTGCGTCGTGATGAGGAAGCACGCGCCGCGCGCGAGGAACATGCCCGCCAGCGTCACGATGAACGGCTGCAGGCGGAAGAAGTGGATCATCGCGCCCATCGCGGCGCCGTAGAGCGCGCCGAACGCGAGCACGAGCGGCAGGATGATCCAGACGGGCCAGTGGAACCGTTCGGTGAAGAGGGCGCAGAGAATCGTCGTCAGCGCGACGACCGAACCGACCGACAGATCGATGCCGCCCGACACGATCACGAACGTCATGCCGATCGCGACGATCAGCAGGAACGCGTTGTCGATCAGGAGACCCGCGAACACCTGCAGCGAGAAGAATCCGGTGTACATCACCGAGCCGAAGGCCAGCAGCGCCGCAAACAGCGCAACGGTGACGACGATGGGCAGCGTGCGCGGATCGACGAGCCGGTCCATGAGATTCCTCATTGTGCGCCCTCCGTCATGGTTCTTTTGGTCGCGGCCGGGAATGCGCGCCGCACCTGCCGTGCGATGAACGCGCGCGCGCTCGTCGACTGGATCACGCTCACCATCAGCACGACCGCCGCCTTGACGACCAGCGTCGCTTCGGGCGGCACGCCGATGGAGTACGTCGTATAGGTCAGCGTCTGGATGATGAGTGCGCCGAGCACCGTGCCAGCCAAACTGAACCGCCCGCCGAGCAGCGACGTGCCGCCGAGCGTCACGGCGAGAATCGCGTCGAGTTCCAAGAGGAGGCCGGCGTTGTTGCCGTCGGCGCTGCGCACGTTGGAGCTTGCCAGAATGCCCGCGATTGCCGCCGTCAGCCCGGAGAACGTGTACACGCCGAAGACGATTGCGCTCGAACGCAGGCCGGCCAGCCGCGTCGCGACCGGATTGATGCCGATCGCGCGGATAAAGAGCCCGAGCGCGGTGCGGTTCATGAGAAGCGTGGTCACAGCGATGGCCGCCGCCGCGATCCACATCGAGCACGGAATCAGCGCCAGATAACCGCCGCCCAGCAAGAGGTAATTGCGCGCGCCGATCGGAATGATCTGTCCGCCGGTCAGCAACTGCGCGACGCCGCGTCCGGCCACCATCAGGATCAGCGTCGCGATGATGGGCTGCATGCCGACGATGGCGACCAGCAGGCCGTTCCACATGCCGGCGAGGAGGCCGGCCGCGAGCGCGGCGAGGATCGCCATGCCGACTTGCGACGGATCGGCGGCGAGGATGCTGGCCGCGGCCGCGCCGGCGATCGCGACCACCGCGCCGACCGAAATGTCGATGCCGCGCGTCGCGATCACGAGCGTCATGCCGAGCGACACGAGCACGAGCGGCGCCGCGCGGTTCAGGATGTCGATGGGCGCGCCGAACAGGTGGCCGTCGAGGACGGAAATCGAGAGAAACGCCGGGTTGTGCGCGAGATCGAGCATGACGAGCAGCACGAGCGTGAGGCAGGGCCACGCGAGCGGATGACGCAGCATCGAGGAGAGGCGGTTCATCGCTGTTCTCCTGCAATGAGTCGATACACCTGATCTTCCGAGGCCTCGTTGCCCGCGACTTCGGCGACCTTGCGCCGGTCGCGCAGCACTGCGATCCGATGGCTCACGCGCACGACCTCGCTCACTTCCGACGAGATGAACAGGATGCCGAGGCCCTTCGCGCAGAGCGCCAGCATGCGATCCATGATCTCGAATTTGGCGCCGATGTCGATGCCGCGCGTGGGTTCGTCGAGAATCAGCATCTTCGGCTGGATCACGAGCCAGCGCGCGAGCAGCGCCTTCTGCTGGTTGCCGCCAGACAGGAGGCCGATCGGCTGTTCGGCGTCGCGCGCCTTGATGCCAAGTTGCTTGATGCAGTCGTCGGCCATTTCGCGCTGTTTCGCTTTGCCGATCGCGCGCCACCAGCCGCGCCGCGCCTGCAGCGCGAGGATGATGTTCTCGCGAATCGACAGGTCCGCGATGATCCCTTCCTTCTTGCGGTCTTCCGGGCAGTAGCCGATGCCGTGGCGCACCGCGTCGCGCGGCGAATGAAGCCGCGTCTCCTTGCCGCCGACCGTGATCGTGCCGGCGTCCGCGCGCTCGGCGCCGAACAGGAGTCGCGCGGTTTCGGTGCGGCCCGAGCCGAGCAGGCCCGCGAGGCCGAGAATCTGGCCGGGCTGCACGTCGATATCGACGGGATTCATCAGCCCGCGCCGTCCGACGCCGTGCATTTCGAGAAACGGCGGCACCGCCGATTTCTCCGCGGGCTGCTCCGATTCGGCGCGCTTCAGCCGTTCGGTCATCCGTTCATGGCCGACCATCTTCGCGACGAGCAGTTCGACCGGCAGGTCCTTGGCCAGATATTCGCCTTCGCGCTCGCCGTTGCGCATGATCGTGATTCGATCCGAGATGGCGTAGGTCTGTTCGAGAAAATGCGTGACGAACAGAATCGCGATGCCCGACTGCTTCAGCTTGCGCAGCACGGTGAAAAGCCGAGCGACTTCGCCGTCGTCGAGGCTGGACGTCGGCTCGTCGAGGATCAGGACGCGCGCGTCCACGGACACCGCGCGCGCGATCGCCACCATCTGCTGCACGGCGATCGGGTAGGTGTCGAGCGACTTGGTGACATCGAGCGAGACGTTCAGCTCGGCGAGAGCGGCCTCGGCGCGCGCGTGAATCGTCTTCCAGTCGATCGCGCCGCGGCGCTTCGGATGCCGCCCGGCGAACACGTTCTCCGCCACCGAAAGGTTCGTGCAGAGGTTCACTTCCTGATACAGCGTCCGGATGCCGGCGGCTTCGGCTTCGAGCGGCGTCGCGAAATTGACGGGCTCGCCGGCCAGGCGGATTTCGCCTGCGTCGTGCTCGTGAACGCCGGTCAGGAGGTTGATGAGCGTCGACTTTCCGGCGCCGTTCTGGCCCATCAGCGTGTGGATTTCGCCGGGAAATAGGCGGAAATCGACGGCGTTCAGCGCCTTCACGCCGGGGAAGGTCTTCGACAATCCGATGGTTTCAAGAAGAGGAGCGCCGCTCATGTGCGAGTTCCGCATGGGAAGAAGCAGGACGAATGGACCCGCCGCGCGTGCGGCGGGCCCGGCGAGAAGCGCTCAGTACTTGCGCAGCGGCAAGGTTTGCGCGGCGACGCTCATCGGGAAGATCGTCTCTTCCGTGACGATGCGCTTCGGCAACTGCTTGCCCGCGACCACGTCCTTCACCGCGCTCATCAACTGCGGCCCGAGCAGCGGGCTGCATTCGACGTCCACGTTGATCTTGCCCGCGACCATCGCTTCGAAGCCGCCTTTAGTGGCGTCGAAGGAGACGACCGTGATGTCCTTGCCCGGCTTCATACCGGCTTCTTCCATCGCCTGGATCGCGCCGAGCGCCATGTCGTCGTTATGCGCATAAACCACGTTGATCTGCTTGCCGTAGGTCTTGGCAAAGGCTTCCATCACCTGCTTGCCGCCGGCGAGCGTGAAGTCGCCGCTCTGCGACGCGATCACCTTGAACTTCGGATCGTGCTTGATGACTTCGAGCAGGCCCGCGCGGCGGTCGTTTGCCGGCGCCGAGCCGACCGTGCCCTGCAATTCGACGATGTTGATCGGGCCCGGATCGTTCTTATAGTGCTCTTCGAGCCACTTGCCGCCGCGCCGACCTTCTTCGAGGAAGTCGGAGCCGATCATCGTCACGTAGAGTGACGTGTCCTTCACGTCGATATTGCGGTCGGTCAGGATCACCGGGATCTTGGCGTTCTTCGCTTCGATCAGGATCGGCTCCCAGCCGGTTTCGACCACCGGGGAGAACGCGATCACATCGACCTTTTGCGCGATATACGAGCGGATCGCCTTGATCTGGTTTTCCTGCTTTTGCTGGGCGTCGGAGAACTTGAGGTTGATGCCGGCCTGCTGCGCGGCGCTTTTCACCGAGACGGTGTTCGCGGTGCGCCAGGCGCTCTCGGCGCCGACCTGGGCGAAGCCGAGCGTGATTTTCTTCTCGTCGGCGTGGGCGGTGAGGCCGGTCGCCAGAATCAGGGTGGAACAGAGAAGCGTACCGAGAACTGTCCGTCGATTGGATTTCATTGTCGTCTCCTGTCGACCAGAGTTGACGCTTTAGCGCTTGCTCTGGTCCATGCAACATAGTTGCGGATTGGTGTTTTTGTCGTCGTTCGCCCGGCTCAGTGTCCGCGGTCGAGGGTTCGTGGTCGAACCTGCTCGCAAGCGTAGACCTCGGTCTCATGACGGTCCAATCCCTTTTTTCTTATCGGCGATACCGATTTTGGTATCGGGGCGGAATCGCCTCGTCCACGGACAGGCGGATCGAGTGTCGCTACAAGGACCGGGACGGATTTGCGCCGGTTCTGCTGACTTCGATCGCGCTCGCCGCGCTCGGATCGATTGCAGGCTCATGGGCGTGGACCATCGCGTCGAAGCGCCTGCCGATCGGTCTCGCCAGTCAGTTGATCGCAAGCCAAAGGTGGCCGGCGTGGGAAGAGGCGTGCGGAGTCGCCTGCATGGTAATCGGCGTGGTGGCCGCGCTGAGGGCGTTTCAGCGGGATATCGGGAACGGTCCGGCAGAGAGTCCGGCCGTCGGGGCGCCGGTCGCGAGCGGACCGGCGGATCTTCACTAGCAGGAGAACGCATCGCCGCCCGACGTCCGGGCGGCGCACTGGGAGACGAGTCTTACTCGGTTTCGTCCTTCAGGCTCGGCAGTGCCGACGCTTCGCCGGAGGTCAGGAGACCGACCTGGGAATAGATGCGCAGCTTGTCGCGCGTATCGGTGATGTCGAGATTACGCATCGTGAGCTGCCCGATGCGATCGCGCGGCGAGAACGTCGACGAGACCTTTTCCATCGACAGGCGTTCCGGCTGATAGGTCAGGTTCGGCGATTTGGTCGAAAGAATCGAGTAGTCGTTGCCGCGGCGCAATTCGATCGTCACTTCGCCGGTCACGGCGCGGGCGACCCAGCGCTGGGCGGTTTCGCGCAGCATGATCGCCTGCGGATCGAACCAGCGTCCCTGATACAGCAGGCGGCCGAGGCGGCGGCCGTTTTCACGGTATTGCTCGATCGTGTCCTCGTTGTGGATGCCGGTCACGAGCCGCTCGTATGCGATGTAGAGCAGCGCGAGCCCCGGCGCTTCATAGATGCCGCGGCTCTTCGCCTCGATGATGCGGTTCTCGATCTGGTCGCTCATGCCGAGGCCGTGGCGCCCGCCGATGCGATTCGCTTCCAGCAGCAGCTCGACGGCATCCGCGAATTCCACGCCGTTAAGCGCGGTCGGACGGCCTTCCTCGAAGCGGACCGTCACCGTTTCGCGGGCGATCTGCACGTCGTCGCGCCAGAACGCCACGCCCATGATCGGATTAACGATCTGCATGCCGCTTTCGAGGCTTTCGAGATCTTTTGCCTCGTGCGTCGCGCCGAGCAGGTTCGAATCCGTCGAATAAGCCTTTTCCGCCGACATCTTGTACGCGAAACCCGCCTTGCTCATGAATTCCGACATTTCCGCGCGGCCGCCGAGTTCGTCGATGAACGTCTGGTCGAGCCACGGCTTGTAAATCTTCAGGTCGGGGTTCACCAATAGGCCGTAGCGGTAGAAGCGCTCGATGTCGTTGCCTTTGTAGGTGCTGCCGTCGCCCCAGATGTTGACGCCGTCCTGCTTCATCGCCGCGACGAGCATCGTGCCGGTGACCGCGCGGCCGATGGGCGTCGTATTGAAATAGGTGACGCCGGCCGTCGAAATGTGGAACGCGCCGCACTGCAGCGCCGCGATGCCCTCGGTGACGAGCTGCGCGCGGCAGTCGATCAGCCGTGCGCCTTCGGCGCCGTATTCGGTTGCACGACGGGGAATCTGTTCGTAGTCGTCCTCGTCCGGCTGGCCGAGGTTGGCGGTGTAGGCATAGGGAACCGCGCCCTTGATGCGCATCCAGTGGAGCGCGGCGCTGGTATCGAGACCGCCGGAGAACGCGATGCCGACCTTCTGGCCGGTCGGAAGACTTTCAAGAATCGTGGTCATGTAGATGCCGCCAAATCGTTGTGAAGATCGAAAAACCCAAATTATGACGGATTGTCGGCGGTGTGGGCTTTTGGAGCGAGTTTGGGCGCGGCTCAAGGGGGCGGTTATGTGAGGCCAACGGGTGGCGACTGGTGAAACCCGCTCATGACTCCTTCCCCAAAATCCCAAATTTACCGACCGTCGAATTGACACCCATCTGAGTCCCCTTTCGAGGATTTGAAAAGAAAGTAAGCCGTGCATAATGCCCTAGGTGTACAGGTCGGTTAAATGGGAAAGCATGAGCGAGTCCTTTTCCGGCCACGTGTGGACGTCCGTCTGCATCGATCAATGCGATTGTCCGCTTTCGACTGACAAAAGCCGCTTCGATCGTCCGTCCCGCGTTCCTCTTCAACGCTGACCGCGCGTCAGCGGCCGCGATATGGCCCGCTTTAGGATTCAAGGAATGAAACCGGAAAAAAATTCGTTCTGGTCCAGATATGGACGCTACGTGACGCTCGGCGTGACTGCCACGGCTCTGGCCGGCGTCCTCACCTTCGCGCTCTGGCGCCACGAACAGCGCAGCGCGCAACTCGACTCGGCGCTCGACGGCGTCGCGAGCCAGATGCGCACCGACACTGCGCTCTGGACGCGTCAGGAAAAAGACGCATCCGAAATGCTGCGCGACATCCGCACGCAGGACGTGACGGCCATCGGCGTGAGTCCCAACGCGATCCTCGTCTCGACGCGCGCAGGCGCGAAGTATTTCGTCACCGATCACAACGGCGCGTTCTCCAACGCGCTCCTGCTCGGCGAAATGAAAGTCGATGCGCGTCCGCCGTATCAGCTCGTATGGCTGCCGGACGCGAACATCCGTTCGGACGCCGCGCGCTGGATGGATACCTTCGACCGCACGCGCGACGTGCTCGGCCTCGTGCTACCGCTGCTGCTGATCGGCGGGATGGTCTGGTTCATGCGCCGCGAGATGACGGGCGGCGCAAAGCTGCTCGGCGAAGCGCCGACGCTCTCCTTCGAAGACGTGATCGGCGCCGGCGAAGCGAAGGCCGCGCTCGCCGACATCCAGGCGTATCTCGGTAACGCGAAGCAGTTCACCGGCATGGGCGTGCGCGCGCCGTGCGGCGTCCTGATGGTCGGCGGCCCGGGCGTCGGCAAGACGCGGCTCGCGCAGGCGCTCGCCGGCGAATGCGGCGCGAACTTCATCTCCATCACTGGCAGCTATTTCAGCGCGAAGTATTACGGCGTCGGCGTCCAGAAGGTGAAGCATCTGTTCGAACTAGCCCGCAAGAATGCGCCGACCGTGATCTTCATCGACGAGGCGGACGGCCTCGCGAAACGCACGGATACGGGCAACGGCCCGGCCGAAGCGGAGAGCAACCGCGTCATCAACCAGTTGCTGGCCGAGATGGACGGTTTCGAGTCGAACGAGGGCGTGATCATCGTCGCGGCGACCAACCATCCGGACAACATCGACGAAGCACTGCGCCGTCCGGGCCGGTTCGATCGCACGGTGCACGTGCGCCTGCCCGATCTCGACGACCGCGCGAAAATCTTCCGCTTCTATGCCGAGAAGCTGAAGTCGAAAGCCGACGACATCGATTACCACCAGCTGGCACGGCTGTCGACGGGACTTTCGCCCGCGACGCTTTCGATGATCGTCAATCAGGCCGGACTCGTCGCGCGCAAGGCGGGCGAGAGCAGGGTGGCGGCGAAGCATTTCCTGGAAGCGATCAAGATCGCCCGTATCGGCGATGTGAGCGGCGCGGAGCGCGCGCTGAACGAAGACGAGCGCACGCGGATCGCGGTTCACGAGGCGGGGCACGGGCTCGTCGCCGCGCTGCTCGGCACGGGCGTGCTTGAAGAAGTGACGATTTTGCCGCGCGGCGGCGCCTTGGGCGTCGCGCTGATCACGAAGATGCAGGACAAGCACCTGTATCGCGAGACCGAAATGCGCAACGAAATCCAGGTGCTGCTCGGCGGCCGGAACGCCGAACTGCTGACGTTCTCGGAAGCGTCGAGCGGGGCCGCGCAGGATTTGCAGGAGGCATCGCGGATCAGCCTCGACATGGTGTCGAAGTTCGGCTTCAACGCCGACGGCAATCTCTTCAGCCTGGCCGCGCTGCCGCCGCAGTACGCCGGCCTGCAGATGAAGGCGGCAATCGAACACGCGAACATCCTTCTGAAGGATCTGAACGAGGCGTGCCAGTCGCTTCTGCGCGACAACGAGCCGGTGCTGCGCGCCATCGCGGAACGCCTGCTGGAATCGGAGACGGTGGCGGGCGAGATCGTCTACCGCCTGATCGACGAGCACAAGGCGCGCAAGGACGGCCTGCATCTCGCGCAGGAAGAACGCGAAGCGGCGTAAAAAAGGCGGCGGGCCTAGCTCGCCGTCGACTCGTGCGCGCGCCGCAGCCGTTCGCGGCTGTTGCTCAGATGCATGCGCATCGCGGCGCGGGCGTCGTCGGCGTCCTGCCGGACGATCGCCTGATAGATCATCTGATGCTCGTTGAGCACGTTGCGCAGCCGTTCGATCTGATCCAGCTGCGCGATTTCAGCCTTGCCGAGCCGCGTGCGCGGGCTCACGCCGGGGCCCATCTGTCTCAGCACGTCGAAGAAATAGCGGTTGCCGCTCGCGCGCGCGATCTGCAGATGAAACTCGACGTCGTGCGCGAGCGTGTCGGTGCTGCCGTTCGCAAGTTCCGCCTCGAAGCGGCTGAGCGCCTGCGCGATCTGCTTCAGATGCTGTTCGGTGCGGCGCGTCGCGGCGAGCGCGGCCGCCGCGGCCTCCAGGTCGATCCGGAACTCGATGATCGCCATCACGTCGAGCATGCTGGAGAGATCGGCTTCGGGCAGCCGCAGCGCGTCTTCCTTGTCCGCCGGCTCCAGAACGAAGGTGCCGATGCCGTGGCGCGTCGCGACGACATGCGCCGCCTGCAGGCGCGAAACCGCCTCGCGAACCACGGAGCGGCTTACCGAGAGCTCCTTCATGAGCGCCACTTCGGTCGGAATCCTGTCTCCGGGCCTGAGCATGCCGCGCTCGATCTGTTCGCGCAGCGTAGTGACGACTTTGTCGGTGAGACTGCTCATGGGCGGCTTCGTTGAATGCGGTTGAACGGTGATCGGACGTCCCCGGATGGCGTTTGTTCGCGGGAAGACGCAGTTGTCCGATGACTCGTAGTCTCGGCCACGGTGGGGGTCGAGTCAAGGCGGGGCGCCGCGAGTCCCATGTGAAAAAAGCGGCCGTCGGCCGCTTTTTTCGTCTGAAACGTGAGGAACTCAGCCCTTCACGATCTCGCCATCCCGACGGCGCCACAACGCGAGCGGATTTGCATCGGCGAGCGCTTCGGGCAGCAGATCGGCCGGAAAATCCTGATAGCAGACCGGACGCAGGAAACGCTCGATCGACGTTGTGCCGACCGAGGTCACGCGGCTGTCCGACGTCGCCGGGAACGGACCGCCGTGGACCATCGCGTGCGACACCTCGACGCCCGTCGGGAAGCCGTTCACGAGAATCCGTCCGGCCTTGCGCTCGAGCACCGGCACGAGCTTCTTCGCGGTCGGAAGGTCGTCGCGGTCCATCTGGATCGTGGCCGTCAGCTGGCCGACGAAATGCTCGGCGACCCGCGCCAGTTCCTGTTCGTCCTTGCAGCGCACGATGGTCGACGCCGGCCCGAACACCTCGTCTTCCAGTTCGGCCTTGGCGAGGAACGTTGCGGCGTCAGTGACGAAGAGCGCGGCGCAAGCCTGCGTCGGGCCGCTTGCTTCCTGGCCGTGCGCGACCGCTTCGACCCCCGCGGTGCCCGCGAGGCGGCTCTCGCCTTCGCGATACGCCGCGTGAATGCCCGACGTGAGCATCGTCTGCGCGGGCTTCGCGCCCAGTGCTGCCGATGCCGTTTCGACGAACTTCGCGAGATCCGGTCCGTCGACGGCGATCGCGAGCCCCGGGTTCGTGCAGAACTGTCCGGCGCCGAGCACGAGCGAATCGACGAAACCCTGCGCGATGGCCGCGCCGCGCGTAGCCAGCGCTGCCGGCAACAGGAATACCGGGTTGATGCTGCTCATTTCGGCGTAGACGGGAATCGGCTCGGGGCGGCGGGCCGCGACCTGCATCAGCGACGTGCCGCCCGCGCGCGAGCCCGTGAAGCCGACTGCCTTGATGGCCGGGTGCGCGACGAGCGCCTCACCGACCGTCCGTCCCGCGCCGACGATCATCGAGAACACGCCTTCGGGCAAGTCCATATCGCGCGCGACCTGCTGGATCACGCGGCCGACCATCTCGGAGGTGCCGAGGTGCGCGCTATGCGCCTTCACGACGACGGGGCAGCCCGCGGCGAGCGCGGCGGCCGTGTCGCCGCCCGCCACCGAGAACGCCAGCGGAAAGTTGCTCGCGCCGAACACGGCGACCGGGCCGAGTGCGATCTTCTGCATGCGCAGGTCCGAACGCGGCAGCGGCTTGCGATCGGGCAGCGGCGAATCGAGCGTGGCCGAGAGCCACTGGCCGGCGCGTACGACTTGCGCGAACAGCTTCAACTGGCCGGTCGTGCGGCCGCGCTCGCCTTCGAGACGCGCCTTCGGCAGGCCGGACTCTTCCTGGGCGCGCTGGATGAGCGCGTCGCCGAGCGCGGCGATGCCGTCGGCGATGCGCTCCAGAAATTCCGCCCGCACCGTCAGCGGCACGTTGCGGTACGCGTCGAATGCCTTCGCTGCCAGATCGCACGCCGACGCGACGTTTTCCTTCGTGCCGCTGCCGAAAACCGGCGCGGCGATGTCTTCGCCCGTCGCGGGGTTGAACGCGCGCAGGGGTTTTTCGGTGCCGCGCACGGCCTGGCGGCCAATCAGCATTTCGCCGGTAATCTGCATCTCGTCTCCTGAAATCGATGGTATCAACATCAGTCATCGTATAACAACTGGAGTGAGCGAGACAAGCGCTATCGATCTTTGCTCAATTTCTTCGTCTGCATGGTGATCGCCAATCGTTCAGACGTCATATAACTATGAATGGATTAGCCATTCGCCGGATTTGCTCGACCCACTTTCGTGGGATCGAGCGTTTAGCATGTCATCTGATGTCTCGGTGGCGAGCTGATCCGGCAAGCATATAACCCTCGTCGGTACGTCAAAACCCTTATTTTATATAGAAAACGGCGACCAAGGGTAAACGCGCCATTGGAAAGTAATCGCCAAAAAAGTAGACTGTCGTCAGACAACGTAACACATGCATCCATACGACGCACTCTCTGACCCGCAACCGGCGCATCGGCCGCGAATCGGATGCTCGCATCGTCCACGGCAAAGCTCACTGATCCCGCCGATCGGCACTGATCAACCTGACAGGTACTTCTCCCATGTCCACGAACACGATCCAACGCAACGCCACGCCGACCGTCACCGAACTGCGCGTCGTCCCGGTCGCCGGCCGCGACAGCATGCTGATGAACCTCTCCGGCGCGCACGGCCCGTTCTTTACGCGCAACATCGTGATCCTGAAGGACAGCGCGGGCAATACGGGCGTCGGCGAAGTGCCGGGCGGCGAAGCGATCCGCAAGACTATCGACGATGCGCGTGCGCTCGTCGTCGGCCAGTCGATCGGCAATCTTCAGGCGATGCTGAACCAGGCGCGCACGCAGTTCGCCGACCGCGACGCTGGCGGCCGCGGCCTGCAAACCTTCGACCTGCGCACGACGATCCACGCGGTGACGGCGCTCGAAGCGGCGCTGCTAGACCTGCTTGGCCAGCATCTGGGTGTGCCAGTCGCGGCGCTGGTCGGTGAAGGCCAGCAGCGTGAGGAAGTCGAGATGCTCGGCTATCTGTTTTACATCGGCGATCGCGGCAAGACGGATCTGCCGTACGCAAGCGGCGCGGACGGCCGCGACGACTGGGAACGCCTGCGCACCGAGGAGGCGATGACGCCCGAGGCGGTCGTGCGTCTCGCCGAGGCGGCCAAGGCCCGCTACGGTTTCAACGACTTCAAGCTGAAAGGCGGCGTGCTGGCGGGCGACGCCGAAATCGAAGCGGTGACGGCGCTTGCCGAGCGTTTCCCGGACGCGCGTGTGACGCTCGATCCGAACGGCGCGTGGTCGCTCGCGGAAGCGATCCGCCTGTGCCGCGACAAGCACGACGTGCTCGCCTACGCGGAAGACCCGTGCGGCGCCGAGAACGGTTATTCCGGGCGCGAAGTGATGGCCGAATTCCGGCGCGCGACGGGCCTCCCGACGGCGACCAACATGATCGCCACCGACTGGCGCCAGATGGGTCACGCGATCCAGCTTCAATCGGTCGACATTCCGCTTGCCGATCCGCACTTCTGGACGATGCAGGGCTCGGTGCGCGTCGCGCAGATGTGCAACGACTGGGGCCTCACGTGGGGTTCGCATTCGAACAACCACTTCGATGTCTCGCTCGCGATGTTCACGCACGTCGCGGCGGCGGCGCCCGGCAAGATCACGGCCATCGACACACACTGGATCTGGCAGGACGGCCAGCGCCTGACGCGCGATCCGCTGCAGATCGTGGGCGGTAAGGTGAAGGTGCCGCAAAAGGCGGGGCTCGGCGTCGAACTCGACATGGACGAGGTCGAGAAAGCGCATGCGCTGTATCAGCAGCATGGGCTCGGCGCGCGCGACGACGGCGTCGCGATGCAATACCTGATTCCGAACTGGAAGTTCGACAACAAGCGCCCGTGTCTCGTGCGATAAGCAACGAGTCGATGGCGGCCGGCAGGAAGCGCTGACCGCAGCAAACACGACATACGATACGCGTGCATTTCGACGCGAACCGACGCCCGCCGAGCAATCGGCGGGCGTCTTTTTTTGCGCCGGGACGATGGTGCAATGCCGCCGGAATCGCGTTTTCCCAGTTACTGGAACGGGTGTGCAGCGCGGGCAAAAACCCCTTCTGTAATCGGCGCTGAAAGAGTAGTCTCCACGTAAATCAAAACAATCAGCGAACCCATTTCGGAGGAGACACCGATGGAGTTGGAGAACCGCACAATCAAGCACGTCATGATCCGGCTCGTGCCGTTTCTGATTCTTTGCTACTTCGTGGCTTATCTCGACCGCGTCAACGTCGGATTTGCTGCACTGCAGATGAACAAGGCGCTCGCCTTCTCGGCAAGTCAGTTCGGCTTCGGCGCTGGTATTTTCTTCATCGCGTACTTCTTCTTCGAAGTCCCGTCCAATCTGTTGCTCGAACGATTCGGCGCGCGCCGCTGGATCGCGCGGATCATGTTCACGTGGGGCATTCTCGCCGCCGCGATGGCCTACATCCCGCAGATCTCCCGCTATATGGGCTTGTCTCCGGCATATGTCTTCTACGGCCTGCGCGTCCTGCTCGGCATTGCCGAAGCCGGGTTCTTTCCCGGCATCATTTTCCTGCTGACGCTCTGGTTTCCGGCGGCTTATCGCGGACGCGTGGTCGGTTACTTCATGGCGGCCATTCCGCTTTCGACCGTGATCGGCGCGCCTATCTCCGGCGCGCTGCTGCAGATGGACGGCATCGCCGGCATGCAGGGCTGGCAGTGGATGTACCTGATCGAAGCGATGCCTGCGCTGCTGCTCGCTTTCGTCGTGTTCTTCTATCTGACCGACAAGCCCGCTGATGCCCACTGGCTCCCCGCCGACGAACGCGAATGGCTCGTCGCGCGCCAGGCGCACGAGCGCGCGCATCGCGAGTCCGTGCATAGCTTCAGTGTGAAGGAAGCCATTCTGAACCGGCGTGTGCTCGCGATCGCGCTCATCTACTTCGGCGCCAACGCGACCAACTACGGCCTCAGCTTCTTCCTGCCGCAGATCGTCAAGGCGTTCGGCCTGACCAACGTGCAAACCGGGTTCGTTACCTCGCTGCCGTATATCGTCGGCGTGATCAGCATGGTGCTCTGGGGACGTCATTCGGACCGCAAGCTCGAACGCAGATGGCACGTCGCCATCGCGCTCATGGTTGCGGCGGGCGGCATCGCGGCATCGGCGGGGCTCGACAACCCGGTCATGAAGATGATCGCGCTTTCGATCGCCGGCTTCGGCATCTTCGGCTGCCTGCCGGTGATCTGGACGCTGCCGGCGTCGTTCCTGTCGGGCGCGGCGGCGGCGGGCGGGATCGCGGCCATCAATTCGCTCGGCAACCTCGCGGGCTTCTTCGGGCCGTACGCGATGGGCTGGATCAAGGACAGCACCGGCAGCTTCGGCGCGGGCCTCCTGTGTCTGTCGGGCGCGGGGCTGGTCGGGGTGGCGGCGGTGCTGCTGCTGCATCACGACACTGCGCTCGAAAAGGTGTCGAGTCCGCAGGATGCGCGCGCGGCCGAAGGCGGCAGTGCGGTAAGTCCCTGACCGGGTGAATTCGCTGGCGGCGCCCGATGCGGCGCCGCCTTATTCGTCCAGTTCGTAGCTCGACTGGAATCTCTCCGCCTTCATCGCATAACCGTCGGTGCCGTCTTCGTTGTTGAAGACGAGGTAATCGCCGCGTTCGTAATGCGTCTGGCCTTCCTTGGTCGACACCTGCCCAGCGTTCTCGGCGACCTCGGCCCATACCGGCGTGATCTTGCGATAAGCGCCGCGATGAACCTCCCGATAGATTTGCGCGAAAACTTCCGCGTCGACGGTGTAGATTTCGCCGTTGTTGTCGACGATCCAGTCGCCCTGCTTGCAGCGCTGCTCGCCGCCCCATTTGCGGAACACGAAGCCGTCCGTCTCGAGCCGCAGCGGGACGGCGACGACGAACTGATCCGGCTTGCGGCGATAGCGGCGTCGTTCGGACATGGCGAGGGTCGGGACGAATCGAAGGTGGATGGGAAAAGCCTATCGTAGCGCAGATGCCAAGGGAGCGCTTTCTGGCCGCCGGGCACGTCGCCATGCAACGCCGCCGCAATCGATTGCGTCTGGGAGCGCGATTTTGGCGTATGGACGCTGATCAGGAATACTATGGTAGGAAGGCCGGCGAACGCCGCGCACTGGCTCGCGCATCGGCAGGCGAGCAGGGCGACCCAGGAGACGCAGATGCCCGCCAAGATATTCCTAAGCCACACATCGGAATTCGCGCACATCGCAAAGAGTCTGAGAATGTCGATGCTCGCGCTGTGTCCATCGCCGGGCCTGATCGACGTGCGCGTGAACGAGGAGATGCCGGGCGGCACGAAGTGGCGCGAATGGATCAACCTGAACACGCGCGACGCCGACGCCTTCATCTACCTGTACCCGAGCGCGTCGGTCGACAACGGCTGGCCCGGTTACGAACTCGCGCGCTTCACGGTCGTCGACGAGAAGACGGTCGTGTCGATCCGCAATCCCGACCTGAAGCTGCCGGGCATGTTCGACCAGTATCAGGGCTACGACGCGACCGAGGAAAGCATCCTCAAGTTCTTCCGCGATGTCTTCGTAAAAGGCCTGTTCAGCCGCGGCGAGCCACTCAACGACGAGGTCGGCAAGTTCGCCGGGGACTACTACGACACCGCCCGGACGGCGGCGCGCGAACTGGCGGAACTGTTCGCGAACGCATCGATCAAGCCGCAGTACTACACGCGACGCATCCAGCTCTCGCTCGCCTACGACAGGAACCACAAGCTCGATCCCGCGCAATCGCAGGTGGAGGGCAATGGCGAGGGCATGAAGCTGATCGGCATGCGGCCCGATGCGACGGTGAGCTGGTCGGCTGTGTCGGCGATGCTGGGCGATTCCGTCGAATGGCCGGGCGAACTGGAGCGCGAGATTCCGTCGCTCGTGTCCGGCGCGCTGCCGCCGCATCTCTCGCCCTTCGCGAATGAGCACGGCATCTTCATCCCGCTGATCTCGAAGAGCGAGGTCGTGCAGTCGCTGCTGCGGCGGCTCACCCTGCTGTTCGTCGAGGCGAACAGCCAGAAGCTGCGGCCCATGTTCGAATGGAAGATGCCGGACGCCATGCCCGGTCAGCTCGCGACCTTCGTCCTGCTCGTCAGGCTGATCCTGCGCATACGCTTCGACATCCTCGAACCGCGCTATCTGGAGGCGAAATACCATGCGCCGTCCCGCGAGGAGTGCGTGGCGATGGTCGAAACGGTGCTCGAGGAATACGACGAGGTGCAGGAGGAATCGAAGAAGATCGGCATTCCCGGTGTATCGGCTTTCCAGATGCTCTTCGACAAAAGCCTCTCCGACAAGGTGGAGACGGCGACCTCCGAATACCTCGTGAGAAGCCGGGCGCTGAAGGCGTATCCGAAGCAGCTCGAAGAGCGCGGCGCCGATGTCGATCACACGGCCTTGCTCGCTGAACTGCTGCAGTCGCTTCGCGAGAACAATGCGCACTGGCTCGCGATCGTCGCGGCGCAATTCGTGTTGCTCGACTGGCGCTAGGGAAGATTTCGCTTCCCAGGCCGTCCGTGTCCCCGGTTCAGCCGAGCGTGAACCGGTCGCGCGTCGTCACATAATCGCTCGCGCCAAAGCGACCCACAGGAAAATAGTGCTGAAGCCGCACGCGCCACGTCTCGACGTCGATCAGTTCGTCGCGTGCATGCAGCCGGTGCACCTTGCCGATGAAGATGTGCCGGCTCGTCGTCTCGAGCGTCTCCCATAGCGTGCATTCGAATGCGACCGGCGCTTCAGCGATGCGCGGCGGCGCGACGCGCGAGCTTGCCACCGGCGTGAGCCCGACCGACTCCAGTTCGCTCACGTTCGGCGGAAACCGCTCGCCGCATCGATGCATCTTCTCCGCGATCGCCTCGTCGGACAGATGCACGACGAACTCGCCCGTGCGCGCGATGTTGACGGCTGTGTCCTTGAGCGTGCCATCAGCGACGCGATTCACGCTGATCATCACGATGGGCGGTTCCTCGCCGAGCATGTTGAACATTGAGAACGGCGCGGCATTCACGGTGCCATCCTCGCCGAGCGTGGTGACGAGCGCGATGGGGCGCGGCACGATGAGACTCGCCATCAGCTTGTAGCGCTGATATTCGGTGATGGCTTCGAAGTCGATTTCCATGTGGACCGCCTATGTGCCTGTGAGGCCGAGCAATGCGCCGAGGCTTTTCTCGCCCGGCATGCGCGACGTTTCGATGCGCGCTTCGAGTCCCCGAAGGTGCGCGTCTATGTGCGCGACCGCGCCTGCGGTATCGCGCCTTTCCATGCAATCGAGGATCGCCGTGTGTTCGTCGTGCTCGCAGGGCGCGTTGCCCTTGGGCTCGTACACGCCGACGATCAGCGAACAGCGCGAAACCAGCTCCGTGAGATAGTCGAGCAGGATCGTATTGCCGGCAAGCGCGCCGATAGCCAGGTGAAAGCCGCTCGCGAGCCGCGCCCATGAAGGCTGATCGAAGCGATGCATCGCGTCGTGCTCTTCGGCGAGCTGTTCGCGCAACGCGGCGATGTCCGCGCCGCTTGCACGCGTGACCGCGAGTTCCATCAGAGCGCGTTCCACCGCGCGGCGCGCCTCGAAGATCTCGCGCGTTTCCTCACGCGTCGGCTCGGCGATCACCGCGCCCTTGTTCGGCCGAAGCTCGACGATGCCGTCATAAGCGAGTTTCTCCAGCACCCGCCGCACGACCGCGCGTCCGACGCCGAACAGCTGGCACAGTTCGGGCTCGGGCAGTTTCGTTCCTGGCGTCAGGCGGCGGTTCAACACACCGTCGAAGATGGATTGATAGATGCGGGCGTCGACGTCCACGCTGTTCCTCGCCTGCTTCATGCGGTTCGCTGCGTCGCGAGCGTTGCTTCGTCCATGAAGGCGGCGATCCTTCCCGGGGTCGTCATCCACACGTCGCCGCGCGAGCGGGCCGCCGCGATATGAGCGAGCGCGCGGCGCAGATGCCGCAGCCGATACGGCTGCCCGACGATGTACGGATGCAGCGCGATGCCCATGACGAGCGCTTGCGGCGCGGCCCCGGAGCGAAGCTTGCGATTGCTCTGTTCGAGCATCTCGTCGAACTGGTCGACGATCATGTCCGCGAACGCGCAGGCGTCCATCTGGCGGGCGACGATCATCGGCAGGTCGTTCAGTTCCTGCGGATAGGGAATCGACCAGAGCGCACCATCACGCGTCGCCATGCGCACGGGGCGGTCGTCGTGGCACCAGTTCAGCGTATAGCGATAGCCGGTCTCGGCGAGCAGATCGGGCGTCGCATGCGACTCGGAGATCCACGGCGAAAGCCAGCCCGCAGGCGCCGTGCCCGAATGCGCCGCGATTCGTTCGCGGCAGTGCAGAAGCAATGCGCGCTCGGCCGCCTCGTCGAGATCGCTCTGCCGCTCTGCGTTCGTATGTCCATGCGCAATCAGTTCGTCGCCGCGCGCCGCGCAGGCATCGATCAGTTTAGGGCAGTGGTCGTAGAGCGAAGTGTTGATGAGCGTGCCCGCGGGCAGGTCCAGGTCGTCGAAGAGATCGATGCAGCGCCAGGCGCCGACACGATTGCCGTACTCGCGCCAGCTGTAGTTGAGCACGTCAGGCTGTGGCGAGACGGGACCGAGCGCCGCGCCGAGTCCTTCGCCGAACGCGAAGTGCTCGATGTTGAAGCCGAGATAGACCGCGAGGCCGCTGCCGTTGGGCCAGCGAAAGTTGTCGCTGTCGACGATTGGACGATACGGAAAGCGGCCATGCGTCGCGAGCGGACCGAACCCGCTTCGGGAATGCAGTGGCGCATTGCGTGAGTCGTTCATCTTTGAGAGGCCGGTGGACGTTGTTGATATGGATGAACCGGTTTGGCCCGAACGTGCCCCATTGCGGACGAGATTCGCACCGCTATCGCACAGAACTGATGCAATGAATCGCCAACGATCGGGGCAGCGGTTCGTGTGCAATATGCGCGCCAGTTCGCAGACACGCGGCTTGACGAGTCGATGGAACGTCAGGGGCACGGCGTCGCAAGCAATGGCATACCTTTTGCAAACACTGCGTCCGCACGCGTTCCCAACGTTCCGCCCTCAAGGACATGCCCTTCATGGTTCAGCCGGCATCAACAGTGGTACACACCTCCGCCGCGGATATCGAACTGGTCCACGTCTCCAAGCAATATGGCGACGCGCTCGCAGTCGATTCGATCGATCTGCGCATTCCCGGCGGCGAGTATTGCTGCCTGCTCGGCCCTTCGGGATGCGGCAAGACCTCGACGCTCAGGATGATCGCGGGTCACGAGTCGGTGTCGGACGGCGACGTCCTCATCGGCGGACGCAACGTCACACGCGAGGAACCCGCGTCGCGCGGCACCGCGATGGTCTTTCAGAGCTATGCGCTCTTTCCGCATCTGAGCGCGCTCGACAACGTCGCGTTCAGCCTCAAGATGCGCGGTGTCGCGAAGGACGCGCGGCGCAAGCGCGCCGGCGAACTGCTCGAACTCGTCGCGATGTCGGCATACGCACAGCGAAAGCCCGCGCAGTTGTCGGGCGGCCAGCAGCAGCGCGTGGCGCTCGCGCGTGCGTTGCTCAACCAGCCGCGTTGCCTCCTGCTCGACGAACCGCTGTCCGCGCTCGATCCGTTCCTGCGCGTGCAGATGCGCGCGGAACTCAAGCGCTGGCAGAAGGAACTCGGCATCACGTTCGTGCACGTCACGCACTCGCAGGAAGAAGCGATGGCGCTGGCCGATCTCGTCGTCGTGATGAGCCACGGTCATATCGAACAGAGCGGCACGCCGCATGACGTATTCAACCGGCCGCGCACGGAGTTCGTCGCGCGCTTTCTCGGTGGTCATAATGTGCTCGGCGCGAACGGGCGCCTCTTCACCGTGCGCGCCGATCACCTTCGCATCGCGCCGCATGGGGTGACGCCGGTGCAGGCGGCGGGCGAGCGAGGCTTGAGCCGTATCGGCGGCGTCGCATGCACCGTGCGCGAGGCCGAGTATCAGGGCACCCATCTGCGCATGACACTCGATCCGCTCGATGGCTCGCCGGAACTCGTGTCGCTCGTGAGCGACGCCGACTACGATCCACAACGCTTCGGTCCCGAGGCGCGCGTGACCGTCTGGTGGGACGAGCAGAACGCGCATCCGCTTGCCGCATGAGAGCGAACACGAACACCAAAAACGCCGGACCCGAAGACGATTTCAACGAGGAGAAAGAGCAATGAGCGAATCCAAAGAGAGCCCGGCAACGCCCGAATCCGTCGAGACGGACAAGGGCCTGTCGCGCCGCACGTTCATCAAGGGCGCGGTCGCGGCGGCGGGCATCGCCGGCTTTCCGTATGTGCACGCGCAGGAAAAGATCGTGCTGCGCTATCTGGGCACCGCGGTGAACCAGAGCGCGGACATCGCGAAGAAGTTTAAGGAAGACACGGGCATCGAGATCCAGTACATCCCCGTCACCACCGACGATGTCGCCAAGCGCATCATCACGCAGCCGAACTCGTTCGACATCGTCGACACCGAATACTTCTCGCTCAAGAAACTGATTCCGTCCGGCACGCTCGCGGGCATGGACGTCAAGAAGATCAAGCTCGCCGACAAGATCACGCCGGTGCTGACCAAAGGCGAGATCAACGGCAAGAAGATCGGCGACCAGGGCACCGCGCCGAAGAAGGTAATGTTCCTGAAGGGCGCGCGCTCGACCGAATTCTCGTCGACGCCCACCGAATGGATGACCCTGATCCCGACGACCTACAACGCGGACACGCTCGGCATCCGCCCGGACCTGATCAAGCGGCCGGTCACGACGTGGGCCGACCTGCTCAACCCGCAGTTCAAGGGCAAGGCCGCGCTCCTCAACATTCCGGCGATCGGCATCATGGATTCGGCGATGGCGATCGAGGCAATGGGTCAGGTCAAGTACGGCGACAAGGGCAACATGACCAAGGCCGAGATCGACCAGACCATCAAGATCCTGATCGAGGCGAAGCGTGCGGGTCAGTTCCGCGCATTCTGGAAGGACTTCAACGAGAGCGTGAACCTGATGGCATCGGGCGAGGTCGTGATCCAGTCGATGTGGTCGCCGGCTGTCACGAAAGTGCGCACGATGGGCGTCGCCTGCACGTTCCAGCCGCTCAAGGAAGGCTATCGCTCGTGGGCGTCGGGCTTCGGGTTTCCGCGCTCGCTGCAGGGCAAGAAGCTCGATGCCGCGTATGAGTTCGTCAACTGGTTCCAGGACGGCTGGGCGGGCGCCTATCTGATGCGTCAGGGCTATTACTCGGGCGTGCTCGACACCGCGAAGACGCACATGCAGCCGTACGAGTGGGACTACTGGATCGAAGGCAAGCCGGCTGCGCAAGACATCAAGGCGCCCGACGGCCAGTTGCTCGAGAAGGCGGGCACCGTGCGCGACGGCGGCTCGTACACGCAGCGCATGGGCGCGATCGCCTGCTGGAACGCCGTGATGGACGAGAACATCTACATGGTGCAAAAGTGGAACGAGTTCATCGCTGCGTGACGTTCGCACGCTAGCACGCTCGCCTTCACGCCTGACACGCGGCCGGCGCGACGCCGGCCGCCGCCCTTTGCCTTCTGCCTTTTGGACGGACACCGCCAATGGCTTCAATCGAGTTCCTCCCCAGCGCCGGGGACGCGCCGGTACGTCACCGGCGCGTGAGCGCATGGCTGCAGGCGACGCCGCTCACGCTGACCTTCGCGCTCTTCTTCATCGTGCCGCTTCTGATCACGCTGATCGTGAGCTTCTGGGACTTCAACGAGTACCAGATCATCCCGGCGTTCACGCTGAAGAACTACGCGGCGATCTTCGACGGCTGCTCGTCGATGACCGACATGTGCGTCACGTTCAAGACCTACTGGTCGACGATCAAGTTCTGCGCGATCGTCTGGGCCGTCACGCTGGTGCTGGGCTTCACGATTGCGTACTTCCTCGCGTTTCATGTGCGCACGACGGCGATGCAAACCGTGCTCTTTCTCGTCTGCACGATTCCGTTCTGGACGTCGAACGTGATCCGCATGATCTCGTGGATTCCGCTGCTCGGCCGCAACGGGCTCGTCAATCAGGCGCTGATCGGCGCGCATATGATCGATCAGCCGCTCGAATGGCTGCTGTATTCGAACTTCTCAGTGACCCTCGCGTTCGTGCACCTGTACACGTTCTTCATGATCGTGCCGATCTTCAACGCGATGATGCGCATCGACCGCTCGCTGCTGGAAGCCGCGCGCGACGCGGGCGCGAGCGGATGGCAGGTGATCCGTGACGTGGTGTTGCCGCTGTCGAAGACCGGGATCGTGATCGGCTCGATCTTCGTGATCACGATCGTGATGGGCGACTTCCTCACGGTCGGCGTGATGGGCGGGCAGCAGATCGCATCGGTCGGCAAGATCATCCAGGTGCAGACGGGATATCTGCAGTTTCCCGCGGCTGCGGCCAATGCGGTGGTGTTGCTCGCGGTCGTGCTGATGATCGTGTGGGCGCTGACACGTGTCGTCGACATTCGCAAGGAGCTTTGACATGGCCACGCGTGCACTCACGCATCACCGCGAGCATCGGCCGGCGAGCTTCTACTGGCTCGCGCTCGTGTTCGGGCTCTTCGTGCTGTTTCTTTATGGTCCCGTCATCACGATTTTCATTCTCTCGTTTCAGGGCCCCGAAGGCGGCCTGACATTTCCGATGCGCGGCGTGTCGCTGAACTGGTTCGAGGCGCTTCGCAGCGGCGTCGGCGATATCGACATCTGGGGTGCGTTCTGGCGCTCCGTGCGGCTCGCGCTCGCGGTGACGGTGCTGACGGTGCTGTTCTCGGTCGCGGCGGGGCTGGCATTCAGGCGGCGTTTTCGCGGCGACACGGCCGTGTTCTATGTGTCGGTGGCGAGTCTCATCATGCCTTCGATCATCGTGTCGCTCGGAATCGGGCTGACGTTCCGGCTGCTGGATAACGGCATCAAGTATCTCGCTACGGCCTGGGGATTCGAGTCGTTCGCGGATGGCTATACGACTTCAATGGGGCTCTTCACGTCGGCGCTCGGCGCGCATCTCACGTGGACGTTGCCCTTTGGGCTGCTCGTGATGTTCGCGGTATTCAACCGTTTCAATCCGGCTTACGAGGAAGCGTCGCGCGATCTCGGGAGCACGCCGTGGCAGACGTTCAGGCATGTCGTGTTGCCGATCATCGGGCCTTCGGTCATCGGCGTCGGGATGTTCGGGTTCACGCTGTCGTGGGACGAGATCGCGCGGACCTCGCAGGCGATCGGAGAGCAGAACACCTTGCCGCTGGAGCTTCAGGGGCTGACGACGTCGGTCACCACGCCTGTCATCTACGCGCTCGGAACGATGACGACGGTGTTGTCGCTGACGGTGATGGTCGGGTGTTTGCTGGCAGTGCGGTGGCTGGCGAAGAGGAGGCGCGGCGCGAATGCGATGTCCTGACCGGCCGGCGAGCAGCATGCGTCACGTCGTACGATACCTGATCCGACTCCTCGTTTTTGTTTCTATACTTCGTTGAAAATATCCCCGTCGGGTTATCAGCGAGAGGAGTCAGTCAGATGCGTGAAACCTTCAGACTATTTCTTTCGTATCCGAGTTCAGCACGCAAACTGGCTGCCGGCATCAGAGATCTGTCCATCAAGGCCGTCAATATTGGTCCATGGCAAAAATATTTCGAATTGCAGATTTGCATGTGGGACGACGAGAACGACCGGATTCTCCTCGATGCATTCGCCGACCCGAATCAGCTCATTTTTTCAAAGCAGTTCAGACCCAGCGAGGCCGATCTTTTTATCGTTTGCCTCAGTAACAGGATTGGCGACGGGACGATCGGGGAAATTTGCGAGCGCATGGAGGGAATAAATGGCGCGAACAACTTCAAGATATTCCTGAACGATACTCCGCCGCAGCAGCGCAAGGACGGCTACGAAAAAGCGCTGGAAGAATACGACCGGATGCATGCATGGTTAAAGGCACCGTTCAAAATCACGAGCGGCGATACGAAAATACCGCTGAACTATATCCAGACCTCGATCGTCGAAATTGCGGATGCCGCGGAACTGTTGTCGGCGCTTGAAAAGGCGCTTATGGACGCGATCCGCGAAAAATACGAAAAAAGTATTTCGCTGCTTCGCACCGCTCAAACGACTGGCGGCGGCGCATTGCCCTCGCTCAATCCGTATCCCGGACTGATGCCGCTCACCCTGGAATATGCCAAATGCATTTTCGGACGGGAGCAAAACATCGCATCCATTCAGGCGGCCATGAAAGCCGGCAACCGGTTCATCATGCTGTATGGCGCGTCGGGTGTCGGGAAATCGTCGCTCGTCAATGCGGGCATTCTGGGGCGGCTCGATTCCGACGCCAAAACCGCGGTCATGCGTCCGAGCGGTCAGCCCGGACAACAACTCGCCGAATTGCTGCAGGGCTTTCTCCCGGGCGTAACCACGCTTGCAATCAAACACTTTCCGGAAAAACAGGTCGCGTCCTTGAACAAGGCGCTGGAAGACTATTCCGGGCTGTATTTATTTATCGATCAGTTCGAGCGGCTTTATTCGGCTCCTGCGAAGGAAATCGAAGATTTCCAGCGGATTCTCGTGGCCCTCGCCGCCGTGCCCAGGAGTCATGTGATCATTGCGCACCGGGTCGACCAAAAGGGCGAATGGGCGCGTCGGCCAGCGCTCAGTTCGCCGCAGGGAATCGAATGGCTGGAGCGGCCCGTCGACCACGTGCGGATCGTCTATCTGCGCGACGTGATAGAGGGACCAGCGATCTTCGCCGGAGTCGAAGGTCCGGAGGCTGCCCTGGTCGACCGGCTGATCGAAGACTTCGAGGATCAGCGCAACGCGACGCCTTTGCTGGCGCTGACGTTGCACGACCTGTATGAGCGCAGTGGCCGCACGGCGCCCATGACGCTCGCGGAATACGAGCGGCAAGGAGGACTGCGCGGCATCCTGGATCGCAGGGCGAGACAGTTGTCTGAAAAACTGGCGCAGTACGGATTGGGGGAGGACCGGCTGCTGGCCTTGTTTTCGTTGATCGTCGACGTGGACGACGAGGGGCTGCCCGTGTCGAAGGTCGCGAGGCGTAGCGACGTCATCGCGTTGTTCGCGTCGGATACGCTCGAAGATCCGTCGGAATTCGTCGAGCAGGAGCTGGTGTGGCAGCTTTTCCTGCGCACCGAAGAGCGAGAAAGCGCGGACACGCTGACCCTGGCGCACGAAGTGTATTTCGACGAGTGGCCACTGCTGAGAAAGTGGCTCGGCGAAAACAAGCATCAGATCCAGCAGATCCGCGAGATCGAGCGCGAAGCGCTCCGCTGGGATCGCAACTGGCGCTCGCCGGCGTACCTGCTGTCTCCGGAACGACTCGAGGCCGCGCAAGCACTGTTCGCAGGCCATCCGTCCCGATTCCGGGACAGTCGTCGAACACTGGTTTCCGACCTCCTTTCCGAATCCGACAAGGAGGCGAAAGAGCGGCGAATCGAAGATGCCATCTTCCGCGGTGAAATCAGCGAAGTGGACGAATTGCTCAAGGAAGGGCTCGTGGCCAAGCGTCCATTGTCCGACGACGAGTCCTTTGCACCCTTCTATGACGCAATCTGGGGCGAGTCTGAAGGCGGAACTGCGGCTCCGCAAGGGGAAGTCGGTGCCGACGCGGGCGTGCTCAATCGCGCGAACGCGTGGGTCATGATGGCACGCGGATTCACCCCGATTCATTTCGCTGCGCTCGCGGGCAGGGCGGACAAGATTCGCCGGCTTGTCGAAGTCGGCGTAGACGTCAATATCGAGGCAGCGGCCGGCTCGACGCCGCTCGTGTGCGCCGCGTTCGCCGGCAAGCGGGAAGCCGTGGAGTTGTTGCTGCAACTCGGCGCCGACCCGGCGTTGCGCCATCATCCCACCGGCTTCGACGCCGCTGCCTGGGCCAGTCACCGCGGGCATCTCGAGATCGCCGATCTCCTTTTGAATCATCTGGGCGATTTCTCCCAGGGCTTGCCCGCTGACGTCGCAAGAGGACTGGTGCTGGCGGCGGCGTCCGCAGGCGATGCCGGCCAACTCGGCGGATTCGTCTCCCGGATCGAAGCGTCCGAAGAGCGAAGCCAGCTCCTGCAAGACGCGCTCACTTATGCGGCCACCCGGTCCGCCGCGTGCGCACAGTTGCTGGTGGACGCGGGTGCAAGTCCGGTCATGCAGGATTCGGACGGGCGCGTGTCATTGGTGATCGCCGCGCAAGCCGACGATGCGGCGATACTGCGCGTCCTGCTCGACAAAGGGGGCGCCGACGACGTCGATGCCGCCGACAAGTGGGGCAGAACTGCGCTCGCCATGGCGGCGGAAGCGGGGCACGTCGACCACGTCAGTCTGCTGATCGAACGGGGTGCCGACCTCGACGCGGGCGACGACGACGGCCGGACACCGCTCATTCGCGCGGCCCTGAACGGCAAGGATGCGATCGTCAAGCTGCTTGTCGATGCCGGATCGAAACTGGATGCAGCGGATAAGGCCGGCCACACGGCGTTGATGATGGCGATCGCGGGCAGCACCGAGAGCACCGTGCGGCTTCTGCTCGGCCTCGGGGCGAATCCGCATGCAGCGGACAAGAAAAACAGCACGGTGCTGATGCACGCGGTAGGGCAAGGCCAGGAGGGGATCGTGCAATTGCTTTTGTCCGACCACCGGGCGGACGGCCGGATAGCCAACGCCAGTGGTCACACGCCGCTCATGGCCGCTGCGCGCAAAGGCCAGTATCCGATAGTCCTGCTGCTGCTGAATGCGCTGGATGAGAGCGAGCGGCAAGCGGTTGACAAGAAGGGCTGGACAGCGCTGTGTCACGCCGGATATGCCGGCCACGGTTCGATCGTGCGATTGCTTCAGGAGCAAGGGGCCAGTCTGCCGCTCTGGACTGAGTACGTGGTGAACGACGGCAGGCAGGACGCCGTGTCGGGGACGCCGCAAATCGAATGGTTGCGCGGAGATCGGCTGGCCGCGTCCATACGCGAACCGTTGATTGCGTCAACGGACAAGCCGTGGCCCATGGCCCCTATCGTCGGTGAAGCAGACGAGTGGACAGTGCTTGGTCGAGAAGAGGCGGCGACCCTGATCGAGGAACTCGTCCGGGCGCTGAATCGGGATTCGCAGTGGATCAACTCGGGTCCGGTCACTCGCGTGCGCACGTTTCAGCCTTTGTTCTATCCGGACGCGCTGTTGTGCGAGGCGGAGTCGTGCGGCCTCGATGGCGTCGAAGGGTTGATAACGTTCTGCAAGTCAGCGCACGGATGCGTGCTTCTCGATGGCACGTCTCAGCCCATTCACAAACTGAACATCGTCGGTACCGTCGATTTGAGCCGGGCAGACAACGTGCGGCAGTTCGCGAAGTTTTTTTGCACCGCAGTGCAGGGAGACGAAAGCTCCTTTACGCTTCTTGAGTCGCCCGCGGAACTCGACTTCACTCGGGCGCTCACGACGGCCGAGCAATATCAGTTGCCGATTCACGTAGGCGCGTCGACACCGCCGCGCGAATCGCTCGATCAGAAGTCCTGGTCGCTGGAGAGCAACGTTTCGTATGGGAACAGGCTTTTCCGGGCCGAGTTCCAGGTGTGGAAAAGCGGGTTCGTCAGCATGACCGACGATCAACAACTGATGGAATCCCTTCCTGTCGTGGCCCAGGGCTTCAGTGCAAACGCACGACGGCGGTTCATTCCGTGAACCGCCGCTGCCTGGCACCCGCCCCCACGATCGCCCCCATCAGCATCCGCGCCCCCGGCGACAACGGCGCATCGCGCCGCGTCACCAGTTCATACGCTTCGCTCTGCGATGACAGCTTTAGCGGCAGCGTGCATGCGACGCCGTGCTCCGTGCAAAACCGCGCGACGTCGACCGAAACCAGCGCGACCAGTGTCGCATTCTTCTGCAAGAGCGAAAGCGTTGCGAACGCCGATGTCGTTTCGAGCAGATGTGCGGGAAACCGCAGCCCGGCGTCGTGGAATTCGCGTTCGAGCAACACGCGCATCGGCATGTTCGCGCGATACACGATCCACCGGTCACGAGCGAGATCGCCAAGCGAAAGACGGCGGCGCCGCGCAAGCGGATGCGCCGTGTTCGCGATGACCGCGAGCGTTTCGTCCTGCACGAACACGCTGTCGTACAAATAGGGCGTCTGGCTCACGCTGGTACGGCATATGGCGAGGTCGAGCCGGCCGGCATCGATCAGGCTGAGCAGCGTGGCGCTCGTGTCCTCGACGATCTCCACCGACATCTCGGGCTGTTCCTCCATCACGGCGGTGATCGCGTCTGTCAGTAGCGGCACGGCGCCCATGATGACGCCGACCGACACTCGCCCACCAGCCCCGCGCATGATCCCGACGATCTCCTCGCGCAGATGCGCAAGATCGGTATGGATGAGGCGCGCGTAGCGAAGCACGCAATGACCGGCCGCGTTGGGTTCGAGTCCGCGATTCGTGCGCACGAAGAGCGGCGTGCCGAAAGTCGTTTCGATCTCGTGCAGCGCCTTGCTCGCGCCGGGCTGCGTCAACGCGAGCTGCTTCGCGGCCCCCAGCAGCGAGCCATGTTCTCCGAGCGCGATCAGAAGGCGCAGTTGCTTGACGTGCAATCGGGAGATGATCGAGTTGAGCGTGGGTGTCATGCGGATGCGGCCCGAAGCGCCTGCCTTGAGGAAACGTTATAACGGTATCAAAAGTCGTCAATATCGGGGCGTCAGATCGCGCACTATACTGGTGAATCTCCCGTTCGTATAACTTCGCGTCATCAATCAATGTCCCTCATCAACTACATCACCCAGATCCAGTTCGACTGCGGCGCGATCCGGCTGCTTGCCGGCGAATGCAAGCGCATCGGCATTCGTCGTCCGCTCATCGTGACGGACGCGGGCATTCGTGCCGCCGGCATTCTCGATACCGTGCTCGCCGCACTCGCAGGCGCGACGCCCGCAGCGGTATTCGACCGGACGCCGCCGAATCCGAACGAATCGGCCGTGCGCGAGGCAGTCGCGGCCTACCGCGCGGGCGTCTGCGACGGCGTGATCGCCGTGGGCGGCGGCTCGTCGATCGATCTGGCGAAGGGCGTCGCCGTGTGCGCGACGCATGAAGGCCCGCTGCAAAGCTTCGCGCTGATCGAAGGCGGCGCGGCGCGCATCACGTCGGCGACCGCGCCCGTGATCGCGATCCCGACGACAGCCGGCACCGGCAGCGAAGTGGGCCGCGGCGCGATCCTGATTCTCGACGACGGACGCAAGGCCGGCGTGATTTCGCCCCATGTCGTGCCGAAGGTGGCGATCTGCGATCCGGACCTGACCGCAGGCCTCCCGCCGAAGCTCACGGCCGCCACCGGCATGGACGCGATCGCGCATTGCCTCGAAACCTTCATGGCGCCGGCGTTCAATCCGCCTGCGGACGGCATCGCGCTCGACGGACTCTGGCGCGCGTGGCGCCACATCGAGCGCGCAACGCGCGACGGCAGCGACCGCGTGGCTCGACTGAACATGATGAGCGCGTCGATGCAGGGCGCGCTGGCGTTCCAGAAGGGGCTCGGCTGCGTGCACAGCCTGAGCCATTCGCTCGGCGGCATCGATCCGCGCCTGCATCACGGCACGCTCAATGCGATCTTCCTGCCCGCCGTGATCGCGTTCAACAGCGCGGCTTCGTCGATGAAGGACGAAGGCAAGCTCCAGCGCATCGCCCAGGCAATGGGCCTGGAAACCGGCGCAGAAGTCGGCCCGGCGATCCGCTCGATGACCGCGAAGCTCGGTCTGCCGGCCGGGCTCGCCGAACTGGGCGTGACGCGCGAGATGTTCCCGCGCATCGTCGCGGGCGCGCTGAAGGACCACAGCCACAAGACCAATCCGCGCGAAGCCTCGCCCGACGACTATCTGACGATGCTCGACGCATCGATGTGATCCGGGGGGCGCTCCTGAGCATTTTTGCCCAATCGGATAAGATCGATGTTGGTCCTGCATCATCCGGCCGCTGCGTCCCGGTTGCATACACTGAGCGGCGGCCCTTCAACCGTAAGGAACACGACATGGCTACTTCAGGCTACACAGATACCCGGCTCCTCATCAACAACGAGTGGTGCGACGCCCTGAGCGGCAAGACGCTCGACGTCGTCAATCCTGCGACGGGCAAGCCCATCGGCAAGGTCGCGCACGCCGGCATTCCCGATCTGGACCGTGCGCTCGAAGCCGCGCAGAAAGGCTTCGAGGCATGGCGCAAGGTGCCGGCCAACGAGCGCGCCACGACGATGCGCAAGGCCGCCTCTCTCGTGCGCGAGCGCGCCGCGGACATCGCGCGCCTGATGACGCAGGAGCAGGGCAAGCCGTTCCCGGAAGCGCGCGTCGAAGTGCTCGCGGCCGCGGACATCATCGAATGGTTCGCGGATGAAGGGCGCCGCGTGTATGGCCGGATCGTGCCGTCGCGCAACCTGTCCGCGCAGCAGCTCGTCATCAAGGAGCCGATCGGACCGGTCGCCGCATTCACGCCGTGGAACTTCCCGGTCAATCAGGTCGTGCGCAAGCTGAGCGCGGCGCTCGCGAGCGGCTGCTCGTTCCTCGTGAAGGCGCCCGAGGAGACGCCGGCGTCGCCCGCCGGCCTGCTGCAGGCGTTCGTCGATGCGGGCGTGCCGGCCGGCACGGTGGGCCTCGTCTTCGGCGACCCCGCCGAGATTTCCGGCTACCTGATTCCGCATCCGGTCATCCGCAAGGTGACGTTCACCGGCTCGACGCCGGTCGGCAAGCAGCTTGCCGCGCTCGCGGGTTCGCACATGAAGCGCGCGACGATGGAGCTGGGCGGCCACGCGCCGGTGATCGTCGCGGAGGATGCGGACGTCGCGCTGGCCGTAAAGGCTTCGGGCGGCGCGAAGTTCCGCAACGCGGGGCAGGTCTGCATTTCTCCGACGCGCTTCCTCGTGCACAACAGCATCCGCGAGGAATTCGTGCAGGCGCTGGTGAAGCACGCGGAAAGCCTGAAGCTCGGCGACGGTCTCGCGGAAGGCACGACGCTCGGGCCGCTCGCGAATGCGCGCCGTCTCACCGCGATGGACAAGGTGCTCCAAAACGCGCGCGCGACGGGTGCGACGGTCGCAACGGGCGGCGAGCGCGTGGGTTCGGAAGGCAACTTCTTCGCGCCGACGGTGTTGACGAACGTGTCGCTCGAAGCCGACGTGTTCAACAACGAGCCGTTCGGTCCCGTGGCGGCGGTGCGCGGCTTCGACACGCTGGAAGAGGCAATCGGCGAAGCCAATCGTCTGCCGTATGGGCTGGCGGGCTATGCGTTCACGAAGTCGTTCAAGAACGTGCATCTGCTTTCGCAGCAGATGGAAGTCGGCATGCTGTGGATCAACCAGCCCGCGACGCCTTCGCCGGAAATGCCGTTTGGCGGCGTCAAGGATTCCGGATACGGGTCTGAAGGCGGGCCGGAAGCGATGGAAGCGTATCTCGTCACCAAGGCGGTTTCGGTGATGGCGGTTTAAGGCCCGTTTCGCTTCAGCCTTGAATCAATGCGGGGACCCGGCCTCACGGCGGG
>NZ_FCOG02000065.1 GCF_001544975.2 Caballeronia arationis | reverse complement strand
GGCAGGACCCTGACACCTTCGAGATGTTCCGACTGGCCACATAACCCCAAGACTGTGCCGAACTCGGCACTCTTGAGAGTTTTAGTCACTGGCGGCATAAGCAATCCTCACTATACACCAGTCTGTTCGCCATCTTGCCCTTAACGCGACAAAACCCGTGCGGCGGCCAACCGTCATTGTGTGCGTCGGAGAAATATTGGCCGGGGGATCGGCGCTTGGTTTGACCTACGTTGAGTCCCGCCGTGAGCCTCACGTGTTGAGCGGACGAGCCGCCGTGACGATCTTTGCGACCGCCGCAGCGTATGCTGATTATCGGCGTCGGCCCGCTGACGATTGTTGATCCGGTCCCAGAGCTCACCGCCTACTATGCGGGATTGGGGTTCCACGCTCCCCCGGTCGGTCGGATAGAATTGGTCGAAAAACCTATACTACGTCGGATGAGCGCTAGGCACCGCCGAAAAGTGTTCGCCCTAGCGGTGTTTGATCCGAGCGCGCCGTTCGTAACTTGAAAGCCACCATCTGGTGGCTTTTTTCATTTGAACGGCGGTGAGCCGGACGGTCTGGCTTGTCACTTTCGCGAGCCAGCAGTAAGCTCGCCCGGGAAGGGGCCCTTCGTCTGTTTGCGTCTGCCTTGGCCGTCATACGCAACGCAGCGCATGGCGGCCGCTACTTTCGCTCTTGTGCCCGAGCTGAGCGTTCCGGCCCCAGTACCGCAAATCCGTACGGGGCGTCTGGCGGTTGCCGCGCGCGCCACCACGCATTCGCGAATCTGCTGAAACCAGACGTACTTGAAGAACCATTCTCCCAAACGGACACAAGATTCAGCGAAAGTTCTCGACTTGCGTGCCCATATAAAACGGTCGAGTCGGCATGGCCCCTTCATGGGCCATCGACAAGCAACCTGCACATAAATAACGGAGAAAATCGAATCGTGCAAAAGCCACTTGCCTACGTCTTCGCAATCGGGATCGAACTGCTTAAGGCTAAACAGGCGTTCACGGCAAGGGCGAAGCCACGGTTGAGTCGGTGAAGTTCCTGAACTACGCGAAGAACGACATTACTCGCTTCGAACTGAACGGCCGCTTCGTTGTGACCCACCTTCGGGACGATCGTTTCGGCGGGCACTCGGATGACCCTCCAATTGACTGCAACGCTCCGCACGAATTTACTTCACACGTCAGCAGCTAATCAATGCACGGAATCGATCAAAAGCATCCGTGAAATGATCAGTTTGCGATGGACACGTGCGCGTCGAAGATGATTCTCCACCTTCAGGCACGCCACGCTCATGTCCCTCACCTCTGCTTCCACCGCCGCGGCGGCGCTCAAGCGTCGATTCGCGAGGCGCCCCGCATGAGCGCGCTGCCAACGCCTCGGCGAAACGGCCACGCGAACTTGCGCGTGTTCAAGACACGCGCCGCAAGCAAGCGTCAGGTGTCGACGCGGGAACTCACGCGTCTCATCTTCCCGGTCGCCTTGCTTCTGGTCTGGCAGTTCGCGGCATCGGCGGGATGGATCGATTCTCACGTGCTCGAAGCGCCGCTTGATGTGGCGACCGCCCTCGTCGATCTCGCCCGTAGCGGCGTCCTGGGGGACAGCCTCGTCGCATCATTGCAGCGCGCGGTTGCAGGCTTTCTGATCGGCGGCGGCATCGGTCTCGTGCTCGGTCTCGTGGCTGGCTTGTCGCGCATCGGCGAGCGCACCTACGACGCGCTCCTGCAGATGCTGCGGATGATTCCCTTTCTCGCGCTGATTCCGTTGTTCGTGATCTGGTTCGGCGTCGACGAGAAGCCGAAGATTCTGCTCATTGCCATCGCGTGCGTGTTTCCGGTGTATCTGAACACGTTCTCCGGCGTGCGCCATGTCGATGCGAAACTCGTCGAAGCCGCGCAGGTCTTCGGCATGTCGCGCACGGCGATCGCGATGCAGATCGTGTTGCCGCTCGCGATGCCTTCGATTCTCGTCGGGGTCCGCTACGCGATGGGCACCGCGCTGCTCGCACTCGTCGCGGCGGAACAAGTCAATGCGACTTCCGGCATCGGCTATCTCGCGCTCAACCCGCGCGCCGCGCTGCGCACCGACATCATCCTGGGCGTCGTGCTCGTCTACTCGTTGCTCGGCCTCACGATCGATGCGCTGCTGCGCGCCGCCGAACGCATCGCGCTGCCCTGGCGCCGCACCCTGACCGAAGATCGCCGCCGATGACACGCGACACCACCGCACGCGAGCCCGATCTCGCGGTTTCCATTCGCCAGGCCAGCAAGCATTTCGGCGAGCGCGCGATCTTCGAGCGTCTCGATCTGACGATACGGCGCCGCGAATTTGTCGCGCTGCTCGGTGCATCCGGCGCCGGCAAGACGACGCTGCTACGCACCCTGCTCGACCTCGATTCGCTCGATGCCGGCGAGGGTTTCGTCGCCACACCGCGCGCCGCCGTGTTTCAGGAGCCGCGCCTCATTCCGTCGCAGCGGGTCTGGCAGAACGTGCTGATGGGCGTACCACGAACGTCACGCGCTCGCGAGCTCGCCATCGCGACACTTGCCGAAGTGGGCCTCACGCGCCACGTCGATGCCTGGCCCGCGACGCTGTCAGGCGGCGAGGCACAACGCGTCGCGCTGGCTCGCGCATTAATCCGCGACCCGGCGTTGCTGTTGCTCGATGAACCCTTCGCCGCGCTCGACGCGCTCACCCGCCTGCGCATGCAGGACCTCGTTCGGCAGCTCGTCGCGCGGCATGGACCCGGCGTGCTGCTCGTCACGCATGACGTGGAAGAAGCCGTGCGCCTCGCCAGCCGCATCGTCGTGCTGCGCGATGCGCGTCTCACGCTCGATGTCACGGTCAGCGATGCAGCAGGGCAGCGCGATCCGTCGCATCCAGAAGGCGCTGCTCTGCGTGATCGTCTCTATGCCGAGCTCGGCGTGCGGCGTACGGCGATCAGCCCTAGCGCCGTCGCCGCGTGAACTTCCAACCAATCTCAACTCGAAGACGCCTCATGCCCATTGCCCGCCCTTTCCTTCATTCGCTCTTCGCTTTGATCGGCGTCACCGCTTGCGTCGCTTCATCGTCCCACGCCGCGCAGCCTGTCTTGCGCGTGGGCATTTTCCAGGACGTGACACGCGAAGCCATCGAGGCGACCGATTTCCTGAAGGGCACGCCGTATCGCATCGAATGGGCGCGTCTGAACGGCGCGGGACCTACCGTCCAGGCGCTCGGCGGCAATGCGATCGACATCAGTTGGGGCCTGAGCGATACGGCCGCGCCGAAGGCCTCGTCGGAGGATCGCCGCAACTGGACCGCTGAAACCGCCCCGATCAAGCTCATCGGCCTGCTCGCCCCGGTCGACAGCAAGCGCTACTCGCCGATGCTCGTGATCGCGAGCAAGGCATCCGGCGTCACGAAGATCAGCGACTTGCGCGGCAGGACGTATGCGTTCAACGAGGGCGGCAACGCGAACGCAGTCGGCCTGCTCGCCCTCGACAAGGCCGGCCTCAACGTGAAGGACGTGAAGCTGCGCTTGCTTACGTACGACGCCACCGCACCCGCCGTCGTCGCGGGCGCTGTCGATGCGGCGCCGGCCACGCGCTCCCGGGTCGCGGACGCGCTCGCGAGCGGCGCAGTGCGCGAGCTCGCGACCGAGAACGAAGTGGGCTTTCCGGGCTTTGTGTCCGTCACGGCGCGCACGGGCGCGCTGAAAGACCCGCAATTGAGCGAGGCGATCGGCGATTTCATGACGCGCCTCGCGCGCTACCTGAACTGGGCAGCCACGCACGACGCCGAAACAGCCGCCGCCTACGCCAAAGCCCAGCAGCTCACGCCGGATCAGGCGCTATTCGCGGCAAAAAGCGGCGCCTATCGTCTCGTTCCGGTGAAACACGACGGTGCGCCCTTCAAGGCCGAAGTCGAAGCGACCCAAAAGCTCGGCGACATCGGCTTCTATCCGCGTCCGGTCGATTTCTCGACGGTCGTCGACGACCGCTATACCACGCAGATCGAGGTGGGCAATCGCTGACCTAATCCATCATTCATCGGAGCAATGTATGAGCAAGCCGTTTGAAGGCCGCGTCTTCTGGATCACTGGCGCGTTCGGCGCGCTCGGCGCGGCCACCGCAAGAAGGCTCGCACTCGCGGGAGCGAACGTGATCGCGTCCTCGCGCAACGTCGATACGCAGCTTTTCGCGGAGTTGCCGCGCGTCGTGCCGCTGTCGGTCGACGTCGCCGATGACCGCAGCGTACGCTCGGCCTTCGCGCAGATCGAAGAGCGCTTCGGCCGTCTCGATGGCCTCGTGACCAGCACGAACGTGGCTGCATTCGGCGACTTCCTCGACCTCACCGACGACGACTGGCAGCGCGTCATCGACGCCAAGCTGCTCGGCTCGGTGCGTCCGATACGCGCCGCCTTGCCGCGCTTCATCGCTCAGGGGCACGGCGCGATCGTCGCGATCTCCGGACGCGGCGGTATCGCGCCGCCGCCCAATCACTTTCCCGGCTCGAGTGTCAATGCGGCGCTCGATCTGCTCGTTCAGGGCCTCGGGCGCAGGTACGGTCCGCTCGGCGTGCGGGTGAACGCGGTCGCGCCGGGCCCGATCCGCTCGCCGCGTTTCGATTCGATGGCCACCACGCAGGCCGCGACCGAGCCGACGCGCCTCACCGCGCTCGACGGCCCCGGCACGCCCGAAGACGTCGCGGCCGCAGTAGCGTATCTGCTGTCGGACGACGCGCGCTTCGTGACCGGCACGCGGCTCTATGTCGACGGCGGCGGCCCCCCTTACGCGTGATTCGCGCTCCCGCTTCGTCTTCCAAACTCAACTCAAAGGACTCACCGCTCATGTCCCGCCTCGTCTCTCCGGCGCAATTGCGCACGCTCATCGGTCAACGCACGGAACTCGCCGTGCTCGACGTCCGCGAGGAAGGCGTCACTGCGCGAAAGCGCCTCTTCTACTCGTCGATTGCGCCGGTCGGCCGCCTGGGTCTCGTGATCGAGCGTCTGGTACCGCGACGGACCACGTCCATCGCGCTTGTCGACACACATGGCGAGCACACGGAGCGCGCCGCCGCGCTGCTCGCACGCTGGGGATACACCGACGTGTCGATCCTCGAAGGCGGCGTCGATGGCTGGGAACGAGCCGGCTTCGAGGTGTTCAGCGGCACGAATGTGCCCGGCAAGGCGTTCGGCGAATTGATCGAGCACCGGCTCCATACGCCCAATGTCGACGCGGTGACGCTCAAGGCTCGCCAGGATGCGGGCGACGATCTCGTCGTGCTCGACTCGCGTCCGTTCGGCGAATTCAACACGATGAACATTCCGGGCGGCGTCGATTGCGCGGGCGCGGAACTCGTTTATCGCGCGCTCGCTGCGGCACCCTCGCCGGACACGCTGATCGTCGTCAATTGCGCGGGCCGCACGCGCAGCATTCTCGGCGCGCAATCGCTCATCAACGCGGGCGTGCCGAATCCCGTCGCGGCGCTGACGGGCGGCTCGATGTCGTGGCTGCTCGCAGGACTCGAACTGGAGCATGGCGAGATCCGCACCGCGCCGCGCCCGGATGCGGTGACGCTTGCCACGGCGCGCGAACTCGCCGCCGCCGCCGCGCGCAAAGCCCAAGTGCCGGTGATCGACGGCGCGACGCTCGCCCTGTTCGAACGCGAGAGCGGCGAGCGCACGCTGTATCGCTTCGACGTGCGCGATCCGCTCGAATACGAAGCGGGCCATCCGGCGGGCTGGCGTTCGGCGCCGGGAGGGCAGTTCGTGCAAGCGACCGATGAATACGTGGGCACGCTGCACGCCCGCGTGGTCCTGCGCGATGACGACGGCGTGCGCGCCCGCATGACCGCTTCGTGGCTTCGACAACTCGGCTATCTCGACGTGCATGTGCTCGACGACGCAGCCAGCGCGGCGCTCTCTGACGACACCTTCGAAGCCGGGCCCGAACCATTGAACATCCGTCCGCACGGTGCGCGCACGCGCTGGATCGAGCCGGACGCGCTGTCGCGCGCGATCTGTGAAGGCAAAGCGCAAACGATCGATATCGACAGCAGCCTCGCCTTCAGGCGCAATCATGTAGCAGACGCGCGCTTCATCGCCGCGAGCGAACTGCACGCACGTCTCGACGGCTTCCCACGCGACCAACAGATCGTGCTGGCCTCCGAAGACGGCGTACTCGCGGGAATCGTCGCGGCGGAACTCGCGGCGCATCGTCCGGATATCGCCGCGCTGATCGGTGGCACGCGACGCTGGATCGCGCTCGGGCTGCCGCTGGAATCGGGCGATGCCAACAACCTCACCGGCGACGACGACGCCTGGTACAGCCCGTACCACGCCGAACCCGACCGCGTCGCCGAGCAGATGAACGCGTATCTCACGTGGGAGCTTGAACTCGTCGAGCAAGTGGAGCGCGATGCGATCGCGTCGATCAATGTGCTCGACTTCGAAACCGCGACGACGGAGCGCAGCCGCGAGCGTCTGAGCGAACCGAGCAGTACCGCCGCATGAGCTCGATCGCCCTGCCCGCATTCGACGGCGCATCGAGCCCCGCCGACATCCCCGGCAGCCCGCTTCACGCCGCGTTCGCGCAGCCGCTCATGCTCGGGCTTTTCCTGCCGATCCAGAACGGCGGCTGGTCCATCTCTACGCTGCCGCGTTCCACCGACTGGCGCTTCGACTACAACGCACGTTTGACGCGCACGGCGGAGGCGCTCGGCTTCGATCTCGTCTTCGGCCTCGCACAATGGCTCGGCAAGGACGGGCATGGCGGCTCGCTCAAGTATCGCGAGCAATCGCTCGATGCGTTCATCGCGACGAGCGCGCTCGCCGCGATCACCGAGCGCATCCTGCTGATTTCGACCGTGCACGTGCTCTACGGACCGTGGCACCCGCTGCACCTCGCCAAGTTCGGCGCAACGCTCGACCATATCTCCAACGGCCGTTGGGGCCTCAACCTTGTGACGGGACACGTCGAAACCGAATGGGCGATGTTCGGCCAGCCGATGATCGCGCACGACGAGCGTACGAGCGCGCCGCCGAGTTCGTCAGCGTGCTCGACACCTTGTGGCGCAGCAACGCGAACCTGAACATCCGGACGCCGCGCTGGAATCTGCACGACGCGTTCGTGAGCCCGCGCCCACGCTATCACCGCCCGGTGCTCGTGAACGCGACGGGGTCGGCTGCGGGCATCGAGTATGCCGTGCGCCATTCCGACCTCGTCTTCATCACGAGTCCGGCGGGCGCGCATTTCGACGAGGCCATCGAAGCGCTGCCCGCGCATACGGGCAGGATTCGCGAAGCAGCGCAGCGCGTGGGTCGGCGCGTGCGCACGCTCATCAATCCGACCATCGTGTGCCGGCCGACCGAGCGCGAAGCGCGCGATTACCACGATGCGATCGTTGCGCATGCCGACGAAGGCGCGCTCGACGGATTCGTCGGTCAGGCTGCGCGTAGCGATGCAAAGGCGTGGGCGAAGCACAAGCGCGAGCAGCGCATTCTCGGCGGCAATCTGCATCTGATCGGCTCGCCCGAGCAGATCGTCGAACAGTTGCTCGCGTTGAAGCGCGCCGGATGCGACGGCGTGCAACTCACGTTCTTCGATTTCGAGCCCGATCTCGCGTACTTCGGCGAAGCCGTCCTGCCGCTGCTCGTCGAAGCGGGCTTGCGGCATCCCGCGCCGGCACCGACACATCAACCGATTCTCCAGACGACGCCATGATCCTGCCACGCCAGTTGCATCTGAACACCAACATCACGGGCGTCGGGCGCCATCCGGCCGGCTGGCGCAAGCTCGACAACCCGCGCGCGATCATCGACCTGAACTTCTTCAAGGAGATCGCGGCCATCGCCGAACGCGGCAAGCTCGACGCCGTGTTCCTCTCCGATCTGCTCGCGCTGCGCAATCACGCCGAAACGCCTTCGCAGGCGCTGGAGCCGACTGTCCTGCTCACCGCGCTCGCGGGCGCGACGCAACACATCGGGCTGATCGGCACGGCCTCGACCACGTTCAACGATCCGTTCAATCTCGCGCGCCGCTTCGCGTCCGTCGATCACATAAGCGGCGGGCGCGTCGCGTTCAACGCCGTGACGACCTACGACGCTTCCGCGGCAGCGAATTTCAGCCACGAGGTACCGCTCTCGACCGAGGAACGCTACGCGCGTGCGCAGGAATTCGTGGAGGTCGTGACCAAGCTCTGGGATAGCTGGGAGGACGACGCCTTCGTCGCCGACCAGGCGACCGGGCGCTATGCCGATCCCTCGCGCGTGCATGCCATCGAGCATCGCGGGACGTACTTCTCGGTGCGCGGACCGCTGACTGTTCCGCGCAGTCCGCAAGGTCGGCCCGTGCTCGTGCAGGCCGGGTCGTCGGAAGGCGGCCGCACGCTCGCCGCCCGCTTCGCCGATGCCGTCTTTACGTCGCAAACCACGCTGCCCACGGCGCAGGCCTTCTACACCGAGATGAAGGAACGCGTGCGGCGGCATGGACGCAATCCCGATCATTTTCTGTTGCTGCCGGGCCTGTATCCGGTCGTCGGCGGCACCGAGCGTGAAGCGCGCGAGCGCAAGGCCGAGCTCGACGCCCTGCTCGACACCGACCGCGAAGTCGCGCGTCTAGCGGGTCAACTCGGGCTTGCGCCGGACGATCTGCGCATCGATGCGCCGCTGCCTTACGAGCGCATCGAGAAGGTCGCGCGTTCGGACATTTCGCGCGGTTTCGTTGATTCGACGGTCGCGCTCGCGAAAAGCGAAAACCTCACCGTGCGCGATCTGCTCGACCGCAATCCGGGCGCGCACCGGATCATCGTCGGCACGCCGGAGCAGATCGCGGACGACATCGCGCGCTGGTTCGGCGAACGCGGCGCGGACGGCTTCAACCTGAACGCCGATGTCTTTCCTTCGGGCCTCGCCGCTTTCGTCGATCACGTGATTCCGCTCTTGCAGCGCAAGGGCATTTTCCGGCGCGACTACGAGGGCTCGACACTGCGCGAGCATCTTGGCCTGCCGCGCCCCGAGAGCCAATACGTCCGCGCGCATCAGGCCGCGTAAGGCGATTCAATCGACAAGAGAAGACCATGACCTTCATTCTGGAGCGCCCGAGCGTCACGCAAACCGCCATCATTCGCTCGGACGAAGAAGCGCTCGACATTGCACGCCGCCTCGCACGCGAGTTCGAAGCGAATGCACCGCAGCGGGATCGCGAGCGTCGCCTGCCGCGCGCCGAAATCGAAGCGTTCAGCCAGTCGGGGCTGTGGGGTACCAGCGTGCCGCGCGAGTTCGGCGGCGCTGATGTCTCCGTGCAAACCATTGCGGACGTCTTTGAATTGATCTCGGCGGCGGACCCGTCTCTCGGGCAGATTCCGCAGAATCACTTCGCCACGCTGGAACGGTTGCGCTACGACGGTACGCCGGCACAGCAGGAATTCTTCTTTTCGCGCGCGCTCGCCGGTGAACGTTTCGGCAACGCCACCGCCGAGCCCGGCGACCGTCTGCCATCCGGGCACGAGACGCGCGTGCGGCGCAAGGACCGGGGCTTCGTGCTGTCGGGCCACAAGGTCTACTCGACCGGCGCGCTTTTCGCGCACTGGATACCGGTGGCCGCGCGCGACGACGAGGGCTTGCCCGTGACCGCGTTCGTCCCGCGTCATGCGCGCGGGGTCGAAGTCATCGACGACTGGTCGGGCTTCGGCCAGCGTACGACGGCAAGCGGGCAAGTGCGGCTGACCGGCGTCGCACTGGACGCGCTGCAGATCGTGCCGCGCGGACGGCACGCAGGGATCGATACCGCCAATGCCGTGTCGCAACTCGTGCACGCCGCGATCGATCTGGGCATCGGCCGGGCTGCGCTCGACGATACGAAGCGCTTTCTACGCGAGCTTTCGCATCCCGCGCGCGGTAGTGCCGCAACGCATGCCACCGACGATCCTTTGACGCTGTGCGACATCGGCGCGTTGACGATCGATCATCACGCCGCGCAAGCTTTGACCGCGCGTGCCGCGACGCTCATCGATTCAGCGCGCGGCGATGCTTCACGCGAGGCCGTGGCCGCCGCCATCGTCGCGACGGCGGAAGCCAAGGTCCTCACGACGAACTTCGCCCTGACTGCCGCGAACAAGCTCTTCGAACTCGCCGGCACGCAATCGACGCTCGAAGCACACAACCTGGACCGCCACTGGCGCAACGCGCGCACTCACACGTTGCACGACAGCGTCCGCTGGAAGTATCACGCGGTGGGGCAATACGCGTTGAATGACTTGCTCTGCGATCCTTTCACCTACGCGCATCCCTACTCGCCGGTCGCCGGTTGAAAGACAAAGGGCGTGCGTCGCGCACGCCCTCTCCTCGTCATTGAAGCCGCTCAGCGCGCAGCTACGGCCTGCCCGTCGTAGACCGGATTGAACTCCAGATCGACCTTGATCTCGTTCTTGATGTCACCGGAACGATAAAGCGTATCGGCGATGCGCTGCTCACGCGCCACGAGCGACTTGTCGAGCGGATAGAACACCGAGCGTCCGTTCTCCGCCGAGAACTTCGCGCGCGCGGGGCTCTGCTTCATTTTCTCCAGATAGATCTTCTCGACGGCCGGCACGTTCTGCGCCCACCACGTCCACGAGTTCTTGAGACGGCCGAGGAAGTCGCCGAGCGCACGGCTCTTCGCCGGATCGCGCAAGACGTCGGTGCGTGCGGTGAACACCGACAGCGCGGGGATATCCAGCTCGTCGCTCTTTATCACGACGCGCGCATCGCCCTTGTCGACGGCTTCCTTGACGGGGCCGTATCCACCCGAATAGACCGCGACCTGTCCCGCATTGAATGCGGACGCGGACACGTTGCCGTCGCCGAACTTGACGCTCTGGATGTCCTTCGGTTTCAGCCCCGCTTTGTTATAAGACAGCACGTATTGCAAGAAATTGAAGCCGCCGAAGTTGTAGCCCCACGTCTTGCCGCGCAGGTCGGTCAGGCTCTTCACATCGGCCTCCTTGCGCACCACGGTGACGATGGGCGGATAGCTGCTGTCCGGATTGCGCCATCCCGCGATGATCTGCAGCGGTGCGGTCTCGGGCGTCCATGGCACGCGCGCGTTGCCCTGCTCGATGATAAGCGACGTATCGCCCATCAGGCCGACGTCGAGCACCTTCGAATAGAGCGCCGACAGTTGCGCCGCCGGTCCTGTGAGGACAGCCCACTTGACCTTATAAGGCGCGCCGTCGAGCACGTGCGACGCCTCGACGATGAGCGGCCACGCGGCGTCCTGCGTGCCGATCTGCAAGGTAAGCGGCTCGTCTTGCGCGAAGGCGGCGCTCGAGCCCGCCGATACGAACAGGCTAGCGACGATTAGAGCGGTGACGCTTTTTCTGGTGCGCATGTGTGTTCGATGAGTGAAGGAAATCGTCATGCCGCGTCTCTCGACGCAGTCTGGAAAGCGTCCGCCTGGCCCACGCCGAGCGCGGCAAGCAGCCGGGTTCTGAGCGCGACCGCGGCTTCGTCGCCGCGCGAGCGCGGACGCGGCAAATCAACGGCAATGTCGGCGCTGATCTCGCCCTGCGACAGGACGACGATGCGGTCCGAAAGCAGAATGGCCTCGTCGATATCGTGTGTGACCAGCACGACCGCGGGCGTGTGGGCGCGCCAGAGCCGCGCCACGAGTTCGTACATGCGGATTCGCGTAAGCGCGTCGAGCGCGGCGAACGGCTCGTCGAGCAGGAGCAGCTTCGGCTCGCGCACGAGCGCGCGCGCCAGTGCGACACGCTGCGCCTCGCCGCCCGAGAGCGTCTTCGGCCAGCCGTCCGCCTGACGCGAGAGACCGACTTCCTCGAGCGCCGCGAGCGCCGACGGTTTCGCCGCACGCAGCCGCTCATGGCCGATCACGACGTTTTCCCACACGTGCTTGGCAAGCACGAGGCGCGGCTCCTGAAACACGACCGAGCGCGCCCCAGCCACGCGCACGCGGCCGCTGTCGGCTTGGTCGAGACCGGCGAGGATGCGCAGGAGCGTCGTCTTGCCGGCCCCCGACGCGCCGAGCATCGAGACGAACTGGCCGCGCTTCACGGTGAGCGAAACGTCCTTGAGCACGGCGCGTCCGGAAAACACGCGGCTCACCGCGTCCAGTTCGAGCGCGGCTTCGCGCTCCCCGTGACGGGTCTTCAATGCGTTGATATCAGGCGAGTTCAAAGCGCGGCCTCCATGGCAAGGCGAGATGTTCGAGCGCGCGCATGATGAGGTCGGTCGCGATGCCGAGCGCCGCGTACACGAGAATGCCCGCGATGATGATGTCCGCGCGCTGGTTCTGGTTCGCGTTCACAAGAATGTAGCCGATGCCGTTCTGCGCGTTGATCTGCTCGGCGACGACGAGCGCGAGCAGCGCCACGGCCGACGAGTAGCGCACGCCGACGAGGATCGAAGGCAATGCCGTCGGCAGGATGATGCGCAGCGCCACTTGGCGGCTCGACAGCCCGAATACCTTCGCCGCTTCGAGCAGCTTCGGATCGACGCCGCGTACGCCTGCGTATGTGTTGAGATACATCGGGAAAATCGTGGCGGCGAGGATGACCGCGACTTTCGCGCCCTCGCCGATGCCGAACCATGTGATGAAAAGCGGAATGAGCGCGATGAACGGAATGGTGCGCAGCATTTGCAGCGGTGCATCGACGATCTCTTCACCGACGCGCCACAAGCCCGCGAAGAGACCCGCGAAAAGACCGATGCCACCGCCGATCGCAAGCCCTGTCGCCGCGCGCAGCAGAGACACGCCGATCGCGTTCTGAAGCTCGCCGTCGGCGATCAGCTCCTTCAGCGCCGCGAGTATGACGGTGGGCGGCGGCAAGGTCTCGGGCGCCACGAGCTTGAGCGACGACGCGAGTTGCCACAACATCACCAGCGCGACCGGCACGCCGACGCGCAAGGCGCGCGATCGCAGGAGTGACCATTGCAGCGCCGTGTTGTTCGCGGCGGCGCGAGTCGGCAGATCGACGAGAGAGGGGGCGTCGTTCGAGCGCGGAGCTGTCCGTTCTGGCGGCGTGGCCGGGTCAAGCCCGATCACGGCGGAGGGAAAGCGAGGGACGTTCATGGGCGTTCGTCGAGGATGAGTGGAACGAACGATGGTACGGTCGCGCGCCTGGGCCTCCAACAAACGGTTCTCCAGATGCTAAGCGCTGCCAGCGTGATTTGAAATCCCGATCGAATGAAATCGATAGCGAAAACCGTTATGCGTTGCATTGCTTATCAGATTCACTTGGTTGGCGAATCAAGGCGGCTTGAATAGTGTGTGCAGATTGCGGTGCACCGATCAACAACTGGACAACCGAGCGTAAATGGGACATATCGAATCGAACCTGTCTGCCGGTCGCGGACGTGGCGAACATGCTCAGGCCGTCAGGCCTGCTTCAACGGCTCTCCGCGAACTCGTTGCGGCAATCGAAGAAGGCGCGCACGCGCGTGCGAACGGCGACGCGGAAACTCGCGACGCGATCGCGCTCGTGCGCGAGGCGCGTCTCGGCGTGTATCGCCTGCCTGTGGAGGAAGGCGGAGGCGGTGCCACGTTGCCGCAGCTCTTCGAGCTCGTGTTCGATCTCGCACAAGCCGACTCGAATATTCCGCACATCCTGCGCAACCACTTTGCCTTCGTGGAGCGCGCGCTGCGCACGCCGAATCAAGCCCCCTACTCGCGCTGGCTCGACTCCGTCAAGAAAGGCGCGCTATACGGCCTCGGCGCAAGCGAACTCGGCAAGCAGAACATCGGGGACGGAGATGGCGCCACTTCGCTCGCCCCCCAAGGCGACGGCTTCGTGCTCGACGGCGTCAAGTACTACAGCACGGGCAACCTCTACGCGGACTACATTGTCGTCAACGCGAAGACGCAGGACGGACGATTCGTCGCGGCGCGCGTCGCAGTGGGGCAAAAAGGCGTGGACGTGCGCGACGACTGGGACGGCATCGGCCAGCGCCTGACGGCGAGCGGTACGACCGTCTACGACCACGTCGAGGTGTCGCGCGACGACGTGCTCTATATCGACGACGAGTTCAAGGTCCCGTGGCAGGCCACTTTCTCGCAACTGTGGCTGACGACGATCATCGCGGGCATCTTGCGCCGAGTGGTGAAAGACGCCGTGGCGCTGCTCAAGCGTCGCGATCGCAACTATTACCACGCGGTCAACGCCCGCCCGGCCGACGACCCGCTGTTGCAGCAGATCGTCGGGCGCCTCGACAGCGCGGCCTACGTCGCGGAATCGAGCGTGCTGCGTGCCGCCGATGCGTTGGGCCGCGCCTACGATTCCGCGCTTGCCGGCACGCCCGACGAGGCGCTCTTTCTCGAAGCGGCATTGAATGCGGCGCGCTCGAAGGTGCTGATCGACGAACTCGCACTCGATGCCGCGACGCGGCTCTTCGACGTGGGCGGCGCATCGGCGGGCAAGCAAAGCGCGGCGCTCGACCGGCACTGGCGCAACATCCGCACGATCGCCTCGCATAATCCGGTCGCGTACAAGGCGCGCGTGCTCGGCGAACATGCGCTGCACGGAACGCCTTTACCGAAGGACGCGTTTTTCTGAAAGCCTGCTTCCCGGCGCGTGATGCGAGCCGCGCTTCACGCGCTTCGGCCATATCCCTCATATCCTTAGCGCAATTCGTGCTTTCCCGTGGGCGCTCTTGCTCGGTAGCATGTTCTTCCTTAACGCCGAGCGCAGAACGGGCGCGCCGCAGTTCCCTCTTTCAAATCCCTGGAGTGTTCATCTTGTCTCGAACCCCTTCATCGCAGAGGCCGCTGGTCGTAGGTATCGGCGGCACGACGCGACCTGCGTCATCCACCGAGCGCGCGCTCGCTTTCGCATTGAAAGGCGCTCGGGAAAGCGGCGCGCGCGTGCAATTGTTCGGCGGCGCATTCCTCTACAGCTTGCCGCACTACGCACCTGAAACGGGCCACTTGACCGACGAGCAGCGCGAGCTCATCGAAGCCGTGCGCAGTGCGGACGCGCTCATCGTCGCGTCGCCCGGGTATCACGGCGGCATCTCGGGGCTGGTGAAGAACGCGCTCGACACGCTCGAAGAACTTCGGCTCGACGAGCGCCCTTATCTCGATGGCCGAGCAGTCGGCAGCATCGTGACCGCGTATGGCTGGCAGGCGGCGGGCACGGTGCTCACGTCGCTGCGCTCGATCGTGCATGCGCTGCGCGGCTGGCCGACGCCCTTTGGGGCCGCGGTCAATACGCTCGAAACACGCTTCGAAACGCCCGATACGTGTTCGGACCCGAAGGTCGCCGAGCAGCTTTACACCGTGGGCCGGCAGGCGGCGAGCTTTGCGCTCGCGTTCGGCGCGAACCGTACGGATGCATATCACGAAGCGCAACCGCGCGTGGCGGTTGCGCAGAACTGACTTGTTAGTCAGCCCGCCGATTCGACGTCGGTCTCGCGATAAACTCGATGTTCGTATTGCGCCGTGTCGAAATCTGCTGGAACGCCGGAATTCATGCGCGCCTCTTGTGCATCGAGATCTTCGAGGAACAGGTCCTGGCTGATCCGACGGATCACGGCGGGAATGTCGCGCTTCATGCACGGCACGTCGCCGACGGGCACGCCACGGCTCACGAAGCCGGCCGGGTTGAAGTCGTGCACGTGCTTCAGAAACGGCGCCGCGCCCGGAGACTTTTCCAGATATTCGAGCGCGTCGCCGAGATAAGGATGCGCGCCGAGCGCATCGTCGCGTTCATCGGAGGCCGGGACGTAGCGGTCTCGCCATAGCAGCACATGATCGGCGATTTGCGCGAGTTCGGGCCGCGCATGGAGATCGACGGCGTAGCCTGTGCCCGCAATCACGAAATCGAAGTCGAACGACGTGTCTCCTGCGCGCGCTCGAACGCTACCGTCGACGACGGCGGCGTCATGCCACGGCGCGCCGAGATGCAGATGAAAGTTGGAAAACCGCGTCACGCGCTGCACGGCATCGGCGGGCGCCGTCGAACCCGCGCGCCGGAAGCGCAACGCCTGCCGCCAGCGCACCGCATCGGGCAGCGCGGGATAGTTGTCGTACGCGCCCGGATAAGCACGCGCGCGGCTCACCGGCACCGCGGGCAGCTCGGCGCGTCGCACGAACAGATGCACGTCGGCAGCGCCTGCTTCGAGCGCCGTCGCAGCGGCATCGAACGCTGAGGCCGCACCACCAATCACGGCCACCGACTTGCCGGACAGCGACGCGAAATCGATCGCATCGGACGTGTGGGCAAGATGCGAGGAAGGCAATGACGTAAGCGGCGGCACGATGTTTGGCTTGCCGTTGCCCGCGAATCCATTGCCGAGGATGATCTTGCGCGCGGTCTCCACGCGATGCTCGACGCCCTTTGCCGTGCGTATCGTCAGATGCAGCGCGAAGTGCGTGCCCTTCGGTTCGATCAGTGTGAGCGTCGTGCCGTATCGAATCGGTATGCCGAGAAAGTGCCGGTACCACGCGAGATACTCGGCCCATTGCGCACGTCCGATGCGCTCGATGTCCGCATACGACGCCTCGCCGAAACGCGCTTCGTGCCATGCCTGAAAGCTCAGTCCGGGCAAGCCCGCTTCCGGCCCGGCGAGCGACTTCGGCGTGCGCAGCAAGTTCATCCTTGCATACGTCGTCCAGCTTCCTGCGCGCGTTTCGTCGGACGCGGCATCGATCACGCTCACGCGGCCGATGCCCGCGCGCCGCAGTCCGAACGCAAACGCCGAACCGGTCTGCCCGCCGCCGACGATCAGGACGTTGTGATCGATGCCAGGACGGCCGATCACCCAGTCCTCTGGATCGGGGCCGATGAGGCGCAGCGTTTCGCGCGCGTGGTCGTCGTGATGAAGCGGTCGTGTCATGAAAGGCTTCCAGAAAAAGGACCATCAAGTATCGATCGCGCACCGCCCATCGCAAACGAACGATTCGTGCTTTCGAATTTCACGAAGCGTGAGGTCGACGACCAAATGACATCTGCTACAAAGGTCCTGAGCGCCCCTCCGATATCGATATGCGATTAAGTCGTTTCGAATCGACCAGGGATCGGTTCATCATGACGGATCAAGTTCAACCATCCTCCGGCGAGCCGATGTCTGTCTCGCCCAGCACTTCGACCCATCCATGCGCACGCTTTCGTCAGTCCTTCGCGGACTGGTTTTGTCCGCCGCTTTGTCCGGCGCTTTCATCGGCCCTTCACTCGCGGCGAGCACGGCTCCCGCAGTCGATCGCGACACGGTCGTGATCGGCGTCGAAAAGGAGTTCTATAACCTCGATGGGCTGGTCGCCGTGAGCGGCGATTCGCTGCGCTACGGCTGGCAAATCTACGACACGCTCTACGGATTCGACACCAAGGGCAATCTCGTGCCGCGTCTCGCCACGAGCGTCAAGGTATCCGACGATGCGCGCGTGTTCACCTACAAGCTGCGTCCCAACGTGAAGTTCCACAACGGTGCGACGCTCACGTCGCGCGACGTGAAGGCATCGCTCGATCACGTGCTCGATCCGCGCAGCAAGAGCACGCGCCGGCCGTTCTTCGCGCCGGTCATCGATACCATCGAGACGCCCGACGACCTCACCGTCGTATTCAAGCTGAAGACGCCCGATGGCGCGTTCGCGAACAAGGTCGCGGGCTATCTGTACATCGTCCCCGCCGACTATCTCGCGAGCCTGCCGAATCCGGATGCGTTCGCGCAGAAACCGATCTCGCTCGGACCGTACAAGTTCAAATCGCTCGCGCCGGGCGGAAGCGAACTGGTCCTCGAACGTTTCGACGACTACTGGGGCGAGAAGGCGCGCGTGAAGACGCTGATCTTCCGCGCGATCACCGAGCCCGCGAGCCGCGTCAATGCGGTGCTGCGCGGTGAAGTCGATCTCTCGGTGGCGTTGCCTTTCTCCGACTATCAGCGGCTCAAGAAGGAAACCGGACTCGATGTGATCGAAAGCCGTGTGGCTTCACCGCTCTACGTGCGCGTCTATACGAACGACAAGGCCTCGCCCTTCTCCAACATCAAGGTGCGTCAGGCGCTGAGTTATGCGATCGACACCAAGGCGATCATCAAGAGCGTGCTGTATGGCGTGGGCGAACCGCTCGGCACGATGATCTCCAACTATTACCCGTATGGCGCGGACCGCACGATCCAGCCATACCCATACGATCCCGCCAAGGCGAAGGCGCTGCTCGCGGAAGCGGGCTATCCGAAAGGCTTCGAGACGACGCTCAACATTCAAGGCGACATGCCGCAGGGCGTGGCCGAGGCGCTCGCCGCCTACTGGGGACAAGTCGGCGTGAAGGTCAAACTCAATCGCCTGACCTATGCGACCTTCCAGCGCCTGAACAACACGCATACGTCCGGGCCGCTTGCGTTGAGCCAATTCACGAATGCGCTTTACGACCCGGTGCATCCGGTGAGCGGCGCGTTCGCATCGAATGGAAGTTGGTCCGACTATTCGAACCCTAAGGTCGATGCGCTGCTCGCCGACGTCTCCAAGGTGAGCGACACGACCAGGCGCGGCGAAGTCTTCCAGCAGATCGGCCGCGAGTTGCATGACGACGCCGCCGCCTTCTTCATCTCCGAGTTCACCTACGTGTACGCGAAGAAGAAGACGCTGCAATGGCAGCCGCAGCAAGGCGGCGGGTTCCTGAATTTCCGCAGCATCCAGTGGGCGCAGCAGAACGCCGCCGGGAACTGATCGATGCTCGTTTATGTCCTGCGCCGCTTCGGTTCGGCCCTGATCACGGTCTGGCTGATGTCGGTTCTGATCTTCGTGCTGGTGCGCATGGTGGGCGATCCCGCCTATCTGCTGATGCCGCCCGAGGCGACCGAGGCGGACCGTCAGCTCTTTCGCGAGCAGCTTGGTCTCGCCGATCCCGTACCGCTGCAATACGCGCGCTTCCTCGGCGGCATCCTGCACGGTGACATGGGCAACTCGTTCCACTTCGGCGCGCCTGCGCTTTCGATGGCGCTCGGTCGATTGGGTTCCAGCCTCATGCTCGTGGGGATTTCACTCACGCTGGCGCTTGTGGTCGGGCTGCTGCTCGGCGTTGCGTCGGCGGTGCGGCGCGGTTCGTGGATCGATCGCGCGGGGTCGCTCTTCGCCGTGCTGGGGCAGGCCGCGCCGCCGTTTTTCGTCGCGCTGCTGCTGATCCGTCTTTTCTCCGTGCAATGGGGCTGGCTGCCAACTGGCGGGCACGGCACGTGGAAGCATCTGATCCTGCCCGTGACCGCGCTTGCGTGGTATTCGGCGGCGGGCATCGCGCGCCTTACTCGGGCGAACATGCTAACCGTGCTCGAAGCCGACTACATTCGCATGGCGCGCATCAAGGGGCTGCCCGAGCGCGTCGTGATCGGCACGCATGCGCTCAGGAACGCGGCGCTGCCCATCGTCGCATTCACGGCTTCGCAGTTCGGCGTGTTGATCGGCGGCGCAGTGGCAATCGAAACGGTATTTTCGTGGCCCGGTTTCGGCAGCCTGATGGTCGAGGCCATCAGCACGCTCGACTTTACCGTCGTGCAGGCGGCCGTGATCGTGTCCGTGCTGCTGTTCGTCTCGATCAATCTTGCCGTCGATGTGCTCTATGCGCTCATCGATCCGCGCATCCGGTATCGCTCATGAGCGTTCGCTTTCTTTCCTTCGACGGTGAGCACACCGGGTCCCGCATGAGCGTGACGTTCATGTCCGGCGTGCTCGCTGCGATAATCGCGGGGTCTGCGTTCGCGCCCTGGCTATCGAGCGTCGATCCCAACGCGATCGATCTCTCGGCCACATTCCAGGCGCCCGGCTGGCACCACTGGTTCGGCACGGACCAGATGGGCCGCGACGTCTTCACGCGCACGCTCTTCGGCGGCCGCATATCCCTTTCGATCGCGTTCTGCGCGGTGCTGCTCGCGGGCTTCTTCGGCGCGCTGGCGGGTCTCCTGTCGGCGTATCTCGGCGGACGCTTCGATGCCACGCTGATGCGCGTCGTCGATGCCCAGTATGCGCTGCCGCCAGTGTTCCTCGCGATGCTGATCGTCGGCATCTGCGGGCCGAGCATCACGAACATCGTCATCGTCGTGACGCTCGCGAACTGGGGACGCTTCGCGCGCATCATCCGCGCTGAGGCGCTCAGCCTGCGCGCGCGCGACTTCATCCTGATCGCGAAGCTGGCGGGCGCGTCGCCGCTATACGTCGCGTTGCGCCACCTGTTGCCCAACGTGCGCAATACCTTCGTCGTGCTGCTGACGCTCGACATCGGCCTTGTGATTTTCATGGAAGCGGCGCTGAGCTTCGTTGGTCTAGGCGTGCAACCGCCCGATCCTTCGTGGGGCGGCATGATCGCGGAAGGCCGCAATTATCTCGATACCGCGTGGTGGCTCTCCGCACTGCCGGGTCTTGTGCTCATCGCTACCGTTTTGTGCAGCAATCGCATCGGCGAGTTCTTGCAGCGCAGCGATGGCGTCGACGGAGATTGGCGATGAACCGTCCGGTGCTGGAAATCGATGATCTGGTCGTCGAAGCACGGTCTTCCGACAAGCAAGTACGTATCGTGGACGGCGTGAGCTTTGCCGTACGCGCGGGCCGCACGCTGGGTCTCGTCGGTGAGTCGGGCTCCGGCAAGAGCGTAACGTGCCTCTCGCTTTTGGGCTTGCCGCCGCGCGGCGTGAGCGTGACCGGAGGCCGCATCCTGTTCGACGGTCACGACCTGCGCGGCAGGACGCCCGCCGAACTGAATGCGTTGCGCGGCCGCGAGATCGGCATGATCCTTCAGGACCCGATGACCTCGCTCAATCCGCTTCTGACGATCGGACGGCAGATCACCGAAATGTTCCGCTATCGCGACGGCATCAAAAGCCGCGAAGTACGCGAGGCGCGCGCGATCGACCTGCTGCGGCAAGTGCGCATTCCCGCGCCCGAAAGCCGCCTGAACAGCTATCCGCATCAGTTCAGCGGCGGCATGCGTCAGCGCGTGGCGATCGCAATGAACCTCGCGTGCAATCCGCGCCTGCTGATCGCGGACGAGCCGACTACCGCTCTCGACGTCACCGTGCGTCTGCAAATTCTCGATCTGCTGCGCGAAGTGCAGGCCGAGCGCGGCACGGCGATCGTGCTCGTCACGCATGACCTGCATCTGGTGCGCCGCTATTGCGACGACGTCGCGGTGATGTATGCAGGACGCATCGTGGAGCAAGGTCCGGTCGAACAAGTCTTCGGGCGCCCTCGGCATCCCTATACGAAGGGGCTGCTCGGCGCGGTGCCGCGTCTTTTCAGCGCGCAGCGTCGGCTGACGGTGATCCCGGGGCAGCCGCCGCTGCCTGGCAGCATCGCGCAAGGATGCCGCTTCGCGCTGCGTTGTCCGCGTGCGCAGGCCGATTGCCTGAGCGCGTATCCCGCGACGCGTGATATCGATACGAATCGGTCCGTCGCGTCCTGGCATCCGGAGCCGGAAGAGATGGCGCCACAACCGCTTCTCGCGACGGAGGCTTCATGAGCACGGCGATCCGCGTGACGGACATCGCTCGCACATTTCCCGTGCGTGGCAGCCTGTTCGCGCAGCCAAAGATGCTGCGCGCCGTGGAGAACGCGTCCTTCGCGTTGCCGAGCGGCGGCACGTTCGGGCTGGTCGGCGAATCGGGATCCGGTAAATCGACGCTCGCGAAAATCGTCCTCGGCGCGGACGAACCGACGCGCGGCGAAGTGCGCTTCGGTGATCGCTTGTTCGGCAAAGAGACGCGCGATGGCGACAGGCGCTGGCGCCAGCGTGCCGTGCAAGCGGTACTGCAGGACCCGTTCGGCTCGCTCGATCCGCAGATGAACATCGGCGATATCGTGCTCGAACCGTTGCGCATCCAGCGCCGTGGATTCGCCCGCGACAAGCTGGAAAAACGCCTCGACGAACTGCTCGCACAGGTCGGTCTGCCCGCCGAATTCAAGCGCCGCCGCCCGGGCGAACTGAGCGGCGGCCAGCGTCAACGCGTTGCCATTGCGCGTGCGCTCGTGCTGGAGCCGGAGATCCTCGTCCTCGACGAGCCGGTCTCGGCACTCGACGTATCGATCCAGGCGCAAGTGCTCAACCTCCTGAAGGACCTTCAGGACGCGCTCGGTCTTTCCTATCTGCTGATCTCGCATGATCTGGCCGTCGTTGCGTTCATGAGCAGCCATATCGGCGTGCTCTATCTCGGGCGCTTCATGGAGCAAGGCACACGTGAGGATATCGTCCAGCGCGCGGCCCATCCCTACACGCATGCGCTCATCGCCGCGTCCGAGCCGGATGCGCTCGACGTTCAGGCGATCGGCGGCGAGATTCCGTCGCCGCTTGCACCGCCCGCCGGATGCGTCTTCCATACGCGCTGCCCTTCCGCGCGCGATGTCTGCCGCGAGGACGCTCCACCCGTGCACCGGCTCTCCGCGACGCACCACGTCACGTGCCACTTTCCCCTCACATCGAAGGCATAAAGGACTTGCGCCATGTCGAAGGAAATCCGCATCAACGCGTTCCTGGCCTTCGCGCCGACGCATCTGTCGCCTGGACTTTGGGCGCACCCGCAAGACCGCGCGCTCGACTACAACTCGCTGACGCTCTGGACCGATCTGGCGCGCACGGCCGAACGCGGCGGCTATGACGCCCTCTTCTTCGCCGACGGCATCAGCCAGTACGACGTCTACGGCGGATCGAATGCGGCCGGCGTGCGTTGGGGCTTGCAGTTTCCGCGACTCGATCCGCTTCTGCTCGTCTCCGCGATGGCGCAAGTCACCGAGCATCTCGGCTTCGCCGTCACGAGCAGCGTGAGCTATGAAGCGCCATTCCTCTTCGCGCGCCGCATGTCTACGCTCGATCATCTGACGCGCGGACGGATCGGCTGGAACATCGTGACGAGTTTCGGGCAGAGCGGCTCGCGCGCGATCGGCCAGCAGGACGCGCGTCCGCACGACGAGCGCTACGACCTCGCCGATGAATACATGGAGATCGTATATCGGCTATGGGAGGAAAGCTGGGAGGATGGCGCAGCCGTGCGCGACACGCAAGCGCGCGTGTTCGCGGACCCGCAACGCGTGCATGAGATCCGGCACGAGGGCAAGTTCTTCTCGATGCAGGGCACGCACTACTCCGAGCCTTCGCCACAGCGCACGCCTTTGCTGTATCAGGCGGGCACGTCGAATCGCGGCAAGGACTTCGCCGCGCGCCACGCCGAATGCGTATTCCTGAGCTCGCCCACCGCGCATCTCGTCGCGCGCGATGTCGTCGAGATTCGCGAGCGTGCCGCGGCACTCGGACGCGACCCGGCGAGGGTACTGTTCTTCGCGCTCGCGACCGTGATCGTCGCGCCGACCTCGGAAGAGGCGCAGGCGAAATGGGAAGACATCCAGCGTCACGTGAGTCTCGAAGGCGCGCTCGCACTCTTCTCGCGCTGGAGCGGCATCGACCTTTCGAAGTACAGCCCCGATGATCCGCTGCGCTACGTGAAAAGCGAAGGCATGCAATCGGCGATCGAAGCGTTCACCGTCGCCGATCCCGAACGCGTGTGGACTATCGGCGAGCTGGCGATCTTCAATGCGATCGGCGGCAAGGGGCCCGTGTTCATCGGCTCGCCGACCGAAGTGGCCGACGCACTGGAGCGCTGGAAGTCGGAGACGGGTATCGACGGCTTCAATCTCAGTCACGCGCTGTTGCCCGGGACGCACGAGGATTTCGTCGATCTCGTCGTGCCCGAGTTACGGCGTCGCGGCGTCTACAAACCCGCGTACCGCGCAGGCACCTTGCGAGAAAAGCTCTACGGCGAAGGCGCTGCGCACCTCGCCGCGCCGCATCCCGCCGCCCTGCATCGCGCGGCTCATCAACCAACTGATTCGCGCGCCACGCCCATCGAGGACGAAACCCATGCTTGATACCGCTTACGAGACCATCGCCGTTCACCCGCTCACGCGCCATATCGGCGCGCAGATCGGCGGGATCGATTTGACACAGCCGCTCTCCGCGCAGCAAGTGGCCGACGTACGCCGCGCACTGCTCGCGCATCAGGTCATCTTTTTCCGCGACCAGCCGATCAGCCTCGATCAACACCTTGCGCTCGGCCGCTACTTCGGCGCGCTCCACGTCCATCCGAACAGCCCCGGCCCCGACGGCTATCCGGAGATCCTGCAGATTCACGGCGATGCGACCACCAAACGCATCGCGGGCGATCGCTGGCATTCCGACGTCTCGTGCGACGAGGAACCGCCGCTCGGCAGCATCCTGCATCTGCATACCCTGCCCTCACACGGCGGCGACACGCTCTTTTCCAGCTCGTATGCGGTGTACGAATCACTGTCGCCAGGCTTCAGGACTTATCTGCAAGGACTGACTGCCACGCACGACGGCGAGCCGACCTACCGGCAACGCAATCGTCTGCGCGGCATCGACGATGCGGGCAAGACGTTTCCCAAAGCCTCGCATCCGGTGGTCCGTACGCATCCCGAAACCGGGCGGAAGGGCGTCTTCGTCAACTCGAACTTCACGACCCATATCGACGGCGTGCCGGAAGCGGAAAGCGAAGGCATCCTGCGCCTGCTGTACGAACGCTTCGCCTCGCCCGAGTTTCAGGTGCGTTTCAAATGGGAGCCGCATTCGATCGCCTTCTGGGACAACCGCGCGGTCCAGCATCTCGCCGTGTGGGATTACTACCCGGAAGTGCGCTCGGGCTACCGCGTGACGATCAGCGGAGACAAGCCTTACCTATGACATCCGCCGCATCGAATCCGAAGAAGGAGATCCGCGTCAACGCGTTTGCGCTGCATAGCCCGGTGCATCACTCGCCGGGAATGTGGCGGCATCCGCGCGACCGGTCGCTCGAGTACAACACGCTCGACTACTGGGTCGATCTCGCGAAGACGCTGGAGCGCAGCCTGATCGACTCGCTCTTCATGGCCGACAGCATCGGCGTGAACGACGTGCACGGCGGCAACCTCGACACCGCGTTGCGTCATGGCGCGCAGGTGCCCAAGCAGGACCCGCTCATGTCGCTCTCGGCGATGGCCTACGCCACGCGCAACCTCGGCCTGTGCGTGACGAGCAACGCCAATCACGAACCGCCCTACGTGTTCGCGCGGCGCATGTCGACGCTCGATCATCTGACGCGCGGGCGCATTGGCTGGAACATCGTCACGGGGTTTGCCAAGAGCAGCGTGAAGGTGCTGGGCAAGGACCAGGTCGCCTCGCGCGACGAGCGCTACGACATCGCCGACGAGTACATGGACGTCGTCTACAAGCTCTGGGAAAGCAGCTGGGAAAACGGCGCGAGTGTGCGCGACACGGCCACCGGCGTGTTCGCCGATCCCTCGAAGGTGCATCGCGTCGATCACGAGGGCAAGTACTTCAGGGTGCAAGGCATCCATATGACCGAGCCTTCGCCGCAGCGCACGCCAGTGCTGTTTCAGGCGGGATCGTCGGCTCGTGGGCAGCGCTTCGCGGGACATCACGCGGAAGGAATCTACCTTAGCGGGCCGAGCAAGAAGGTGCTCACGCCCGTCGTCGCCGGAACGCGTGCCGAAGCGGTGAAGGCCGGGCGGGATGCGCGCGACATCCAGTTCTTTACGATGGCGACGATCATCACGGGCCGCACTACACGCGAGGCGCGCGACAAATACGAAGACTATCGCCGCTACGTGACGCCCGAGGCAGCGCTCGCGATGTTCTCGGGCTGGACCGGCATCGACTTCTCGACCTACGATCCCGACGAGCCGATCCGCTACATGCAACTCGACGCGGGCACGTCCTCTGCGCTGGAAGGCTTCACACGGCTCGATCCGGAGCGCATCTGGACGGTGCGTGAACTTGCGCTGCATAACGCAATCGGTGGACGCGGACCGGTTTTCATCGGCGCGCCGAACGAAGTGGCTGATGCGCTCGAAGACTGGGTCGATGAAACCGACATCGACGGCTTCAACCTGAGCTATGCGGTCACTCCGGAAGCCTACGAGGACTTCGCCGATCTCATCGTCCCTGAGTTGCAGGCCCGCGGACGCTACAAGACGCGCTATGCGCCCGGCACCTTGCGCGAAAAGCTCGGCGGCCGCAGCAGCCTTCTGAACGAGCGCCACCCCGGCGCGGCCTTTCGCAGATATCCCTCCAGACCCCTACGAAACACACCATGAGCATCTCCAGACAACTTTTCGATGCGCTCGCCGCCATGCCCGCGCTTGCCGAAGAAATCGGCGTCGATGCCGCAGAGCGCGAGATTCGCCGGGAACTGCCATTCACCGCCTTCGACGCGTTCCGGCGCTCCGGGCTCGGCGCGCTGCGCATTCCTGTCGAACGGGGGGGACTCGGCGGCACGCTCGAAGATGCGATTCACGTCGTCACGACATTGGCTGCTGCCGAATCGAACGTTGCGCACGCGTTGCGCGTGCATTTCGATGTCGTCGAATCGATGCGTCTTGCGCCGCTTACGCCGTTTCACGACCGGCAAATGCGCCGTATCGTCGAGGGGGCGCTGTTCGGTGGCGCTTCCGGCGAACAAGGCACGGCGCGCGCGGGCGAGATCGAAACCGTCCTGCGGCGCGAGGACGATCACTTCCGCGTGACGGGCAAGAAGTACTACACGACGGGCACCGCTTACGCTGATTTCGTGCGCGCGAACCTCGTGAACGAAGACGGCAAAGGCGTGACCGCGGTCATCCCTGTGCGCTCCGAAGGACTCCAGGTGCTCGACGACTGGGACGGCATGGGCCAGCGCATGACAGCGAGCGGCAGCGTGGTCTTCGACAACGTCAGGGTCGATCCGAACGAAGTGATCGAAAAAGGCTATACGTCGCTCGTCGGGCGGCATGGCGGCGCGTATCGGCAACTGCATCTGGTGGCGGTGGCGGCGGGCATCGTGCGCAATGTCGTCGCCGATGCCCGCAAGTACGTGACGGCGCACGGCCGTCCGGTGCTGCACTCCACCGCGCCGACGGCCCGCGAGGACGTGTTCATCCAGCAGGTCGTGGGCGAACTGTCAGCGCTCAGTCATACGATCGACGTGCTCGTGCGGGACAACGCGCGAGTGCTCGGCGCTTCGTCCGATGCGATTCTGCGCGGCGATCCGGCGGCGGACGAGCTCGTGCTCCAAGGGGCGCTCGCGACGGCCCGCACGCAGGTCGTCGTTGGCAAGCTGGCGCTGCAGGCGGGCGAGCGTCTCTTCGATGCGGGCGGCGCATCGGCGACGTCGCGAAAACATAACTTCGACAGACACTGGCGCAATCTGCGCACAATCTTCAGTCACAATCCGCTGCATCACAAGGCGAAGGTCGTCGGTGACTATGTGCTTAACGGGGTGAAGACGCATTTGGTGGAGGGGCGCACCTTTTAGGCGCCTGGCGTACCCAGAATGCGAGCACAACGAAGTGCGTCTGGAATGGCTGCCGATCGGCGGAGTCGTCGATACGAACGTTGTCCATCATCGCGCGGCGCTTCTGCTCGACCGGCCGCGCCATCTCATGCTACCTGCCGCGACCTCGTGATGTACTACGGCGCGATCTTCGCGCGCCTTGGGCGGGCGTCGATGATCGAAACGCTGCAGAAAGATTTCATTCGCATCGCGCGCGCGAAAGGCGGCGGCCGCTGGTACGTAGTGACCCACGACGCGCTGCGGCATGCACTGCTGCCCGGCTCACGATGCTCGGTTTTTGCAACGTAGTGCACTGATCGGCAACTCGGCGATCGTCGAAACGGTATCTGGGTGGCCGGGGCTCGGGCAACTGTCGTTCGCAGCAGTGAAGAGTCGCGACGTTGCACGGGTCGCGACGGTTTTGTCAGAACCTGTACTTAAGCCGGATCTGGCCGCCATTCTCAACCTCGTGTGTGGCAACTACGCCGTCATACTCCAGACGCACATCGAGGCGTTTGGTCGTATACACCTCCACCCCGGCGGAGAACTTGCCAGCGACGTGCGCATTGGCAAGCGTATTGGTGAAGCTGCCGAAACCCGGGGCAACGGCGAACGACGCGTTGGTCGTGTAGGTATTGCCTGCAATGAAGCTCACCCCGGCGCCGACATAGGCGTCGACTGTCGCCGACCCGATCTGCGCGCGCGTCCCGATCCGCAGATTCGGTGTGCCGGTCGCAATGACGCTGTTCGCACTTTGCACCTTCAGGTTGAGTGCGCCCGCACCGCTCTCCGTGTAGCCCGGGAGATTGATGTAGTTCAGATCGCCGTCGAGCGCCGGCTCCAGGTAGAAGCGGTCAAATGGAATCTGGTAGGCCGCGCGCATGTGCAGTCCGACATTGAACGAATCGGGCGAGGCGGTTGCCACCGCATTGGCGGCCGGGACGACGCGCGAGCTATTCATCCAGCCGTAGCTGGCGTCCACCGCACCGGTGAAAGTCCACGGCCCGGCCTCGTGCTTGAGCGCGACGACTCCAAGAAGCGCATTGCCGTTGGCGCTTGTCAGGTTGTCGTTGCCGGTGAAGCGGTCGGTCTCGTAACCAAGGGCGCCACCGAGGAACCAGCCGGGCTGCAGCTCGACCTGACCGCCGACCTTCATCGTCGTACCTTGCCAGCCGTAGCCCGGGAAGGAAGCGTCGGCGCTGCGATTTTCCCACATGCCCGTGGCGCGGAACCACACGCAGGAGCCCTGCTTTCTCACGGTGGTGTCGTCGTCGGCGAACACCGGGCAACTGAAGACGGAGCGAGCGAATGCCTGGCTGGCCTGGTAGCGCGCCGCAGCGATGCCGAGCAGCTCCTGGCCGGAGACGGCGGTCAGCGCCTGGGCATAGCCCGACGTGCTACCGACGTTACCGAAGGCTCCGAAGATGGGTGCAAAGGCGGGATTGGCGCTGCTCCACAGCCGGTCCAGGTTGGCTGCGACGCTTTGCTGTGTGGCCGAAGAACCCTTGCTCGCTCCCACGAAATCCGCATCGGTCCTGATTGCGACGGTGTTGCCCTGCACCTCTGGCGTGAAACGGTAGACCGGCGTCGAGGAACCCGCGAGCGTAGCGTCCGGCTGAATTCCGCCGGCCGCCGCCAGCACGGTGCTCGTACTCTTCAGATAGCTCACCGGGTCAACCTGTACCTTGCCGGCGAGCGCGGCGGTACCCGTTACATTGAGCAGATCAGACTGCTTGTTGACCGGATCGATCTGGACGTTCAGCACACCAGTCGAACTCTGCACAAGATTGCCGGTGAGAACCGTCTTGCCGATCGACTTGGCACCGCCGACTTTGAGCGTGCCGGCGTTGTTCACCGTGCCGCCTCCGACGTTCAGCATGGTGGGTGTGTCGATCACGCCGCCGGCCAGATTGTTGACAACGCTGGTGCTGGTGCCACCAACGTCGATGTCGCCGGTGATAGTGCCGGAGTTGTTGACCGTGGTGCTGACGGACCCGCCCCCGTACACCGTGGGATACGCCAGGATCGCGTATTTGCCTAAGGTCTGGATGGTGCCCTGGTTGTTGATGACGTTGTTATTGCCCCCAAGTAGACGGACCGCGGCAGCGTCGCGATACTTCGGGTCCTGCCCCACTATTTTACCCGTCGGGAAATTGGGATCGGTCGTGCCCCCTATGACTTTCGAACCGGCCGTCAGGTTGATCGAGATGCGCCCGGCTGTCTGGCCGTCGCTCTGCGCCAGGATGCCGGCGGACCCGACGCCTGTCGCCATGACCGTGTCGTTATTCCTGACGTTGACGAAGACCGGGCCGCCCGCGCCGGCGCCACCCGCGCTGCCCTCTCCCATCGCATGCGGCAGGTCGACTGCGTTGTCGTTATAGGCCACCAGACCACCGCCACCACCGATCGATTGCGCGAAGATCGCCGGCGCGTACCGGCCGGTCGTCACGACCGTCCCGCCGTTTGCCACGATGACGTTGACGGTGCCGCCATTGCCGCTGTTGGCCAATACCGCGTTGTTCGTAGCGCCAACGTAGCCCTGCGAGGCGGACGGGTCGCCGGCAAAGCCCCCACCACCGCCGATCGATTGTGCGACGATTCCATACGCACCGTCGCCGGTGGTGGTGACAGTGTTATTGGTGTCCACGACAAGAACGTTGCCGCCATCGCCCTTCGCGCCACCGGCGCCGGAGGTCGTGTTCGCGATCTGTCCGCCCACCACGAACCCGCCCCCGCCGCCGATCGACTGCGCGACGATACCGTGCGCGTCAAGCCCGCTCGTCGTCACGTTGCCTTCCGTGTTGACAGTGACGTCGCCGCCATTTCCCGAACTGCCGTTCTGACCACCGAAGCTCAGTGTCACCCCGTAGATGTCGGCGAGCCGTCCCTGAGGATTGACGATGATTTTGGAGGGATCGAACGTCTCATCGCTGCTCGCGGTCGTCACGACACCGCCGCCACCGCCGATGCTTTGCGCGAAGATGCCGACGCTGTGCTTGCCAAGTGTCGTGACCGTGCCGTTGTTGTTGACGCTTACGGTGCCGCCATTCCCGGCGCCTCCGCCAGTGCCGCCCACGGCGATCGACAGGCTTTTCAGCGAACCGCTGATCGCCCCCGACATCGCGCCGTTGCCGCCACCGCCGCCTACGCTCTGCGCGTACACGCCAAACGCTTCCACCCCCTGCGTCCCGACTGCGCCACTCGCATTCTGCACGACACTCACTGCACCGCCTGAGCCGGCCGCGCCGCCGCTGCCGCCCACGGCGACCGCGGCCTGCACCTTCGAATCATTGTTCGACTTGCCGACCGAACTCGCCGCGCCGCCGCTGCCGCCGCCGCCGCCAATGCTCTGCGCGAAGATGCCGTGGGATTGCGCGCCATAGGTGCCGATCGCGCCGGTGTTGCTGGTGTTCACCGCGCCGCCCTGGCCACCCGCGCCGCCGCTGCCGCCGACCGACACGCCAACGCTGATCTGTGACACGGTGCCCAGAACTTTCGATACCCCATCCGGCTGCGTGAGGAGCTTTTCCAGATCACCATAAGCCGCTTCGATTTTTTCGCCGAGCGCTCCGACCTGCAGGATGTTGTTGCCCAGGTTCTGCACATCCTGGTTGAGGCCGAGGCCCTGACCCAGAATGCCAAACAGGGTCTGGGCGTTGGAGATCGTGTCGAGGCCGCCGCTGCCGCCCGCGGCCGCCGCGCCCTTGCCGCCTTTGCCCCCGCCGCCGCCGACGCTTTGCGCGAAGATGCCGGTCGAGGCCGCGCCGCGGGTGACAATGTTGCCGTTGTTGGTCGTCGTCACCGTGTTGCCGTCGCCGCCGACGCCACCCTTGCCGCCAACACCCACGGCGATAGCATCCTTGCCGCCGCTGGCCGCAGCGGTACCACCGCCGCCTGCGCCGCCGCCGCCGCCCACGCTCTGGGCGAACACGGCATCGGCGCCGTCGCCGCGCGTCGCGATCGAACCGTCGTTGATCAGGCCGACCGTGCCGCCCGTCCCCCCCGTTCCACCCGTTCCGCCCACCGCGATTGACGCGCTGAAGCTGGCTTTGGCGTTAGCCGCCGTTGCGGAGGCATCGCCCGTACCACCATTGCCGCCGCCACCGCCAATTGACTGTGCGAACACGCCGTGGGCGTCCTGGCCCAAGGTGGCGATCAGCCCGGAGTTTTCCAGGTTGACGGCGCCGCCCGTGCCGCCGCTGCCGCCGCTGCCGCCGAGAGCCACGGAGACCGACAGGGACGCCCCTTTGGCAGGCGACGCGGAGTAGGACGCGGCGGTTGCGTCGCCCCCCGTACCACCGCCGCCACCGACGGATTGCGCGAAAACGCCGGTCAAGCTGTCGCCCGCTGTGGTGATCAGACCGGAATTATCGAGCGTGACATTGCCGCCGGTGTTACCGGTCCCGCCGGCGCCGCCGATCGCGACGCTGACACTGATTGCAGGAATGTTGGGGCTACCCGATGCGGCAACGGCACGCGCCGTGGCGCTGCCGCCGGAGCCGCCGCCGCCGCCGATGCTTTGCAGCACGACACCTTCGGCATCCGAACCATACGTAGCAACCTGCCCCGTGTTGGTCAGCGAAACCGCGCCAGCCGCGCCGCCTCCGCCGCCTTGTCCGCCAATGGCAACCGAGTTCGACAGGGGGCCGCCGACCGTGAACGCTGTAGCGTTGCCGCCATTGCCGCCACCGCCGCCGATCGACTGGGCCTTGATACCGGCTGCGTGGTCGCCGTAGGTCGTGACGAGTGCGCCGTTGTCGACAGTGACCTGGCCGCCCGATCCGCCACCGTGGGCATCCCCGCCGATCACCATGGAGATCAGCCCCCCGCCGGTCGACGTCGCGCTGCCGGCGTTGCCGCCGGAGCCGCCGATGCTTTGCGCGAGTATCCCCGCGCCACCGCTCTGGTCGAGGCTGCCATATACGCTGTTCTGGCCGAGCGTGAGTTTCACCGCGCCGCCATTGCCGCCCTGGCCGCCGTTGCCGCCGATCTCGAAACCCGCACCGACGGTGACGCCGCTGGCGTCGCCGCCGCTTCCGCCGCCACCGCCGATGCTCTGGGCGATCAGCGGAATGCTGCCTTCGCCTGATGCGCTGCCGACCGTGACAAAGGCGTGGTCCGAGTTCACCGTGACCGCACCGCCATCGCCGCCCGCGGCACCTCCACCGCCCGTGCCGGACAGCACGAAGCTGACACTACCGCCATTGCCCCCACCGCCGCCGATACTTTGCACCAGGGCGCCATGCGTATATGGGCCGTTCGTTTTAATTGTCGCCGTGTTCGTCGCGTCTCCAAGGGTCAGCGAAGCGCTCCCGCCAGCGCCTGCCTTACCACCATTGCCGCCTTCACCCACGATAGTGCCCTGGGCGCCGTCACCGACACCGCCGGCGCCTCCATTGGCCTGCACCAGCACGCCCTCACCCCCGATCAACCCGGCAGTAGACTGCCCGGCCGGAACATTCGCGGTGTAATCGATGGAACCAAGGACGGTGGCGCTGGCGCTGCCGGCATTCCCGCCGTTGCCGCCCGCACCACCCTCATTGCGGATCGTGCCGTCGATGGCAGTGCCACCGCCCCCGCCCGCTCCGCCATTCGCCGTGGCGGTTACGCCGCTGCCCGGCTGATACTGACTCTTCACCGGTTGCATCTGATCGGAGAAAACGATCTGGCCACCGCTGCCGAGTTCCGCGCTGGCTGTGCCGCCGTTACCTCCGTTGCCGCCGGTCCCGCCAAAACTGCCACTTCCACCGAACGCGCCACCAGCGATGCCGCCCTTACCGCCATCGGCGTCAGCCAGCATCGGAAAGATCTGGCCTATAGGGGTGCTGGCGGTCAGACTGCCGTTCTGATACGCAAGTGTCGCGGTACCGCCGGCGCCGCCATTGCCGCCCTTGCCTCCATGGCCTTCCACGAGAAGATCACCCGGAGTGGGCGAGTCGCCACCTTCCCCGCCGGTCCCGCCCAGGGCGGACGCTCGCAGGCCGACGCCATAGAACTGAATATTGCCGGAGGCGTTAAGCGCTGCCTGACCACCCCGCCCCCCTGGTCCCCCGTTGCCGCCATAGAGCGGTTGTCTGCCTTGGGCATTGGACACGGCACCCACTCCGCCGGTGCCGCCATTGGCTTCCACGTCGAGCGCAACTTCCGGAAGGACACCTTTCGGGTCGGGACCAACCGCGCCGCTAAACTGCACGGAGACCGCGCCGCCATTGCCAGCCGCTCCGCCGTTTCCCGTGTGGGCGGAGCCATCGTCGTCATAACCGCCCTGTCCGCCGGCACCACCGTCACCACCGTTGACGGACCATCCCGCTCCCATCGTGGGGCTGATGGGGGTCGGCGTGAAGCCCCCCTTCACCGTAATTCCGCTGTTGACGCTGTTAAAGGAACCACCCGACTGACCAGCGAAGCCATCCTGGCCCTTTCCGTTCCAAGAGCCGTCGTCAGCGCCTTTGCATCCCGCCTGCCCCGAGGCGCCAAGGTAATACTGGGGAAGCGGCGCTGCGCCAAACGACTGATTGGAAAAGTTGGTCTGTGCCGGCGCCGAAGGCAGCGCGGGATTGGCGCTGCTGTTGCACTGGGCTCGCGCCGCGACCGGAACAAGCAGCGCTGCCAGCGACGCCACGGCCGAGGCCAATGCCACCGCGGTGCGGCGCTTGCGCCCGCAGCCATCCTCCACAGAAAGAGCCGACGTCAGTACCCGCGCAGACTCACCATGCGATGAATGCTTGAATATGTACACGATCTTCCCCATTTTGGTTCTGTCGAAATAACAGATGCAACTGGTTGCAGTCTTTCTAAAAAGACCTCGAATTTGTCCGCGAGTCGTGCAGAAACTGGTTTTCGGGGCGACCCGGCTCGAGCGGACAAAGCCCGATTTCTGGACACGACGAATGACCGGAAGCCAGCACTGGCAGGTGCTGCCTGTGAAATTGAGCCCTGCCCAGGAATGTGATTACTTTCTAACTTTCACCGGCATATTTCGGCGGAAGTTTTCCAACTTGATAAAGGCCTTCAGATGAGATGACCTGTGCATCCTCAAGCGCTCTCTGGAACTTTTGGCATTCCTTCGTTGAATACAAGAGGCGAAATGCACATGAATTTACCACTGCTATTTCAAACTGAATATTTGCTGTTCATTGACCATTTTTGGAATCGACTGCGTAAAAACAGCTTCTTGATATTAAAGAGAATTCTGATTCATCATCGGCAGTCGCGAAAGCAACACCACTTGGTCCCACGTTGATCAGACATGGGGCAATGAGCATGAGCCATGGCGCTATACGCAGCGAATGAACACATAACCATGAAACTTAAAATCGGCTTATGACAAAATGTTTTCATGAAAACCTCACAATCCAGCAGGCCGCAGGCAAAACCTGTCGCATTACAGAGTCAGCCCTGTCCGAGTTCGCTGCCCAGTCCTGATCATATTGGGTAAATATGGATGAGAAGACATCAGGCCGAGGCACCTAATGCGCATTTTAAAAAGCATCAATCACTTGCGCTTAGGCTGCATAGTGCCCGTGATGAATTAGATATTTATTAGTATGATGGAACAACAGGTACCGCTAGCCGGGTTTTGTTCAATTCAAGGCACTTAAGATGATCCGCGAACTCGGTTTGGGGTAATCGAATGAAAGGGTCCCCGTCCCGAGGCTGCGGCGGAAGCCGCGAATCCGGATCAAAGTGCCATGATGGAGTGTCGAGCCTTCATCAACGCCAGCAGGATGGGGTCCATGTCCATTGTCACCGTCGGAATCGATCGTGCCAAGAATGTGTTTGCCATCCATGGTGTGGATGAAACCGGCAAGGCGGTAATGGTCAAGCCGAAGGTCACCCGTGATCAACTCGTCGCGTTGATCGCGCAATTGCCGCCGTCCCTGATCGGCATGGAAGCCTGTTCGGGTGCGCATCACTGGGCCCGCGTGTTCCGCCGACCTGGCCACACGGTGAAGTTGATGGCTGCCAGACTGGTCGCGCCGTACCGGATGTCTGGAAAGCATGGCAAGAACCACGCGACAGATGCAGCGGCCATCTGCGAAGCCAGCGAGATAGCGCGCGAGGACAAGCGTAGCCGTCGACTCATGCAGTTGCGTGGCAGCGGGCCGACAACGGCCAGTGCGTTGCTTGCCAGCATCGGTGCCGGGCATGACTTCAGGATTGGTCGCCAGGCGGCCGCCTGGCTCGGCCCGACGCCTGGACAATTCAGCAGCGGCGGCAAAGCACGACTTGGCAGCATCACCGAGGCTGGGGACGCCTATCTTCGCGGTCTGCTGGTCACCGGTGCTCGCGCAGTCATGGCAAACCTGAGCGACAAACAGGACCGCTTTAGCCGTTGGGTCAGAGCCCTGACCAAGCGGCGCGGCTATTGGCGCGCGGCGTTAGCGATCGCTGCCAAGAACGCGAGGATGGCATGGGGACTGCTGAGATATGGCGATGATTTCAAACATCAAGCAGCTACCATTTAAAGCACTGGCATCCACATCGTACAGCCATCTGACCATGACCAGATAGAAGATCACTTTGCACTGCCAGCGGTGATGTGAAGCGGGTTGGACCCGCGCGAGGCGTACCTGCGAAAAGGACTGGGACTTCAATCCCGATAATCGAACGAGGCCCCCGCGCGCGTCTTTCATCAGGGTCCGGGCCATTGGCCCACGATGACCGTTTGTAGGACCGCAGTCCTTCACCTTCTCACGCAACGCAGGCAACGGCAAAGCAACGAAAGAAATCCGCGATTGAGCTTGCGCTCAACGGGGAAGCGCTTGTAGCTGCGTTTCGCTTGGCGGCCTCCGAGTAGGCGAGGAAGTCGCCCCCCTCACCCCTCACAGATCCGGACGAGCCCAATTAAGGCATCCGGTTCCTCATCATGCAGATTCGCTCACGGTTTGGCGTAACGATGGACAATCCGAGGCTGCGGTAACGGAAATAGGGTGAGTATCCTCATGAAGGCAACCCGCCAGTTGATTGCCTGCCTGCGCCACGGCCACAGCACCCGCATGTCCCGCACGCGCGGCACCGACCGGCGCGGGCAGATTCCCGACATGATCAGTATCCACGTGCGCCCGCCAGAAATCGAGGACCGCCTGCTGCCTGGGCATTGGAAAGGCGATTTCATCAAAGGCGCCGGCAATCAATCCTCCGTTGGCGTACTGGTTGAGCGCACCAGCCGCCTGGTGCTGCTTGCCAAGATGGAAGATGCAACCGCCGCCTCAGCTCTGGCCGGCTTCTCCGCCAAACTCAACGCGATTCCTGAACCCCTGCGGCAGAGCTTCACATATGACCAGGGCAAGGAACTCGCGCGGCATCAGGAACTTGCCGCCACCACAAGCGTAAGGGGGTACTTCTGCGACCCACACAGCCCGTTGTAACGCGGCACTTGCGAAAACACCAACGAATTGCTGGATCTCGAGAGTGCCGAGTTCTTGCGCCTTTCTCACGGTCTCATCTTGGCGTTCGTGAGCGCCGATCCAGTTCTCGGTAA
>NZ_FCOG02000121.1 GCF_001544975.2 Caballeronia arationis | reverse complement strand
TACCGAGAACTGGATCGGCGCTCACGAACGCCAAGATGAGACCGTGAGAAAGGCGCAAGAACTCGGCACTCTCGAGGATCTGTTTTGGCCGCTCTTTAATCGCGACGAAAGCCTGAAGCTCGCCGAGAACAAGGTCCAGCATGCGGAGTGGCGCGAGCGCGCTCACGATGTGTTTCTCGGCGTTGCGCAACGTGCTGGAGCGAGCGCCGAATGGCGCGCCGCTGCAGGGCCCGTGCACGAAGTCGCGTCGCTCCACGCACGCCACGCCGATTTGCTCGTGCTGGGCCAGCACGATCCCGAAGACCCGGAATCGTACGTCGCAAGGAGCTTTGTTGAAGACGCCGTCATGAGTTCCGGCGTGCCGGCTGTCATCGTCCCTCGTTCCGGGCGTATAAGCGGTTTCAGCGACGAAGTTCTGATCGGCTGGGACGGGGGCGTGAAGCGGCGAGGGCCGTGGCCGATGCGCTACCGATCCTGAAACGCGCGCGCTTCGTCGAAATGGTCAGCGTGCAGCGGCACGAGGATGACGAAGCGCCTGCCGGTATTGACGTGGCTGCGTATTTTGATCGCCATCAGGTTCGCGCGAGTTTTTCTTCGATGAGCAGTGCGTCGAGAGCGAACACCGGCGCGACGCTCGTGAGCAAGGCAAGCGCTGCTCACGCCGACCTGCTCGTGCTCGGTGCCTACGGTCCACACACTCGCGGTCGAACGGCTGCTCGGTGGCTTGACTCGAACGATGGTCGAATCGAGATGACGGTTCCGGTGCTCATGTCGCATTAGATGAAATGCCCACGTTCGGGACGAAGTCTCCCATTGATCAGGCGCGGAGTGCATCGGTGCTCGATTTCGAGCGCCGACTTTTCGTCAAGGCCGACCCGCTCAATTACAGTAAGAACCTATGAAGGACCACCCTTTCAGGCTGGATCGCTCGCCGGACCGCGAAGTGGCGCAAGAACAAAGGCCCGAAAGTTCATCTCGATGCTGCGAATTTGACTCGCGCAACTGGCGTAGAGCCAGCCAGGGCCGCCGTCCATGCCGTACATGCCCCTGCACATTCCCTTCAGGCTGATGCGTGCGCCTTCCCCGCTTTTGTCCGATGGCGTGCGCGTGGCCGACAGATAGACCACACCGGCTTCGAGCGGACGTCTTGTTTCAATTCCAGCAGAATCCGCATGACTTATGCGTGTTGCGGAATAGCGCGCGACATACTCCATCGCGCGCGCCCAGCGTTGCGAGCATTCCTCGCGGCCAGAGCATTCGACCAAGGCGAACTCTCGTGCCTCCGCGAGCTGCGGCTCGGTCTGCCGGAACTCATTCCAACGCGCGTCCGATGTGCATGCTGCAAGTCCGAGCAGCATTATTGCGCACAGGGTCGGCTTTCTCATTTCGCGCTCCGTTTTCATCGACTATGACGATGGAACGACAATACTGGCGCGCTGCGGCTAGAGGATTGATCTGACTCAGGCGTGCGCAAAATCGGTGCGCCGATCCGCCAAGGATGGCACCTCCCTGGGTGAGCCGCTCCTTTTGCACCGCCCCTTAAGCGCATCCGCAATTCGCGCAATATGCGCACGTCCTCTCGCATATCGGCCATTTTCCCGTCCAGCCGCTCGATTCCTTGCATGTCCCGTCGAAGCGGCTTTTTATCGGCAGCCGCATCGGGTCATGCGCTCGACGAAACATGTCACAGTGCCCGTGGCGCGGGCACAGAGACACTCACTCTCTACGTAGTCGACGCAGGCGTGTGCGGACTGTCATCCAGACTTTCACGATGCATGCCTCAAACGCGGCGAAGCGCTCTGCATCGAAGCAATGAGCACAAAAAACCGTTCAATGCATCGGCACGATCCTGTCCCGATTCTTTTCATTGCCATAGAGGTCCAGCGCACTGCTGGCGCGAACACGGGCGCGATCCCTGTTGAGTAGAATAAATCGAGTGTTTACCGACCTGTGCATCGCGGATGCTGAGGCACACCCGCACAGATTGGAGCATGCGCGTCCGCGGAACCCGTTCGAGTTTTTCATTGTATCGGCGCGCAAAACTAATCGACGTTTCTCCATATCGTGTACTGCACGAGTGCCACCACAACAACGATGACCACGAGTACCGCGATACCGAATATGCCTAAAATCCTGCACATCGCATCAGATCAGGAATGTGTTGACTCGTGTGTGTCGTGTCGCTTCCCGCCAGTCGACAAATGGAGTCCGCCACGTGCGTCGGCATAAGTGAGGCGTCAACGCAGAGACGCAGACGTAGCCCCGACCCCACCGTCTTCGGTTGGAGTATGTTTATGTCTCGCTCTATACTGCCCCCGCTCAGGCCGACCATTCGACTTCTTCGATGTGGGCAAGCTTGCGCTCGATCCGTTGAGTGAAGAGATTCAACGCGCGGCTTTCTTCGCCTGGCGATGCATTTTTTTGAGTAATCGCACAGTGCGCGACCGGCTGCTTGGCTGCCAGTTCGCACAGTTCCTTGAGCGCCGATTCGCCGTCGCGACCGGCGAGCGTGCAGAAGAATGCGACGCGCGGCAGCCGGTGGCGGTACGTCGCGAGCCACGCGCGCACTGGCGCGCTCACTCTGCCCGCCCAGACCGGCGTGCCGATGACGACCATTTGGTATGCCGTCAAATCATGTCGCATCGGCTCTATTAATGCGGACCGCCGCATCACCGAGTCGAGGACGCAGCGCAGGATCCCGAGCATTCCCGAGCGGTCGCTTCGGTCGATGATTTCCTCGACATCCGCGTGCAGGGTTGTCGCCAGTGCGGCGGCAACCCTGCGCGTCGCTCCGGTGCGTGAAAAATGAACGATCAATACTCTCGTCATGACTGCTCCCGCTGATCCCGTCATTGTCCCGAAACGGCGCGCCCGCCGACTACACGCCAATGGTTTTCGTCAGCTTCAACCCGGCCCAGACCATCCCCTCGCGCAGACCAGCGAGGATCGCGTCGCGCTCGCTGTCGAACCGCCCAGAATGTCTGAAGCGATGTTCGAAGCGCCGACCGCCCGGATCCCGATGCTCCACGCGCAATTCGCACACGTACCCGCCCGGCACGTCGAGCGTGTCGGCATGCACGCTCCAATCTGCGCCGTCGATTTTTGCCGTGAGTGCCATGGTCGGTTACCTTCCTGATTCGACTTCGAGGTTGTCGACCACCGCATGTACGCCCCGCGCGGACCAGGCATCACCGCGAGCCGCCTCGCGCTCGGCAAGCGCGTCGGTCGTTCCCATTAGCGTGACCCTGCTGTCGCGCACATCGACGATGTGGTGCGCCCCCCACCCGGTATGCCGGCTGAGCGCACGCCCGATCCTCTCCCTGGTGTTTCCCGCAGCGAAATCCGGCCGCACTGTGATCTGATCGGCCACCGCCGTCACACCCCGCAAAGTTTTCATCGCGCTCTCCTCGTGCTTTTCCGACTCTATCCGCACGTCGAAAATGAACCCAAGTGAATCGACTTGTCCGTTTCCAGATCGCCCATCGCGCCACCCTCCGGTTAGCAACCGGGAACATCTGCGGTGAGAATGTTCCGGTCGACGCCGCGGTCCGCCGAGTGCGTCATGGGATGCTCACGCGCGCGAGGGCTGCGAGTGCCGGCGCGGGCCGTTCATCGAGCAATTTTCGACGGTGACCGTTAAAGACGAGTGCCTCCATGTCGATCTCCTCAAGGATGAAGAGCGCTTTGGCACAGGACCAATCTAGCCCCGTCTGGCCGTCGACGATTGATCTGCGTCAAGCCGCGCCCTCGCGTGGATATGGTTCGCTGCGCTTGATCTGAATCAACGGCGAAAAGCGCCCGCTCGTAGAGTCGATGCAAATCGATGGCACCGTGATCGCGAGCCACGCACTCGACGAGGCGCTGAAAATCGCCCGCGAAAGCGGCGCAGAGCTTCAGCCCCTTTTCGCGATCGACTTGCCGTCGGCGGCGCCGGGAGCGCTGCATTTCATGTCGACATCCTCGATGAATTCGTGAAGGAAAGCGCCGCGCTCGGCGCCCTCGCCGCGGTGCGCATGCAGCAGGTTGGCGTGCGGGGTGCACCGCGGGTAGTCGAAGTCGAATTGACCCGTGACGACATCGCGCAACGCTCAAGAGCGCGCAGGAATTTGGTGCGGACCTCGTGGTGATGGGAACGCACGGGCGGCGGCTCGCGCTCGGCAGCGTCGCCAAGCACTTCCTGCGCATTTCATCATGCTCGGTCCTGCTAGTCCCGGTCCCAAAGGGAGAACCGCAGGCCGAAGCAGCGAGGGAACACCTCAACACGCAAGCGCCTCTCTGAGTGACTACGCCGCGAACGGCGCCATCTCAATATCCGCTTACCTTTTGACAATGTCTCTATCACGGTCGTCAATGGCGGGAAGATGACGGCGCCTGTCGCGTCGGCTAGACTGGGATCATTACGCCAGGCGAGCGCCGACATGATTCGCCGCGTGCCACGAAATCCTATTTCCAGTCAGTGAGACAGACCGTATGCAAAGTCGCGACAGGTCCTCGCGTCAACGGGCGGCTGACGACCAGCGCGAAGCTGTGCCGGCTCGCTCCTCTATTCGCCACCTGCTGAGCGACGAGCATTTCCGTTTGCTCGTCGAAACAGTGGAAGACTATGCGATCTTTCTTCTCGACCCCGCCGGAAACGTCGCCACTTGGAACAACGGCGCAAAACGGATCAAAGGCTATGAAGCGCACGAAATCATAGGCCGGCACTTTTCCGTCTTTTATCCGCCAGCGGATGTCGCAGCGGGCAAGCCGGAAACAGAGCTCGCTATGGCGGTCGAAAAGGGACACATCGAAGAAGAAGGATGGCGAATTCGCAAAGACGAATCCCGGTTTTGGGCCAATGTCGTGATTACAGCTGTACGTGACGCAAATGGCACGTTGCGTGGCTTTGCCAAGGTCACGCGCGACATGACCGATCAACTGCGACTCGCGGAACTCCAGCATGCCCGTGAGCTGTCGACTCACGTTCAGACCGCCCGGGAAAACGAGCGGACGGATATCGCACGGGAACTGCATGACGATCTCGGGCAACAACTCGCCGCGCTCAAGATGCAGTTGGCCGCGCTAGACTCGGATGTCAACGCAGCTGGCTTCGCCCGCCATCGCATCTCCCAAACGCAGGCGATGCAGGATCAGATCGATACAATCATCGCGTCGGTGCGTCGAATCGCGGCGGGCCTGCGGCCGCCCATTCTCGACGACCTCGGACTCTTCGCTGCGATCGAATGGCTCGTCAAGGACTTTCGGCGGCGCTACGGCATCAGCGCCACATTGGATAACGACACTGAGGCACTCGACTTCAACGCGTCCGCTTCGACAGCGATTTTTCGACTGGTTCAGGAAGCACTGACCAACATCGTGCGTCATGCGAAGGCAAGCGAGGTACGGATTGACTTCAGGCGTGTGCACGAGGATTGCGTGCTGTCGATTGAAGACAATGGGCGTGGTGCGGCGCTCGAGGCCGACTCTGGAACAAAGTCGTTCGGCTTGCTGGGGATGCGCGAGCGCGTGCGCCAACTACGCGGAACCATCGCAATCGACAGCACACCGGGCAGAGGCTTTCGGATACTTATCAAGTTGCCGGTCGAGACGATCATCACGGCAAGCGCCGGATAGCCAAAGACGATTCTACTGTGCAGCTTACCTCAGCCCATACATCGGACGAAAAACCTACCTCAGCAAATCCGCCAGTGTGATGTTGATCGGCGCTCCCGTACCACCTACGTCGCCATATTTGCGCGCAGCCGCATGAAGAAAATGTTCAGGGTCCGCCGTGAACAGATTTCTGATGGCAGCGTTCCCAATACGCTTGACGCGCAGCAATTCCTCGAATACTCGGGCGTTCACGCGAAAGGTTTGCCGCGCACCGTCGATCTCGGCAATGAACTCGACATGATCCGTTGCAAAATGGGGGGTTGTCCCAGCGGCGAATTCGGCAATCATCGTTCTCTCCCGGTGCCTCGTGATCGGTACGGTCTCCGGCCCTGAAGGTTCCAGGCGACATGGCGATGCGGGGACCGCTTTCGGTTTCGCAGCCGGTCGACTGCCCAATGCACCGTGGTCAAATGCCCGGCATGATCGGGTAGGGAATCGTGTGGTCCTCGACTCCTTTCACGCCGGGAATAGCTTGCGCGGCCACATACATCGCATTCAAGGTGTCGGTCGACCATATCGTTCCCCATAAGTGAACAACACCATCGCGCACGACGATATTGCGGCCCGGGAACGCCCAGTTGCGCCCCGTGAGTTCCGCCATGAGCATTGCCCGGATGTCGCGATCGCTAGGTGATTCATTTTGCGTGGGGTCTTGCGCGCCAGCGGCGAGTGCTTGCACGAGATTCGCGCGGCTGACGATCCCGACGAGCCGACCGTCCCGCATCACGGGCACGCGCTTGATGTGATGGCTTTCAAGAATGCTCGCAACCTCATAGAGCGGCGTAACGTCGGCCACGCAGACGACTTGACGGGTCATGACATCGGCGACGGTCTGTCCGTGAGACTTGACGTAGTCGCCCGCTTCGCGGTCCGAGCCGAGCAGGTCCAGCCACCACGAGCGATGCGACTTTTCAGTTTCGATCTCGGCACGGTGCAACAGATCACCCTCACTCACCATGCCGACAAGATCGCCGTCACCGTCGAGCACGGGCATGGCACTGATCCGATGCTTAACCAGCAGTTTCGCTGCCTCGCGCACGGTCGTTTCAGGCGTGACTGATATGACAGACGAGGTCATGACATCGAAAGCTTGCATTATTTTCTCCGGACCAGGATGGTGTTGCCGACCGTCGAGCGACACGTCGGTTTGGCTTCACTTTATCTGCCGAAGTCATCCGCCCATTGACCTGCATCAACTGTCTGCGGGCCCGTGATGTGCGAGCATTTGAAGCGGCCGGCCTGTACCCATTGCGCTACGTACCACGAGTCGCTTCTACAGATCACGGCTGGCGCGTCCGAGCCGCCCCTTGAAGGCGAACCGTGGCTCGTGCCCGAGCAGCTTTCCGACCCGGCCCGAAAGGATAGGTAAGATGCGCTATCGACAGCGCCTGGCGCGGTCTGCGCGCTCTGAGGCGCGTCGCGCCGCGATCGGCGCAAATGGGCTGTGATCTGCTTGTTGACGCATTCCACCGGGTTCTGAGTCAGGGAATTCCACACTCACCGAAGGCGCACATGATCGGCAACACTAAGTCTCGCGCACACAACGCACCTACCAGGGCGGCAGCGCGCCTTGCGCTCCTAGTCTTCGGAATTGCCACCGCCGTGTGTGTCGCATGCTGGCAGAATCTTCGTGAGCGCCAGTTGCACGTTGTCCAGACGAGCGTCGAAAGGCTTACGGCGTGGTCGACACAGGATGCGCGGCGCGAACTGATGGGCGCCGGCCTTCGCCGTGATCGCCGCCAGAAGACGCTCCAGCGTGTGGCGAGGACAGGAGAGACGTTGCTCCCGCCCACCCTCCGAACCACGGGCGCAACCCTCGAGCTTTACCTGCTTGCGCCTCCTATTAGCGAGCGCCGACCGGCTAGCGAGGCCGTTCAACGAGAGGAGTCGCACTCGTGACGACGAAAGTGCTGATTGCGGACGACCATGCTCTCGTGCGGGACGGTTTGCGCCATATATTGAACAACGCGGTCGGCTTCGAGGTGGCAGGCGAAGCGAGCGACGGAATAAGCACGATCGCACTCGTGCGTTCGACCGAGGCTCAGGTGCTCGTCCAGGATCTTTCCATGCCAGGGCGCAGCGGCGTGGAACTCATCAAGCAGATCAAAGAGGAAAGGCCAGCCTTGCGCATTCTCGTGCTCACTATGCACGCTGAGCAGCAATATGCGGCACGAGCCTTCAAGGCCGGCGCGTCAGGCTATCTGACGAAGGAAAGCGCGAGCGCAGAACTGGTCGCCGCCGTGACCAAGGTGGCGGCGGGCGGTGTCTATGTGAGCCTCGCAATGGCCGAACGCTTTGCGCAAAGCCTTAATGAGCCCGTCAATGCACTGCCTCACCAGCAACTGTCAGACCGCGAATTCGAGGTGCTACGTCGCATTTGCGCCGGCGAGACGGTCACCGAAATCGGCGAGGCACTGTGCGTAAGCTCAAAAACCGTCAGTACTTACAAGGCACGCATCCTCGAAAAGATGCAGATGGCGCACGAAGCGGCGCTCGTACGCTATGCCGTTCGCCACAGATTATTCGACGATAACGACGAAGCCTGAATCTCTCCTGCTGTCAGGAATTCCCTACACGGACTTCCCAAAGGCCTACCTGAAGTTCAACCCTCGTTGATTTTATTTTGAGATAACGCGACCAATAATGGGTTGCATGAACCCGATCTGTTGCGAACCCAAGCTCAAAATATTCCTTGTGGACGATCCCGGAATTGTGCGCCAACGCCTCGCATCGATGCTCGTGCAGATCGGGGGCGTCGAGGTGGTTGGCATGGCGGACGACCTTGATACGGCGCTCGAAAGCCTCATAGCGACGCACGCCAATGTGCTCATGCTCGACTCGCATCTGACCTCCGGCAGTGGTCTGAACATGATCAACGCAGTGAAACGCCACCACCTTCCGGTCGTCATGATCGTGCTCACCAACCACTCGAACGCTGCGATCAGAACCGCGTGTCTGTCGGCGGGCGCCAACTACTTCTTTGACAAGACAACCGAATATGAACAGGCGCGCGCCGTCATCGAAAACCTCGCGCGGCGCGCCCCACTATCCCGGACGCAATCCGACTGACAGGAGACGAGCATGTATGCCATGAGCGAAAGCAGGACTGTCGCGACGCCCGCCCCGCCAGCGCCCCGCCGCACGTTTCAGATCGCCGAACCGGGTTCGAGACGTAACAACGCACGGTGCTCGACGTGTTCGATGCAGCGAGTCTGCATGCCAGCGGGACTTTCTGCGACCGAGTACGAGCGTCTCGACTCGATCATTTGCTCGACCCGCATCATCCGGCGCGGCGAAGCGCTGTACCGCGCAGGCGATGGCTTCCAGAACCTCTATGCGATACGCGCCGGCTGCTTCAAGACCGTGGTCATGCATCGAGATGGTCTGGAACAGGTGACCGGCTTTCACTTTGCGGGCGACGCACTCGGCCTCGACGGCGTATCGTCGGACCATCACAATTGCGATGCCATTGCGCTCGAAGACAGCATTGTCTGCATCATTCCGTTCGACCTGCTCGAGTTACTGTGCCGCGAGGTCAAGGCGATTCAGCATCACGTTCACCGTTTGATGAGCAGCGAGATCGTCCGGGAATCCGCGCTGATGATGTTGCTTGGGACGATGACCGCCGAGCAACGCGTCGCCGCGTTCCTGCTCAATCTCTCCACGCGACTGAAAGCACGTGGCTACTCCTCTGCCGAATTCGTTCTGCGCATGACGCGTGAGGAAATCGGCAGCTATCTCGGCTTGAAGCTCGAAACCGTCAGCCGTATGTTCTCGAAGCTGCAAAAAGCGGGCGTCGTCGATGCGCGCGGCAAGGATATCCGCATTCTCGATCAGGCCGGGCTTGAGAAAGTGTAGACCCGTTCGAGAACGCATGGGAAGGGCGGTGCGTGCCCAATGGCCGCCACTGCGCCCCGACCGACCCACTTGATCTCTGTCAATCGGCGCAGGAACTCCTCTGCCACGATAAGACATCAAGTCTGCTCTTGCAGAGGTAGAAGCAAATGCATCCGCCCATCAGCCGTGCCGCCTGGGAAATCGACCCAAGCCGAATGACCCTGCTCGCTGGCGTCGAGGCGAAATTGCGGTTTGCCCTACAGTATGCGGTACTCGCACCGTCGAGCCACAATTCGCAGCCGTGGCACTTCATCGTCGACGGCGACAGCGTCATGCTTTGCGCCGACCGCACGCGCGCACTCCCCGTCGTCGATCCGTTCGATCGTGAGCTGATCATCAGTTGCGGGGCGGCGCTTTTCAATCTGCGCGTAGCGCTCCAGCGTTTCGGCCTCGGCTACTCGATCAGGCTATTTCCCGTGGAGGTGGACCCGGATGTGCTTGCGCACGTACGCGTACTGCCCAACGGTCCGCGCGACTCTAGCGTCGTCGCGCTATTCGATGCGATTACGCAGCGTGTGACAACGCGCGAATCGTTCCTTGACCAAACAGTGCCCCGAGACGCGCAGGCACAACTCGTTCAGGCCGCAGCGGCCGAAGGCGTCGATGCTGTGTGCATTGAATCGGCGCTTGCGCGGCAGCGGCTCGCGGAACTGATTGCCGAGGCCGATCACATCCAGTTTCAAGATCCGCGCTTCAGGCGCGAGCTCGCAAGCTGGATTCATCCCCGCCGACATGACGACGGCATGCCCGCCTACGCGGGCGGAGCAAGCGCGCTGCTCGACTTCGCAGCGCCGCTAGCGGCGTTAGCACTGCGCACGTTCAATCTCGGTGGTGGGCTCGCCGCGGCGCATCGTCAACTCGTCGACAGGTCCCCGATGTTCCTGTGCATCGGCACTGACGCCGACAATCGTGATGCGTGGTTCGCCGCGGGGCAGGCGCTCGAGCGCGTGCTGCTAACCGCGGTCACGCTCGGCCTGGCCGCGTCCTATTTGAATCAGCCGCTCGAAGTGGACTCACTTCGCGATTCAGTTGGCCGCGAAGCCGGCATGAGCGCGCACCCGCAACTATTGCTGCGCATTGGAAAGGGGCCGTATGTCGCGCATTCACCGCGGCGCGCGATGTCTGAGGTGGTGTCCTGACCTGTGCCTGCTGCGGCTATCGGGTCGATCGTGACGCAAAATGAATGTAGGAGTATCGGCTGCAAGCTCGTGGTCGACGCTGTGCCCGATTTTGGACCACCTGCGAGGCGCAGTTCGACTTTGCTGGAACGATATCTCAGACCGTCGGGCCATCGGCGTTGACACAGATCAAGGACGCAAAGCTTTGTGGGTACATCATCGATTGCAGACACTACCTTTTGGTGTCCTCCAACGTGAGCCGTCGTTCGCCCTGCGACGCACCCCACGCGGGTACCGTGCCTCTGCGGGGCGCGCCGTCGTCGCAAGCGGGTGGTTCAATCGCAACGCGCTCGCCGAATCTATGCAGCTCAAGCAAGTTCGCGTCCCGATGTTGGCCCGGCCCGTCGGGCATTTTCATACTGCGAGATCACTGTGATTCAATTCAGGAACCATCGCACGGACGGACTCATCTTGATTGACCGTACCGCAGCGCAATTTTTAACGCGCTTTTTGACACTTGCAGCCGCCGCGCTTCTTATCTCCGCAGCACACGCGGCGGAACCGGAGCCCACGCCTCTCGTCGATCAGCAACATTGCATGTTCTGCCACACCGATAACGCGGCATTTCTTGCGCCATCATTTCAGCAAATTGCCGAACGCTATCGTAACGTGCCCAATGCCGCAGCTATGCTCGAACATAAACTGCGCATGGGCGGACGCGCCCACTGGGGCGATATGGCTATGCCGTCACCCGCAGAACGAGGTGGCCCCTTATCCGCGCAAGACGCCCACACGCTGGTGCAATGGGTGCTGAGTCATTGAGTCGGAACTATCGGAGAACGTGATGCGTGTTACCGTCAAGCTGGATACCTTCGACCAAACCAATTCCGCGTATGCGGTGTTGTGGCTCGACACGAAAACGCGTCGATGGTCGCGCGAAGGCCATGCAGGCATCGATGTGCCGCAATGGGGAGTGCTGGAGTCGTCAGCGGGCGGTACGCTGCTGCGCGACGCGAACGGAATGCTGCCGATCGTTTTGCTCAGCCGTCTGCACCTCGAGCGGTGCGCCAACAGGAACGGCTCGTCCATCACGGACGGTCCATCGGAAGGCGCCCGCGGAAGCGCCACGTACCATGGCAGTATGGGCCTGGTTCCTCGCACGGCCCACTGGCATGTCCAGTGCCTTGATCTGGAAACGACCGTCGCAGAACATGAGATTTTCTCCGACGAGGACGAGTCTGCCCGCAGAGTGGCGGATGGCACCCGCGACACTGGCTCTTTCGGCACGTGAGTGTGCTACGCGAGGACGGGTGCGGCGCCGTGACTTTCGATTGCCAAGCAGCGGAGTTGACTGCAGGTTTCCGAAAAAAAACGATTGACCGTGCCGTCTCTTGCTCCAAATGGCTGCTTCGCATACCGGCATCGCCTTGCCGGATTCCTCTCTATCGGGAGGCGGCCGACTCACGCTCGAGCAATCGGATTGCACTGTCGAACGCGCGGTGTACCGCTGCGTTGGGATCGGCGTCGGTACAATGCTCAACGGGGATCAATTCATAGTCGCGCGTGATGAGGTCCAGACGCGCGTCGTAGAGCGCGCGTCCGCCATGGTCATGCAACGCCTCGATCGCGAGATGGCAACCGGCGATGCGCTTCGCGAACCGCTCCAGTCGTACTAACTCCACCCCGGCCTCTCCCTCGAGTGCCGTCGAGCCGGCGAACCCGACGCAGGCAATCTGCATTCCTACACCCATCTTGGCCTCCGCATCCTCGCCCACCAAATTGTTGGTCGCTTTTCGAGCACCGCCGCTCATCCGGCCCAGAACAGCCTTGTCGAGTTCAATTGCGAACGAGCGGTACGAAGCAACTCACCGCATAAGCCATCTTCCGTCGTCGCACCACGAGGCAATTGACTTGGGTCAAGCATCGCGCTTGCGCTGCCGCGTACTCGCTGGACGGACTTCCGGTGCTCCTTCACGCAATTGCTGAAGACCGCCTCGTTTAGTTCAATCGCTCGGCATTGATCGATTAGAGTCAGCCGCGACCCCGGTCAGCATAGCCGCCCGCTCCTGTTCAGGCTTGCTCTTGCTCATGCCCGCCTCGCTACGTTGCGGAGACGACTCCGATTGACTTGAGTCAAGGCTGTCCGGTCACCGCCTCCGATACTGGGGACGTCGTGACGCACCCCACGTCTTCCGTTCGGCAACCGGAGAAATCAATGGCAACGTCGATGAAAGCTGCTGTCGTGCATGCATTTGGCGAACCTCTTCGTATCGAGGAGGTGCCTGTGCCAACGCCTGCTCGCAACCAGATACTCGTGAAGATCGCCGCGTCAGGCGTGTGTCACACCGACCTGCACGCAGCGGACGGTGACTGGCCGGTCAAGCCGGCGTTGCCGTTCATTCCCGGGCACGAGGGCGTTGGCTACGTCTCTGCGGTAGGCGCCGACGTCAAGAGCGTCAAGGAAGGAGACCGCGTTGGAGTGCCGTGGCTATACTCGGCATGCGGACACTGTGAGCACTGTCTGAGCGGTTGGGAGACGCTCTGTCACGATCAGCAGAACACGGGCTATTCGGTGAACGGCGGATACGCCGAGTACGTGCTCGCGGATCCGAACTACGTCGGCCATCTGCCTTCGCAGGTCGGCTTTGAGGAGATTGCGCCGATCCTGTGCGCTGGCGTTACCGTGTACAAGGGCATTCGCATGACCGACACGCGGCCCGGACAATGGCTCGCGATCTCCGGTATCGGCGGCCTTGGGCACGTCGCAGTCCAATACGCCATTGCGATGGGCCTGCATGTCGTCGCCATCGATGTTGAGCCAGCCAAGCTCGCGCTCGCACGCGAACTGGGAGCGAAGCTCGCCATCGACGCTTCGACCGGCGATCCCGCAGCCGTGATCCAGAAGGAGATCGGCGGCGCACATGGCGTATTGGTTACGGCCGTCTCGCGCAGCGCATTCGCGCAGGCGCTCGGCATGGTGCGCCGTGGTGGAACCATATCGCTAAACGGACTGCCCCCGGGAGACTTTCCGCTCCCGATCTTCTCGACGGTGCTCAACGGCATTACCGTGCGGGGTTCGATCGTCGGGACGCGACGCGACTTGCAGGAGTCGCTGGAATTCGCTGCGGAGGGCAAAGTCCGAGCCCGGATTCATCGCGATCGGATAGAAAACATCAATGCAGTATTCGCCGATCTGAAGAATGGCAAGGTGGACGGCCGCGTGGTGCTGACGATCGATTGAAAGGCGGTCTCCCGTCCGGCATTGGCGCCTCGTCCCCGAGTCGTCATCAGACGTGACGCAATCGGCTAGCGACATGGCCACGAAACGGAATGGCCAAACACCGGTGGCCAATTTCATGTGACGGCGCGAACACTATGGACGATAACGACATCCCGATACGCGCTTCCCGCACAGAAGATCCGTCCACTCGCACCGACTTGCCGCGTGCGTGCTGGGTGCTCGCGGTATGCCAAGCAGGTCCTGATAAGTGACGTTGGTGACGGTGCCGTCGGCCTCTACACGTCGGGCTCGACGGGCAAGCCCAAGGGCGTGCAGCACAGCACCGGCGGCATCCTGCTGTGGGCCGCGCAGACCATGAAGTGGACGTTCGACATGAAGCCGGACGACATCTTCTGGTGCACCGCCGACATCGGCTGGATCACGGGGCGCAGCTATATCACGTACGGGCCGCCCGCGATCGGCGCGACCCAGGTCATGTTCGAAGGCGTGATGACCTATTCGGATGACTGGCCGCGAGCAAGTTCTTCACGCAATGCCCGCAAATCCTCGTGCATGCTGCAGATTTCTCCTTCCAGCCGCTTGATGTCCCGATGCATTTCGCGCCGTAGCACCTTCTCCTCCTCGCCAACGAACATCGCCGCGATATTGGCGAACACAAGCGACAGCATCCCGTAGCCAAGCAGCACGACAAAAACAGCAAACACGCGCGAAGCGGGCGTCGTCGGCGCGACATCGCCGTATCCGACGGTGGCACTGCTCTCGAAAGCAAGCCACAAGCCGTCCGCATAACTTCTCACACGCGGCTCGATCCAGTAGAAACCAGCGCCCGCCGCGCCGAGCATCGCAGCGCCGATGAGAAGAAGCAGGAGCAATCGGTTCGGAACGAACAACGTGCGCAAAGCGAGCACGATGCGCACCGCAACGACGCACATGAAGCCCATTCGCAGCGGCCACTCCCACGCCGACCATGGCGTCGCCCCGCCCGCGATGCTCGCCGCCGCTCCCAACAGGATCAACATGTCCAGCCAGTTCCGACCAAGGAGCCTTTGCCGATGCCGGCTCAGTCGCGCAATCCAGGCATAGAGGATGGCAAAGCCAACAGTCACAGACAGATAAAGAAGCTGGCCTGCTTGATGGAGCACCGGCGGACCGTCTACGAGTTCCAGATAAAAAGCCGGGATCGTGAGCAAACTGATCGCGAACAGCAACCAATGCATCCAGACCCAGGCTTTCGCTGCCCGTGGATCATTGTGTGCATCGACGCCACAGAAGCCGAAGTTGTGCAGCCATTTTTCCATTGCGGTCCGCGTCTAGTCCATGGCGTCCTCGAGCGCGGCAGCCGCGGCGCTTCTTTGCGGCTGCCTTGTGCGCGTCATGCGCCGTGTCGGGTAGCGAGCACTTTTTCTGCCCTTGCAAATCGATCGTAATGGTCTAACCCGTGGCCTCGTTGACCTGGATCAGGACAGTCCCATTCAGTCCCGTTTCCCGACAGACGCCCCCGATGTACGGATCGATTCGTGACACGAACGTGCTGAATTTCCCTGGAGCGCACCGCACCGTCTTAGCGCCAACATTTACGACCGTCCCGCCGCCAAGCCACTAATTCATCACGCCATGTAGGGATCGCCCTACAAGACTGACAACGGACTACTCCATTCTCGGGCCGTCCTGATTTAACTCTACGAGCCCGCGACCGATACTGAATTCCTGGGCGTCGTCAACGACATCCCGTCGATGTCCACGACTGTAGGAGCATGCGATGAACACCAACGCATATCCTTACAAGCGCTCGTGGACAGGTGGCTCGCGCCCCAGTCAGTCGAGGCCAGCCAGGGTAACGTGCGTGGGACGCCTGAAACAGGCTGGTGTCGCGTTCAACTACACGCTGGGGATCGACGTCCCGTTGAACGAGAACATCGAGCCATGAGCGGCCGGCGGGTTCACGCTGCATCGGGACGTACGTATCACTTCAGATTGCACCCACCGAAGGTCGACAACGACGACGACCTATCGGGCCCACTAATCCAGCGCGACGACGACCAGGAAGCAACTGTCGCGAGGCGCCTCGACGTGTACATCGCGCAAACCCGGCTGCTGATCGAATACTAGAATCAATGGGCGCGGAGCGACAATCCGTCAACCAGCACGATTGTGCCCCGGTGTACGGCTATTTCTGGTTTGGGTTGCGTCGACGAAATTCGTGCGCGCGTGTTCAAATGCGCTGAAATGAACAATACTCTGGCTGAATCGGCATCCAACATCGGCCCCATTTGCAGTCGCTTTCACATGAGCAACGGACTCACATGTTACCCGCCTACATATCACATCGCGATTGCGCTAAACACGAAATGGGGCATATGCACCCCGACTCACCTGAGCGCATCGGGGCCATTCACGACATGCTATTAATCAAGGGATTGATAGATTGCATTCAACCTTACGACGCTCCGCTCGCAACGGAGTCACAGCTGGCACAAGCGCACTCGGTGTTGTACATCCACACCATCGCAAACCTGTCTCCAACCGGGGGGCATGTCCACGTCGATCCCGACACCAGCATGAATCCGTACACCTACCAGGCGGCATTGCGTGCCGCTGGGGCCGCAGTGCTGGCGACCGACCTGGTCATCGGAGGCAAAGCTCCTTGCGCCTTTTGCAACGTGCGCCCGCCCGGTCACCATGCAGAATATGCCGCGGCAGGCGGCTTCTGCTTTTCAACAATGTCGCGGTGAGTATCCGCCATGCGCTGAACGTGTACGGCCTTGCGCGCGTGGCATTGATCGATTTCGATGTCCATCACGGCAACGGCAGTGAAGACATCGTCCATGCGGATGAACGGGTACTAATGTGCTCTATCTTCGAGGACAAGATATATCCATTCTCGGGCAATCAACCTCGCGGCAAGAACATGGTGAACGTCGCGCTGCCGTCACGCTCTGGCAGCGAAACATTCCGCTCTGCCTGCGCGCTTTCACGTCCTCATCACCTCGATCAATGACTGCGTGCCTAGAATGCTCATTGCTCGCTTCAGGTTGTAGGCCAATACGTGAAGGCTCATCTCGGTTCGCACACGCGGAAGCGTTTTCATTAGGAAGTGTGCGGAGCCCATCTAGATTCCTTGACTGAATTGATCTTGTAGCAGTCGAGTCAAGTTTCTACGCGGCGATTTTGACCTGATCGCACCAGGTGTTAACGGCCTTCTCAGCGGTGCGGAAGCTGCGCTGCAAAG
>NZ_FCOG02000064.1 GCF_001544975.2 Caballeronia arationis | reverse complement strand
TCATGCCTCTCCCCAAGCTCCTTAAAGCTTAGGTCGTGGTGTCGATTTATGTTCGCTTATTTATGCACGGGTTAGTATTATTACTTTTGTCGCTAATTCGCCAAGATTTTCGATGCACGCTTCGAATAATCTTTTGCTTATAGGGCGTTTGCCGCCGCATCGTTGCGAAAGTAGGCGAGCGCGAAGTCGACGAACGAGCGCGTCTTCGCCGACACATGCCGCCTTCCCGGATAAACCAGCGAGACTTCCTTGTCCGCGTCTTTCACCGGGAACCCGGGCAAAAGGCGCACGAGCACGCCGCTTTCGATGTCGCTCGCGACATGGCTCTCGGGCAACACGGCGACTCCATCCCCGCTATCGCTGCCTGACGCAGCATCTGCGAATTGTTGACGGTGTAGGCAGGATCGAGCGCGACCTCTTCGTCATCGCCTGAGGGCGTGGTGAACGCCCAGATCGAGCCATGAACATCGGGCGAGGGCGCGAGGAACGTGTGCATCGCGAGACAGGAGGGGCGCGTTGGAGTGCCGTGCCGTTGCAGATAGGCCGGCGCGGCGACGACCACCGGTGTCACCTTGAAGAGCGGGCGGTTGATCAGCGTACCGCTATTGACGAGCCGAGGCACGACGATGCCGACATCGAACCCCTCGTCGACCAGATCCACCGGCCGATGCAGCAAAGTGAGACGCAGCTTTACGTTCGGATACCGCTCGCGATAGGCGCCGAGCAATGGTGTAAGACCCAGCAGCGAAAACGAGGCCGAAGCAACCAGCCGGAGTGTGCCCGAAGGATCGGTCGAGCTGCTCGAAATGGCGGCTTCGATCTCGTCCAGTTGGTCGATCACCGCCTTGCACGAGATCGCGTAGGTGCGACCTGCTTCGGTCAGCGAGACGCTGCGCGTGGTGCGGTTCAGAAGGCGCGTGTCGAGGTGCGTTTCGAGCAGCGCCACGTAGCGCGTGATGACCGCGTTGGACAATTCGAAGCTCGCGGCGGCGCGTCCGAACGAGCCGGACTCAGCGACTTTCAAAAAGACGCGGATGGCTTGCAAATGATTCATGGTCGTGCCTGCTAGGACGTGCGATGCAGCGCCATCGGAGTGGTGTCGCGTCGGGGTTTGCAAGGGCGCGTCGGGTCGACGCGGTATCGATACGCGCGCGATCATATTTGCGCGCTGCGCATGAATGAATACGAGTATTCCTAAGTCGTCGAGGTGTCGTAGCCCGACCACTGTGGCATCTACGCAACTAGGGTAAATAATTCGGAATGCAGATGGTATTTCGGGATAACTGCAAGTCCATGGGAAGTCAGGGTTTCCACGTATCAAAATTGCATTATTCGATTTGTTCGAAAGGGTTTTTGTGCGTCCTTTGGTGGTGGCTGGAATTGTCCGCGCCATAAACTTTGCTCTGCCGAATAACGGTGTCCGGGAAGAACCGGAGGCGCGGTGCTCAGTGGTTTGTCGGGCGAATCACGGCGCAATGCGGCACCGCGTTTAGCAACCAATCGAGTCGCGAGACTCATTCAAAGGATCACACATGAAAAAGACTCTGATTGTGGCGGCCGTATCCGCTTCGTTCGCCACTGCCGCGAGCGCGCAGAGCAGCGTGACGCTGTACGGCATCGTCGATGCAGGTTTCGCTTATACGAACAACGTGGCAAACAAGGGCGCCGGCCCGGATCAACAGGTTTCGAAGTTCGGCATGACGAGCGGAAACCTGCAAGGCAGCCGCTGGGGCCTGCGCGGTCAGGAAGACCTGGGTGGTGGCCTGAAAGCTGTCTTCACGTTGGAAAACGGATTTGACATCACGAATGGCCGGCCATTGCAGGGTGGCCGCGAATTCGGCCGTCAGGCATATGTTGGCCTGTCGAGCGCCAACGCGGGCACCGTGACGCTCGGTCGCCAGTACGACTCCGTGGTCGACTATCTCGGCCCAATGACTGCGAACGGCAGCTGGGGCGGCACGTATTTCTCGCATCCGTTCGACAACGACAACACGAACAACTCGTTCCGTGTAAACAACTCGGTCAAGTACCAGAGTGCGAACTACGGCGGCTTCACGTTCGGCGGTCTGTACGGCTTCTCGAATGACGCGGGCGGCTTCGCGAACAACCGTGCATACAGCGCCGGCATGGCGTACGGCAACGGTCCGTTCAAGATCGCCGCAGCTTACCTGCAGACGCAAAATAGCAACGGCAATGCGGTTGGCGCGGTGACGGACAGCAGCACGTCGAGCGTGGGCACGTCGGCAAGTCACCGTCAGCGCACGTACGGCGTGGGTGCGGACTACTCGGTCGGTGCGTTGACATTCGGCGGCGCGTGGACGCAAACGCGCCTCGACGAGTCGGCCCTGTTCGGCAACGGAAGCTTCAACAACTACGAGTTGAATGCTCGCTACAACGTCACGCCGGCCTTCGCCCTCGGCGGCGCGCGTACACGTACACGCGCGCGAAGTTCGACGAGTTGAACGACGGCAATAAGGTCGACTATCACCAGTTCGGCCTGCAAGCTGACTATCTGTTGTCGAAGCGTACCGACGTCTACGCAGAGGGCGTTGTTCAGTTCACGAAGAGCGGCAATGTGGCAAACGTCTATGGCACCGATCCTTCTTCGAGCAGCCGCCAGATCGTCGTGTCGACGGGTATCCGTCACCGCTTCTAAAGCGGTCTGAGTTGTAAGCAGTAGCGAGAACGTAAACAGGCGCCGCAAGGCGCCTTTTTACGTTGCGGCGGTCGACAATGCGTAATCCTGCGGCAATCGGCCGATGCAGCCCCAAATGCTCTACCATGCAAACCAAGGCCGCGTGCTTCACCCTCCATGCGGCCCATTCGCTGTCAGGAGAACAAGCATGAAACCGACATTCAGGACGCATTTCGGCTTGGCGATCGCCTTGGCGTTGTCGCTCTCGACATCCACGGCCGTGCTTGCCGACACGGTCGCGCTGAAAGCGAACCTGCAACCCTCGGCCGAAGTGCCGCCGCGCGTGAGCAAGGGACATGGCGTCGTCGACGCGCAGTTCGATACCACCGCCAAAACGCTGACGTGGACGGCCAGCTACGACGAACTCTCCGGCCCGGTCACGATGGCGCATTTCCACGGACCCGCGCCCGTGGGTCAGAACGCCAAGCCTCAGGTAGCGGTCGACAAGAACGCGCTCGCGAGCCCGATGAAGGGGAAGGCCACGCTTACCGACCAGCAAATCACGGATCTGATGGCCGGCCAGTGGTACTTCAACATCCATACTGCCGAGAATCCATCGGGCGAAATTCGCGGACAGGTCGTACCCGCAAACTGACGCGGCATCGGTGCCGACGCACGTGCAAAAAGACGGGGAGCGTTCTGAATGAGCTGGCAAAGCGCGCTGGCATGCTGGATCGTGCGTCGCCGATTGCGGCCGGAGACGGCGAAACCGGTGATCGACGTTGCGCGGGCGCGGGCGTACGCGGCACAACGCGTCTGGGCGCCGAAAGTGCCAGCCGGCTGGCGCCTGACGGAGCACTACGGCGCCGCCGACGGTCCCCTGCGCGGAGAGTGGCTTACGCCGAATAGCGCTGCCGCGCGGCAAGCGACCATTCTGTATCTGCACGGTGGCGGCTATTACTTCTGTTCGCCGCGCAGCCATCGGTCGGTGGTCTTCCCGCTTTCCACGCTCGCACGCGCGCGCACGTTCTCCCTCGACTATCGGCTCGCTCCGGAGCACCGTTTCCCGTGCGCGCTCGACGATGCCGTCGCCGCCTACCGCCGTCTGCTCGCCGACGGCGTTCCCGCTCAGTCGATCGCGGTCGCCGGCGATTCGGCCGGCGGCGGCCTCGCGCTCGCGATGCTCCTGGCGTTGCGCGACGCTTCCGACCGGCTGCCCGCCTGCGCGGTGCTGTTTTCGCCGTGGACGGACCTCGCGTCGACGGGCGCATCGATCGTGACCAACGACGGCCGCGATCCGATGTTCCACGGCGCGGCCCTCGGGCGCGCGGCGAAGGTGTACTTGGGCGATGCCGATCCGAAAAATCCCTGTGCCTCGCCGCTATATGGCCGTTTCGACGATCTTCCGCCGCTCCTGATCCAGGCCGGCGAAACCGAAGTGCTGCTGGACGATTCCGTCCGCGTCGCGGAGAAAGCGCGCGCTGCCGGCGTGATCGTCGATCTCGAAGTCTGGCGGAACGTGCCGCACTGCTTCCAGCTTTGCGCTCCCTTCATGCCCGAGGCCAACCGGGCGCTCGTCCGCGCGGCGGACTTCATCCGCGAAACGACGAGTGGCAAGGCACCTTACCGGCTGCCTGAAACGTCGATCGTCTGATACGCGCGCTCGACGGCCAGTTGGCCGTACTGTCGTTCGAGCCGGCGCACGGCGAAGTGTCCGTGCGCCATCTGCTGGAAGTGATCGATGAAGACGGTGTTCACCATCGCGCCGAGCACCGCGCCGATCGCCGGGATCGACTTGGCCGCGACCTGTTCGCTGACCTGTACCGAAAAGCGCGACGCGATCGTATGCAGGAACTTGATGAGCGCCGTCGATCCGTGGCTGCTCAGCCCCTTCGCGGCGATTTCGTTCGTCGCGCGCGAAACCGACTGCGCCAGCGCGCCGCGCACGATGAAATAGCCGATGTCGGCGTTGTCGTCGCTTTTGGTCGGCCCGCCCATGCCGAGCACCATCATGCATTGCAGTTGCGTGTCGATGCGATGGATGTCCTCGCCTTCGCTGCGCGCGATGTCGCAGATCGAGCGAAACATCAGCGTCGTTGTGACCGGCAGTTCGACCGGCAGCGCGAAAAGCCCGAACGCGCCACCCGCGGCGCCGGTCGTCGCGACTGCCAGTTTGTGCATCAGGTTGTGCGGCTTGTCGGGCGGCGGCGCCATCAGCGAGTCGTGCGGCCCCGTCTTGCCGAGCGTGCGCAGTGCAAGCTGCAGACATTTCCGGAGTGCGACCTGCGTGGCTTCGTCGACCTTCTCCTGCGCGACCTCCGGCATCTTCCCCATCAGTTTTTCGATCGGCGCGCCGACGACGCTCGCGAGCTTCATCGTCAGCGACGGGCTTTCGAGCGCCTCTTTCGCGCGCCGAAGCGACTCGAGATCGTCGGAGGAAAGGGGCGTGGTGGCGATCGGCGTGGGTTCCATTTTGGCTTCTTGAAATAGTGAAAGAGTGCATCGTGGAACAGATTAGAGCGCTTTCACATGCTAAGATTCGATTTCCGTTGACTAGTCAATCATTGCGGTATCAAAAATGGCCGTTCATACAGCCGCGCAACATTCCAGTTCCCAGGTTCTCCCGTTTCGCGAATCGCTGATGGCGATGCTCGGCATATCGTTCGTGACCATGCTGGTCGCGCTCGACCAGACCGTCGTCGGCACTGCGCTTCCCACGATCGTCGCCGAACTCAAGGGCTTCGACCTGTACGCGTGGGTCGCCACGTCTTATCTGCTCACGTCCGTCATCACGGTACCGATTTTCGGCCGGCTTGGCGATTACTACGGACGCAAACCGTTCGTGATCGCGTCGATCGTGGTGTTTACCGTGGCGTCGGTGCTGTGCGGGCTCGCGAACAGCATGATGTTCCTCGTGCTCGCGCGCGGTTTGCAGGGGATCGGCGGCGGCATGCTGGTCGGCACCGCGTTCGCCTGCATCGCGGACCTGTTTCCCGACAACGTCGTGCGCCTGCGCTGGCAGGTGCTGATGAGTTCGGCGTTCGGCATCGCGAATGCGGTCGGGCCGTCGCTCGGCGGCTTTCTCACCGAATACTACGGCTGGCGCTCGGTGTTCTATGTGAACCTGCCCGTCGGCGCGGTGTCGCTGTTTTTCGTCTGGCGATATCTGCCGCATCTGCGACACGTCGCGCACGAAGGCAAGATGCGGCTCGACTGGCCCGGCGCCGCGCTGATCGCGGTCGCGCTGGGCTCGCTGCAACTTTTTGTCGAAACCGTGCCGAAACACGGACTGACCCCGGAGACGGCCGCGCTGATCGCGGTGAGCGTCGCGAGCGCGGTCGCGCTGTGGATGTGGGAGAAGCGCTGCACCTATGCGATCCTTCCGATCGACATGTTCCGCAACAAGAGTCTCGCGGCGCTCTTCACGCTCGGGATTCTCGGCGGGTTCACGATGTTCTCGCTGCTGTTCTATGCGCCGCTCCTGTTCCAGGGCGGCTTCGGGATGTCGCCGAAGGACGCAGGGCTGATGATTACGCCGCTCGTCGTGTTCATCACGATCGGCAGTATCGCGAACGGGCGCATCGTGACGCGTGTGAAGAATCCGAACGCGATGCTCTACGTCGGCTTCGGGCTGCTCGTGATCGCGTGTCTCGGCACCGTGGTCGCGACGCGCGCGATGCCGCGTCCGGTCCTGATGACGTTCATGCTGATCGGCGGTCTCGGCCTCGGCTTCGTGATGCCGAACCTGACCGTCTTCGCGCAGCAGACGGCGGGCCGCCAGCATCTCGGCATCGCCACGGCGCTGCTTCAATCCCTGCGCATGATCGGCGGAATGATCGGCACGGCGCTGACCGGGACGCTCGTGTCGCATCTCTACGCGAGCGGCGTGCAGCTTGCGCTGGAAAAGGATCACGCGACGCACTGGCTTGCCGAACTCGCCGATCCGCAGATCCTGATCAATCGCGAGGCGCAGGACACGCTTCTCGCGCAGCTCACCGCCGCCGGACACAACGGCGCGCTGCTGCTCGAAGCGGCGCGCGAGGCGCTCGTCGCCGCGATTCACATCGGACTCGCGCTCGCGGCGGTCGTCGCGGTGATCTCGCTGTGGCAGTCGCGCCGCGTGCCGCCGGTGCGCCTCAAGGGCCCCGTCGAACCGACGGTTGCAGCCGAATGATCTTGCTGGAAGAAACGAGCATGGAAGAACAGGACCGCATTGCCGTCGTTCAACAGTTCGGGCGCACGTACCGGGCGTTCATGTCGGCATTCGAATCGCAGGTCGGGCAGCCGATGCCGCGCTGGCGCATCCTGCGCGCGCTGCACGAGCATGCGGGCGTGTTGTCGCAGAAAAAGCTGGTGGAGCAGTTGCGCGTCGATCCGGGTGCGCTCACGCGTCAGTTGAAGGCGCTCGAGGCGCTCGGCTGGATCACGCGCAGCGTCGATCCGCGCGACAACCGCATTTCCAACGTCGTGCTGACCGACGACGGCCGCGCCGCCGTCGAAGCCGGTCTGCCGCGCAGGAACGCGTTCCTGCACGACACGATGGCGTCGCTTCCCGACGACGCCATCGCCGCGCTTTCGGACGCGCTGCGCATGCTGGAGCAGCGCATCCAGACGGTGACGGCGTCGAACGCCGCCACCGGCGACGACGTCTAGAAAAACGTCTCGATCACTTCGGTCACACGGAACTTCGGATCGACGACGAGCACCTGGCGCCACTTGTCGAAGGTCAGGCACGGGTGTGAGATGTCGAACGCGATCATGTCGCCGACCTTCACGTCGTCGCCTGGTTTGATGCGCAGGTACGCATGCTGGTCCATCAGGCCGAAGATTTCCCAGCCGTCGTCGGGGGTGACGTCGCGCGGCGCGTCGTTGCCCGGCCGATAGTGCCGCGCCGGCTCCGGCATGCCGGCATCGAACGCGGAATCGCGCTTGCCGAGGCCGATGATCGCGCGATCCGGCTCCGGAATCGACTGCACATACGCCCACAGTTGCAGCGCCGGCTTCAATCCCTGCCCCATTTTCTTCGCGATCGGGTTGCGCGCGAATATCTCGTTCTGCGCTTTCTTGTAGATGCCGACATCGTGCGTCAGATAGCAGCCGGGCCGCAGCACGACTTCGATCACGTCGCTGTTCGCCTTCGCGAATTCGTCGGCGACGACGTCGTACCACGCCGATCCGGCGCCCGACAGAATCGCCGGCTTGCGCGTGATCTTGCCCGCCGACACCAGCGAGCGCGTGATCGCCACCGCGTCCTGGAGGAATTCGCGCACCTTCGATTCGTCCTGAAGCACGCCTTCGTACAGTTCCACGCCAGCGAGACGAATCGTGTCCGGCCAGCGCGCGATGGCGGCGAGCACAGCTTCCCGCTGCGCTTCGTCGCGCACGCCGGTGCGTCCGCCCGGCACGCCGAGTTCGATCAGCACGTTCAACGGCTTCTTCACGCTGCTGAAAAACTCGCCCAATTGATCGACGCCGTCCGCTGAATCGACCAGACAGAAGAATTCGAAATTCGGATCGGTCAGCAGTTCCGCGATCATGCCCATGTTGCGTTTGCCGACGAGCTGGTTCGCGAGCAGCACGCGATGCACGCCGCCGCGGTACGCCGCGCGCACCTGATGCGCGGTCGCGAGCGTGATGCCCCACGCGCCGGCTTCGAGCTGGCGACGGAACAGTTGCGGCGCCATGGTCGTCTTGCCGTGCGGCGCGAGCTTCACGCCGTATTCGGCGACGAACGCCTGCATCCACTTCAGGTTGTGCTCGATGCGGTCCGCGTACAGCACGGCGGCCGGCAGGCTTACGTCTTCTTCCAGCAGATTCCAGTCGAGACGTCCCGCGTCGCCGAGATTGATGCCCGTGCCCGGCACCATGCCGACACCCTTGCCGAACGGGTCGATTGTCGCGTTCTGATAGTTTGTAACTTTCATGTCCTGCTACTCCATCGTCCGTTTAAATAGAGTTCTGTCGATACTTAACTGGCGCCAAGGTTGACGTCCACATGGTACCGAAAGTACGATGCGTGATAAATTGTTATTTAGTACCAAGACGGCTCAACTCGGGTTTTCGCCTAGATGAATGCTTCCTCTGAAACGCTCGGTTTCGACATCGTCGCCCGGATCGCCGAGCGCGCGCCCGAACTGCGCTCGGCGGAGCGCAAGGTGGCGGCGCTGATCCTCGACGATCTCACCGGCGCATCGCGCGCGAGCATCGGCGCGCTCGCGGAAAAGGCCGAGGTGAGCATCGCGACGGTGACGCGTTTCGCGAAGGCGGTCGGCTGCGACGACGTGCGCGAGCTGAAGCTTCGGCTCGCACAGGCGGCGGCGGTCGGCCAGCGGTTCTTGAAGCGCGAGCCCGACGACTTGCCGGATTCCCTCGCAACGCGCATCTTCGAGGAAGTGCAGACCACGCTCGCGCACAACCAGGGCGCGCTGCGCGGCGCGCCGATCGAGGCGGCCGCCGACGCGCTGGCGGGAGCCGCGATGATCTACGTATTCGGGATGGGCGGCGGCTCGACCGCGCTTTCCGACGAGATGCGCTTCAGGCTCGTGCGGCTCGGCCGGCCGGTCGCGTCGTATCAGGATGGCTTGCTGCAGCGCATGGTGGCCGCGACGTTGTCGAAGGAGCACGTCGTCGTGGCATTGTCGGTGACGGGACAGACGCCGGAGATGGTCGAAAGCTGCCAGCTCGCGCGCGAATATGGCGCCCGCGTGATCGCGCTGACCGCGCCGGCTTCGCCGCTCGCGCAACTCGCCGACTGGCTGATTCCGATCATCGCGATCGAAACGGATTTTATCTACAAGCCGTCGTCGTCGCGTTACGCGATGATGATGGCGCTCGACCTGCTCGTCACCGAACTGGCCGTCAAGCAGGCGAGCCACAGCCGCGAACTGCTGCGCCGCATGAAGCACGCGCTCGATGCGCATCGCGGCGGCGGCGAGCGCCAACCTCTGGGAGACTGACATGGAACCGCAATCTCAGCCGCAGCCCGAAACGGACAAAGCCGACACGCTGATCGTCGGCGCACGCGTGATCGATGGCACGGGCGCGCCCGCGGCCGAACGCGACGTCGCATTGCGCGACGGCCGGATCGTCGCGATCACTGCGCCGGGCGGCCTCGCCGGCTGGAAGGCGGATGAAGTCGTGGAAGCGGCGGGGCGCGTGCTCGCGCCGGGTTTCATCGACGTTCACACGCACGACGACACCCACGTGATCCGCTCGCCGCAGATGCTTCCGAAGCTCACGCAGGGCGTGACGACGGTGATCGTCGGCAATTGCGGGATCAGCGTGTCGCCGGTGACGCTCAACGGCGATCCGCCCGACCCGATGAACCTGCTCGGCGATGCAGGCGCGTTCCTCTATCCGACCTTCGCGTCCTATGTAGACGCGGTCAATGAGGCGCGGCCCGCGGTGAATGTCGGCGCGCTGATCGGGCATACGGCGCTGCGCAACAATCACATGGACCGGCTCGACCGCGCCGCCACGGCGGCGGAAATCGGGGCGATGCAGGCCCAGCTCGAAGAAGCACTCGACAATGGCGCGCTCGGATTGAGCAGCGGGCTCGCGTACGGCTCGGCGTTCAGCGCGCCGCCCGAAGAGGTGAAGGCGCTGGCCGAGCCGCTCGGACGTGCGGGCGCGCTCTACACGACCCACATGCGCACAGAGTTCGACGCGATTCTCGACGCGATGAACGAGGCGTATCAGGTCGGTCGCCATGCGCGCGTGCCGGTCGTGATTTCGCATCTGAAGTGCGCGGGGCCGTCGAACTGGGGACGCAGCGTCGAGGTGCTGAAGTCGCTCGACAATACGCGCGACGGCCAGCCGGTCGGCTGCGACTGCTATCCGTACAACCGTAGTTCGTCGACGCTCGACCTGAAGCAGGTGACCGGCGACATCGACATCACGATCACCTGGTCGGAGCCGCATCCCGAAATGGCGGGCAAGCTCATCAAGGACATCGCCGCCGAATGGGATGTAAGCCAGCAGGAGGCCGGCAAGCGCCTGCAGCCGGCGGGCGCGGTGTATCACAACATGTCGGAGGACGACGTGCGGCGCATCCTCTCGCATCCCGCGACGATGGTCGGCTCCGACGGCCTGCCGAACGATCCGCTACCGCATCCGCGGCTGTGGGGCGCGTTCCCGCGCGTGCTCGGGCATTACGCGCGCGACACGTCGCTGATCTCGCTGGAGGAAGCCGTGCGCAAGATGACGAGTCTGTCGGCGCGGCGATTCGGGCTGGCGGAGCGCGGCGAGCTGAAGGTCGGCTATCACGCCGATCTGGTGATGTTCGACGCCGAAAAGGTCCGCGATGCCGCGACTTTCGCGGACCCGCAGCAGCCGGCGGACGGCATCGATGCGGTGTGGGTGAACGGGGTTCTGTCGTACAGCGAGCGGGCGGTGACCGGCGAGCGTGCGGGGCAATTCGTGGCGCGTGGTCCGGCTTCGAAGCTGGATGCACGGGGCGCTTTCTAAGTTTTAAAGGAGTCGAAGATGAAGCGATATGGCGTTGAAGGCGGTAAGGGACAGGGCGGTGCGCATATGCCGTTCGCGCGCGCGGTCGAGGCGAACGGGTGGCTGTTCGTCTCCGGTCAGACGCCGATGGAGAATGGCGAGGTGATCAACGGCGGCATCGTCGATCAGTCGCACAAGTGCATTCAGAACGTGTTCGCGATTCTGAAGGAAGCGGGATACGGCGCGGAGCATGTGGTGCGCTGCGGCGTGTGGCTCGACGATCCGCGTGACTTCGCTTCGTTCAACAAGGTGTTCAAGGAATACTTCGGCGAGAATCCGCCGGCCCGCGCTTGCGTCGTGTCGTCGATGGTGATCGATTGCAAGGTCGAGGTGGATTGCGTGGCGTACAAGGCGCCGGACGCCTGATACCCAACAAAAGGCCGCCTCGCAGGCGGCCTTTTTCGATGATTACTGCCGCGCCAACCGCGCATTATCCGGCATCGGCAAATTGAAATTCGTCCGGAACGGATTGATGTCCAGCCCGCCGCGGCGCGTATATCGCGCATAAACAGCCAGCCGCTCCGGCCGGCATTCGCGCATGATGTCCATGAAAATGCGCTCGACGCATTGCTCATGAAATCCGGTGTGCTCGCGAAAGGACACGATATAGCGCAGCAATCCCGCGTGATCGATCTGTCCGCCGTAATAGCGAACCTGCACGCTGCCCCAATCCGGCTGCCCCGTCACCGGACAATTCGATTTCAACAGATTCGAAAACAGCGTCTCATCGACGGGCGCTTCGCCGTGAACCGCCTTCAATAACGAAGGATCGGGCGAATAAACATCGGTATCGAGATCCAGTCGGTCCAGCGATAACCCGTCGAATTCCTCCATCGCGAGCTTGCCGAAATCGCCCGGCGCAGCGAGCTGCACCGAAACTGTCGCGCCGCACACCGTCGACACGTCGCGCTTGATCGCCGCTTTCACATCGTCGATGGAATCGAAAGCGGTCTGCGCGAACGATCCCAGATAAAGCTTGAACGACTTCGACTCGACGATCTTCGGCGAATCGGCCGGCACGAAGAACGTCGCGACGGCGATCTGCGGCTTGCCGCGCCGGTTCAGCCACGACAGTTCGTACGCGTTCCAGATGTCCGTGCCGAAGAACGGCAGCCGCGCGCCGATGCCGATGGCATCGCGCGCGCTCTTGCGTTCAATGGGGAACAGCAGCGTCGGATCGTACTGTTCGGTATAAACGACGGCCTTGCCGAGCGGAGATTGTTCGGGTGTCATGATGCGTTCGATATGCCACTCAGCACGTGCCCGGTCGCGGTTACGACGCGGGCCGATTCGCAATGGCGCATTTGGTCGTCGAAGAAAAAGTCGGGTTCGAACTCGCGCAGGAACGCGCCCTTGTCGAGTCCGCCGAGGAACATCGCTTCGTCGATTTCGATGTTCCAGGCCATCAGGGTCCGGATCGCGCGCTCGTGCGCGGGAGCGGAACGCGCGGTGACGAGCGCGGTGCGGATCTGCATCGGCGCGGCGTCATCGGCGATTTTCTGCAACTTGTTCAGCGCCGCCAGAAGCGGCTTCAACGGCCCGCCTGCGAGCGGCGAGTCCTTCTTCGTCGTCTCGTGCCCGACGAACGCGCGCAAGCCGTCCGACTGAAACACGCGCTCGGCTTCGTCGGAGAAGAGCACGGCGTCGCCGTCGAACGCGATGCGGATTTCATCAGGATACTGGCTTGCAGCGCGCGGCGTCTCGGGCAGCACGCGGGCGGCGGGAAAACCGCCGTCGAGCGCGGCGCGCACGTCATCCGGATTCGCCGACAAAAACAGCGACGCGCCAAGCGGCCTCAGATAGCCGAACGGCGCCCGCCCGCGCGTGAACACGCCGCGCTCGATCGCGAGCCCGTGTTCCTTGCAGGAACTGAACGCGCGCAGGCCGCTGATCGGATCGCTGCGCGACAGGATCACCACTTCGACATGCTGCGCGCCCGCATTCAGCGCAAGCAGCTTGCGGATCAGCGGAAACGCGACGCCCGGCTTTGCCGGGACGTTCAGCCGCGAGCGCTGCAGCGCCTCGTATTCGGCGAGGTCGCCGGCTTCGTAGACTTCGTTCTCTTCCTCGAAGTCGAAGAGCGCGCGCGACGAAATCGCAACGACGAGCTTGTCTTCGAGCGAAAAGGCCATCGCGTTACGCCAGGAACAGCTTGTAGACGGGATTCGCGCCTTCGTCCCAATACGGATAGCCGAGCGTCGCGAGAAAGCGCTCGAACTCGGCGTTTTCCGACGACGGCACCTGGATGCCGACCAGGATCGAACTGTAGTCCGCGCCCTGGTTCCGGTAGTGGAAGAGGCTGATGTTCCAGTTCGGCGCCATCGACGAAAGGAACTTCATCAGCGCGCCCGGGCGCTCAGGAAATTCGAAGCGCAAAAGGCGCTCGTCGCGGGCGAGCGGCGAACGGCCGCCGACCATGTAGCGGATGTGCTGCTTGGACAACTCGTCGTGCGAGAGATCGACCGTCGCGAAGCCGTGCTCGACGAACGCGTTCATCATCTGCGCCGATTCGCTGCGTGTCTTGATCTGCACGCCGACGAAAATGTGCGCGGCGTTGGCATCGGCGATGCGGTAGTTGAACTCGGTCACGCTGCGGGTGCCGACGAGTTCGCAGAAGCGCCGGAAACTGCCGCGCTCCTCGGGAATCGTCACGGCGAACACGGCCTCGCGCGCCTCGCCCACTTCGGCGCGTTCCGCAACGAAGCGCATCCGGTCGAAATTCATGTTGGCGCCGGACGTCACGGCAACGAGCGTTTTCCCTTCGATGCCTTCGCGTTCCACATACAGCTTCGCGCCCGCGACCGCGAGCGATCCGGCCGGCTCCAGTACGCTGCGGGTGTCCTGGAAGACGTCCTTGATCGCGGCGCAGAGCGCGTCGGTGTCGACCGTGATGACTTCGTCGAGCAGTTCGCGGCAGAGCCGGAACGTTTCTTCGCCGACCAACTTGACCGCCGTGCCGTCCGAGAACAGGCCGACTTCCGGCAGCGTGACACGTTCGCCCGCCTGGATCGATTGCGCCATCGCGCAGGAATCGTCGGTCTGCACGCCGATCACCTTGATCTCCGGCCGCACCGCTTTCACGTAAGCCGCGACACCCGCCGCGAGGCCGCCGCCGCCGATCGGGACGAAGATCGCGTGGATCGGCCCTTGGTGCTGGCGCAGGATTTCCATCGCGACCGTGCCCTGGCCGGCGATCACGTCTGGATCGTCGAACGGATGGACGAAGGTCAGGCCGCGTTCTTCCTGGAGCTTCAACGCGTGCGCGTAGGCGTCACTATAGGACTCGCCCGCCAGCACCACTTCGACCGTCGGGCCGCCGTGCGCGCGCACCGCGTCGATCTTGACCTGCGGCGTGGTCGTCGGGATCGCGATCACCGCGCGGCAGCCAAGCCGCGCCGCCGAGAACGCGACGCCCTGCGCGTGATTCCCCGCCGACGCCGTGATCACGCCGCGCGCGAGGACGTCGGCGGGAAGCTGCGCCATCTTGTTGTACGCGCCGCGAATCTTGAACGAGAACACCGGCTGGTTGTCCTCGCGCTTGAGGAAAACCGGGTTCGAGAGCCGCGCCGACAGGTTGCGCGCGGGTTCGAGTTCGCTTTCGCGCGCGACGTCATAGACGCGGGCGGTCAGCACTTTCTTCAGGTAATCGGGGTGTGCCATGCTGGGGAAGGCGCGCCATGCGGCTCTGCGCCATTTTTGAGAGCGAAAACGTCAATGATAGCGCCAACCTCTCGCGGATCGGCCGGGAACGGCTTTCACCGACCGGCCGGTCGTCGATAGCGCGTGCAGAAAATGCCGGAAATACGGCGAAAACCGGCTGGCAAATGCCCCTTCGACGCGCTAGGCACTGCGAACGGCGATTTTCGCGATGGGTTAGAATTCTCTTTTCGAATCAGGATCGGAAGATGCAACGGCAGCCTCGGATCGAATTGTTCATGCATGCCCCCCGCGAGTCTCATCCCGCGGCCGAGCGGCATGCGCGTCACGCGCGATCGTGGCGCTGATTCCGGGCACCTCGAAGGCGATTGTCAGCCGCTTATCAATCGAATGACCGGCCGCCTTCCCAACAACAAGTCTTCCTCGAAAATTTGCGCCCCCACGCGCATCGTCGGGCATCGCGCTCCTCTTGGCGCATGCGCCGGCCTACCGAACCGCCGAATATGAACGCACCCCAAGCCTTCGACCCGAAGGGCGACGCCGCCGCTGTCGCGCTGGACAACGAACCGCGCCTGCGCGAAATTCCCTATAACTACACGTCGTTTTCCGATCGCGAAATCGTGATGCGGCTCCTGGGCGACGAAGCCTGGGCCGCGCTCGACGTATTGCGCAACGAACGTCGCACAGGCCGCTCGGCGCGCATGCTGTACGAAGTGCTCGGCGATATCTGGGTCGTGCGCCGCAATCCGTACCTGCAGGACGACCTGCTCGACAATCCGAAACGCCGCGCGCTGCTGGTCGAGGCGCTGAACCATCGGCTCCACGAAATCGAGAAGCGTCGCCGTGACGATCTCTCCGAACACGGCGACACCGCCGGCCACGACCGCGCCACGCGCGTCGAAACGCTGGTGTCGGCCGCGCGCCGCGCCGTCGACGACTTCGCCGACGAGTTCGGCCGCATGGCCGAGTTGCGCAGAAAAGCGTCGAAGGTGCTCGGCAAGCGCACGCAGAAGGACAACATCAAGTTCGACGGCCTCTCGCGTGTCTCGCACGTCACCGACGCGACCGACTGGCGCGTCGAATATCCGTTCGTCGTCTTGACGCCGGATACGGAAGAGGAAATCGCCGGGCTCATCAAGGCGTGTTTCGAACTCGGGCTCACCGTGATTCCGCGTGGCGGCGGCACCGGCTACACCGGTGGCGCCATTCCGCTCACGCCGTTCTCGGCGGTCATCAACACGGAAAAGCTCGAACAGCTCGGTTCCGTCGAAATGACGGACCTGCCCGGCGTCGATCGCCGCGTCGCGACGATTTTCTCGGGCGCGGGCGTCGTCACGCGGCGCGTGACCGAAGCGGCGGAGCAGGCGGGCTTCGTTTTCGCCGTCGATCCGACTTCGCTCGACGCGTCGTGCGTCGGCGGCAATGTCGCGATGAACGCGGGCGGCAAGAAGGCCGTGCTGTGGGGCACGGCGCTGGATAACCTCGCCTGGTGGCGGATGGTCGATCCGGAAGGCAACTGGCTCGAAGTCACGCGGCTCGATCACAACCTCGGCAAGATTCACGACATCGAAGTGGCGCGCTTCCGGCTCGACTGGTTCGACGGCACGCGCGCGCCGGGCGAAAAGCTCATCCGCACCGAGCAGCTCGACATCGCCGGACGTACGTTCCGCAAGGAAGGGCTCGGCAAGGATGTGACCGATAAATTCCTGTCCGGCCTGCCGGGCGTGCAGAAGGAAGGCTGCGATGGCCTCATCACGTCCGCGCGCTGGATTCTGCACAAGATGCCCGCGCACACGCGCACCGTCTGCCTCGAATTCTTCGGCCAGGCGCGCGACGCGATTCCGAGCATCGTCGAGATCAAGGACTATCTGTTCGAAACGTCGAAGCAGGGCGGTGCGATCCTCGCCGGCCTCGAACACCTCGACGAGCGGTATCTACGCGCCGTCGGCTACGCGACCAAGAGCAAGCGCAACGCGTTTCCGAAAATGGTGCTGATCGGCGACATCGTCGGCGACGATGCCGATGCGGTCGCGAGCGCGACCTCCGAAGTCGTGCGCATGGCAAACGGCAAGAGCGGCGAAGGCTTCGTCGCGGTGAACGCCGAGGCGCGCAAGCGCTTCTGGCTCGACCGCTCGCGCACGGCCGCGATCGCCAAGCACACGAACGCGTTCAAGATCAACGAAGACGTCGTGATTCCGCTCAACCGCATGGGCGAATACACGGACGGCATCGAACGCATCAATATCGAGCTGTCGATCAAGAACAAGCTGCAACTCGTCGACGCGCTCGAAGCGTTTTTCCGCACCGGCAAGCTGCCGCTCGGCAAAAGCGACGACGCCAACGAAATCCCGAGCGCGGAACTGCTCGAAGACCGGGTGCAGCAGGCGCTCGATCTGTTAAAGCGCGTGAAGGCGCGCTGGACGTTCGTCGGCGAAAAGCTCGACTTGCCGCTGCGCGAGGCGCAGCACTACATGGTCGGGCTCGGCTACGAAGCGCTGGCTGAAAAGCTCGCGGATCGCGTCGATGCGCAAGCCGGCGCGACCGTGTTCAACGTCGCGCAGGACCGCACTGTGCGCATCTCGTGGAAGCAGGAAGTCCGCGCCGAACTGCGCCAGATTTTCAACGGCGGCGAATTCAAGCCGATCCTCGACGAAGCGCAGAACATCCACAAGCAGGTGCTGCGCGGACGCGTGTTCGTCGCGCTTCACATGCACGCGGGCGACGGCAACGTCCACACGAACATCCCCGTCAACTCCGACAACTACGAGATGCTGCAGGACGCGCATCGCGCGGTGGCGCGGATCATGAAGCTCGCACGCTCGCTCGACGGCGTGATTTCAGGCGAGCACGGCATCGGCATCACGAAGCTGGAATTCCTCACGGACGACGAAATCGGCGAATTCCGCGCGTACAAGCAGCGTGTCGATCCGAACGGGCGCTTCAACGCGGGCAAGCTGCTCGCGGGCGCCGACCTGCGCAATGCCTACACGCCGAGCTTCGGCCTGATGGGCTACGAATCGCTCATCATGCAGCAGAGCGACATCGGCGCGATCTCCGATTCCATCAAGGACTGCCTGCGCTGCGGCAAGTGCAAGCCGGTGTGTGCGACGCACGTGCCGCGCGCGAACCTGCTCTACAGCCCGCGCAACAAGATTCTCGCCACGTCCTTGCTGGTGGAGGCGTTCCTGTACGAGGAGCAGACGCGCCGCGGCGTGTCGATCAAGCACTGGGACGAATTCAACGACGTCGCCGATCACTGCACCGTCTGTCACAAATGCGTGACACCGTGCCCGGTGAAGATCGACTTCGGCGACGTGACGATGAACATGCGCAACCTCTTGCGCAAGATGGGCAAGAAAAAGTTCAATCCGGGCAACGCGGCCGGCATGTTCTTCCTGAACGCGACCAACCCGCAGACGATCAACCTCGCGCGCACCGCGATGATGGGCATCGGCTACAAGGCGCAGCGCCTTGGCAACGACATGCTCAAGAAGTTCGCGAAGAAGCAGACGGCGCATCCGCCCGCGACGGTCGGCAAGCCGCCGGTGGTCACGCAGGTGATCCACTTCATGAACAAGAAGATGCCGGGTAACCTGCCGAAGAAGACGGCGCGCGCGCTGCTCGACATCGAAGACAACAAGATCGTGCCGATCATCCGCGATCCGAAGACGACCACAGTCGATACGGAAGCGGTGTTCTACTTCCCCGGCTGCGGTTCGGAGCGCCTGTTCTCGCAGGTCGGCCTCGCCACGCAGGCGATGCTCTGGGAAGCGGGCGTGCAGACCGTGCTGCCGCCGGGCTATCTCTGCTGCGGCTATCCGCAGCGCGGCTCGGGCCAGTACGACAAGGCCGAGAAGATCGTGACGGACAATCGCGTGCTGTTCCACCGCGTCGCGAACACGCTGAACTATCTCGACATCAAGACCGTGGTCGTGTCGTGCGGCACCTGCTACGACCAGCTCGCGGGTTACGAATTCGAGAAGATCTTCCCGGGCTGCCGGATCATCGACATCCACGAATTCCTGCTCGAGAAGAACATTCGCCTCGAAGGTGTAAAGGGCACGCGCTACATGTATCACGACCCATGCCACTCGCCGATCAAGACGATGGACCCGGTCAAGCTCGTGAACGAACTGATGGGCTCGAAGAACGACGGCTACAAGATCGAGAAGAACGATCGCTGCTGCGGCGAATCGGGCACGCTGGCCGTCACGCGTCCGGACATTTCGACACAGGTTCGTTTTCGCAAGGAAGAGGAGATCAGGAAGGGCGCTGCGAAACTGCGCGACATTCCGCTCGTCGCGGAAGCGGGCGCGAACGGCATCAGTCCGGCGAATGCGTCCGCAGGTTCGGCGGGTGCGGCGCCAGGCTCGGTGCTGAAGGCCGGCGACGGCCCGCAGTCGAATGGCACCGACGTCAAGATCCTGACGAGCTGCCCGTCCTGCCTGCAAGGACTCTCGCGCTACAACGAGGACGCGAACATCGAGGCGGACTACATCGTCGTCGAAATCGCGCGCAATGTGCTCGGCGAGAACTGGATGGCCGACTACGTCGAACGTGCGAACGATGGCGGTATCGAGCGCGTGCTGGTGTAATAGCGAAATCGAGGATCGTTCGCTAGAGGTTGACGATGGACTGTGTGTTTTGCCGTGAAGACGGCGGCGAGGTTTTATGGTCGGACGACACGCTGCGTGTCGTCCTCGCCGACGAGCCCGACTGGCCGGGCCTCATCCGCGTGATCTGGAATTCGCACGTCGCCGAAATGTCCGATCTCTCCGATCAGGCGCGCCTGCGGGTGATGACGGCCGTGAACGGCGTCGAGCGCGCGATGCGGCGCATCCTCTCGCCGGCGAAAGTGAATCTGGCGAGCCTCGGCAACCAGGTTCCGCACGTCCACTGGCACGTCATTCCGCGCCGCTCGAACGATTCACGTTTTCCTCTGCCGATTTGGGCGCCGCGCCAGCGTTCGGTGCCCGAGGCGCAACTATCGAAATGGCGGGCGCAGGCCACGCTGCTGCGCGAAGCGGTGCGCATCGAGCTGGATCACGCGTTCGGCCAGAACTGAACCCCAACCATCAAGGCTCATCATGAGCGGACTTACCCGAGAGACGCCGATCCCGACCGGCGTCGTCGTCCATTCCAAATCGCGCGCACTCGAATTGCAGTACGCGAGCGGCGAGAACTATCGCGTTCCGTTCGAACTGCTGCGCGTGTATTCGCCATCGGCGGAAGTGCAGGGACACGGCCCCGGCCAGGAAACGCTGCAGACCGGCAAGCGCGACGTGACGGTGATCGGTGTCGAGCCGGTCGGCCACTACGCGTTGCAACTGAGCTTTTCCGACGGTCACAACACCGGAATTTATTCCTGGGACATCCTGTATGACCTGGCCGCGCGCCAGGATGAACTCTGGCGCGAGTACCTCGCCAAACTGGAAGCGGCGGGCGTCGATCGCGATGCGCCGATGGTGGCGGCGAAGGCGTCGGGCGGCCACTGTCACTGACACCGGCCATCAGAATAACGCGGCGTTTGGCCGCACCAGCCTGCGCTCCGGGGCGTGGGCGTACAACGAATAACAGGCGAGGACGAGCGCGATGAGTAAGACCCACTTCGGTTTCGAAACGGTCGACGAACAGGAAAAAGCAAAAAAGGTGGCGGGGGTCTTCCACTCCGTCGCGAGCAACTACGACCTGATGAACGACCTGATGTCGGGCGGGCTGCATCGCGTGTGGAAGTTCTTCACCATCGGCCAGGCGAAAGTGCGGCCGGGCTACAAGGTGCTCGACATCGCAGGCGGAACGGGCGATCTGGCGATGGCGTTCGCCAGGCAGGCGGGCCCGTCGGGCGAGGTATGGCACACGGACATCAACGAATCGATGCTGTGCGTTGGGCGCGACCGGCTGCTGAACAAGGGCGTCATCACGCCCGCGCTTCTGTGCGACGCCGAGAAGATTCCGTTCCCGAACAATTATTTCGATTTGGTTACAGTGGCGTTTGGTCTTCGTAATATGACGCACAAAGATGGTGCGCTGGCGGAGATGCGGCGGGTTTTGAAGCCGGGCGGGCGTTTACTCGTATTGGAGTTTTCCAAGGTGTGGGACCCGCTGAAAAAAGCTTACGATGTCTATAGTTTCAAGGTTTTGCCCTGGCTTGGCGACAAGTTTGCGAAAGATGCCGATAGTTACCGATATTTGGCCGAATCTATCCGCATGCACCCCGACCAGGAAACTTTGAAGTCGATGATGGAACAAGCAGGCCTGGATCGAGTCGAATATTACAATTTGTCAGGTGGCGTGGTAGCGTTACACGTCGGGACCAAATTCTAGTGTTCCACTCTTTCTTAAAGGATTCGAAATGTCCGATTCGCGCACACCCCAGTCTCGGGGTTTCCTGAAGACGCTTTTCAGGAAAGCCGGGCTTCTGGCGCTGGCTGGCGTAATCATGGCCGGCGCCATCATGACCGACGATGCCGAGGCCAAACGTATGGGCGGCGGCCGCAGCATGGGCCGTCAGTCTGCCACCGCAACGCAGCAGAATCAGGCGACGCCGCCTTCCCAGTCGATGCAGCAGGGTCAGGCCGCACAGGCACAGCGCGCGCCCGCGGCCGCACCGGCCACGCCCGCCGCCCAGCCGGCACGCAATCGCTGGCTCGGTCCGATCGCCGGTCTGGCCGCGGGTCTCGGCATCGCCGCGTTGCTGTCGCACTTCGGGCTTGGCGAGGCGTTCGCCGGCGCGATGGCCAATATGATCATCATCGCGCTGATCGTGATCGCCGCCGTGATGCTGTTCCGCTTCATCATGCGCAAGCGTGCCGCGGGCAACACGCCTGCCTACGCCAATGCGGGCGCAGGCGCGGGTTCCTCGCCGTTCGGCGGCTCCGCGCGCACGGCTCTGAACCAGGAGCCGAGCTACAGTGCGCCGTCGTCGGGTGGCTATATCCCGCAAAGCGCGGCGAGCACGACGGACGTCGCGCCGGCAGTCACCGTGCCGGCGGGCTTCGACACTGAAGCCTTCATGCGCAACGCGAAGGTTTACTTCGTGCGCCTGCAGGACGCTTGGGACCGCGGCAACGTGAACGACATCCGCGAATTCACGACGCCCGAGATGTTCGCCGAGGTGAAGCTCGACATCGACGCGCGCAACGGCCAGCCGAATCGCACGGACGTCGTGCAGTTGAACGGCGACCTGCTCGGTGTCGAGGATCGCGGCTCGGAGTATCTGGCGAGCGTGCGTTTCCACGGGCTGATCCGCGAGTCGGAAGGCGCGTCGGCGGAGCCGTTCGTCGAGATCTGGAACCTGTCGAAGCAGAAGGCGGGCAACGAAGGCTGGCTGCTGGCCGGCATCCAGCAGGTCAATTGACGAATGAGCTGACGAAAACAGCTGACGAGCGATTTGCCGCCTCGGCCTATTGGCCGACGCTCCGAAGCGCGGCCGGCGGCAACGCCGGTTGCGAAGGTAGAATAGGAACCCGCGCGAGCTACCGCTTGCGCGGGTTTTTTCATCTCATAGCCGATGACGAACGCAGACGAATCCGCCCGTTTTTCCGCAAGTCCCGCCGTCAAGACCGCGTCGAAAGCGTTCGCGGCCGCTGTCAATCATCTGCTCGCTCGTGAGTCGTGGGCTCGCGAGCGCTTCAAGCCCTACGCCGGCAAGACCGCCCGGCTCGCCTGCCCGCCATTCGCGCTGTCGCTCGTCGTGCAGGCGGACGGGTTCATCGCCGGTATCGACGAAACGCAGGCGCCGCTGTTCGACGTCACCATCTCGGTTCCCCCTGACGCGCTGCCGGCCTTTCTGCAAGGCGGTCAGGCGGCAGTGATGAAGCACGTCAGGATCGAAGGCGATGCGGAATTCGCCACTACTATCGCGAAGCTCGCGGAGCATCTGCGCTGGGAGCCGGAAGAGGACCTCGCGCGCGTGATCGGCGATGCGCCCGCGTACCGCATCGGCGCGGTCGTGCGAACGGTTCACGAGCAGGCGCTTCGCACCGGGCGCAACGTGCTTGATTCGGTCGCCGAATATCTGCTCGACGAAAAGCCGCAACTCGTGCGCCGCAGCGCGCTCGACACGTTCAACGCCGAACTGTCGCGGGCCCGCGATGCGCTGGCGCGCGTCGAAAAGCGCGTCGAGCGGCTCGAGCGCATGCAGCCGGCCGCCGAAGCCCGTGGCGCCTCCGCGTCCGGCGCCGCCGCACTTCCGCGCGGCACGCGCAACTAAAGGGCAATAAGGGCTAACGGGCTGACCATGCGTTTTCTGCGTTTCCTCAAGATTTTCTTCACGATTGTTCGCTTCGGTCTGGACGAACTGGTGATGAGCGGCATCGACGATCGCCGCGTGCGCTTTCTCATGCGCATCACCACGTTCGGACGCAAGTTCGATGTGGCGCGCGGCATTCGCCTCCGGCTCGCGCTGGAAAGCCTCGGGCCGATTTTCGTGAAGTTCGGCCAGGTGCTTTCAACGCGCCGCGATCTCCTGCCGGTCGATATTGCCGACGAACTCGCGAAGCTTCAGGATCAGGTGCCCCCGTTCGATTCGGCGGTGGCGATCTCGATCATCGAGAAATCGCTCGGCAATCCGATCGACGTGCTTTTCAACGATTTCGAGCGCGTGCCGATCGCCAGCGCATCGATTGCGCAGGTTCACTTCGCGAAAATTCGCACCGGCGTGCATGCGGGCAAGGACGTCGCGGTGAAGGTGCTGCGCCCGGGCATGCTCCCGGTGATCGATTCCGACCTCGCGTTGCTACGCGACATCGCGATCTGGGCGGAGCGTCTCTGGGCCGACGGACGGCGCCTGAAGCCGCGCGAGGTGGTCGCTGAATTCGACAAATACCTGCACGACGAACTCGACCTGATGCGCGAGGCCGCGAACGGCAGCCAGCTGCGCCGCAATTTCGCAGGCCTCGATCTGCTGCTCGTGCCGGAAATGTACTGGGACTTTTCCGCGCCCAGCGTGCTCGTGATGGAGCGGATGATCGGCGTGCCGATCAGCCAGGTGGAGACACTGCGTGCGGCGGGCGTCGACATTCCGAAGCTCGCGCGCGAAGGCGTCGAGATTTTCTTCACGCAAGTGTTTCGCGACGGTTTTTTCCACGCGGACATGCACCCCGGCAACATTCAGGTGAGCCTCGATCCGGCGCATTTCGGGCGCTATATCGCGCTCGATTTCGGGATCGTCGGCGCGCTTTCTGACTTCGACAAGAATTATCTGGCGCAGAACTTTCTCGCGTTCTTCAAGCGCGACTATCACCGGGTCGCGACGCTGCACCTGGAATCGGGCTGGGTGCCGTCCAATACGCGCGTCGAGGAACTGGAAAGCGCGATTCGCGCGGTCTGCGAGCCGTATTTCGACCGCGCGCTGAAAGACATTTCGCTTGGTCAGGTGCTGTTGCGCCTCTTTTCGACGTCGCGCCGCTTCAACGTCGAGATCCAGCCGCAGCTCGTGCTGCTGCAAAAGACGATGCTCAATGTGGAAGGGCTCGGTCGCTCGCTCGACCCCGAACTCGACCTGTGGAAAACCGCGAAACCGTATCTCGAACGCTGGATGAACGAGCAGATCGGCTGGCGCGGCTGGTATGAGCGACTGCAGATGGAAGCGCCGCAGTGGAGCAAGACGCTGCCGCAACTGCCGCGGTTGATCCATCATTTGCTAGCGGAACGCCACGAATTGCCGGGCGCGGGCAACGACGAACTGATGCGCACGATTCTCGTCGAGCAGAAGCGGACGAACCGGCTGCTGCAGGCGCTGTTGATCTTCGGGCTGGCGGTGGGCGCGGGCGCAGTCATCACGCAAGTCTGGCTGAGCTACGCTTACGGGGGCTGACCACATGAGCGATCCTGCTGCACCTTCGTTCGAGTCGCGCGATCCCAATTCGCCCGAGTTCTGGGACGAACGTTTCGACCAGCACTACACGCCGTGGGATCAGGCCGGCGTGCCTCATGCGTTCCGGGCGTTCGTCACCGGGCGCGCACCGTGCAACGTTCTGATTCCCGGCTGCGGCAGCGCGTACGAGGCGTCGCTGCTCGCGGCGGCGGGCTGGCCAGTCCGGGCGATCGATTTCTCCCCGAGCGCGGTCGCGGCGGCGCGGGCCCAGCTCGGGCGCCACGTGGATGTCGTCGAACAAGCGGATTTTTTCTCGTACGAGCCGCCGTTCCCCGTCGACTGGGTCTACGAGCGAGCATTCTATTGCGCGCTGCCGCCGGACCGCTGGCCCGACTACGCGACGCGCATGGCCGATCTGCTGCGTCCCGGCACACTCCTCGCGGGCTTCTTCTTTCTTGGCGCGACGCCGAAAGGCCCGCCGTTCGGCATCGAACGCGACGCGCTCGACGCCTTTCTGAACCCGCACTTCGAACTCGTCGAGGAACACGAGGTGAAGGACTCGATCGCCGTGTTCGCCGGACGCGAGCGCTGGCTCACGTGGCGCCGGCGCGCCTGAGCTTTGCCGGTTGACTGTTTTATCCCCGTTTCCAGCTTGAATTGCGGTCGATTGGACCGCATTTAACACTCCGCCCGCATGCCCCGGCGCCCCGAAAATCGCGGGTCGAAAATGGTTTGCGGCTATAATTCAAGGCTTTGCAAGCGCCGACAGATTAATGTAGGAACAGTGCCATGCCGATCTACGCGTACCGCTGCGAGTCCTGCGGCTTCGGAAAAGACATTCTCCGGAAGCTGAGCGACGCGCCGCTCACCCAATGTCCCGAATGCGGGAAAGACACCTTTGCCAAGCAGGTGACTGCCGCCGGCTTTCAGTTGAAGGGCTCCGGCTGGTATGTCACGGATTTCCGCGGCGGCAATAACGGCGGCAAATCCACCACGACGGCGACGGAGAATTCCGGCGCCGATGCCGCAAAGTCCGAAAGCGTCGCCGCTGATTCCGGTTCGAAACCGGCTGCCGCGAGCGCTTCGACGGACTCGTCCTCGTCGGGCACCGCTGCCGCTTCGGCGGGCGCGTCCGCATCGTCCGGCGCCGCGTAAGGTGCAGCGCCGTCGCCGATCTGTCCACACTTACGCAAGAAGACGACCGCCCACCGCTTAAGCATCCAACGGGGCGGCAACCCTGCCAAACCGTGCCTCATCGCGGGGCGGCCTTCCGGCTGTGTAAATGACGACTAAAAAGACTACGTTGAAATCCGTGTTCCTCACCGGCCTGCTTGTGCTGGTGCCGCTCGCCATCACCCTGTGGGTGCTGGGGCTCGTGATCGGGACCATGGACCAGACGCTTCTGCTGCTGCCGCTCTCGTGGCAGCCGGAGCGGCTCTTCGGCTTTCATTTGCCGGGCCTGGGCGCAGTGCTGACGCTCGCGTTCATTTTCATCGTTGGTCTGCTGACGCAGAATTTCATCGGGCAGAAGCTTGTGGGATGGTGGGACGTGGTCGTGCGCCATATCCCGGTGGTCGGCCCGCTGTATACCAGCGTCAAGCAGGTGTCGGACACGCTGCTCTCCAGCAGCGGCAACGCGTTCCGCAAAGCGCTCCTGATCGAATATCCGCGCAAGGGTTCCTACACCATCGGCTTCCTGACGGGCATTCCGGGCGGTGACGTCGTCAATCATCTGAAAGAAGATCACGTGAGCGTCTACGTGCCGACGACGCCGAATCCCACCTCCGGCTTCTTCCTGATGGTGCCGAAAAGCGAAGTGATCGAGCTCGACATGTCCGTCGATGCCGCTCTGAAGTACATCGTCTCGATGGGTGTGGTCGCGCCCTCGGCGCCGAGCGCGCCGATGGCCCCCGCGCGCCGCCCCACCGAGCCGCCGCTGTAATGCCGGCACGCGCCGCGAAACGCCATAACTTTCGCGCGCGCGCCGTTGATTAATGAAACAACGAAAGACACAACATCATGTCGATGCGATCTGAATACTGCGGTCTGGTGACCGAAGCCCTCCTGGGCCAAACCGTCTCGCTGTGCGGCTGGGTGCACCGCCGCCGCGATCACGGCGGCGTTATCTTCATCGACCTGCGCGATCGCGAAGGCCTCGTCCAGGTCGTCTGCGATCCGGATCGCGCCGACATGTTCACGGTCGCCGAGGGCGTCCGCAACGAATTCTGCGTGCAAGTAAAGGGCGTCGTGCGCAGCCGTCCGGAAGGCACGGCGAACGCTGGACTCACGAGCGGCAAGATCGAAGTGCTGGGCCACGAACTGATCGTGCTGAACGCATCGGTGACGCCGCCGTTCCAGCTCGACGACGACAACCTCTCGGAAACCACGCGCCTCACGCACCGCGTGCTCGACCTGCGCCGTCCGCAGATGCAGCAGAACCTGCGTCTGCGCTATCGCGTCGCGATGGAAGTGCGCAAGTATCTCGACGCGCAAGGTTTCATCGACATCGAAACGCCGATGCTTACCAAGAGCACGCCGGAAGGCGCGCGCGACTATCTGGTGCCGTCGCGTGTGAACGCCGGCCAGTTCTTCGCGCTGCCGCAGTCGCCGCAGTTGTTCAAGCAATTGCTGATGGTCGCGAACTTCGATCGTTACTACCAGATCGTGAAGTGCTTCCGCGACGAAGACCTGCGCGCCGACCGTCAACCGGAATTCACGCAGATCGACTGCGAAACTTCGTTCCTGAACGAGCAGGAAATCCGCGATCTGTTCGAAGCGATGATCCGTCACGTTTTCAAGGAAACGATGAACGTGTCGCTCGCCGAGAAATTCCCGGTGATGCTGTATTCGGAAGCGATGCGCCGCTTCGGCTCGGACAAGCCGGACCTGCGCGTGAAGCTCGAATTCGCCGACCTGACCGACGCGGTGCGCGACGTCGACTTCAAGGTGTTCAGCACGCCGGCGAACTCGAAGGATGGCCGTGTCGCGGCGCTGCGCGTGCCGAAGGGCGGCGAGCTGTCGCGCGGCGACATCGACGGCTACACGGAATTCGTGCGCATCTACGGCGCGAAGGGCCTCGCGTGGATCAAGATCAATGACGTGACGAAGGGCCGTGACGGCCTGCAAAGCCCGATCGTGAAGAACCTGCACGACGCCGCGATCGCCGCGATCATGGAGCGCACGGGCGCGCAGAACGGCGACATCGTGTTCTTCGCCGCCGACCGCGCGAAGGTCGTGAACGACAGCCTGGGCGCTTTGCGCCTGAAGATCGGCCATTCGGAATTCGGCAAGGCGAACGGCCTGCTGGAATCGGGCTGGAAGCCGCTGTGGGTCACCGACTTCCCGATGTTCGAGTACGTCGAGGAAGAAAATCGCTACGTGGCCGCGCACCATCCGTTCACGAGCCCGAAGGACGAGCATCTCGAATATCTTGAAACCGATCCGGGCCGTTGCCTCGCGAAGGCATACGACATGGTGCTGAACGGCTGGGAAATCGGCGGCGGTTCGGTGCGTATCTATCAGGAAGAGGTGCAGAGCAAGGTGTTCCGCGCGCTGAAGATCAACGCCGAGGAAGCGCGCGCGAAGTTCGGCTTCCTGCTCGACGCGCTGCAGTACGGCGCGCCGCCGCATGGCGGGATCGCGTTCGGTCTCGACCGCATCGTCACGATGATGGCCGGCGCCGATTCGATTCGCGATGTGATCGCGTTCCCGAAGACGCAGCGCGCGCAGTGTCTGCTCACGCAGGCGCCGAGCGAAGTCGACGAGCGTCAGTTGCGCGAGTTGCATATCCGCTTGCGTCAGCCGGAGCCGAAAGTCCAGTGAAGCTGGAGTAATACCGAAGAAAAAGGCGCCGAGTGCGCCTTTTTCATTTTTTGAGTTACAGTCGTTGGCCGTATCGCAACACTATGCGCGCGCCGTCAACATGCTCAACAAGCCGCCGAAAATCCCCGAATCCGTTCTGGTCGTGATCCATACGCCGGAACTCGACGTCCTCATCATCGAACGCGCCGATCACAAGGGCTTCTGGCAATCGGTGACGGGCTCGAAGGACCGCATCGACGAGCCGTTCTCCGAAACTGCCGCGCGCGAAGTGGCCGAAGAAACCGGTATCGTGATCGGCAGCGAACTCGTGCCCGAGCGGTGTCTGCTCGACTGGCATCACGAAATCCAGTACGACATCTATCCGCAGTGGCGGCATCGCTATGCGGAGGGCGTGACGCGCAACACCGAGCATCAGTTCAGCCTGCTCGTTCCGCATTGCCTCGAAGTCACGCTCGCGCCGCGCGAGCACACGTCTCACCTTTGGTTGCCGTTTCGCGAGGCTGCCAATCGTTGCTTCTCGTGGTCGAATCGCGAGGCGATCCTGCAGTTGCCCGAGCGCCGCGCGGAGCACAACCGATGATGGGATTCGGCCCACGGCGCCGGTTCACGCGCCTGCGGGCGGCTCTCTTTTCCGGGCGTCGGCCGCCGCGGTTCTGCTTTACGGTCGGCAACGAGGTGCGGCTTTTCAAGTGCGGCGTCGAATTTTTCCCGGCGCTGCTTGAACGCATCGACAGCGCCCGGCGCGACGTCGCGCTCGAAACCTACATCTTCGCCAACGACGACACCGGTCGCGCGGTCTCCGAAGCGCTGATCCGTGCGGCCACGCGTGGCGTGCGCGTGCGTGTGATCACGGATGGCATCGGCACTGCGAAGAACCTGCCGATGTTCACGGCGTGGGAAGAGGCGAACGTCGAGCATCGCATCTACAACCCGCATCTGTTCGGGCCGCTCGGCTTTTCGCGGACGCATCGAAAGCTCGCCGTCATTGACGAGACGTATGCGTTTTGCGGCGGCATCAACATCGTCGACGATTTCGATCAGGACGGCGTGCGCCTCGAATCGCCGCGCTGGGACTTTGCGCTGGAAACGAAGGGCCCGGTCGTCGCGGACGTGGGCGAAGCCTTCGATTTGCAATGGCAGCGTATCCGGCTCGGCATCAAGCCTAGCCAGCCACGTCAGCCAGGCTGCGATCCGCAACCCGGCGAGAGCGGTGAGCCGACCGTTGCGCGCGGCGCGGCGTGGCGGGCCGCGCGCGCGAAGCGCCGTGCGCGCCTCGGCGAGATTCACGCGGTCGACCAGCCTTGCGTCGCGTTCGTCGCGCGCGACAACCTGCTGAACCGGCGCGCGATCGAAAAGGCCTACCTGCGCGCGATCGCGCGTGCCGAGCGCGAAGTGCTGCTCGCGAATCCCTACTTCATGCCGGGCCGAAAGCTGCGGCGCGCGCTCGTGCATGCGTCCCAGCGCGGCGTGCGCGTGAATCTGGTGATCGGCCGCAAGGAATTTGTCGCGCTCGACTACGCAACCCCCTTCCTCTACGACAACCTCCTCAAGCACGGCGTGCGGATTGCTGAGTACGAAAAAACGATGCTTCACGGCAAGGTCGCAGTCGTCGATTCCGCCTGGGGAACGGTCGGATCGTCGAATCTCGATGCGCTCAGTCTCGTGCTCAATAACGAGGCGAACATGGTGCTCGTCCATCATCAGGAAATCGGCGCGCTACGCGACAAGATCCTGACGGCTTTCGAAGAAGGCCGCTGCATCGACGAAAAACGCTATGCCGCGCGGCCAATCGGTGAACGCATTTTGAGCTGGCTCGCCTATAACACCTATCGAACGATGATGAAGCTGCTCACAATCGGCCAATACGACTGATTCCCACAAATTGGGAACTCGGGCAGGCACTAGCAGGCAGGCACTGATTAAAAAGGGACAATGAGCGCGGACAGGATTTACGCTGATTCCTATTGACCATCACTCGGCGGTTAGACATGGGTTTCTAATAAATAGCTTGTTTCACGAACGGCCGACTACAATAATAGTACGGCCGTTCGATTTTTAATCGGTCACATAAGAACGGTAGAGACATCATGCGAAAAGGCGAACAGACACGAGTCGCGATTCTCGATGCAGCACTGGACCTGGCCAGCCGCGACGGGCTTGAAGGGCTGACCATCGGTCTACTCGCCGAGCGAATGCAGATGAGCAAGAGCGGGGTGTTCGCGCATTTCGGCTCGCGCGAGGATCTGCAGGTGGAAGTCGTGCGCGAATACCACCGCCGTTTCGAGGACGAAGTGTTTTTCCCGAGCCTGCGCGAAGGGCGCGGCTTGCCGCGTCTTCGATCGATGATGAACCGCTGGATGGAGCGACGTATCCAGGAAGTGACCACGGGCTGCATATATATCAGCGGCGCGGTCGAGTACGACGACCGCGCGGCGAGCGCAGTGCGCGAGCAACTCGTGCATAGCGTGACGATGTGGCGCGAGGCGCTCTTGCGTGCGATTCAGCAGGCGAAAGACGAAGGGCACCTGAAGGCGGAGACGGATCCGGCGCTGATGCTCTTCGAACTGTATAGCTTCACGCTCGGACTGCATCACGACGCGCGCTTCCTGCACCTCCCGGACGCCGTGCAACTGACGCGGGACGCGCTGGAAAAAACGATTGTTTCGTATCAGAGCAACAGCGAAAGCAAAAGTCACAGCAACAGCGAAAACAGCCGTTAGCGAAGTCGATCGAAGCGAAAAATTCGGCGGCGGCGCGCGGCACCAAGATTGAATATCTGGAGAACCTCATGGGACAGTACGCCGCACCGCTGCGCGATATGCAATTCGTATTGCACGAAGTGCTTAATGTCGAAGCCGAACTGAAGAACATGCCGAAGCATGCCGACCTCGACGCCGACACCATCAATCAGGTGTTGGAGGAAGCCGGCAAGTTCTGCTCCGAAGTCATCTTTCCGCTGAACCAGAGCGGCGACCGCGAAGGCTGCACGTACGAAGGCGATGGCGTCGTGCGCACGCCCTCGGGCTTCAAGGAGGCGTATCGACAGTACGTCGAGGCCGGCTGGCCCGCGCTCGGTTGCGATCCCGAATTCGGCGGCCAGGGCCTGCCCGCGTTCGTGAACAACGCGATGTACGAGATGCTGAATTCCGCGAACCAGGCGTGGACGATGTATCCCGGCCTCTCGCACGGCGCCTACGAATGCCTGCACGCGCACGGCACGCCCGAGCAAAAAACTGTCTATCTGCCGAAACTCGTCTCCGGCGTCTGGACCGGCACCATGTGCCTAACCGAACCGCATTGCGGAACCGACCTCGGCATGCTGCGCACGAAGGCGGAACCCAACAGCGACGGCTCGTACTCGATCAGCGGCACCAAGATCTTCATCTCCAGCGGCGAACACGACCTCGCCGAGAACATCGTTCACCTCGTGCTCGCACGCCTGCCTGGCGCGCCGGTGGGCACGAAAGGCATTTCGCTCTTCATCGTGCCGAAGTTCGTCCCGACCGATGCGGGCGCCCCCGGCGAGCGCAACGGCGTGAAGTGCGGCTCGATCGAACACAAGATGGGCATCCACGGCAATTCGACCTGCGTCATCAATCTCGACAATGCGAAGGGCTGGCTCGTCGGCGAAGCGAACAAGGGGCTCAATGCCATGTTCGTGATGATGAACGCGGCGCGCCTGGGCGTCGGCATGCAGGGGCTCGGGCTGACCGAGATCGCCTACCAGAACTCGCTCGTGTACGCGAAGGAGCGCCTGCAGATGCGCTCGCTCACCGGCCCGAAGGCGCCGGAAAAAGCCGCCGATCCGATCATCGTGCATCCGGACGTGCGCCGCATGCTGCTGACGCAAAAGGCGTACGCGGAAGCCGGCCGCGCCTTCACCTACTGGGCTGCACTCAACATCGACAAGGAACTGTCGCACGCGGACGAATCCGTGCGCAGCGATTCCGCCGATTTCGTCGCGCTCTTGACGCCGGTCATCAAAGCGTTCCTGACGGACAACGCGTTCGAAGGCACGAACATGGGCATGCAGATCTACGGCGGCCACGGCTTCATTTCCGAATGGGGCATGGAGCAGTACGTGCGCGACGCGCGCATCAACATGATCTACGAAGGCACGAACTCGATTCAGGCGCTCGACCTGCTCGGTCGCAAGATTCTCGGCGACATGGGCGCGAAGCTGAAGAAGTTGGGCCAGCTCGTGACGGCGTTCGTCGAACAGGAAGGCGTCAAGCCGGAGATGCAGGAGTTCGTCAATCCGCTCGCGGACATCGGCGACAAGGTCCAGAAGCTGACGATGGAAATCGGCATGAAGGCGATGCAGAACCCCGACGAAGTCGGCGCTGCTGCCGTGCCGTATCTGCGCACGGTCGGGCATCTGGTGTACTCGTATTTCTGGGCGCGCATGGCGCGAGTCGCGCTCGACAGGCAAGCCGAAGGCGACCCGTTCTACAAGGCGAAGCTCGCGACCGCGCGCTTCTACTTCGCGAAGCTCCTGCCCGAAACGGCCTCGACGATCCGCGCCGCGCGCGCCGGCTCGAAGACGCTGATGGACTACGACGAGGCGTTGTTCTAAACGCCTCTCGCGAGCGCGCCGCTTCTTGAAGCGAAGCGGCGCGCCCGCCTCTCAAGCCGCTTCGGACGAAGCGCATCGAATTGAATACTCCCCGGAGATAAAACGTGAGCAATCTGAATATCGCCAAGGTGGCCGTGCTCGGCGCTGGCGTGATGGGCGCGCAGATCGCCGCGCAGCTGGTCAACGCGCGGGTGCCGGTCCTGCTGTTCGACCTGCCCGCCAAGGAAGGCCCGAAGAGCGGCATCGCGCTCAAGGCAATCGAGAACCTGAAGAAGCTCTCGCCCGCGCCGTTCGGCGTGAAGGACGACGCACAGTACATCGAGCCCGCGAACTACGACGACGACATCGAGAAGCTGAAGGAATGCGACCTCGTGATCGAAGCGATCGCCGAGCGCATGGACTGGAAGCACGACCTGTACAAGAAGGTCTCGCCGTATATCGGCGAGCGCGCGATCTTCGCGACCAACACGTCGGGCCTGTCGATCAACGAACTGTCGAACGGCTTTTCGGACGAGCTAAAGGCGCGCTTCTGCGGCGTGCACTTCTTCAATCCGCCGCGCTACATGCATCTGGTCGAACTGATCCCGACCGCGTCGACGCGGCCCGAGATTCTCGATCAGCTGGAAACGTTCCTGACGAGCGTCGTCGGCAAGGGCGTCGTGCGCGCGAAGGACACGCCGAACTTCATCGCGAACCGCGTCGGCATCTTCTCGATTCTCGCGGTGATCGCGGAAGCGCAGAAGTTCGGCCTGCGTTTCGATGAAGTCGACGATCTCACGGGCGCGCGCCTCGGCCGCGCGAAGTCGGCGACGTTCCGCACGGCGGACGTGGTCGGCCTCGACACGATGGCGCACGTCATCAAGACAATGCAGGACAACCTCGCGGACGATCTGTTCTTCCCGGTCTACGAAACGCCCGCCGTGCTCGCCGCACTAATCAAGCAGGGCGCGCTCGGACAAAAGACCGGCGCGGGCTTCTACAAGAAAGAAGGCAAGGCCATCAAGGTCCTCGATCCCAAGTCGGGCGGATACGTCGATGGCGGCGCGAAGGCCGACGAACTCATCGGCCGCATCCTGAAGCGTCCGCCTGCCGAGCGCCTGAAGCTGCTGCGCGAATCGGAGCACCCGCAGGCGCAGTTCCTGTGGGCGATCTTCCGCGATGTGTTCCATTACATCGGCGTGCATCTGGAATCGATCGCCGATAACGCGCGCGACGTCGATCTCGCGATCCGCTGGGGCTTCGGCTGGAACGAAGGTCCGTTCGAAGGCTGGCAGTCGGCCGGCTGGCAACAGATCGCGAAGTGGGTGCAGGAAGACATCGAAGCGGGCAAGGCGCTGTCCAGCGCGCCGCTGCCGTCGTGGGTGTTCGACGGTCCGGTCGCGGAGAAGGGCGGCGTGCACACGCCGGAAGGCTCGTGGTCGCCGCAATCGCGCAAGTTCGTGCCGCGCTCCGATCTGCCGGTTTATCAGCGTCAGGTGTTCCGCGCGCCGCTCGCGGGCGAGACCGGCGCCGATCCGAAGACCTACGGCAAGACGCTCTTCGAAACCGAAGCCGTGCGCGCGTGGGTCGATGACCGCGCGGGCGAGGACGATGTCGTGATCGTGTCGTTCAAGAGCAAGATGAACACGATCGGACCGTCGGTAATCGACGGCCTCACGCAAGCCATCGAACTCGCCGAAAAAGACTACAAGGGCGTGGTGATCTGGCAGCCGACCTCGCTCAAGCTCGGCAATCCGGGCGGCGCGTTCTCGGCGGGCGCGAATCTCGAAGAAGCGATGCCCGCGTTCATGACGGGCGGCGCGAAGGGCATCGAGCCGTTCGTGAAGAAGTTCCAGCAGGGCATGCTGCGCGTGAAGTACGCGAGCGTGCCGGTCGTGGCAGCGGTGTCGGGCATCGCGCTCGGCGGCGGCTGCGAACTCTTGCTGCATTCGGCGAAGCGCGTGGCTCACATCGAGAGCTATCTCGGCCTCGTGGAAGTGGGCGTCGGTCTCGTGCCGTCGGGCGGGGGCCTGAAGGAAGCCGCGTTGCGCGCAGCGGAAGCGGCAAGCGCCGTCAACGCAACCAGCGATCTCCTGAAATTCCTGCAGAAGTCGTTCGAGAGTGCAGCGATGGCGACGGTCTCGGCCTCCGCGCTCGACGCGCGCGCGATGGGCTATCTGAAGCCATCGGACACGATCGTCTTCAACGTCCACGAGCTGCTCGACATCGCGAAGAAGGAAGCGCGCGCACTGAGCGCATCGGGCTACCGCCCGCCGCTGCGTGCGAAGCAGATCCCGGTCGCGGGCCGCTCGGCAATCTCGACGATCAAGGCGTCGCTCGTCAACATGCGCGACGGCCGCTTCATCAGTGAGCACGACTTCCTGATCGCGAGCCGTATCGCGGAAGCGGTGTGCGGCGGCGACGTCGAAGCGGGCAGTCTCGTCGACGAGGAATGGCTGCTGAAGCTCGAACGTCAGGCGTTCGTCGACTTGCTCGGCACGCAAAAGACGCAGGAACGGATCATGGGCATGTTGCAGACCGGCAAGCCGGTTCGCAACTGAGCGCGCGGAACATAGGAGTCGGACATGACTAAACAACTGCAGGACGCATACATCGTCGCCGCGAGCCGCACGCCGATCGGCCGTGCGCCGCGCGGCGTCTTCAAGAACACGCGCCCGGACGAACTGCTCGTCCACGCGATCCGTTCGGCCGTGGCACAGGTGCCGGGACTAGACACGTCGCTGATCGAAGACGCGATCATCGGCTGCGCGATTCCCGAAGCAGAGCAAGGCCTTAATGTGGCGCGCATCGGCGCGTTGCTTGCCGGCCTGCCGAATACGGTCGGCGGCGTGACGGTGAACCGCTTCTGCGCATCGGGCGTGACGGCGCTCGCGATGGCGGCGGACCGGATTCGCGTCGGCGAGTCGGACGTGATGATCGCGGGCGGCTGCGAATCGATGAGCATGGTGCCGATGATGGGCAACAAGCCGTCGCTGCCGCCGCATATCTTCGATCGCGACGAGAACGTCGGCATCGCCTACGGCATGGGCCTGACCGCGGAGAAGGTTGCCGAGCGCTGGAAGATCAGCCGCGAGGCGCAGGACGCGTTCGCGGTCGAGTCGCATCGCAAGGCGCTGGAAGCGCAGCGGTCGGGCGAATTCAACGATGAAATCGCCGCCTTCACGCTGAACGAGCGCTTTCCCGACCTCGCGACCGGCGAGATCCGCGTGAACGCGCGCGAAATCAGGCTCGACGAAGGCCCACGCGCCGAGACGACGATGGAAGTCCTCGCGAAACTGCGTCCGGTGTTCGCGAACAAGGGCTCGGTGACGGCAGGCAACAGCTCGCAGACATCCGACGGCGCGGGCGCGCTGATCGTCGTATCGGAAAAGATCCTTAAGGCATTCAACTTGACACCGCTCGCGCGCTTCGTCAGTTTTGCCGTGCGCGGCGTGCCGCCGGAGATCATGGGCGTCGGCCCGAAGGAAGCGATTCCGGCCGCGCTGAAGGCCGCCGGCCTCAAGCAGGACGACATCGACTGGATCGAGCTGAACGAGGCGTTCGCGGCCCAGGCACTCGCCGTGACGCAGGACCTCGGACTCGATCCGTCGAAGATCAACCCGCTCGGCGGCGCGATTGCGCTCGGCCACCCGCTCGGCGCGACGGGCGCGATCCGCGCGGCGACGGTCGTGCACGGCCTGCGCCGCCGCAACCTGAAGTACGGCATGGTGACGATGTGCGTCGGCACCGGCATGGGTGCGGCGGGCATCATCGAGCGTTTGTAGTCTTGCCGTCGATATGACCTGGCGGTTCGCGAGCA
>NZ_FCOG02000120.1 GCF_001544975.2 Caballeronia arationis | reverse complement strand
TCTTGGTCTTTTCCATCATCTTCGTCGTGCGTTGCGGTTCGTCCGATTCTACTTGACCGCGTTAGTGCGACAGAACCCAAATCTGTCCGCAACACGCGAGCCCACCAGGGCGCCGATCACTGCCCCGCCGTTCAGTACCAATAGAAACGACAGCGATCCCCTTGCGTTGAACCCGGCCCGCAGCATCAACTCGGGCAGCCAGGTGTTGAGTAAGTAGACGAGTACCAGTCCGGTGGCGCTCATCAGGCCTAGCACGATAGTAGGAAACAGATAGGACCCGAACAATCCAGCGAATCCTGCTTTACCCGAAATCGCTGGCGAGACGCTGCCGCCGGCGCCCGGCATGACCTCGGGTATCTCCACACCGGTCTGCTCCGAAATGGATCGAGCCTCGTCGAAACGGCCGCGGCTGACGAGCCACGCCAACGATTCGGGCATCTTGAAGTACGCCAACGGCAGCAGCGTGACGAAGGGAAGTGCGCCGATCCAGAACATGCCGCGCCAGCCGATTTGTTGCAGTAACAGGATCGCCAGCATTGCCGCCAACAAGCTGCCCAACGGCACCACCGAATACGTTATGGCGTTGCAGAGGTTCTTGCGGCCCTTGGGCCCGTATTCCGACACGAGCGCGCCGGTCGTCGCCACCAATGCGCCAACGCCAAGACCCGTAATGAAGCGCATCAGCCCGAACATCGTCGCCAGATGTGTGGCTTTCGCGATGCGCGTCGCACGCAGGCGTTTCTCTCATGCTTCGGCCCGATCAGGCACCACTTCGCATTGCCCAGACATCAGATGAACGCGGCATGTCATCGCGCCGCACTCCAAGAACGCTTTACCATATGGCATGATTGGACTGTCACTGCCGCGGCCAATAAAGTTATATTATATGGATAACTACTCATTTGCCACACAGGTAGTCTATCCTCGTCAACTTGACAGAGCCCGCTGTTCCAATCAATCCTGCTGCCTGACACAGCGCGTGTAGGCCCACAATGTCGTGTGAGCCATAGCTCGCTTCGAGGCGGGCACGTTAGTTCTAACTTCTGCTCCGGAAACCCACTTCCGCCCCCGCAGATCGCGCATGCGGCCGGTCAGGGCGAGACCGAAGCACGCTGGGCCAAGCAACTGCACCATGCGATGCTTTCCATATAGAGAAGTCTCCATGAGCTTCGCGACGAATCCGTTGACGAAAATTTTCAGTTGCTGCTCATTTCCGTTAGGCTACCAGACGGCCGCTGGCGACACCAATCGGCTCCCCTCTTGTGACCGTAGACTACGACGCTGTTGACATCGGTGCGTTTGCTCGGATTGAATGTTGTCAGCGGCGAGCGCTACTTATATCAAACCTGAACATAGAGGCACAGCACAATGGGATCTTCGCTAAGATTTTTTTAGGTACTAACGGCCGGTGATCAAAAGTTTCGCAAGGACAATCAACAACGCAATTCCGGCCGGCAACGCAATCGCCACGGCCCACTCTGTGGGTGTACGTGGCAGATCAGCCCTCTTCGCTCTAGGGGTTTCCGTGCTCGGATTTTCAGCCTCGGAAAGAGGCTGCTGCCGATTTGCATGAGAATCACTGCTGTCGTCGAGCATAATCCAGTTACGTGACATGTCGTCGCCACGCTCCTTTCAGACTGTTTTTGTGTTCCTGAGCGCTGGAACGGACGTTGAACTACTCCGCTAGGGATAATCGGACCACATCAGAGGCATTAGCCCAACAACGGATTGCTGTAACCCTTCCCCGTGAGGAGATGGTTCTGATCGGACAAACAGCTTCAAAACAAGTCCGACGACTCAGCAATCGAGAACCAGACGACCCCGTTTGCAACCGGAAACACACACCATCATCGACTTGCCGCTCTTTCGTTCGGCCTCGCTCAAGACACTGTCCCGATGATCGATTTCCCCTTCAAGGACGGCCATCTCGCAGGTGCCGCAAAATCCCTGTTGGCAGTTGAACGGAGCGTCTACACCGGCCGCAACGAGTGCATCGAGTAGACGGGTGCCAGGCTCCACGCGGATCGTTTTCCCACTTCGCGCAAGCTGAACCTCATAACCGGGCACGGCCTCGGCTTCGGGGCCGACGGGAGCGGCGGAAAATCGCTCGATATGGGCGTGGCGATAGCCATGTTTGGCGCATGCCTGCTCGAATGCGCTCAACATCGGTGATGGGCCGCAACAGTAGTAGCGCGTGTCGGCGCCGCGTCCAGCAATGAATGCGTCCAGATCTGGCGGACCATGCTTTTCAACATCGAAATGCAGTGTGAGCGGAATGCCGAGTGCCTGGATCGGGCGAAGCCACGCGGCATGTTCCCGTGAACGGCAGCAGTAAAGCATCTCGACGTGCTTGCCGAGGAACACGAGCCGCTGCGCCATGCTGTAGATCGCCGTGATACCAATGCCGCCTGCAACGAGAACGAACTGATCGCCGGTCTCGTCCAGCGGAAAGTTGTTGCGTGGAGGCGTAATGGTCAGATGGTTTCCGACACGCAACTGCTCGTGAATGAATGCGGAGCCACCCCGGCTTTCGCGCGCGCGTAGCACGCCGAGCACGTAGCGTTGGACGTTATCCGATGAATTCACAAGCGAGTAACTGCGCACGATCCCGTTAGGCAGATCCAGGCAGATGTGTGCGCCAGCATCGAACGCTGGCAGGCTATCGGAATCAGCAGGACGCAATTCAATGCTCAGCGTGTCACTTGCTTCGAGCGTCAGCTTGTCGACTACTACATTGAGGGTGGCGGGATACATATTTTCGCTTTCAGACGTAGATACGACGTGCGATGTAGCTATAAAAATCGCGCAAGGTGCCCTCAAGGTCTTCCGGTGCGAGGGGGCCTGGTGTGTAAAAGCTGGAGCTCAGACCGATCTGCAGTCTCTCCAGCTTCACCTTGTCTTCGGCATTGAACGCATCGGTGAACGCGACATATTCTTTCAGGTTTTCCTCGCTCGGCGACTTCTCGTAACCGGCGATACCCCAGCGGATTGCCACACTGCATGTCGACGCCGGCCGGAGGAGGAGGTAGACGGTCTGATGAGGCATATACGTGACGACCAGATTCGGAAAGACACTGAAAATAAGGCTATGCCGGCGCTCTGTTACAGTCAGATCGGGGTGAAACGGTTCGCGCTGCGGTGATTCAGGCGTGTAGTGAGATCTATACGCCGAGAAGTAGCCGTTGCCAGTAACGTGCTCGCTAAGCTCACTCGGCGAGCGCGGACGGAGTGTGGTTGGGTGCGTTGCGTTCAGGTGATAGCCTTCCATGAAATTCTCAGCAAGGCATTTCCAGTTGGTTTGCCACACTTCTTCGCTTGTGTAATAGAGTTCCTGTTCTTCGTGATGGTAATTGCGAATGAGCGGTTCAAGCGGTTCAAGGGATTCCTTGAGCGGCGCCGCCGTACCATCCAGATTGACAAAAATGAAGTTTTGCCAGACCGTCGTCGCGATAGTGGGCAAGGCACAATTGGCCGTATCGAGCGCCTTGACCTCCTGCATGAGTGGTGCGCGCTTGAGTTTTCCATCGAGGTCGTAGCTCCACGCGTGATAGCCGCAGACGTGCGCGCGAGCATTGCCGCGACCGGTCGCGACAAGGTTGCCCCGATGCCTGCAAACATTCGAAAGAACGCGAATTTCTCCCTGCGAGGTACGCTGCACGAGAAGCGGTTCACCGATCATTTCCGTGGTGAAGTAATCGCCATTGTTGGGAATTTCGCCTACATGTCCCACGCATGCCCAGCCACTTCGAAAAACTCGATCCTTCTCCAGCTTGGCGAAGCTCTCCGAGGTGTAGAACGCCCCCGGCATGGACCAGACAGCACGTTCCCCAGTCGATACTAACGACGAAAGCGTGTTAAGTAACTCATCATCGTGTTGCGAATGGGTCGTTGTGACATTGGCGACTGTGGACATGAACTAGTCTCCTGGTGGCATCTCGGCCTTAGTTAGCCTTGCAGCGAGCTAATGGTGGACAAACGAACGGACTTGGGCATGATTCGCAAGACGGCCCATCAGCGGGCGCGAAAGCGCTGTGTCTCACTGGCCATCCTTCTTGGGACTGCCCTCACAGAAGAATTTACCGCGTTAAATTATTGGCGTAGACATAATTTTTTGATGTATCTCCATGTGTTTTAAGCTATGCAGTGAAGCTGCCGCGCGATTCTGCCCCTGTACGAACTATTGGGTCGGACGAGAAACTGGCCGAAACCCAACGCATGGCGCCCGACCGGATTCGTAGCGCATCACGTGCTTGCAGACGCCGGTGGAGTACCGCTGGGTGTAATACGGTCCGGCGCATACCGTCATGACCTCACCCGATCGCTGGCATTGGTCCAGCGGCGTACCTCGCGATGCGCTCCATCATCGAATCGCAGCCGCGAAGCTGCTCGATCGTCACGTATTCGTCAGGTTTGTGCCCTTGATCCATGCTGCCCGGGCCGCAAACGACGGTCGGAATGCCGGCGTGATTGAACAGTCCCCCTTCAGTTCCGAACGCGACCGTACCGAACTCTTCAGAGCCGCAAAGCATCGCCAGAATTCGAGCGGTCTCGCTGTCGGGTGGGGTCGCGAGTCCCGGATATTCGGATAGCGGTTCAAGAAGGATGTCTACGTCGGATTGCACGGCGCGCATCCTCGGCAACAATTCGGCTTGCGCGTATGTCTGCAGATCCTCGGCAACCTCGTTCGCGTCGAAGCCCGGCAGCGCGCGTACCTCGAAATCGAATTCGCATTCCGCCGGCACGATATTGAGCGCGCGACCGCCCTTGATGACACCCGTTTGCACGGTCGAATACGGCGGGTCGAAACGCGCGTCGTGATGCTCGGGTTGCGCCAAGCGCTCGCCGATTTCTTCCAGACGGTTGATCAAGCGCGCCGCGTACTGAATGGCGTTGACACCGTAGGGCGCGTACGCGGAATGGCAAGGCGCGCCTATCACCTGACAGCGCATTGCGAGTTTGCCCTTATGGCCGAGCACCGGTTTCAATCCGGTCGGCTCGCCGATCAGACACAACAAAGGTTTGTGCTTCCGCTTTTCCAACACCGCGAGCATCGGCCGCACGCCCAGGCATCCGACTTCTTCATCGTAAGAGAACGCGAGATGCACCGGGATCTGCAATTCGGCCTCGACGAACAGCGGCACCGCGGCCAACACCGACGCGAGATAGCCCTTCATATCGGCCGTGCCACGTCCGTAGAGCCGCCCTTCCTTTTCGCTTAGCTTGAACGGATCGAAGCTCCACGCTTGTCCGTCGACCGGCACGACATCCGTATGACCCGATAGCACGATGCCGCCACGATCGCGCGGCCCAATGGTCGCGAACAAGTTGGCCTTCGTGCGCTCCGCGTTGTAGAACAGCTCGCACTCGACGTCGAGTTGCGCGAGGTAATCGCGGACGAACTCGATCAGCTCCAGATTCGAATCGCGGCTGACCGTCGCGAAGCCGATCAACTGTTCGAGCAGATAGCGGCTCGTCGTCTCACTCATCGCCCGGCACTCCGTAGCGCGGCGCGGCGGTCGGGTTCAATGCTCGGGCCACATAGTCCTGCATTTGCGGCCTGTACGCCTGCCAGAGACCATCTAGCTTGGCGATGGGATCGTCATCCGACCAGTCGACGCGCAGATCGACGAGCGGCCAGCTCTGCTCTCCCGCGATCTTCAGCGCCGCCGAATGCACCGGTCCCGCTTCGCCGCCCGCCCCGATCGCCGCATGCACCGCCGCGAGCAAACGATCTGCGAGATGACCCGGCGCGTTCTCGAACGCGGGAATCATCGCCTCGATCACGTGAGTGCCCGCGAGCATGTTGCCCGCCGCGACGCATTGCTTGCCCGCGACCGCGTGATACGTGCCGAGTGCCTGCTTGCCGCTGAGGAACGCGGTACGCCCCTGCGCATCGACCACCGTCACCTGCCGATACTCGCTCCATTCGCTCGCGCACAGCGCGCGATCCAGCGCCGCGGAGGCACCGAGCTTCGCGCGCTCCATAAGGTCGAGAATCTGCGGACCGAGCGCGGGCAGCGTGACGTTCTGCGTCGCGACCACGCCGACTCCCGCGCGCACCCACGGACAACGCGCGCCCACCGCGATGCTCGATGAACTGATCGCGATGCCAAGCTGTCCGGTTTCTTCACAACGTCCGACGATTGAGAAAGTCATGTGCCCTCCGATTATGTCTTTTAGGCCTGAGGGGGTGTCCATCCATCGGGAATGACGGCGATCACGTCGATTTCCATCAGCCACTCAGGTTGGCCCAGCGCGACGACGGTAATCCCAGTCGAAATTGGAAACACGCCCTTCAGCCACTCGCCGACTTCGCGATACACCGGCTCGCGAAAGCGCACGTCGGTGAGATAAGTGGTCGTCTTGACGATGTGCGAGAGGTCGCTGCCAGCCTCTTCGAGCAACTGCTTGACGTTCCTCATCGCCTGCTCCGCCTGCGCGCGCGGATCGCCCAGCCCGACGAGCCTGCCGTCAAAGTCCGTGCCGATCTGACCGCGCAGATACACGGTATTGCCTGCGCGCACGGCCTGGCAAAGATCGTTGTCGAGCGATTGATTGGGGTACGTATCCTTCGTGTTGAACATGCGGATACGGGTATGCGTGGGTTGGCTCATCGAAGTACCTTGATGCTGAATAAGTTAGAAATCAGTTGACGCCCATCTCGCTCACCGTGTGGATGCGCGATGCGCCCGGCGCGCTCTCAACGCTTTCGACGCGCTTCCCTTCCACATGACGATGCGGCTCGTCGTAATAAGCGTGGTACTTACGCTGTGTGGCGATGTGATCGGCGATGTGCTTCGCATCGTGCCACACGCCCCAGATGAACGAGGAGCCACGGCGCGACAGCCACGGCAAGCCGAGGAAATAGATGCCTGGCTCCTTCGCAACGCCGCGCTGATGTTTCGGCTTGCCCTTTTCGTCGAATGCATCGACTTGCAGCCAGGTGAAATCGACGGCATAGCCCGTCGCCCAGATGATCGACGTCACGCCTTCCTTCGCCAGATCAAGCTCATGAAGCGGATGCTTCATGCATTCCGGATCAGCTGGAATGATGTGCGCTTCCGGTTCTTCGGGAAGATCGAGGCCGTTGCGTTCGACATAAGCGTCAGCGGCGTCGAGTAGCGACAGATAGTTCTCGTCGCCGCGACGAATGTTCTCGGCGAGATCGGCCTCGAACGTGACGACGGTATCGTCGAACGATTTCGTCAGGCCGACGAGCGTGATGCCCTGATGCGCGAGACGCCGGAAGTCGACCGTATGGCCGCCGCGCGCGCCACTCACCGCGATCGTCACGTGCTCGCGGCCGGGCTTCATCACTTCCGCGTCCCATTCGCCGAGCACGCCGAGCCACCAGCAGAAGTCGCGTCCACGATAGCCACGCGGCGGACGATCGTGCGCGCCGACCGACAAATACACGCGCCGACCCGCTCGCTGCAATTCATCGGCGATCTGCACGCCCGACGATCCCGCGCCGACCACCAGCACACCGCCTTCGGGCAATTGCCGCTGATTGCGGTAGTCGGCGGAATGAATCTGCGTGAGCGCCGTACTTTTCGGCGCGATCGGCGGAATTACGGGGCGCTGAAACGGCCCCGTCGCAACCACTACGCGGTTCGCTTCGATCGTTCCTTCAGACGTATCGACGGTGAAACCGGGCCGTCCGAAATTGCGCGCAACCTTCCTCACTTCGACGCCGGTGCGAATCGGTGCGTTGAACTTTTTTGCATAGGCGACAAAGTAGTCGGCGACCTGTTCCTTACCTGCAAAGCCATCCGGATTCACATCGGAGAATTCGAGATTCGGAAACCGGTCGTGCCATGCCGGTCCGTTGGCAACCAGCGAGTCCCACCGACCGGTGCGCCAGCGCTCGGCGATGCGATCGCGCTCGAGCACGATATGCGGGATGTCGAGCTTGGTCAGGTGTTCGCTCATGGCGACGCCTGCTTGCCCGGCGCCCACAACGAGCGTGTCTGTTGCCTTTATTTCGACTGTCATGGCTGAGTCCTTCGAAGAAGCGGAGTTCGGTTGTTCCCGTCGGCAGCTTGTAGCCTTCAGGCACGGTGTTGATCCTTCGCATAGCAATCTACGCCCGCTTTCGGAATCCGAAAAATATATTAAACAATTGCAAAGCATCGGATTACGCTATGCAGTCGTATTTGATCACTTCACAATGCGGTCCATCTGACAATGTCAACCGGGAGCAAGAACCCATGGAAAGTCAGCCGCTGCATTACTCGCTGCGCCAGTTGCGATACTTTGTAGTGACCGCGGAAGTGCTGTCTTTTACGGCTGCTGCGAGACGCCTGCACATTTCCCAGCCGTCCATCTCGACCGCGCTAGCCGACCTTGAGATCTCGTTCGGCGTGCAGTTGTTCATCCGGCATCATGCAAGCGGCCTGTCGCTGACTCAGGCGGGGCGGGATCTGCTCGGACAGGCGCGCAATCTGCTGAAGATGGCCGAGGAATTCCAGATGACCGCCACCGAAATGGATGGCGGCATAAAGGGAACGATAGCGCTCGGCTGTCTCGTCTCTCTGGCGCCGCCCCTGATGCCAGGATTGATCAGCCGTTTTACGAGCGAGCACGGTGGAATCAGCTTTCGCACCATCGAGGCGCATCAGGATGAGCTATTGAAGGGCCTGCACGACGGTTCGCTCGACATCGTGCTCACCTACAGTCTTGATCTGTCCGAGGACATCGCCTTCACGCCGCTACTTTCCTTGCCGCCGTACGCGATACTGCCTGCGACGCACAGATTGGCGCGCGCGCGAAAGGTGTCGTTACAGGATCTGATAGACGAGCCGTACGTGATGCTGGATCTGCCGCACAGCCGGGACTACTTCGCCGCGCTCTTCGATGTCGTCGGAGCCCGGCCTGTTCCCGCTTTTCGTTCTTCGCTACCGGAAGTCGTGCGTGGGATGGTTGCGAACGGGCTGGGTTACAGCATCCTGAACTTCCCGCTGAATTCGACGCAAACGGTCGACGGAAGTGAGTTCGTGATCAAGCATTTTAGGGACAACGTCAACGCGACGACGCTCGGAATCGCCCAATCGAAAACGATGAAGCCGCGGCAAGTGGTGTCCCGATTCTCTACCTTTAGCGAAAGCTATATACGCCGCCTAAAGCTCGACGCATAACCGGCAACCATAGCGGACGGGCTTCGCGCGCCCTGCATAGCTAAATCCTAGCTTTAGCATCCAAAAACAATGTTTTGACTGGTAAATTGACCTGATAGATTTACCTTCATTCGAGGCGATTGAAGCGCGGACCCCGTAGCGCGAACGCACTCGGCTTTAGGAGCGTCCCATGGAAAATCCCACCAGGCAAACGGCAGTCTCCGCTTTGGTCGACGAGCTTGTGGCAGGCTGCGAGCGACCATTCAGCGACGCGCGCTCGATGCCTCCTGGCGTGTACACGTCGTCCGAGTTCCTGTCTCTCGAAGAGCAGGCGATCTTTGCGAAAGAGTGGCAATGCGTGGGTCGCGCGAGCGCGCTGAAGGCGCCTGGCGACTATCTGACCGCGAGCGTCGCGGCTCAACCGATCGTCGTCGTGCGCGATGAGAAGATGGGGCTCCGGGCGATGTCGAACGTATGCCTGCATCGCATGTCGATTCTGCTCGAAGGCCGTGGGAACATACGACGGATCATCTGTCCTTACCACGCCTGGAACTATGGGCTCGACGGTGCGCTTAAGAGCGCGCCGCTGATGGACCAGCAGGCGGGTTTCTGCAAGGAAAGCTACAAGCTCCCGGCGGTCCGCTGCGAGGAATGGCAAGGCTGGATCTACGTGACGCTCGATGAAAACGCACCGCCTGTGCATCAGCAGCTCGCGCAGCTCACTGAGCTTGTCGGCGCATACGGCATGACCGACTACATCGAAACATTCCATGAAGAGCACGTCTGGGACACCAACTGGAAGATCCTCGCCGAAAACTTCATGGAAAGCTATCACTTGCCGATGCTGCATCGCGCAACGGTCGGTCCGCACTCGCGCCTTGAGGAAATGGAATGCCCGCCCGGTTATCCGGCGTTCAACTATCACTGGATCACCAAGGAAGCATCGCTTCCCATTGGCAACGCTCATCCGGACAACAACCGTCTGACCGGCCACTGGCGCAAGACCACGGCTTTGCTCGCGATCTATCCGACGCATCTCGTCACACTCACGCCAGGATACTTCTGGTATCTCGTGTTGCAGCCCCGAGGCGTCGACCGCGTGCATATCCGTTTCGGCGGCGGGCTTTCACCCGACTTTATCGCCGATCCCGAAGCCAACGCGCATATGGCCACGCTCAAGGCTTTGCTCGACGAAGTGAATGCGGAAGATAAGCGCGGCGTGGAAGCGGTGTTTCGCGGCGTGCATGCCCCGCTTGCAAAGCCCGGCCATCTGAGCCCCCTCGAACGCCCAAACTATGACTTCGCGCGCTATCTGGCGTCGAAGCTCACTGTGTGTTGATCGAAGCACTCTCGACAGGACGCTTTTACGATGTCAAACCCATCCTACATTTCGTTCTCAGGCGTTAGCAAGTCGTACGACGGCGCGAACTACGTTGTCGATGATTTGAACCTTGATGTGCGAAAGGGCGAGTTTCTGTCGCTGCTGGGTCCGTCGGGCTCGGGCAAGACGACCACGCTCATGATGCTCGCCGGTTTCGAGTCGCCCACGCAAGGCGAAATACGTCTCGACGGCAAACGTCTCGACGACAAGCCGCCGCATCAGCGCGACATCGGCATGGTGTTTCAGAACTACGCGCTCTTTCCACATCTCACGATTGCCGAGAACGTGGCATTTCCCTTGTCCGTGCGGCGTGTGAGCCGCACGGACCAGAAGGCACGTGTGAAGCGCGCGCTGGAGATGATCGAAATGCCGCATCTGGCAAACCGACGTCCAGCACAGCTTTCAGGCGGACAACAGCAGCGCGTCGCGCTCGCCCGCGCACTCGTCTTCGAACCCAGCGTCGTTCTCATGGACGAGCCACTAGGCGCACTCGACAAGCGCCTGCGCGAAACCATGCAGTACGAGATCATGCGGCTGCATCGCGAGCTGTCGCTGACGATCGTCTACGTGACGCACGATCAGGCAGAAGCGCTGACGATGTCGGACCGAGTCGCCGTCTTTTCCGATGGCCGCATCCAGCAAGCCGCAACGCCCACGGAGCTGTATGAAAACGCACAGAACGCCTTTGTCGCGAACTTCGTCGGTGAAAACAACGGCCTGAGGGGCCGTGTATTGACGGCCGGCGACCAATGGGCGACGTTGGCGCTCTCCGATGGCAACATCATTCGCGGCCGATGCGAACGGGGCCTGCGCGAAGGAGACGAAGCGATGCTCGCCTTGCGCCCGGAGCGCGCACATATCCCGAGCGCCGAAGGCACGCAACTGGACGCGCACAGCAACGTCGTGCGCGCCAAGGTGCAGGAGCTTGTGTATTGCGGCGATCATCATCGAGTGCATCTGACGCTCGGTTCGCGAGACGCTTTCGTTGCCAAGATTCCCAATACGCAACGCCACGCCTTGCCTTCGGCTGGGGACACCATCGAGGTGGCCTGGCGCCATGACGACTGCAAGATTCTCGCTGCGAGCGTGCCCCGCAGCGCGCCTATAGTTCTTACCCCCGCATCGCCCTCACCTTCCATCATCTCGGCCGCAGCCGCAGGAGCCAACTGATATGCGCACTCACATCAAAGCACAATGTGCCGCACTTGCCGTAGTCGCCGTCGCTGCCGTTTCGGTGCAGGCCGCGGAAACGCTCAACGTCGTCACCTTTGGCGGCGCCTATGAGGCCGCGGCGAAGAAAGCCTATTTCGAGCCGTTCACGCAGGCGACCGGCGTCAACTTCTCGCTCGAATCGTACGACGGCGGTCTCGCGAAGCTTTCCGCGATGGAGCAGGCGAAGAACACGACATGGGATCTCATCGATCTCGAGAGCAACGACGCGATCACCGCGTGCGACGAAGGGCTGCTCAAGAAGATCGACAAGAAGAGTCTCGGCAATACGAGTGACTTCATTCCCGGTTCTATCAGCGACTGCGCGGTTGCGAGCATGGTGTGGTCCACGGTCTACGCCTATGACGCGAGCAAGCTGAAGACCGCGCCGAGCACCATCAACGATTTCTTCGACTTACAGAAATTCCCTGGCAAGCGCGGGCTGCGCAAGTCACCGAAGGGCTCGATGGAATGGGCACTGATTGCCGACGGCGTTGATCCGAAAGATGTGTACAAGGTTCTCGGGACGCCAGCGGGCGTTGACCGCGCATTCAAGAAGCTCGACACGATCAAGAAGAGCATCGTGTGGTGGGAGTCGGGCGCGCAAGCTCCGCAACTGCTCGCCGATGGCGCCGTCGTGATGACGCAGGCCTACAACGGCCGAATCGACGATGCCGCGAAGAAGGACAACAAGCCCTTCAAGATCGTCTGGGATGCTCAAGTTTACGACTATGAATGGTGGGGCATCCCGAAGGGCGCGAAGCACGCCGACACGGCAGCGAAGTTCATCGTTTCAGCATCGCAGCCGAAGGCCTACGCTGACCTTTCGAAGTACATCGCTTATGCGCCGCCGCGCAGGGATGCCATCCCCCTCGTTGACAAGCAGCGACTGGCCGACCTGCCGACCGCGCCGGATAACTTCAAGCGTGCGATCCAGATCAATCCGACCTTCTGGGCGGATAACGCTGATGAGATCAGCAAGCGCTTCCAGGTTTGGTTGACGCAGTAACACTTCGATCGAAAGAGAGCCCGCTGTGACCGCGACCACCCATACCCCCGTACCGGCCCATGCTCCGGTCGCTGGCTCTCCGACGGGAGCCGACGGCCGCGCATCCTATCAAAAGGCACAACGCCGCGCATCGCTTCGAGCGCTGATGCTGGCGCTTCCCCTGATCGTGTTTCTACTGTCGACCTTCATTGCGCCGATCGCGCTGTTGCTCGCCCGCAGCGCACAGAACCGCGAAGTGCCCGACAGCATGCCATCACTTTCCCGCGCACTCGATGCTTGGGACGGCCGTGGCGTGCCTGATGAGCATACGTTCGCCCTGCTCGCGTCCGGAATCAAGGACGCGCAGCAAAGCGGACAACTCGGCACAGTCGCGAAGCGCATGAATTTCGCGCAACCCGAATTTCGCAGCCTGCTGATGAAGACGGCACGCGGCATTCGCAGCGATACGCCTCCCGCCTGGAAGCCGGCGCTGATCGAGATCGACGAACGCTGGAACTCGCCTGAAACATGGCGCCTGTTGAAGCGCGCGGCCGCGTCGCCGACTCCCGATTATCTGCTGAATGCCGTGGACGCGAGAATGACGCCGCAAGGCTCGATCGCCTCGCTGCCAGCGAACACTTCGGTCTATCGCGAGGCGTTCGTGCGAACAATCTCAATCAGCTTCACGGTGACCGTGCTCTGCTTGCTGCTGGGTTATCCAGTGGCCTGGTTGCTCGCGAATCTGCCCGAAAAAAGCAGCAACCGGCTGATGCTGTTGGTCATCGTGCCGTTCTGGACCTCGCTGCTGGTGCGTACTACGGCGTGGTATGTGCTTCTGCAACCGGGTGGCGTCGTCAACAGCCTGCTGATGAGTCTCGGCATCGTGACACATCCGGTGCCGCTCGTTTTCAATCGCACAGGTGTATTGATCGGCATGACGCACGTGCTTTTGCCTTACATGATTCTCGCGATCTACTCGGTGATGAAGAGCGTCTCGCCCGTGTATCTGCGCGCGGCGAAGTCTCTGGGCGCTCATCCGTTCAAGGCTTTCGTGCGCGTCTATATTCCCCAGACTTTGCCGGGAGTCGGAGCGGGATGCTTCCTGGTGTTCGTACTGGCCCTTGGCTACTACATCACACCTGCCCTGCTCGGCGGCGCAGGCGATGAGATGATCAGTCAGCTCATCGCGATCCAGACGAACACCCAACTCAACTGGGGACTCGCGGGCGCGCTGTCGGCCTATCTCGTGATCTTTACGGCGATCTTCTATTTCATTTTCAATCGCATCGTCGGCATCGACCGTTTGCGGTTCGGTTGAGGCACCTATAGACAAAGGAACGATCATGCAAGATAAACGCAATACGGTGCTGACGGAGCGCGTCGCTTTTCGCTGGGTGCGCTTGCATTCCGCGCTCGTCTTGTTCTTCCTCGTGGCGCCCATTCTCGCGATCATTCCGCTCTCGTTCAACTCCGGCTCGTATTTCTCATATCCACTGCAGGGGTTTTCGCTGCGCTGGTATGAACAAGCCCTCACGAGTGCGGACTGGCAACGTGCGCTGCTGAACAGTGTCGCCATTGGCGCAGCGTCCACGTTAATCGCAACCTGTCTCGGGACGCTGGCGGCGCTCGGCCTGTCGCGAACGCAGTTTCCGCTACGCTCGATCGTCATGCCAATCATCATCTCCCCGATGATTGTGCCGATCGTCGTGGTCGCCGCGGGCTTCTATCTCGTCTTCGCGCCACTGGGGCTCGTGAATTCCTACCCCGGTGTCATCCTTGCGCATGCCGCGCTCGGCACGCCGTTTGTCGTCATCACCGTGACCGCGTCGTTATTGTCTTTCGATCAGAGCCTGCTGCGCGCAGCGTCCGGGCTGGGTGCGCCACCGTGGGTCACGTTCAAGCGCGTGACGCTTCCATTGATCACCCCCGCGGTCGCGACGGGAAGCGTCTTCGCCTTCGCCACCTCCTTCGACGAAGTCATCGTGATTCTCTTCATTGGTGGCCCGGATCAAAAGACCGTACCGCGGCAGATGTGGAGCGGCATCCGGGATTCCATCGATCCGTCGATTCTGGCCGTTGCGACTATGTTGATCGTGTTCGCAGTCTTGTTGTTCGCGAGCATCAACTGGCTGCGTAGCCGCGCGGCCGCTGCAAGTCAGGCACTCGTCTGATTTGTCCGGATAAGTGAGCGTGTTAGGAGATGGGCAGCGGTCGGGATTGAGTCTCCGCGTATTCGATGAACAAGCGAGCGGGCACGGTCAACTGATTTCGCTTCAACCAGGCAGCCACCAGTCCTGAACGCGATCTCCGGCGAACCGATGAGTCCCGGCAACAACGGCTCTGTCAAGTTGACGAGGTTAGACTACCTGTGTGGCGGATGAGTAGTTATCCTTATAATATAATTTTATTGGCCGCGGCAGTGACAGTCCAATCATGCCATATGGCAAAGCGTTTTTGGAGTGCGGCGCGATGACATGCCGCGTTCATCTGATGGCTCGGCAATGCGAAGTGGTGCCTGATCGGGCCGAAGCATGAGAGAAACGCCTGCGTGCGACGCGCATCGCGAAAGCCACACATCTGGCGTTCGCGCCTTCGGGTCGGCTGGAGACTGCTCTCGGCACGGTTGTTCACACGTGCAGCCGCTTTGACAAAAACGTGCTTTACATGAGCGAGCTCGAGAATGTCAGCCTTCGCCGCCGGATAGCTGCGCAGCTGGTCGGTAACGATCTTACGCGGCACCGGGTTTGAACGCAGCACCTTTTGGAAGAAGCGCTTTGCCGCGGCCTTGTCGCGCCGCTTTTGCACCAGCACGTCGAGTTCAGCACCATGCTCGTCGAGCGTGGTGTCGTGGTCACATACGAAACGATCCGTTGCTGGTGCGACAAGTTCGGGGTTGAACCGAAAGTTCGGGGTTGAACCGAAAATACCAGCGAACCGCGCAGCTGATTACGACGGCAGGGAAGCGGTGGCCGTGATAAAGCGATTTTGTCTTCTTCATCGCTTCATTCTACCGCCGCCTCCCCTTCAACCTGACAGTGCCCTTTGCGCTGAGGCATCTGCTCAGGTTCCAGTTCGCGCCTCGCATCCGCGATCTCTATGACATGAAACTGTGTGTGCCCGGCAGCGTGAAGGATTATTCCGCACTGACGCCGATGATCGGTGACACCTACAGCGAGAAGCATATCAGGCGGAACTGGGATGAGGTGTTGCGCCTGGCAACGTCGATCCGGCAAGGCACCGTCACCGCCTCGCTGATGTTGCGCAAGCGGGGTAGCTACCCCCCCGGCAGAATGGCCTTGCTGTCGCCTTGCGCGAAATTGGTCGCATCGAGCGTACCTTGCTCATCCTGGACCGGCTGCAAAACGTCGAACTGCGCCGCCGCGTGCACGCTGGGCTAAACAAGGGCGAGGCTCGCAACGCGCTTGCCCGGTCGGTCTTCTTCTATCGCCTCGGGGAGATCCGTGATCGCAGTTTTGAGTCGCAGCGCTACCGCGCCAGTGGACTGAATCTGGTCACGGCGGGAATCGTGCTGCGGAACACCGTCTACTTGGGGCGGGCCGTCCAGGCCATGCATGTCCGCGGCATGCAGCCCGACGCCGGGCTATTGCCGTACCTTTCGCCACTTGGCTGGGAACACATCAACCTGACGGGCGACTATGTATGGCGCCAAAGCCAGAAGCTTCAGGCGGGAAAATTCAAGCCACTGCGACCACTTCCCGAAGCTTGAGTCGCTTGCTTTCCGAGCTGTCTCCGACTCGACCTCATTTCACTGTTGCTTGCTTCGGTCATGCTCGGCGCTTCCGCCTGTTCAGACAGCGCCTAGACTTTGGCGTGGTCGCCGAGCTTAACGCGCTTTATCTTCCGTTTTCTGAAGCGACCCCGTAAGGTCATTGCTGTGAATGCCCGTGGGGCTTCTTCATTGTCGCGATCGATCACGGCGATTGCGCGGTGTTCGAACTCCTGTCGGGCATCGACGCGAACGTGGCGGAAGGCTCGTTGCATAAGTGAAAGCATCTACCCGATAAGAAAACGCGCCGATTTCGGAAACTCTTCGCGGTGTTTATCCTGTTCATTAATATTCCGAGCCGGCCGTGGCGCGGACGTTAATGACGGGATGCTTGAAATGAATGCTGCTGATCGAGTAATAAAAATCGTTTGCGAGACGGGCGACGTCGCGCATGGCTGCGCCAAACGGGTCGAGCTGGAAGGCCTTCCACCATTGGCCGTCTTTAACGTCGACGGCGAATTTTATGTCACCGATGACACCTGCACGCATGGTGACGCCTCATTATGTGAGGGCGAGGTCGAAGACGGCATCGTCGAATGCCCCTTCCATCAAGGTGCTTTTGACGTCCGTTCCGGCAAGGTTGTATCTGCTCCGTGCAGCATTCCTCTCAAGACATATGACGTCATCGTCACCAATGGAACAGTAGCCGTCGAGCTCGGGGAGTAACGCGATATGAACAATATCACCATCGAACAGGCCGGCACGACATTTCGATGTGGTGACAGTGACACGATCTTGTCGGCTGGGCTGCGTAGTGGTCTGGGGATGCCACATGAATGCACGGTAGGTAGTCGGTCTTGCAGAATCGCGCGAAGCCAAGCGCAGCGTGCGGATAGGTGCAGATAAGCAGTTGCGAAACTCCCAGTT
>NZ_FCOG02000097.1 GCF_001544975.2 Caballeronia arationis | reverse complement strand
TTGCTTACTTTCTTTGCAGCAGCAAAGAAAGTAAGTCCCGCCCCGGACAGGGGCAGAGCTAATCGACCACAAAGAAAGCAAGTTCCACAGAAGCGCAGAAACCATCAGACGGTGTTGACCGCCCAACCCCGAGCCCCCTCAAACCTCCAGTGCAAGCAGCGCAAACGTCGCGAGCCAGTGCTCGCCCATGTAGTCTCCTGCGACGTGCGCGATGCCCGCCGCGAGGTGCTCGTCGGCGACGTCGTCCAGCAGCGCAATGCGCGCGTCGCCCGCCGGCAACGCCCGTGCAATCGAGCGCTGGCACCACGCGCGGCTCAAGTTCAGGCCGTCCAGATGCGCGAGCTTGCCGTCGCTGCGGTCGGTGACGGTGGCCGGCACGAAGAGCGTCGCGGGCTCGCGCGCGGCGAGTTTCGGCAGGAAGCGGTCGAACCAGCCGACGAATTCGTCTGCCGGCAGCACACGCCGCATCAGTTCCGCCTCCATCAGCGCAGGCGAGAGGAATTCGTCGCCGGCCGGTTCCCACGCCTGGCACGCCTCGTCGTGCAGATACCAGCGCTTAGCCGTATCGACGAGCAGCGCTTCGAACGCGGTATCGTGCACCTGCCGCGCATAGCCGATCGCAAGCGACAGCGCGAACGCCATGTTGAAGTGCGTCCCCACTCGCAGCGGATAAGTCGATTTCGGCAGGAATTCGGTGAAGCGCGCGACGAACGCGTCGGCAAGCGGCTGCATCGTCGACGCCCAGCGCTTGCCTTCTGCGGACGACATCGACTGCAACTGGCCGGCGAGCGCGAGCAGCCACGCCCAGCCGTACGGCCGCTCGAAGCCGCGCGCGGCGGGGCGCTCCAGATACGCGACTTCCTGCGCGACGTTCGCCTCGGTCACGTGCTCGTCGATCACGGCGCGAATCGACGGCGCCTCGGGCAAGTGCGCAAAGCGCTCGTAGAGCCGGGCGATCAGCCAGTAGCCGTGCACGCACGAATGCCAGTCGTAGCTGCCGTAGAAGATGGGATGCAGCGCGCGCGGGCCCTGCACGTCGGCGGCGCTCGCCATCACATGATCTAGCTTGTTCGGATATTCGCGCGTCAGGTGTCCGAGCGCGACGCGCGCGAATTTCGACGCAAGCGCTTCATCCAGTGCGATGGGGGATCGGGTGTTCATGGGCGTCTCGTCGTTCCGGTGAAGAAGAAAGTGTCGCGCAAAATATGAAGCCGACACTTTATCGATAATTAATCAATAAATCGCGTAATAGGGGTAATCACCTACCAACGCTTTCAATGACCTTGGCCGCTATCGTCGTAAACTTCCGCCCGAACGCCAGCAGAGCGCCCGACCCGGTCCGATCCGTCAACGACCGGCTCCGACAGCGGCCCATACCGCTATTCCAACAAGCGACAAGGAATGAATACAGCATGACCGACCTTACCGTTACACAGGCAGCAGACACCCGGCGGCGCGTCTTCGCGATTGTCGGGGCCTCGTCGGGGAATCTCGTCGAGTGGTTCGACTTCTATATCTACTCGTTCCTCGCGCTGTACTTCTCGGCCGCGTTCTTCCCGAGCGGCAATGCCACCACCCAGTTGCTCAACACCGCCGGCGTGTTCGCGGCGGGCTTCCTGATGCGCCCGATCGGCGGGTGGATGTTCGGCCGCATCGCCGACAAGCACGGCCGCCGCAACGCGATGATGATCTCCGTGCTGATGATGTGCGGCGGCTCGCTCGTGATCTGTTTCCTGCCGACCTACGCGACGATCGGCGCATGGGCGCCGTTCTTCCTTCTGCTCGCGCGCCTGTTCCAGGGTCTTTCCGTGGGCGGCGAATACGGCACGAGCGCGACCTATATGAGTGAAGTCGCGCTGAAGGGCCGTCGCGGCTTCTTCGCGTCGTTCCAGTACGTGACGCTGATCGGCGGACAACTCGCCGCGCTGCTCGTGCTGGTCGTGCTGCAACTGTTCCTCTCGACGGAAGAGCTGAAGGCGTGGGGCTGGCGCATTCCATTCTTCATCGGCGCGTGCGCGGCCCTGGTGTCGCTCTACCTGCGCAAGTCGCTCGACGAGACGACCACCGCCGAATCGCGTCAGCGCAAGGAAGCCGGCACGCTGCGCGGCCTGATGATGCACAAGCGTGCGTTCCTGACGGTGGTCGGCTTCACGGCGGGCGGCTCGCTGATTTTCTACACGTTCACGACCTACATGCAGAAGTACCTCGTGAACACGGCCGGCATGCCGGCGAAGACGGCCAGCAACGTGATGACCGCGGCGCTGTTCGTCTACATGATCATGCAGCCGCTGTTCGGCGCGCTGTCGGACCGCATCGGACGCCGCACCTCGATGCTCTTCTTCGGCGGCCTGGCGACCATCGGCACGGTACCGCTCCTGCACGCGCTCAAGGACGTCACGAGCCCCGTGATGGCGTTCGTGCTCGTGATCGTGGCGCTGGCGATCGTCAGCTTCTATACGTCGATCAGCGGCCTCATCAAGGCGGAAATGTTCCCGCCGGAAGTGCGCGCGCTCGGCGTCGGGCTGTCGTATGCGGTCGCGAACGCAGTGTTCGGCGGATCGGCGGAGTACGTCGCGCTGTACATGAAATCGATCGGCAGCGAATCGACGTTCTACTGGTACGTGACGCTCTTGTGCTTCATCTCGTTCCTCGTGTCGTTGCGGATGCGCGATCCGAGCAAGGAAGGGTATCTGCGCAACGAACCCTGATCGTGGATTCGTCTGCTTGCATCGACAACGCACGGCCTTCGCGCCGTGCGTTGTCGTTTTTATGCCTTGCATAGGGCTTCGCGCAACGCGGACGTTGTTGCCACGGCACGAAAGGCGGATGATCACCGCAACATCGTGAGCGGGCGCGCGTGCGATGACGGTAAGATTGTGCTGCAGAAGCCCGCCAGCGGCGCGCGGGCCCGACCTGGACACGGATGTGCGCGGCTTGAGCCATCATGCGAAGCCCGCGGATTGCACCTGCAAGTGTCCGTCTGCTTGGAGACTAGCCCATGGAAGATTTCGACGAAGCGCTTTATCACGTGTGGCAGGCGAACCTGAACGTGCTGACCGGATCGGCCGGCGGCGCGTCACGGCTTGCGCGGATGATGACCTTCTCGCCATCGCACATGAAGCTGATCGTGGCGGGCCGGCGCGACTTCAGCGAGGAGTTCGTGCGAGGCGTGGAAACGGTGACCGGCCTGCCGCCGCACTGGATGGACCAGCGCCACGGCCCCGCCGACATTCCCGCGGCCGCCCAGCGCGCAATGGACGAGGAAACGCCGGTCGCGGTGTTTCGCGGCACCGCTCACCCGGCACCGAAGCCCCCGGTGCTGCGCCGGCCTGAGCCGCTCCTGTCGCAGACTGAAGCGACGCGCCGCATCGCCGACCAGGCGCTTGCACAGGCGGAATCGCATCGAAGGGATCTGGTGTTCCGGCGCAACCGCGAGCTGCTCGTGCAGGATTTGCGGCGCGTAGAGCGGCAACTGGCGCTCGTCCAGCTCGACAACATGAATCCGAAGGCAGAGGAACTGCTTGCATCCGAGCGCCTCTCCGATGCCGCCCGGGCCGATCTGGCCGGTCGTCTCGAACAGATCGACAAGCACAAGAAACTGCTGCTGCAGCACGTCGAGAAGCTGGCGGCGCTGCTGTCCGGTCTCGACGACGGCTGAAAAAGCCGCGCGGCCTATCGCCTGGCGGGCTTGTCTTCGGGCTCCGGATGGACCGCGATCGGATCGCTTGCCGGAAAGGTCTCGTCCAGCGCTTCGTCGAGGAGTTCGTCCTCGCGCTTGCGCGCCTCGGATGCGGCCGGCTCCTTTTTCGTGGTGTCGGCGCGGGTCGGCTTCGTCATGATGCGCTCCTCTGAAGAACGGGTTCATTCACTATAGCAGCGCCTTCCCGCGCCCGTCGTCACACGTGCGCGTCATCCCGCGCGTCGGTAGTCGGCGGGCCGCACGCCTGTCCACTTGCGAAACGCGCGGCGAAACGCGCTCGGCTCGGCGAAGCCGAGCGCATCGGCGATCTCGGCGATGGTTTCACTCGTGTCCGCGAGACGCGAAATCGCGAGGTCGCGCCGCAAGCCGTCCTTGATCGCCTGATACGTCACGCCTTCCTGCTTCAGATGACGCCTGAGCGTCGCCTCGGCCATGTTCAGCGCGGCCGCGACGCGGTCGCTGTCGGGCCAGTCGGCGGGCGGAAGCTGCCGCAGACGGCGCCGCACGCGGGCCGCGAGCGAATCCGGATTGCGGTACTTGACGAGGAAGTTCGCGGGCGCTTCACGCAGGAACGTCTTCAGCGACGCCACCGTCTGCGCCACCGGCAGCCCGACGCATTCCGGCGCGAGATCCACATACGATTGGGGCTGATCGAAGAAAAGGTCGTCGCAGAACATCAGGCGGTATTCGTCGCTCGCGGCGGGCTCCGGGCAGCGCAGATGCGCCGAGAGCACCGGAATGCGCCGCCCGACCAGCCAGCACAACAGACCGTAGATCAGGATGAACGCCGTCGCATACGCGAACATGCTTTTCGGCTCATCGCGGTCGACCAGGCTGATGCGCACGCGGGTCGCGTCAATGTCGGGCTCGAAGGCGAGGTCGTCGAGCACGAGGCGCAGGAAGTTCGCGATGCGCGCGAGCGCCTGCGCGCCGTCGCGCGAACTGAGCGCCGCGTGGCACAGGAGCACGAAGCTGCCGCGACGCATCGGATGGCGGTCCTGGCCGAAGAATTCGTCGTCGAGCGCATCGGCCGTGGCGTTCCACAGCTTGCCGTACTGCGCCGGCGAGACCCGCGCCCGTGGCGATTCAAGCATGGCCGGCGCGATGTCGGCGGCGGCGAGCAGCGACTCGCGCGACACGCCGCGCGCCTCGGCGCAACGCAATGCCTCGGCGACGAGGCTCACAGAAATCGATCCGCGCTCGCGGGCGGGCTTGTGGGTTGGGGTTGTCACTAGGTGGCGAAAGGGTGGCGAAAGCGCTCAGATAGCATGATCGTTTTGGGCATCGGCTAACGCGCCGCGATTGCCTAGACTCGTTTGCACGGGCGTCGCCGCGCTGTCACGCAGGCCTTGGGCCAAAAGTGTAAACCATCGACCTCCCACGCCTTCACCCTCTCCAACGAGCCATCCATGATCGACAGTTTTCTTACCGAAGAGCAGCGCATGATCCGCGACGCCGCTCGCGAATTCGCCAGCGAAGTGCTCGCGCCGAACGCGGCGCAATGGGACCGCGACAAGAAGATTCCCGATGCGGTGATCCGGCAGATGGGCGAACTCGGCCTGCTCGGCATGATCGTGCCGGCGGAACTCGGCGGCACCTACAGCGACTACACCGCCTACGCGCTCGCGATGGAAGAGATCGCGGCGGGCTGCGCCTCCTGTGCGACGCTGATGAGCGTGCACAACTCGGTCGGCTGCGGGCCGATCCTCAAATTCGGCACCGACGCGCAAAAAGCCGGGTATCTGCCGAAACTCGCGAGCGGCGAGGTGATCGGCGCGTTCTGCCTGACCGAACCGCAGGCGGGTTCGGAGGCGAACAACCTGCGCACGCGCGCGATCGAGCGCGACGGCAAGTGGGTCATCTCCGGCAGCAAGCAGTTCGTGACGAACGGCGCGCGCGCCGGCATCGCGATCGTGTTCGCCGTCACCGATCCCGAACTCGGCAAGAAGGGCATCTCGGCGTTCATCGTGCCGGCCGACACGCCCGGCTTCAACGTCGGGCCGCCGGAGCACAAGCTCGGCATCCGCGCGTCGGACACCTGCCCGATCACCTTCGACGACTGCGCGATTCCCGCCGCGAACCTGCTCGGCGCGCGCGGCGAGGGACTGAAAATCGCGCTCTCGAATCTGGAAGGCGGGCGTATCGGCATCGCGGCGCAGGCGCTCGGCATTGCGCGCGCCGCCTTCGACGCGGCGCGCGCCTATTCGCACGAGCGCGTGCAGTTCGGCCGTCCGATCCACGAGCATCAGTCGGTCGCGAACATGCTCGCCGACATGCAAACGCAACTGAACGCCGCGCGCCTGCTCGTGCTGCACGCGGCGCGCATGCGCACCGAGGGCATCGCCTGCTTGTCGGAAGCTTCGCAGGCGAAGCTCTATGCGTCGGAGATGGCCGAGCGCGTGTGTTCGGACGCGATCCAGATCCACGGCGGATATGGCTTCCTGGAGGACTATCCGGTCGCGCGGCATTATCGCGATGCGCGCATCACGCAGATCTACGAAGGCACGAGCGAAGTGCAGAGGATGGTGATCGCGCGGCAACTGTAGGCTTTTACTAAAAGCACAATTAAATTGGATGGACCGGAGTAAGGCGCATGGGACCCGAGTAACCGCTAAAGCGCCAACTCGGGTCGACAGCCCCAACTCTGGTCGACAGGAGACACGATGACCTCGGCCGACGCCTTTATCAACGCAAGAGACTTCCTGCTGCGCCACCGTACCGACTACGACACCGCGTACCGCGACTTCCGCTGGCCGGTGCTCGACCGCTTCAACTGGGCGCTCGATTACTTCGACCCGATGGCGCAGGGCAACGACGCGCCCGCGCTCGCGATCGTCGATGAAAGCGGCGACGAAACGCGCTATTCGTTCGCGCAGATGAGCGAGCGCTCGGCGCGCGTCGCGAATCATCTGCGTGGCCTGGGCGTCGCGCGCGGCGACCGCATTTTGCTGATGCTGCCGAACCGCGTCGAACTGTGGGACACGATGCTCGGTGCGATGAAGCTCGGCGCAGTCGTGCTGCCCGCGACCACGCAGCTCGCACCCGCCGACCTGCGCGACCGCATCGCGCTCGGGCGCGTGCAGCACGTGATCGTCGATGGCAACGAGTTGTCGAAGTTCGACGACGTCGAGGTGCCGGCTTTGCGCATCGCCGTGGGCGCAACACGGGAAGGCTGGCTCGACTTCGATGCAGCGTATGAAGCGTCGGCGACGTTCGTTGCGGATGCCGAAACGAACGCCGCAGATCCCTACCTGCTCTATTTCACTTCCGGCACGACGTCGAAGCCGAAGCTCGTCGCGCATACGCACCAGAGCTATCCGGTGGGCCACTTGTCGACGATGTACTGGATCGGCCTGCAACCCGGCGACGTCCACTGGAACATCAGTTCGCCCGGCTGGGCGAAGCACGCGTGGAGCTGCTTCTTCGCGCCGTGGAACGCGCTCGCGTGCGTCTTCATCTACAACTTCAGCCGTTTCGACGCCGCAAAGACGCTCGACATTCTCGTGCGGCACGAAGTCACCACGCTCTGCGCGCCGCCGACCGTCTGGCGCATGCTGGTGCAGGAGCCGCTCGCGTCGTACAAAATAAAGCTGCGCGAGATCGTCGGCGCGGGGGAGCCGCTGAATCCTGAAGTGGTCGAGCGGGTGCAGGCGGCGTGGGGTGTGCCGATCCGCGACGGCTACGGCCAGACCGAAACCACCGCGCAGATCGCAAATTCGCCGGGACAGCGCCTCGTGCCGGGATCGATGGGCCGGCCGCTGCCGGGTTACCGCGTGAACCTGCTGGATCCCGACGGCCATCCCGCCGACGAAGGCGAGATCGCGCTGCCCGTCGACGAGCCGCCGCTCGGCCTGATGACCGGTTACGCGGACAATCCCGCCGCCACCGCGAACGCGATGCGAGACGGCCACTACCGCACGTCGGACGTGGCCGCGCGCACGCCGGACGGCTATTTCACCTACATCGGCCGCGCGGACGACGTGTTCAAGTCGTCCGACTACCGGCTGAGCCCGTTCGAACTCGAAAGCGTGCTGATCGAGCACGAGGCGATCGCGGAGGCGGCGGTCGTGCCGAGTCCCGATCCACTGCGGCTTTCGGTGCCGAAGGCCTTCGTCACGGTGCGGCACGGCTTCACGATCGGGCCCGATGTCGCGCGCAGCGTCTTTGCGTTTTCGCGCGAACGGCTCGCGCCTTACAAGCGCATCCGGCGCATCGAATTCGCGGAACTGCCCAAGACTATTTCCGGGAAGATCCGCCGCGTGGAACTGCGGCGGCAGGAAGCGGCGCGCGTAGAAGGCGCGGCGCGGGGCGAATTCGAATTCTGGGAAGAAGACTTTCCCGAACTGCGTCAGAACGCGAAAGCAGAATAAGGAACCGCCAACGATGATCGACATGAAACGCGACGGCGCGACCGTCACGCTGGAACTGAATCGCCCGCCGGCCAATGCGTTCACTGCCGAGGGCCTGCTGATGTTGCAGGAGACCATCGAACGCCTGAACGACGACGCGACCGTGCGCGCGATCGTCGTCACCGGACATGGGCCGAAATTCTTCAGCGCGGGCGCCGATCTGAACCAGTTCGCCGATGGTGACAAGGCGCACGCGCGCGTCGCCGCGCAGCGTTTCGGCGCCGCGTTCGAAGCGCTGCAGAATGCGCGCGCGGTCGTGATCGCCGCGATCAATGGCTATGCGATGGGCGGCGGCCTGGAATGCGCGCTCGCGTGCGACATCCGCATCGCGGAAGAACACGCGCAGATGGCGCTGCCGGAAGCGTCGGTGGGCCTCCTGCCGTGCGGCTGCGGCACGCAGACGCTGCCGTGGCTCGTCGGCGAGGGCTGGGCGAAGCGCATTATCCTGACCGGCGAACGCGTCGATGCAGCAACCGCATTTCGCATCGGCCTCGTCGAGGAAATCGTGCCGACGGGCAGCGCCTACGATCACGCATTGAAGATGGCGGCGCGCGTCGCGTCGATGAGCCCGGACGCGATTGCGTTCTCCAAGCCGCTGATCCACGCCGCGCGCGAAGGCACGCCGCGCCGCGCCGCACTCGCGATGGAGCGCGAGCGTTTCGTCGATCTCTTCGATGGCGCCGACCAGCGCGAAGGCGTCGCCGCGTTCCTGGACAAGCGCAAGCCGGCCTGGAGCACGCGATGAGCACACAGAGCGTGGTGCAGGACGAGCCGGAAATCGGCTTCGAGATCGTCAATCGCGTGGCCGTCGTCACGCTGAACCGGCCGCGCGCGCTGAACGCGCTGTCGCACGACATGATCGGTTTGCTGACGGAAGCCTTCGAGAACTGCCGGATCGACGATGCGATCGCCGCCGTCGTCCTGCGCGGCGCGGGCGAAAAGGCGTTTTGCGCGGGCGGCGACATTCGCGCGCTCTACGATGCGGCACGCAGCGACACCGCGCACGAGACGCCGTGGCTGCGCTTTTTCGTCGACGAATACCGGCTGGATTACGCGATTCATCATTTCCCGAAGCCGGTCGTCGCGCTGATGGACGGCATCGTGATGGGCGGCGGCATGGGGCTCGCGCAGGGCGCGGCGTTGCGCGTCGTCACGGAGCGCACGCGCATGGCGATGCCCGAGACGCGCATCGGCATGCTGCCCGACGTCGGTGCGACGTATTTCATGCGCCGGATGCCGCTCGACGTCGAACTGTATGCGGGGCTGACGGGCGCGATGCTCTCGGGCGCCGACGCCGTCGCGTACGGACTCGCAGATGTCTGCGTGCCGTCGGCGTGGCTGCACGGTTTCGTCGAACGGCTCGACGCGCTACGCTGGGACGCCTCGGAAAGCGCGCTCGACGGGTTGCGCCGCGTGTTCGTGCCGCCCGCGAACGTCGAGCGCGATGCGCCGCTTGAAGCGCATCGCGCGCAGATCAGCCGGCATTTCGGCGCGGCGGGCGGCGTGGAACGCATCGTCGCGACGTTGCGGCAGGCGAGCGCGTCGGAATGGACCGCGGCGACGCTCGGCGCGCTCACGAGCCACTCGCCGACGATGCTCGAAGTCACGTATCACGCGCTGCTGCGCGGCCGCCAGATGACGCTCGCCGGTTGCTTCCGGATGGAACTCGGCATCGTGTACCGCACGATCGGCGACGGCGATTTCCGCGAAGGCGTGCGCGCGCTGATCGTCGACCGTGACCAGCGGCCGCGCTGGGCGCCCGCGACGCTCGCGGAAGTCCGCGCCGAGCGCGTGCAGCATGTGCTCGCTTCGCCGTGGCGGCGCGACATGCATCCGCTCGCGGACCTCGGCGCAATCGACTGAAGGAATTCGCAAGCAAATGTAAACGGGACGAACCGCGGATATGTCCATCGGTCGAACGGGCACTCAATCGATCATCGGACAAATCAAGGGAGATTCCGAACATGGCGAAGCGTTCATCCTGGATCGCAATGCTGGTCGCAGGCGCACTGATCGCGCCCGCGGCTTCGCAGGCGCAACTCAACCTCCAGCAGTTCGGCTTCGGCGGCAGCAAGGCGGAACCGTCGGCAAACGCCGCGAACGGGACGGCGCAGCCGTCCGCGCTCAACTCGCTCGTGCAGAACTATCTGGGCGCGAACCAGCAGGTGCTCGCGGGCCAGTCGGGTCTCGCTTCGTCGATGGGGATGACGGGCGTGGCGAGCCAGGCGCAATCCGCGGCGGGAATGCTCGCGAACGCGTCGGGCGGTTCGGGCGCTACGGGCGCGTTGCCTAGCGCGAGCGTGCTGTCGCAGCTCGGCGGGACGCAGCAGACGGTGTCGCAGTCGCTGATGCAGGCATTCGCAGGCGGATCGGCGGCGCCTGCGGCCGGCAGCGTGAACAAGCAGGCGTTCAGCGACGGCCTCGCGTCGCTCGGCAAGGGCGTGAGCCAGTATGCGGGGCTGCAGTCGGATCTCGGCGCGGTGAGCAACACAATGAGCCTGTCGTCGCTCGTGCAGGCGGGTTCGAATCCGGCGACGGCACAGGCCGCGACCTATATCGCGCAATCGGCGCCGGGGCAGTTGCAGTCGCTCGTCGCGACGCTTTCGCAGGCCGTGCAGTACGCGAAGGCGAATGGCATTTCGGTGCCCGGCAGCGCGACTTCGGCGCTCAGCGCGGTGCGATAAGGGTCGGACGCGGGCCGTCGATCCTGCGCGGACGTAAAAAAACGGCGAAACCCGCAGGGTTTCGCCGTTTTTCTTTGCTTCGCTTCCTGGAAACGCTCACCGCAGAGAGGTGGGCGTCTCCCGCAAACCCTCACCTGCGCATCGATGTCAACTGGGGCAACGCGATGAGCGCGCGGCCGAGCACGGTCGGCGTGACGAGCGCAGGAGCCGGCAACGACAGCAACGGCGCGATGCGCGAAAGCGTTTCGGCTTCGGCTTCGGCTTCGGCTTCATGCAGGGATTCGGCCAATGCTTCGTCTGCGCCGGTTTCGGCCGCCGCGTCGCGCGAAGCTTCGCCGCGCAGCACGGGCCGGACGTCGACGGTGCGGCTGCGCACTTCGTAGCCTGCACTGCGAATGATCTGCTCGCGCGATTTCCAGAACCGCGTGGCCGATACCGTCATCGGCCACGTCGCGACGTATTCGAAGACGATGCCGTAGCCGCGCACCCCCGGGTAGCCGGCCAGCAGCTGGCCGGAGCGAATGTACTGTGTATACCGATCGATTTTCTTCGTCAGCAGCGCAAAATGCGTGCTTTCGTCGTCCCAGTCGAGATCGTCGAAGATGCCGACGTAGACGTGCCTGAAAAGAATATTGACGCCGATGTAATCGATGGAGTCCACGTCGTGCAAAGACATGGCGATTCTCCCGCGCCCGCGAACGGGCAAATAAGCAAGGCGCGTATTGTAATGGACTACGCTATCCTAAATATGCAAAGCGGGTGTGAATGCAACATCTCATTAAACGCTTGAATCGATGCGGAAAACGATCAACGCGATAACTCCTAAATCGGCTCGGTAGGTCGCAAAACTTGACATCGATTTTGCGATCTTTTCTCTTGTTCCGAGCCGATTCCGCTTGATACGGATCGGCGCGTCACGCGTCACGGGGATGGCGGGGCGGATTCACAGCGTCGTTCGGCCCGAGTACCGCCGGGGAAGGAGCCGGCTGCCCGATCGTCGGCTCGACTTGCGCGAGCGGCGGCTGCTCGTTGATCCACGCATTGAGGATCGCGGAAGTGACCGCGAGGATCACCGGCCCGATGAACAGCCCGACGATGCCGAACGCGAACATGCCGCCGAGCACGCCCGAGAGGATCAGCAGCATCGAGAGGTTCACGCCGCGCTTGATGAGCAGCGGGCGCAGCACGTTGTCGAGCATCGCGATCATGATCGACCAGATGAAGAGCAGGATCGCGGTCACGTGCGCGTCGTGCCAGAAGAGCCACGCGACGCTGCCGAGCAGCGGCAGAAGCGGCCCGATCTGCGCGAGGCAGAACATCAGCATCAGGGCCGTCAGGATGCCCGCCGACGGCACGCCCGCGATCCACAGCCCGATGCCGCCCAGCGCCGACTGCGTCACCGCCGTCACGACGATGCCGAGCGCCACCGCGCGGATCGACAGCCCCGCGAGCTTGACGGCTTCGGCGCCGCGCTGCGCGGCGATGCGCGTGGCGAATCGCGTGATGAAATGGCCGGCCTGTTCGCCCTGCGTATAGAGAATGCCCGCGATGATCACGGTAATGAACATGTGAATGACGAATACGCCGACGACAGCCGCATGCTGGAGCATCCAGCGCGCGGCGATCGTCACGTAGGGTTCGATCTTCGCGAGCAGGCCGCCGGGGCCGGCGTCGGAGAGCGTCTGCCATTCGAGCGCGACACGCGCACCGGCGAGCGGCACGTCGTGGATCCAACTGGGCGGCGGAGGCAGCGCGTAGGCGGGCAGGCCCTTGATGGCCGCCATGATCTCGCCGCCGTGCAGCGCGAGCGTCGAGATCGCCTGATAGAGAGGCAGCACGATCACGATCAGCAGCATGAGCAGCATGATCGTGGTGGCGATCCAGCGGCGGTTGCCGCAGCGGCGCTGGATCGCGATCATCATCGGCCAGGTGGCCACGACGATGGTCGTCGCCCAGATGAGGCCCGGCAGGAAGGGTCGCAAGACATACAGGCTCCCGATCGTCAGCGCGGAGAGGATCACGATGACGAGCAGGATGCGTGCGATGTCGATGGGCTGGCGTGGATTCAATTTGGATACCCTTGCAAGGACGGTGCTGCATTGTGCCCCACTCGATGCGCTCTTCCTTGCAATGCGGCAAATCAGGCGTCGGCGCTTTCAAACCATACTACTAAAAATCGCGGGAAGTGCATGGCAACCGACAGATGCCTTACGCCCGCGCCTTTTTGAAATGCGCATTAGATCCGAGCATTAAGTACGTCTGGAAAAGCCGGTTGAAATTGCCTATTCTCTAACGCGAGTTCTGCACGAGCACTGCGCATTTCCGTGCGCTCGACACACCGCCGCAAAGCCGTCGCACACCGTCGTAAAACTGAAGCAGAACAATAACGATCGGGAGACTGTCATGGCCGGGTTCCGCAATACACTTTTCCCTCTGTTCCTCTGCGGTGCCTACGCCGGCGCCGGCAGCCTGATATGGACCACGCCCGCGCGGGCAGCCGACGAGATACAGAACACGGCGACCACGCAAGCCGCGCCCATGCCCGACATGCTGCGCCCGATCACGCAAGGGCAGCTCGATGCCGCCGCGGGCGACGCGTCGTCGTGGCTGCATTCGAACGGCTCCTACGCCGAGACGCGCTACGCGAGCGCGTCGCAGATCAATACGACGAACGTCTCGAAGCTGCGGCCCGCATTCATCTTCCAGACGGCCGTGATGGAATCGATGGAGACGGCCCCGATCGTCTCGAACGGGGTCATGTTCCTGACTACTTCGTACAACCACGTCTACGCAATCGATGCCGTCACCGGTAAGGAATACTGGCATTACAAGCACAAGATGGGGCCCGTCACGACCTTCTGCTGCGGACCGAACAACCGCGGCGTCGCGATCCTCGGCGACCGCCTCTACATGGGCACGCTCGACGCAAAGCTCGTCGCGCTCGATGCGAAGACCGGCAAGCTTCTCTGGCAGACGCAGATCGCTGACCCCGAACTCGGCTACTCGGAGACGATGGCGCCCGTCGTCGTCGACGACAAGGTGCTGATCGGCACGAATGGCGGCGAATACGGCATTCGCGGCTTCGTGAAGGCCTTCGATGCCAACTCCGGCCAGTTGCTCTGGACCTTCTACACGATCCCCGAGACCGGCCACGAAGGCGTCTGGGCCGAAAACGACGCGGTCGGGCGCAACATGAAGCGCGACATCGCGGCGGAGAAGCAGCAGCTCGCGTCGAAGGGCGGCGATTTCTACAAGACGCTCGGCGGCGGCGTATGGATGGCGCCCGCCGTCGACCGGCAGACGCATACCGTGTATTTCGTGGTCGGCAATCCGTCGCCGGACCTTTATGGCGCAATTCGTCCCGGCGACAATCTCTATACCGATTCGCTCGTCGCCATCGATCTCGACAGCGGCAAGTACAAGTGGCACTACCAGTACATTGCGCATGACGTGTGGGACCTCGATGCCGTGAGTCCGCCGATCCTCGTCGATGTGCGCGACAAGAACGGCCAGACGATCCCGGGCATCATTCACGGCGGCAAGACGGGCTTTGTCTATGTGCACGACCGTCGCGACGGGCGCCTGATCCGCGTGTCGGAAGCGATGATCCCGCAGGAGGGCGTCTGGACCCTGCCGACCGCGAACGGCGCGCGGATGCTGCCGGGCGCGAACGGCGGCGTCGAATGGTCGCCGATGGCGTTCAGCCCGAAGACGCGCATGGCCTACGCTGCGAACCTGCACCAGCCGATGACGTATCAGGTCGAAAGTGTCGACTATCCTGGCGGCAAGCTGTGGCTCGGCGGCGCGTTCAAGACGATTCCGTCTGAACAGCAGTGGGGACGGCTCGTCGCCGTGAACGTCGATACGGGCAAGATCGCGTGGGGCTTCAAGACGGATCAGCCGCTGATCGGGGGCGTGCTCGCGACCGCGGGCGGCCTCGTGTTCAACGGCGAAGGCAACGGCCTCTTTCGCGCGTTCGACGCCGCCACCGGCAAGAAGCTCTGGGAGTATCAGTGCGGTGCGGGCGTGAATGCGCCGGCGGTGTCCTACACGGTGCACGGCAAGCAGTACATCGCGGTGGCGGCGGGCGGCAATACCCAGCTCGACTTCAAGCGCGGCAACGCGCTCGTCGTATTTGCGCTGCCCTGAGCCAGCCTTGACCTTGCGTCCGAAGCGATTGCCCTGCGCCGGAGCACGCGCGCTCGCGTGCGTGCTCGCCGCCGCGTGTTTCGTGCTGCCGGCCGCCGCGCGCGCCGACGCCGAGGCGGGCAAGGCGAAGGCCGTCGTCTGCGCGGCGTGCCATGGTCCCGAAGGCCACTCGACGAATCCCGAGTATCCAGTGCTCGCCGGGCAGACCTCGCGCTATCTCTACCTCGAGTTGCGCGACTTCAAGGCCGGACGGCGCAGCGATCCGCGCATGAGCCCGATGGCCGCCAACCTCTCGCCCGACGACATGCACGATCTCGCCGATTACTTCGCCGCGCAAAAGCCCGCATCGATTGCGTTCAAGGCCGATCCGGTGAAGGTCGACGCGGGTCGCAAAAAGTCCGAGGAAGTGCTGTGCACGATGTGCCATCTCGGCGGCTTCTCGGGGCAGAACGAGATTCCGCGCGTGGCGGGCCAGCACTATCAGTACATCGTCAAGCAACTGGAGGACTTCCGCGCGCGCCGGCGCACCAACGACGCGGGCAGCATGACGAGCGTCACGAAGACGCTCTCGGATAGCGACATCGAAAATCTGGCGAACTACGTTGCCAATATTCAGTGACTTCGACATGAGCCTTCGACACAGCGGGTGCATCGCCGTTTTGCTGCTGGCCGCGTGGAGCGCGAGCGGCGTATCGGCGGCGCAGGATGCGTACACCCTCAACGAGCAGTTGCTCGGCGCGGTCCGCGCGGGCGACCAGGCGGGCGTCGTGCGTGCGCTGGAACAGGGCGCATCGATCGATTCGCGCAACCGCATCGGCGATACCGCGCTCATCAGCGCGTGCAAGAAGGGGCTCACGCCGATGGCGCGGATGCTGATCGAGCGCGGCGCGAACGTGAACCAGGCCGACGTGCAGGGCATCACGCCGCTGATGGCCGCCGCGTTCGACGGCAACGAGGAGATCGTCGGATTGCTGCTTGCGCGTCACGCGGAGGTGAGCGCTACTGACCGGGTCGGCAAGACGGCGATCGAGTATGCCTCGGGGAAAGGGCATACCGCAGTGGTGCAGCAACTGCTCGATGCGGGGATCGATGTGAATGCGGCTTATCACAATCATCTGACGGCGCTGATGTGGGCCGCGGGGTACGATCAGGCGCAGACGGTTTCGATGCTCCTCGCACGCGGTGCCAATCGCGACCTGCGGGATGATCGCGGGATGACGGCGAAGGATATCGCCGTGCAGACGGGATCGACGCATGCGGCTGTGGTCTTGTCGGACCGGTGATCGCACCGGCGCTCGCCCGACATCTCGCCGGCCGCTTAACGGCGTCTGAGGCCACTGCGCATCACGAGCATAATCCCGAGCGCCGCGAGCGCCATGCCGGCCCACGCGAGCGGCGGAATCGGCTCGCCGAGCACCAGGAACGCGATGACAGCCGTCGAAGGCGGCACGAGAAAGAACAGCGCCGACACGCGCGACGCCTCGCCATGGCGGATCATCGCGAGAAAGAGCGTGATCGCGACGATCGAGTTCGCCAGCACGAGATACGCAAGCGAGCCGAAGAGCCCCGGGCTCCACTCGATGCGCATCGGCTCGAGTAAAAACGCAAGCGGCGCCGACACCGCCAGTCCGACCGCGTACTGCACGAGGTTCGCCGTCACCGGATGCGTCGCCTGGCCGAAGCGCTTTTCGTAGAGCGTGCCGGCGGCCATTGAGAGCAGGGCCAGCACGGCGAACAGGATGCCGAGCGGCGCGCCCGCATGCACCGACGAGCGCGCGAGAATCACGATGGCCGCGCCCGCCACGCCCAGCGCAAGACCCGTCCAGCGCACGGCATCGACACGCTCGCCGGCGATCGCCGGCGCCAGCAGCCCGATCAGGATCGGCTGCTGCGACGTAATGAGCGCCACTTCGGCGGCCGAACTGCTCGCTTTCAGGCTCAGATACGTGAACGCAAAATAACCCGCCTGGATCAGCAATCCGACCATCGCCAGATGCAGCCAGGCCGTGCGGGTGGCCGGCAGCGGCGCCTTCATCGCGATGAACGGCACCACGAGAATCGCGACCACGCACGCGTAGCGCAGCGCGAGAAACGTCAGCGGATCGGCGTACGCGAGTCCGAGCTTGAGGAACACGAACCCGCTCGACCACAGCAGCAGGAACAGGGCGGGCGCGATCTTCAGCCACGGCGGGGCGACGCTGGCGGGCGCGGTGCTCGGAGACATGTCGGCGGCGAAAAGGGACGGACGCCCACTATAAGGGCGACGGGGAGCGCGTGTCTGTCTCGTGCCGACATCGCCGGGGTCGACTGTCGTTTGTCGTCCGCCGGCGAACGCGTATCTACGCGCCGGAATCGCCGAAAAAAAGCCGTGTAACGCACGAATATTCGATCAAACGCCGCGAACAGCTAGTTTTCCGCAGGTTGGCATGCCGCATGCAAACGATCGGTCAGGCGGCGCGCATATGCATCGCCATTCAACCCTCTTGAGGAGACCTGTCATGAACACGCTAACGATCGCCGATCTGCCCGTCGTCGAAACGATGGATCGCGATGCCATGTCCGCCATGCGCGGCGGCATCGCTTATTTGACCAAGCCGGACATTCCCGGCGGTGGCTCGCCGTTCCCCGGAATCGTGCCGCCATCCTCGATGCCCTATCCGGTCGGCTCGATTTTCAAGGATCTGAATTTGCCGGGCTGGCCGGTGTCACCGGGTCATTCGGCGCAGGACCCGCGTCTGCAGTGAGCGTCGCCGCCGCTCAGGGAAACATGTCGAGGCCCTGCACGAGCAGCTTCGCCAGCCGGGGCTGCCGCAACTGTTCGAGCCACCATTGCAGCGCGCGGCCCTCGTGGTCGCCGCGCCACGCGACATAAAGCACGTTGGGCTCGCGCGGATCGGCCGTCGGTTTTTCGACGAGATCGCCGCTCGCAAGGAGCGCCGCCACGCGCTGTCTCGGCAACCAGCCGACGCCGAGCCCGTTGCGCTGCGCCAGCGCCTTTGCGCGCATGCTCGGCACCGCGAGCGACGCCTGTCCGCCGAGCAGTCCGTAGGCGCGCCCGGCCGACACGCGCGACGAATCCGCCACGACGACCGCCCGGTGCGCGGAAATCTGCTCGCGCCTGAGCGTACCCGTGACGGCGGCAAGCGGATGGCGCGGCGACACCGCGAACACCCATTCCATCACGCCGAGTTCAAACCAGCGCAGGCCGGGAATGGCGGGCGGCTCGTTGGTCGCGCCGACAATCAGGTCCGCGCGGCCATCGCGTAACGCTTCCCAGGTGCCGCTCAGGACCTCGTGCGTGAAGCGCAGCGTGACGCCCGAATCGAGCGCGTCGAACGCCCGGATCACGGGCAGCAGCGAGTCGAATTCGAGGATTTCGTCGGAAACGATCCACAGCCGGTCCTCCCAGCCGCTTGCGATCTGCCGCACGCGCTGCGTCATCCGCGACACGTCGAGCATCAGCCGCGACGCCTCGTCCGCGAGCAGTTGCCCGGCTGGCGTCAGCTGCAGGCGGTAGCGGCGGCGGTCGAACAGCAGCGCGTCGAAACGCGTCTCCAGTTGCCGCGCGGCATGCGAAATCGTCGACGGCGCCTTGCCGAGGCGCGCCGCCGCGCGCGACAGGCTACCGGTTTCGCGGATCGCATCGAGCAAAGCGAGTTCATCCTCGGACAACATGTTCGACTCCATCGAACGAGATCACCGGGGCGATCGTATGGCAAAAGGTGCGCGCGCGTCCATCATGACTTCAGGAAAGAAGGGCGCGAAAGCCGGAGCGGCGTTGCGGCCTTTGTCGTATCGACGGAATTTCACGGAGCAGGCCATGAGTATCATCGAACGTTTCATGCGGCGCGTTGGCGCCGCCTTGTTGCTGGCGGGCACGCTCGCAGCGCCGGCGCACGCGGCGGCGGATTCGCCGATCCGGTCTCATTCAATCGCAGCCAACGGCGTCGAGCTGAGCTATCTCGAAGCGGGGCAGGGCGCGAGCGGCACGCCGGTCGTGCTGCTGCACGGCTATGCGGAAACCAGCCGCATGTGGCTGCCGCTGATGCAGGAACTGCAAGGCCGCCATCGTGTGATCGCGCCGGATTTGCCGGGCGCCGGCGGCTCGTCGATGCCCGCGAGCGGCTACGACAAGAAGACGATGGCGCAGGACATCCACGCGATGGTTCACGCGCTCGGCGCGAGCAAGGTCAAGCTGGTGGGGCACGACATCGGTCTGATGGTTGCCTATGCCTACGCGGCGCAGTATCCGGACGAGGTGGAAAGCATCGTGCTGATGGATGCGTTCCTGCCGGGCGTCGGCGACTGGCAGAAAGTCTGGCTGTTGCGCGACAAGTGGCACTTCGACTTTTACGGCGACACGCCCGAGAAACTGGTGCAGGGACGCGAGTGCATCTATTTCGAGCACTTCTGGAACGACTTCGCGGCCGATCCGGCGCGCGCGATGTCCGAAGCCGACCGGCGCTTCTACGCCGCCGCTTACGCGCGGCCGGGACGCATGCGCGCGGGCTTCGAATATTTCCATGCGTTCCCGCAGGATGCGCTGGACTTCGCCGGCTTCGCGAAGACGCCTTTGTCGATGCCGATGCTGGTTCTGGCCGGCGAAAAGGCGTCAGGAACGTTTCTCATCGATCAGGCGCGGCTCGTCGATCCGAACGTGCACGGCGTGATCGTCAAGGGAAGCGGGCACTGGCTGATGGAAGAGGCGCCCGCGCAGACCATCGCGGAACTGGTGCGGTTCATCGATGTGGCGGATACGAAGTAGAGCGCATTGCGCTCAAAAGATCGCTTCGATGAACTCGCTGTAGCGGTCCCTCAATTGCGCGCGCGAATAGCTCAACTGCGCCGCGATCAGCCCGGCCGGCTTGGACGCCGACACCAGCCCGTAGCGGCTGAACGCTTTCCAGCCGGCATCGCCTTGCGCGATGGCCGAGGCGAGCGTTTCGCCCGCGAGCGTCGTGGGCGCGACGCCGTGTCCGCCGAAGCCCTGAGCGAACCAGAGGTTCGTGTCGCTCTGCCCGATCTGCGGCATCTGATGCCGTGCGTAGCTCATGAGCCCGGACCACGCATAGTCGATGCGCACGTCGCGTAGTGCCGGAAATACCTTGAGCAGGTCTCTGGTCAGCAGCGACCTGACCTGCGCGGGCGAGCGATCTCGCACCGAGATGCGTCCGCCCCACAGAATGCGCGTGTCGACGAGCGGGCGGTAGTAGTCGAATGCGAAGCGCGTGTCGTACACCGCCGCGCGCGTGCCGAAGCAGTCGCGCAGCCGGTCGCCGAGCGGCTCCGTGACGAGGATGTAGGTGGCGATCGGCAGGATGCTCGCGTCGATCTCGCGGCGCAGTCCGGCAAGATAGCCGCCGCACGACAGCACCACGTGCTCCGCGCGAACGCTGCCGCCCGCCGTGTGCACGATCCAGCCGGCGCCGTCGCGCGCGAGCGAAACGACCGGGGACGTGTCGTGCATTCGCACGCCGCGCGCTTCCGCGACACGCGCCAGTCCGCGTAGATAATCCAGCGGATGAAAATGCAGCGCGTTGGGTTCGAAGAGGCCCGAGTGATAGCGCTCGCTGCGAATGCGGTCGCGCATCTCGCCGCGGCTCAGATATTCCCACTCGATGCCGAAGTGTTCCTTGAGCACGCGCTGACGGCGCAGCATCGCGGATTCGTCGCGAAACCAGTTCGCGAGGATCACGCCGCTGTCTTCCACGTCGCATTCGATGCCGTATCGCGCGATCCGCTCGCGGATCAGTTCGACCGATGCCACCGTGCCCGCGTAGAGCGCCCGTGCTTTCCCGGCCCCGAGTTCGTCGATCAGCGTCTCTTCGCCGAGCGAAAAGCCGCCGAACACGAAGCCGCCGTTCCTGCCCGACGCGCCACGCCCGATGTAATGCGATTCCAGCAGCACGACATCGCCTACGCCGCGCTCGGCCAGCCCGAGCGCCGTGTTGATGCCCGCGAACCCGCCCCCGACGATGCACACTTTCGCATCGACCTGACCTGCGAGCGGCGGCCGCGCGGCCCGGTCGCGCGCGGTGGCGTGATAGTAATTGTGCGGCTCGGCGAGCATCGGACCTTTCAGTCGTACTGGTACACGCCGCGTTTGGTCTTGCGTCCGAGATGCCCCGCCGCGACGAGTTCGCGCAACAGCGGGCACGCGCGATATTTCGAATCGCCGAAGTCCTTGAGGAACACGTCCATCACCGACAGGCACACGTCCAGCCCGATCAGGTCCGCGAGCGCGAGCGGCCCGATCGGATGATTGGCGCCGAGGCGCATGCCCGCGTCGATTTCCTCGGGCGTCGCGATGCCTTCCGCGAGCACGAAGAACGCTTCGTTGATCATCGGCACGAGAATGCGGTTGACCACGAAGCCCGGCGCGTTCTTCACGCCGATCGGCGACTTGCCGAGCTGCTCGGTCAGCGCGCGCACGGAACTGGCCGTGGCTTCGCTCGTCTGCACGCCGCGAATCACTTCGACGAGCGGCAAAAGCGGCACCGGATTGAAGAAGTGCATGCCGATGAAGCGCTCGGGATTGTCGAGCGTCGCGCCGAGCGCCGTGATCGAAATCGACGACGTGTTCGACGCGATGATCGCGTCGGGCCGCGCGACTTCCTGGATCTGGCGAAGGATGCGGATCTTCAGATCGGTGTTTTCGGTGGCCGCTTCGATCACGATGTCGGCGGCGGCGAGGCGCTTGTAGTCCGTCGACGTCTCGATGCGCGCGAGCGCGGCGTCGCGCGTCGCCGCATCGAGCTTGTCCTTCGAGACGAGGCGATCGAGGCTGCCGGTCAGGGTGGCGACACCCTTGGCCAGCGCCGCGTCGGTGACGTCGATCATGATGGTCTTGATGCCCGCGACGGCCGCGATCTGCGCGATGCCGTTCCCCATCGTCCCGGCGCCGACGATGCCGACTGTTTCGATTTTCATGCGTTGCTCCTTTGCGGATGCCTGTGAATGTGGCCGGTCATTGTAACCAGCGAAAAACAGGCAGCGCGCGTTCAGAAGTGGTCCGCGTCGAGCGCGAGCACGCCCTGGTTGCCCTTCGCGCTGACGATCGACGCTTCGAGCCCCCCCGCCTGCGACAGGATGTGGTCGGCGAAGAAATGCGCGGTCGCGATCTTGGCGCCGTAGAACGCTTCGTCCTCGCTGCGCTTTTCGCTCGCGACGAGCAATGCACGCGCCATCTGCCAGCCCGCCAGTACGATGCCCGCCAGTTTCAGATACGGCACGCTGCCGGCGAACACCGCGTTCGGGTCGCTCTTCGTATTCTGAATCATGAACTCGACCGCGTTCGCGAGCGCATCACGGCCCGCTTTCAGGCGCTGATGCGTCGCATCGAATGCGGCGCCGTCGTGGCGTCCGAGCGCGGCGATCGTCTCATCGACCTGCGCGAGCAATACCTGTGCGGTCGCGCCGCCGTCGCGAACCGTCTTGCGGCCGATCAGGTCATTTGCCTGAATCGCGGTCGTGCCTTCGTAGATCGTCAGGATGCGCGCGTCGCGGTAATACTGCGCAGCGCCCGTTTCCTCGATGAAGCCCATGCCGCCATGCACCTGCACGCCGAGGCTCGCGACATCGATCGACATCTCGGTGCTCCAGCCCTTCACGATCGGAACCAGGAATTCGTAGATTGCCTGATGGTTCGCGCGTACCTTCTCGTCCGGATG
>NZ_FCOG02000001.1 GCF_001544975.2 Caballeronia arationis | reverse complement strand
GAAATTGCGTTTCGGGGCTACTCTGCGTGGCCTCATTAGGCCGACCATCCCCGGCTCGATTACGCCGATCCGTGACATCGGTAACGTACACATGCTCGCGCACCCAGGCGGGTGCGGGATCGGCGCCCTGCACCACGACCGGCGTGAGAAGATCGCGCACCTCGCCGATTTGAAAGTGCATGCCCGTTACTTCCTTCAGCCGTGCCTGGAGCGTACGCACCAGCTTTTTGCGCGCAAGCGGGTCCAGATTTGCATCGCACCGGATCAGCGTCGGCAGCGTGTCATGCAACCGCGCCTCGTCGTTGGCCGCCTTGATCTGCTCCTGCCAGTAGTCGACTCGCTCACGTTTCCGCGCGCTGCTCGCCTCGTCTTCCATCTTGACGACGGTGCCGAACGTGACTGGCTTCACACCGGGCGAAGTCCTGAGACGGTTCCACTTTTTTTCGACCACGCCGTCTTCATACTTCTCGCCGGTCGCGCTCCATTCGATGGCGGCCTGGAGCCATGCGTCGGGCTCCCCAAGGCCCGTGCCCTGATGGTGCATGCCGCGCAGCACGTTCAGCCACTCAGGTTCCGGCATGTCGGGGTCCATCTTTGCCAGGATGGAGCGCGCGACTTCGAGCGTGATGCCGGGAAGCGGTGGTACGGCGTGGGCCAGCGCGCCGAACTCATCGTCCACGACCGCAAGCGTCGGGAGCCCTAGCGTTTGTTTTCCGTGTGTCTCTTCTCCGGGCGCAGCGTTCGACAGGTAGTAGTCCGGGTTCAGGTACCCACCACCGGGATGCTCGCCACACTTAAACTTGGCGCCCTGGTTTTGCACAGGCCGGTACATAATCCGGTCGGCTTCCAACGAGCCACGGTCGAGTTGCGCAAGAAAAAACGGTGCGATGGCTTGAACCAACGGACGGTGTTCGGCACGCAAAATATCACGCCCGGACGGAACAATCACGCGGATACGCGGTTTATCCGGCGTATGTGACCGCGTCGTGTGCCACACATAGGCGAAGGGCGCGAGCACGTCACCCCGCTCGAGCGCGGCAAACAGGCGTGCAGTGTCGTGGTCGAAGTCGAGCGCGAGTGCCGAGCTATATTCGAAGGAAGCGCCGTCGCGCTTGTTTCCATTGAACGAGGCGAACGCGGCGAACGGATCGTGCGCCTTTGCATTGTTCCTTGCCGGCGAACCCAGTGACATGAAGGCGCTGTGCAGCATGGGATTCTGCTTCGGCGTTGAGGTGAGCCGAGTCAAGCCGGCGAAGTCGAGCGTTTCCGTCTTGTTGATTGCGCCACGGTCGCCCTGGCCGAGCGACACCAGCACCGGACGTTCGACCACCACGGGATGGACTTGCGGGATTTGGTTTACTGACATAATTTTGTTATGTATAGGATCGCCCCGGGGTCTGCTACGGACAGTCCGGGGATTTCTTTCTAATCCGCAGCGCGGGCCAAGTAGAAGTCGGGGGCCAGTTCCTGCCCCGGCGTGCTAAGCGACTCGCAAAAGCCGAACGTGGCGCCCTTACCGGGCACACGCGGTAGCGCCAAATGCTCCATGAACACGGGGCGGAGGCGCGGGCCGAACAGTCTGGCGGCGTGCGGACAAAGGCGCCAGTATGCGGAGGACGCCACATCGCGCGCGAGCGAGATAATCACGCACAAACCGGGCTCGCCGGGCAACGTGATCGCGCGATGCAGCCAACGAAAAATGAACGCGCTTTCGTCGAATTTCGCGTCGGATTCGAGGGCACGCAGCAGGTCGCCCAAGTCGTTATTGAAATAGAGCGTCAACGCCGAAAGGGCGACAATTTGCTCGTCGTCCCAAAGCCGGTCGTGGCACTCTCCAAACACGCAATACCGATCTTTCATACTGCACCTCCGCTGAGCAGTGCTTGCAGATCGGCGACGCGCCAAGCGAGGCGGCCATTGATGCGGATAGGACGGATCGGCCCGTTTTCCAGACACGCCCACTTGCGAAGCGTTTGGGGCTTGCGGTTGATTGCAGCGGCGGCGTCCCCCGTGGGAAGAACCTTAGGAAGCGCGTCGCAGTTCATAGCAGAGTGTTTTGCTTTCATCGTGGTTTCCTTTCCCGCCTACGCGGGCTCGTTAGTTCACAATGAATTTCGCCAGCGGGGATTTTTCCCGCCAAGCAGCAACAAAAAAGCCAGCAAACCCTTACGGATGCTGGCCGCGGAACTTATTTATCAACGCGGGGAAAACGCGCAGGAAATCAGTTTCCCGCGATTCCCGCGATTCCCATGCGTTATGTCTTCTCCTTTTTCGCCCACCAGTGCGTGCCTTGCAATGCTTCGCGTTGCACGGTCCCGGCGCTGCTAATCCGCCCGCGCGGCCCGTGAATCCGGCGTTTCTGCATTTCCTGCATAACGCGGTGCGAATACCCCTTGAGGCTGTCGCGGACATCGTTCGCAGTATCTCGGTCAAAGAATTCGTCAGCGATTCGTCGCGCCTGGACACGCCAATCCGAATCATCTTCCGGCCAACTGGGATCGGCCGCTGACGCGATGGCTTCGCTATTCAGCGCCTCACCGCCGCCGGCGCTCGGCGGTTTCGGTGCTACGGCGATAGGAGTAGCCGGCATATCTTGGAGGCGTATGCCCAACCCTTGGCACCATTCGTCTAGGTCTTTGCGCAACAGGGTAGTCTGCATGTCGTTAACCGCGCCATCATAGTCCCCGTTTTCGTAGTCCACGATGGACCAACGAACGATCTGCGCCGGCAATTCGCTGCCCTCTATGGCCTCCACGATCAAGGCGACGAAATCCTGCGTGCAGCCAGAATCCCCGGAAATGAGCCGCGCTGCTTCGAAGACGGTAATTTTCTTCCGAAGCAATAAGGCTCGCAAGCCTTCGACGTCGTGCATCGTTTCTCCCTTGTGATGCTTTCGTAGAGGCCGGACTAAGCGTCCGGCGGCCTGCAATATTTCGTCAAATAGGGTGCTGACGCATCTCGTGACGAGTCACCGTAAGGCTCTTAAATTCTATCGCGACACGTCTGGATCAACACCAATGAACGGAAGACGATGACGAGCAACCGACACGCGTACGAACGTATCGACTTCATAAAATGGAGCGGGAAGCGTGAGCCTGAAAACATCACACCTGGCAACAACGTGCATGGGGGAAATCGGCCCACCCAAAATGAACCGGCCAGCGTTGACGGATGCCATGGCTTTCGTGCGCGACCGCGACAGCTGACTGAATATTGACGAGAAAGCCTCTTTGTTCTCACGCGGCACGCCGCGTTCCCTCAACGGCGCGCGCGAGCTTTAGCGTATTGTTATGGCCATTTTCCGGACTCCCGTAAAGACTGTGCCGAAAGACGACTTGCGCCGAAGTGTGAAAGGGGCGAACACAACTCCGGGCCCGTCGGGATGGAATCATAGTGTCGGTCCAGAAGCCGCATTTGACCATGCGCTTCCAGTTGCTGCTGCCCAGGCACTTTCGCCTTGCGGCACTTGCGGGGCCCCAGGACGCAGCACATACCCGTGATTGCCCTTGCCTCGTCTTCAGTGCAAGCGCAACCGTCGCGGCGTGTCACCGTGATCGTGTACTCGTCGTCAAGATCAGTCGACGCCTGACGAGATTTACCGGGCAGTTCGGGAAAGATTTAGGCATGGAATCGGGTACGTTTGTGGATATGCCCGCGGACCGCCCACACTTCGACCCGCCCGACAAGGTCGCGACCGAAATCGAAAGCACGCACTGCATCGACGTTGCGTCGGCCTTGCTTGGGTTTCTGTCAATCAGGCCGCCGGCTTTCCCAGAGCTTTTTTACAGCCTGCCGATGACCTTCCGCGGGGCTGCGGTACAGTCGCCGCTCTCTCTTCCAGGGCGTCCATGGATGCCGCGAGGTCCTCGACGGCGCTCTCGGCACAGCCAGCTGGACGCAAAGTGCGTCAGTGCCACCTGCAGTTGCCGATGGGATCAGGTGTTGCGCATTGACCTGGTACTCCACGTACCGTTGAATGTCGGGCCTTACCGCTTGTGCCCCCCCTAATTGGGCATCGCGGGCGTCGGTCATCATCGCGATGTGTACGCTGGATACTTAAGAACGAGCAATGGGCTTGCGAACATCCACGCACAACCTGCTGGCAGCACAGGTAGATCGTCTTGCCCGAACTTTTTCCTGCGCCGGCGTCAGGCGACGGTGCGGCCCCGCGACGCCGGCGCTGAGACTCGATCGCGGTTACTTCACGGCTCGCAGGCGGATTTCGGCATCGGTCTCGAGAAATTCCACTCCAGCCTGCTCCAGAATCCACGACTCAATCCTGCTGTGCCACATGCGTAACAGGTCGAGCGGGCGACGGCGATAGTGCTTCTCGGCAATCGCGCTCGGCTTGTGGCCTTGGATTTGCGCCACGATACCGACCGGGCATTCCACCCATTCACTCAGCGTTCCGAAACTGCGGCGCAGTCCGTGAAGGCTGACGTGGGGCAAACCAGCGGCTTCAAGGGCCCGAGTGTGCGCTATGCGAGGCTCGGCGAGCTTGCCATCCGCGGACGTTTTACTGGCGAAGACCCACGGCGAAGGCTTCCATGCCTCGCCGTGGCGCTCAAGGCTCCCTGGCTCGCGGAGGTTCGGTGGCGTGTCATTCATGCGTTTAAGGTCGAGCAACATGGAATGCAGATAGGGCGTGAGCGGGATGACGCGGCCTCCGGCCTCGACCTTGTCGGCAATTGCCAGGCTGCGCCATTGAAAATCCACGTCTTCCCATTTGAGCGCAGCCATTTCCTCGCGCCGTGCGCCGGTCAGCATCAGTGCCTGAAGGTAGACCGAAATGACCGGGTTCCGGATCTTCCGGACGGCGTCGAACCACGCGGGCAACTGCTCACGCTGAAGCACGTCGCCCTCTTTCGCATTCACCCTTGGCACAGCTTCCTTCACGCTGCGTGCTTTGTAGGCATCAGCCGGGATGACGCCTCGATAAATGGGCGTGTCGTCGGCCCATCGGATGAAGCCACGCAGCAGGCGATACGAAAGTGCCGTCATGGTCGGTCGCTCGACGGACTGTGATTCCAGCCATGCGGCGATGCATTCACCGGTCATCGCGGACAGTTTGAGCGTTCGAAGGGAGGCGAGCGGCCCGGCCACGGTGAGACCCTCGCCGCGCTTCCTCGGCTTGCCACCCTCGTCGGCGTGTTGCACATGGTCCTGAAAGTGGCGCTCGCTCCAGCGTGGCTTGCGCGCCGCGATATACATCGCCCATGCATCGGCGAAGGTCGCATCCTGCCTATGCGCTTCAGCCTTGCGAGCCTCATGGGCGGCGCGTACTTTGGCAGCCTCTTCGCGTGGGTCTTTGCCGCTATCAATAAGTCTTTGCAGGCCGCGCGCTTCCTCTCGGGCCTTTTTGATTGGCCAGCTTAGCGGGTCGCCAATGGTCACGCGCACTGTGCCGCCGTGAATCTTCCCTTGAAAAATGTACGACTTCGTACCGCTCGCCGTCGCACGCAACCCCAGGCCGGGCGCATCGCTGTCCCACAGGAACGCCTGGGATTTGCCTGCCGGGCAGGCATAACCCGCGACCCGCGACGCCGTGAAACTAACCTTTGCCATTGTCGCCCCCTCGGATTAGATTGCAGGCTTCCATGTAACCTCCATGTAACCCGATTATGCGACAAACCGTTAATCAAGATCAACAAAAAAATCCGTAGGTATCTGGCTTATACCCTTTATTGGCGCACGTCTGCCGAGTTACATGACCTTCAATCAACAAAGAGAAATGTTGATGAAACATACAGACACTCGGACTCTTAATCCGTAGGTCGAGTGTTCGAGTCACTCACGCCCCACCAAGATTCCCGAACAAAAAGCCCGGTCTTTCGATCGGGCTTTTTGCATTTCGAAGCCTTTGTCGCTCAGCGAATGCCATGTTCGCCGGACAGAGACGGCGTCCCGATCCACCCTGACGTGATCGCATCGCGCCACCCACCGCTTCGGGGAAACGCAGCGACTACGCCGCCCCCCAAACCATCTCCCCCGCCGGCGCCGGTCTTCCCAGCAAATATCCCTGCAACGAATCGCACCCCAGCTTCGTCAGCAAATCCCGCTGCGCCCCGGTCTCCACCCCTTCCGCGACGATATTCAGGTTCATCGTCTGCCCGAGCGCGATGATCGCCGACACGATCGCCGCATCCTCCCCATCCTGCGCCAGCTCGCTCACGAACCCGCGATCGATCTTCAACTCGCTCGCCGGCAGCCGCTTCAGATAAAGCAAACTCGAATACCCCGTCCCGAAATCGTCGATGGAAATACGCACGCCGAGCGCCCGCAGCCGATGCAGGATATGCAGGCTCGCATCGACATCGTGCATCGCGGTCGATTCGGTGATCTCCAGCGTAAGCGCCGTCCCATCGATCCGATGCCGCGCGAGTGCCGCCTCCACGGCCGGCACCAGCCGGCTGTTATTGAACTGCAGCGCCGAAATATTGACCGCGACCGTCAGCGCCTCTTGCCCCGTGCGACGCCAGATCGCCACCTGCCGGCAGGCCTCGTCGATCACCCATTCGCCGATCTGCACGATCAGCCCGGTCCGCTCCGCGAGCGGAATGAAGCGATCCGGCGAAAGCATGCCGCGCGTCGGATGGTTCCAGCGCAACAGAGCCTCGACGCCCGTCACCGGCCCGCTCGGCGCCTGGAATTTCGGCTGATAGTAAAGCACCAGTTGCTCGCGCTTCTGTGCGAGCCGCAGGTCCTGCAGCAGATTCAGATGATCCTCGCTGTTCGCGTTCATCGAGCCTTCGAAAAAGCACGCCTGGCTACGGCCGAGCGACTTCGCGTGATACATCGCAACATCGGCGTTCTTCAGCAGTTCGTGCTCGTCGGCGCCGTTGCCCGGATAGATCGCGATCCCGATGCTCACCGACACCCGCAAATCATGCCCCGACACCTGAAACGGCTCGCCGATCGCGGCGACGAGCTTGTCGGCGATCGTCGCGGCATCGCCCGGCTCGCGCACGGAAGCGACGAGCACGAATTCATCGCCGCCCACGCGCGCGCTCGTGTCCTGTGCGCGCACGCTCGCGCGGAGGCGGTCGGCTGCCTGCGCGAGCAGCATGTCGCCGACGTGGTGACCGAACGTGTCGTTGATCGCCTTGAAGCCGTCGAGGTCCAGGAACATCACGGCGAAGCGCCCTTTCTCGGCGTTCGCATGATCGATCGCCTGTTTCAGACGGTCTTCCAGCAACAGCCGATTCGGCAGCTTCGTCAGGTTGTCGTGCAGCACGAGGTATGAAAGCTCCTGGTTGGCTTCCGCAAGCGACGTCGACAACGCAGCGGTGCGGATTTCCAGCCGCATGTCGAGCACCGAAGTGATCAGCGCGACGGCCAGCACCGCAATCGTGATGACGATGATCGGGAGCGCGAGCGAATCGCTGGAGAACCCGCCGCTCGACGCGCCACAGACCGAACCGAGCGGAAACTGCGCGGCGGCCATGCCGGTGTAGTGCATTGCGACGATCGCGACGCCCATCACGAGCGCGGCGCCCATGCGGTAGCTGCGCACGCGCGCGCTGTGGCTGCGCAACTGGAACGCGATCCACAGCGCCGCGCCGCCCGCGACGACTGCGATCACGACCGACACGCAGACGATCATCGGCTTGTAGACGATGCCCGGCTCCATCCTCATGGCGCCCATGCCGGTGTAGTGCATCGCCGCGATGCCGCCGCCGAGCAGAAGCGCGCCCGCCAGAAGGCGGCGCAGCGGCAGCTCGGACCGGCTGCCGAGCCAGAGCGCGAACGTCGAAAAGGCAATCGCGATCAGGAGCGACAAGAGCGTCAGGCCGATGTCGTAACCGAGTGAGATCGGCAGGTCGAACGCGAGCATGCCGATGAAGTGCATCGACCAGACGCCGACCCCCAGCGCGACCGCGCCACCGCCGAGCCACCAGCGCGCCGCGACGCGCCGCGCGCTGCTGATGCGGCCGACCAGGTCGAGCGCAGTGTAGGACGCGAGCACGGCGACCAAAAAAGAAAACAGCACCAGTAGACTGTTGTAACTCCCGACCAGCATCTTGAGGTCCTCCCCGAACAACTCGCGTATTGACGGCCAAAACGCCGGTCGCGTCTTCGTTTAACGTCCGAAGGCTGCACATTCTGAAGGGCCGGCCTACCGGATTCGAATGTTTCTTCGTCGATTTTTCACTGTCTGGTTAACGTCCACCACTCGCCGAGCCTTATGCTGCCTACTCTTCTCGTCCTGATCCCGCTCGCGGTCGAAAATCGCGCTCCCATTTCCGCCACGTTCGACGTCGTCGATGCTCCCGATCCGGACTCGCGCGAGCAGGCGATCGCCGGGCACGGCGAGCGGATTCGCGCGGTGCTGACCAACGGCACGACCGGCATCGCCGCGAGCGACATCGAGCGCCTGCCGAATCTGGAACTGATCGGCGCGCTCGGCGCGGGCTACGAGAACATTGCCCGCGACGCGGCGAAGGCGCGCGGCATCGTCGTCGTGAACGGCGCGGGGACCAACGACAACTGCGTCGCGGATCACGCCTTCGCGTTGCTGCTGGCCGCCGTGCGCGCGATCCCCGCGCTTGATCGCGCGTGCCGCGAGGGCCTCTGGCGCGAACAGTTGCCAATGCAGCCGAATTTCTCGGGCAAGCGGCTCGGCGTCGTGGGGCTCGGCACCATCGGGCAGAAAGTGGCGCGGCGGGCGTCGGGCTTCGAACTGGAAATCGGCTATCACAACCGGCGCCCGCGGCCGGACGTACCCTACGCGTACTTCGATTCGCTGATGGCGCTCGCGGGCTGGGCTGATTACCTCGTCGTGACGACGCCGGGCGGCGCGGCGACGCATCATCTGATCGACGCCGACGTGCTCGAAGCGCTTGGGCCGAAGGGCTATCTGGTGAACGTGTCGCGCGGGAGCGTCGTCGATACGGCGGCTCTCGCCGATGCGCTCGCGCACGGCGCGATCGCGGGCGCGGGTCTCGACGTGTACGAAGGCGAGCCGGCGCCGCCCGCGCTGCTGACGGGCTCGGCGCGCGTCGTGCTGACGCCGCACGTGGGCGGCCGCTCGCCGGAAGCGCTGGCGGCATCGGCGGCGCTCTTCGTCGAAAACGCGACGCTCCATTTCTCCGGCCAGCCCGTGATGACACCTGTTTGAAAGCCTGCGCGGCGCCTGTCTGCGCAAATCCGCGGGTTCCCGTATCGTGTCGGACTCAATGTCCGCTTAATCCCGCTTTGTCCGTCCAATCCGATCCGCTCAAGACCGTGTCGACCGAGAATACTTTCAAGAATCCGCCGCGCGACCCCGACGCACCGATGACCCCGCTCGAACGCCGCGGCATGGCGGCGCTTTGCCTCGGCGTGGCGCTCGCCACGCTCGACACCGCCATCGCCAACACGGCGCTGCCCGCCATCGGCCACGACCTGCACGCGACACCCGCCGCCTCCGTCTGGATCATCAACGCCTACCAGCTCGCGATGGTCGCGACGCTGCTGCCGTTCGCGGCGCTCGGCGGCATCGTCGGACAACGGCGACTCTATCTCGGCGGGCTGATCGTGTTCACGGTGGCCTCCGCTGTCTGCGCGCTCTCGTGGTCGCTGCCGACGCTCGTCGCCGCGCGGCTGCTGCAGGGGCTCGGCGCGAGCGCGATCATGAGCGTCAACACGGCACTCATCAGCGCGATCTTTCCTCCGCACCGGCTAGGACGCGGCGTCGGGCTGAACGCGCTCGTCGTCGGGATGGCGTTCGCGGTCGGGCCGACGGTCGCCTCGATCGTGCTCTCGCTCGGAACCTGGCCGTGGCTCTTCGCGGTGAATCTGCCGGTCGGCGTGCTCGCGCTTTGCATCGCATGGCCGGCGCTGCCGCAGACGCCACGCGTCACGCACGGGTTCGACCGCGTCGCGGCGGCGCTGAACGTCGTCACCTTTGCGGCGCTGATTTTCGCGCTCGGCGAAGCGGCGCAGCGCGCGTCGCTCGAGGTCGTGCTGACCGCGCTCGCGACGACGCTGATCGCGGGCGGATTGCTGCTGCGACGCGAGCGCGGTCATCCAGCGCCCATGCTCCCCGTCGATCTCTTCAGGCGCCCGATGTTCGCGCTTTCGACGATGACCGCCGTCTGCTCGTTCGCGGCACAAGGGCTGGCGTTCGTGTCGCTGCCGTTCTACTTCGAGACCATGCTCGGACGCACGCAGGTGGAGACGGGTTTTCTGATGACGCCGTGGTCGGTGCTTGTCGCGCTGATGGCGCCGATTGCCGGCCGGCTCTCGGACCGTTATCCGCCGGGACTGCTCGGCGGGATCGGCCTCGCGATCATGTGTGGCGGAATGATTTCGCTCGCGATGCTGCCCGCCGATCCGCACGCGTTCGAAATCGGCATCCGGATGGCGATCTGCGGGGCGGGCTTCGGTTTTTTTCAGTCGCCGAACCTGAAGGCGTTCATGGCGAGCGCGCCGCGCGAACGCGCGAGCGGCGCCTCCGGCGTCGTGGCGACGGCGCGCCTGCTTGGCCAGGCGACCGGCGCGGCGCTCGTCGCGCTGTGTTTCGGGATCGCGGGAAAGCACGGGCCGGGACTCGCGCTCTCGCTCGGCGCGGCGTTCGCCGGGGCGGCGAGCGTCGCGAGCGGCCTGAGACTCGTCACGCGGGATTCGGGCGTGCGGGCGCTGGAAGTGAAGGAGTAAGTGCACCGCGGACCGACTCGACAACCGGCGCCCAGTCGCCGAGCGTCGTCTGCCTGAAAAGACGCATCGTCGGGTACCAGGGGCTGTCGTCGCGATCGAGCATCCAGCGCCAGTCGTGGTTCGCCGGCAGCAGCACCCAGACCGGCTTGCCGAACGCACCCGCGAGATGCGCGACCGACGTATCCACCGTGATCACGAGATCCAGCTGTTCGACGAGCGCGGCGGTATCGGCGAAATCTTCGACGTGGTCCGTCAGGTCGTGAGGCTTGAGCGCCGAGCCTTCGAGTTGCACGCGCGCCGCGCCCTTCTGTAGCGAGAACCACGCGACGTCCGGCACGCCGGCGAGCGTATCGAGCGCGGCGAGCGGCATAGAACGGAAGCGGTCGTTGGCGAAGGTCGGGCTGCCCGCCCACACGATACCCACGCGCCGCCGTTCGCCCGCCCGTTTCGAGACGCGCCGCGGCCATTCGCCGATGCGCGCGGCGCTCACGTGCAGGTACGGATGCCCCGCGGGCACGCCCGGCTCGGTGCTCGCTACGCGATACGGCACGCTCATCATCGGCGTTCAGAAGTCGTAGCCCTGCTGCGGCTTCTCGATGAGTACGCGGTTGACCCCGCGCGCGCCGCCCACCAGTTCCGCGATATTGCGCGGAACTAGCGCATCGACGGTCGCGCCCATTTGTTCGAGCACGGTCGCGTAGCGCACGAAGTGGAGCTGATCGCCGTGGCCTTGCTCGCCGACCAGCAGCAGCTTGCGGCCCGCGATCGGCTCGCCCTTCCACTCGACGATGCCCGGCACCTCGATCCGCGCATATTTGCTCGCCTGCCAGCGCTTTTCGTAGAGCGCCCAGCCTTTGGCGAATTCGCCGCTCCGCAGATGCAGCAGCGCGAGATTGTGCTGCGCGTCTGCGTGATCGGGATCGAGCGTGAGCGCGCGCCGGTAGTGCGCCTCTTCGTCGTGAAAGCGCCCGCGCGCGCCGAGTGTCGCGCCCACGCAGACGTGAATCTGCGGGTCGTCGCGCAAGGTCAGCGCGTGTCGATACTGCGCTTCGGCTTCGACGAAACGTCCGCGCAGGCCGAGCGTCGTCCCGAGATTCACACGCGATTCGAAATGCCCCGGCGCGAGTTCGACTGCGCGTTGCAGGCTCTGGATTGCATCGTCGAGATGGCCGAGTTCGCGCAGCGCGTTGCCCGCGCCGAAATGCGCACTCGCATTTGCCGCATCGCGTTCGAGCGCTTCGCGATAGACCGCGAGTGCGTCTTCGTGACGCCTGAGCCTGGCGAGCGTTGCGCCGAGGTTCGTGCGGGCATCGATGAAACCGGGCTGCAGGGCGATTGCCCGCCGATAGGCGTCGAGCGCTTCGCCCTCGCGGCCGACTTGCTGCAATGCCACGCCGAGATTGTTGGCCGCATTGGCAAACGACGGATCGATCAAGAGCGCGCGCTCGTGGCAATCGACGGCGAACGGCGCGTCGCCGAGTGCCGCCGCGACCAGCCCGCGATTGCTCCAGCACGCAGCGGAACCGGGCGAAAGCACGAGCACGCGATCGAGCAAGCCGGCCGCGCTTTCATGCTGTCCGAGCTGATGCAGCAGCACACCGAGATAATGCAGCGCTTCCGCATGTCCGGGATGCGCTTCGATGATGCCGCGATAGGCTGCTTCGGCCTGGTCTAGGCGACCGGCTTGATGATGGTCGAGCGCGACGTTAAGCGGCGTGAGGGTTTCGGGCATGACGGACGATCGGCGATTGAAAACCGGTCGATGCTATGCGAGACACGCGGCGCAAACTATTGGAATCGTCCGATCAACGAGGCCGTTTCGGCGTATCAGGCGCGTCAGATGCGCCGCACCTTCACCTTCTTGCCCTTCACCTTGCCCTCGCCGAGCTTGCGCACGGCGTCGTCGGCGATGCTGCGCTCGACTGCGACGTAAGTGACCATGTCGGCCACGTTGATCTTGCCGATCTGCGCGCCCGTGAAGCCCGCCTCGCCGGTCAGCGCGCCGAGCACGTCGCCGGGGCGGATCTTGTCCTTGCGGCCGCCGAGGATCTGCAGCGTCGCCATCGGCGGCTTCAGATGGCCGGGCGTCGCGGAGGTCAGCTCGGCGAGCGGATGCCACTCGACTTCCTTGCCCTGCGCCTGTTCGATGCTGCCGACGCGCCCCATCTCGTCCATGCTCGCGAGGGTGAGCGCCCAGCCTTCCTCGTCGGCGCGTCCCGTGCGGCCGATGCGGTGCACGTGGATCTCGGGATCGGGCGTCACGTCGACGTTGATCACCGCTTCGAGTTGCGCGATATCGAGCCCGCGAGCCGCGACGTCGGTCGCAACCAGCACCGAGCAGCTGCGATTCGCGAACTGCACGAGCACCTGGTCGCGCTCGCGCTGTTCCAGCTCACCATGCAGCGCCAGCGCCTCGAAACCCTGTGCGCGCAGCACGTCGAGCAGGTCGCGGCATTGCTGCTTCGTGTTGCAGAACGCAATCGTGCTGACCGGCCGGTAATGGTCGAGCAGGAGGCCCACGGCATGCAGGCGCTCGTTGTCATCGACTTCGTAGAAGCGCTGCTTGATCTTCGCGTTCGTGTGCTGCTCGGTGAGCTTGATCTCTTTTGGCTTCTTCAGGAACTGCTGGCTCAGCTTCGCGATGCCTTCCGGATACGTCGCGGAGAAAAGCAGCGTCTGCCGCTCCTTCGGACACTGGCGCGCGACCGACGCGATGTCGTCGAAGAAGCCCATGTCGAGCATGCGGTCCGCTTCGTCGAGTACGAGCGTGCGCAGCGCGTCGAGGGTGAGCGTGCCGCGCTCCAGGTGATCCAGGATGCGGCCGGGCGTCCCCACCGCGATATGCGCACCGTGTTCGAGACTCGCGATCTGCGGACGCATCGGTGTGCCGCCGCAGAGCGTCAGGATCTTGATGTTGTCCTCTGCGCGCGCAAGGCGGCGGATTTCCTGCGTGACCTGATCGGCGAGTTCGCGCGTCGGGCACAGCACGAGCGCCTGCAGACGGAAGTCGCGCGGATCGAGCTTCACGAGCAGCGGCAGGGCGAACGCGGCGGTCTTGCCGCTGCCCGTCTTCGCCTGCGCGATGAGATCGTGTCCGTCGAGCGCGACCGGCAGGCTCGCGGCCTGGATCGGCGTCATCGTCAGGTAGCCGAGTTGCTGCAGGTTCGTCTGCATCGCGGGCGACAGCGGGAGGCTCGTGAATGAGGTATCGGTCGTCATGATGTTATCGGCCGCGCTTCGTCGGCGTGCTCTTGCGGGCGGTCCTCGGGGGGGCGCTCCGGGGCGCGCTTTTCGGCGCGCTCTTCGGCGCGCCTCTCGGCGAGTACTTTGACGTGGGCTTTGACGCGGTCTTCGGCGCGCTTGCAGGCTCGCTCTTCAGCGGGATCGAGTCGTCCTGCTCGTAGGTGACGGCGCCGTCCGCTGCTTCGTGGCGGATCACACGATTGCGCGCGCCGCACTGCGGGCAGCGGAACAGGAGCCCCTGGCCCTCGTTATGAATGTCGACGTCCGACACTTCCCAATTGGCGCCGCATGGCTGGTTTCGACAGGTAAACATGATCTTTTCGGAGATTGGATGAGCGCACCCGCCGGGCAGGCGTGCTGGATTTGCGGGTTCGATGCCGAAGTGTACGCGTGTGTGGAAAACCGGCGGCACAAACGCCATCTCCAAGTCCGCAAGATTTGCTAAATGCGGGCGTGCTACCGTTGTTTCATCGCATCCGAACCAGAAACGACGATGACCGACATACCCAATCCACGCCTGTACGAAATGCGGCTCTCCCGCGTGATCGACTACATCCACGATCATCTCGACGACGATCTCGACCTCAACCGACTCGCGGAGATTGCGTGCCTTTCGCCGTATCACTGGCACCGGATCTATCACGCGTTCTACGGCGAGACCGCCGCGGCGACCGTGCGGCGGCTGCGGCTGCACCGCGCGGCCAATGAACTCGTACGTGGCTCGGCGCCGATCGACGCCATCGCGCAGCGTGCGGGCTACAGCGGCGTGCAGTCGTTTTCGCGGGCGTTCCAGGCGAGCTATCGCATGCCGCCCGCGCAGTTTCGCAACGTTGGCGGCGCGGCGCAATGGCGTCCGCTTTCGCACGATTCAACGCAAACGAGAGGTGACATCATGCATCCCGTCGAAATCCGCAAGCACGAAGCATTCACGGTCGCCGCCGTCGATTATCGCGGCCCTTACATGAACATCGGCCAGGCATTCGAAACCGTGTCGCACTGGCTCGCGACGCAAGATCTGCTCGATCGCGACGCGCGCTGGCTCGGCATCTATTTCGACGATCCGAGCGCCACGCGCGAGGAGGACCTGCGCTCGCAGGCATGCGTCGAGATCGCGCAGCCGGAGGGCGGTCCATTCGTCGCGCCCGTGTCGCGCGTCGACGTGAAGGGTGGCGAGTTCGCGGTGCTCACGCACGTCGGTCCATACGCGCAATTGTGCTTCGCCTATCAGTGGCTTTACGGGGAATGGCTGCCGCAATGCGGCCGCGAAACCGCCGATGCGCCGGTCCACGAGGTCTATCTGAACGATCCGCGCGACACGCCGCCGACCGAACTCGTCACGGAGATTTGGCTGCCGGTCAAGCCGATTGCGTGAGCCGGGCGCGCCTCGCCATCGGCTAAACTTGCGGCAACGATCCACCGCCGCAACCAACCCTTTGCCGATGCGCATCCTGCACACTTCAGACTGGCACCTCGGCCAGTATTTCCTCGGGCATTCCAGACAGACGGAACATCAGAAGCTGATCGACTGGCTCGTCGGGCAGACGAGGGCACATCGCGTCGACGCGGTCCTGATCGCCGGCGACATCTTCGACACCGGCGCTCCGCCGAGCTACGCACGGGAGCTATACAACCAGCTGATCCTCGCGCTGCGCGACGCGGGCGTGGGACTCACCGTGCTCGCCGGCAATCACGATTCGGTCGCGATGCTGCAGGAGTCGCGCGAACTGCTCGCGTTGCTGAACACGTTCGTGATCCCGTCGGTGCAGGAAGATCCGAACCAGCAGGTGCAAGTGCTAAAGACACGCGACGGAACTCCGGGCGCGATCGTCTGCGCGATTCCGTTCATTCGTCCGCGCGACGTGCTGCTGAGCATCGCGGGACAGACCGCGCGCGACAAGCAGGCGTCGCTGCAGGATGCCATCCAGACGCACTATCAGGCGCTCTTCGCGCTTGCTGAAAGAAAGCGCGCGGAACTCGGCATGCACCTGCCAATCATCGCGACCGGCCATCTGACGACGGTCGGCGCGAGCGCGAGCGAATCGGTGCGGGAGATCTACGTCGGCTCGCTCGAAGCGTTCCCGACCGCCGCATTTCCTGCCGCCGACTACATCGCGCTCGGGCACATCCATCGGCCGCAGAAAGTCGGCGGGTTCGATCACATTCGCTATAGCGGGTCGCCGATTGCGCTCAGCTTCGACGAAGCGCGCCAGCACAAGCAAATGCTGCTGGTCGACGTTTCGACGGACGGACTCGAAGCCGTCACGCCGATCGAGGTGCCCTGCTTCCAGCCGATGCTCTCGGTGAAGGGATCACTGAAGGAACTCGCCGCGTCTATCCACGAAGCCGCCGCCGGCGCAACAGAAGGCGCGACCGTGTGGCTCGAAGTGATCGTCTCCGCCGACGACTACCTGAGCGATCTGCAGACGCGCATCGAAGACATCACCAAGGGACTGCCAGTCGAAGTCCTGCGCATCCGGCGCGAACGCTCGGCGCAACAGAACGCATTGCAGGCGCAGGCCAAAGAGACGCTCAACGAACTCACGCCCGACGATGTCTTCGCCCGCCGCCTGCAGGCCGAAATGCTCGACGACGAACTGCGAACGCAACTGACATCGATGTATCGCGAAGTCGTCGCGGGTATCGGCGAGGCAGAGGCGTCATGAGAATCCTGTCGCTGCGACTGCGCAACCTGAACTCGCTCAAGGGCGACTGGAAGATCGACTTCAGCCAGCCGCCGTTCAAGGACAACGGACTCTTCGCGATCACCGGTCCGACGGGCGCCGGCAAGACGACACTGCTCGACGCCATCTGTCTCGCGCTCTATCACCGCACGCCGCGCATGGAAGCGGTGTCCGCGAGTACCAACGAACTGATGACGCGGCATACGTTCGAGTGTCTCGCGGAAGTCGAATTCGAGGTGAAAGGCAAGGGCTATCGCGCGTTCTGGAGCCAGCGCCGCGCGCGCGACAAGGCGAGCGGCAATCTCCAGCCGCCGAAGGTCGAACTCGCGCGCCTCGATGGCACCATCGTCACCGAGAAGATCAACGACAAACTGAAGCTCGTCGAAGAGATCACGGGTCTCGACTTCAAGCGCTTCACGAAGTCGATGATGCTAGCGCAAGGCGGCTTCGCGGCGTTCCTCGAAGCGAAGGCCAACGAGCGGGCCGAGTTGCTGGAAGAACTGACGGGCACCGATATCTACGGACTGATTTCCCAGAACGTGTTCCAGCGGATGCGCGATGAAGAGAACGCGCTGGGCAAACTGCAGGCGCGCGTCGAAGGCGTGCAGTTGCTCGACGCCGAGCAGCTTGCTGAGCTGAAGCTCGAAGAAGCGGCGCTCGACGACCGGGCCCGTGTGCTGGGCGCAGAGCAGCGTTCGGTACAGGCGATGCTGCAATGGCGCAAGGACGTATCGACGGTTGAGGCGCAGGTACGGCAGGCTGCAATCGACGAACAGAGCGCGCTTCAGATGATCGCCGACGCCCGGCACGATCTCGACCGGCTCGCCGTCAGCGAACCGGCCGAAAAGCTGCGCCTCGAACATCGCGCGATGCTCGATGCACGGCAGGCGTTCAATGAAACGTCGCAACTTCTCGCGCACGCGAAGGCGGAACGCGAGCGCGCATCGCTCGATGCAGCGCGCAGCGCGCGCCTCGCGCTGCATCTGCGAAAGCAGATCTCGACCGAGCGACGCACGTCGATGGACGATTTGCTCGCTGAAACGAAGCGCGTGCAGGAAACACTCGACCGGCATCCGCGACGAAGCAGGCTCGGCGAACAGATCGCGGCATGGCGATCGGAATTCGAAGCGCGCCAGCATGTGCTGAACGACATCGACGCGACGCGCAAAAATCAGCGCGATTTCGCCGAAGCGATCGCCAAGCATGCGAAGGATATCGACGTGCAGCACGGTGTCGTCCGGCAAGCGACGACGGCGCTGGAGGCCGCGCAGACCACCGAGGCCGAAGAGCGCGGCCGTCTTGAGCAAGCGCTCGGCGGTCACGACGAGGCCGCACTGAAGACACGATTCCATAAGCTTCAACAGCAGCAGTCCATCCTGAACCGGCTGTTTCAACTGGCTGAAACGCGCGACGAAGGCACCCGCCAGCAGCGCACCGACATCGCCGATCTCGCGACGCAGCACGCATCGCTCGTCGCCCGACAAGACGAGATCAAACGCATCGACGACGAATGCCGTGCGTTGAACGAGCAAATCGCCGACAAGCGCAAGCTGCTCGAACAGGAAAAGGTGATCCTGCAACTCGCCGATCATCGCGCTGCGCTGCGCGAGGGCGAAGCCTGTCCGCTGTGTGGTTCGGATGCGCATCCGGCAATCGTCGAATATCAGGCACTCGAAGCATCTACGACTCAGCGCGATCTCGATGCGAAGCAAGTCGCGCTTCAGAAAGCGACCGACAGCCGGCACGCGTCGGCCACCGCCGCGGCGGTGGCGAAGGCGGCAATCGGGCAGCTTGAAAAGCGCATCGATCGTTGGACGCAGAACGAAGCGGTTCATGCGCAATACTGGAGCGCGTGTTGCGAGCAGATCGGTGTCGAACTGAGCGATCGCGGCGCGCTCGACCGGCACATCGAGCAGCACACGGCGACGCTGGCTGACGCGCAACAGACGCTCGCGCGCATCGACGCGTTGAATCTCAGCATCGCTCGCTGTGCGGATGCCCGGCATCTGGCGGAGAAGGTATCTGAGCGAAGCAGGCACGATCTCGCGCTCATCATCGAGAAGCGCGCTGCATGCGAGAAGGCGCTCCACGAAGCGAACGAACGGATCGCCTCGCAGCAGGTTTCGATCGAACGCACGCTGCGATCGCTGCATGCGGCGATCGTCGAGGCGGGACGTTTTCCGCCCGATGAGTCGTCGGATTGGCGCGACTGGCTCGTGCAACGCAACAACGAATGGCGCGCGTGGCAGACCTTCACGCAACGAAGCGAAACGCTGTCGCATCAGACGAAAGCCGCGCGCGCGGACGTCGACGCCGCGGTACAGGAAGAAGCTACGTGGTCCGCGCGATGGCTCGGATATGAAGCGGCTGGTGCGACGCTCGTACCGGAGCCGCTCGCCGCGTCGACGGACGCTCAGGTCGACTTCGACAAGGCCGCATCGCATCACCACTCGACGCGCGATCGCGCGAATGCGCTCGAAGGTGCCGAGAAAACGCTCACGCATCGCCTGACCGACGACACTGTGGCAGCGCAAAAGACGTCTGTTGCGTGGGAAGCGGCGCTCCTCACCAGCCCTTTCGATGAAGAGAGTGCCTTCGTCCGCGCGTTGCTCTCGCACGATGAACGTGAACGGCTGCAGACGCGGAAGGCTTCGCTCGACAAGCGGCTCACTGAAGCGCGCACGTTGCTACGATCCGCGGAGGCGCGGTGCGCCGAACTCCTCGCCGAGCCGAAGACGGATCAGCCGGCCGAGGCGCTGCAGCAGCAGTTGACCGATCTGGATGAATTGCTTCGAACGCTGAACCAGCGACGCGGCGAAATTCGCGCGACGCTGAAGAACGACACGCAGCAGCGCCTGAATCAGCAGTCGCTATTCGAGGAAATCGAAAGACAGCGCAAACAGTACGATCTGTGGCAGCGTCTGAGCAGCCTCATCGGCTCGTCCGATGGCGCGAAGTATCGCAAGTTCGCGCAGGGGCTGACGCTCGACCATCTCGTCTATCTCGCCAACCGGCAACTCGCGCATCTGCACGGCCGTTATCTTTTGAACCGCAAGGCGGGAGGCGATCTGGAGATGGAAGTCGTCGATACCTGGCAGGGCGATGTCACTCGCGACACGCGCACGCTATCGGGCGGCGAGAGCTTTCTCGTGAGCCTCGCACTCGCGCTGGCGCTCTCCGATCTCGTGAGCCACAAGACGTCGATCGATTCGCTTTTTCTCGACGAGGGCTTCGGCACGCTCGACGGCGAGACGCTGGAAATCGCGCTCAACGCCCTGGATTCGCTCAACGCGACCGGCAAGACCATCGGCGTGATCAGTCACGTGGAAGCGCTGAAGGAACGCATCCCGTTGCAGATCCGGGTGGCGAAGAGCGTGGGCATCGGGTTTTCCACCGTCGAGGTTTCGGCGGGCTGACGCCTTTGCTCACAGCGCGTTGCGAACCTGGACGCGGCCTGCTTGAATGGCGTCGAGGATGAAGAACGGCATGTCGAGCCGCCACTCGTTCCCGCGCACGATGGCCGAGTAGTCGAAGAGCACGTCGCCCTGCGAATTGCAGAAGAGCAGATGCTGCGGCGAGCCGTCCGGCAGCGCACTCGCGCCGCCGATTGCCCGATGGCTCGCGTTGCTGCCGACGTGAAACGCATCCGTCTTCCAGCGCACCGGCGCGTGCGGTGGAAACGGCAGCGCGTCGTGAAAGCCGAAGAGTTCGTCATGGCTCAGGAGGCTCTGGCGGATCGCCGGCCAGACTTGCTCGCGCAGAAAGTGCTGGTCGACGAAGCGGCCGCTGCTCTTGTTCCTTTGCTCGCTGTAATCGCGCATCGCCTGCTCCATGTTCGGCAGGACACCGCCGCATCCACCCCACAGGCCGGCGAGAATCAGCTCGGTATGCGAGCAATAGTCGCGCATGTGATGAAAGAGAAACGGGCTGTCGATCCATGCGCGAACCGCCGCGGCCTCGCGCTCCGAAAGCAGCGAGTCTGCGTCGCGCAGCAGGAAGCGCTTCACGCCCGGATCGCCGATGACGAGAAAGCGCCACATCAGCGGATGGATCGGCTTCGGGCCACTGCCGTCCATTTCGACGAGTTGCGCGCCGGCTTCGCGCAGTCGGCGATGCACATGCTGCGGCACACTGGCATCGAGGTAGACGCGGCATGTCCATCCCTCGAAAAGTTCGCGCGCCACGAGCACGTTCATCACCGCCGGCTCGCAGTAGCGCGGATTCGCGCCGAACAACGAGAACGCGATGACGTTTTCCAGCGGCTTCGATGCGTCGAACGCGGGCGGCTTCGTCGCCGGATCGATCTCGATGCCCGACGCCCGATGCAGCGCGTCGGCTTCGTTCAGCGCGCGCAGACCATGCCGACGCAGTTCGTCGCGCTTGCCCATCAGGCCGCACAGTTCGACGAGGCCGTGAATCCAGGTCGAGGACGCCTGTCGCTGTTGCGCGGGCGGCGCTTTCAGGATGCTCGCGTAGATCTTGTAGGCTTCTTCGTGCGCGCCGGTGCGCATCAGGCAACGCGCGTAGTCCGACAGCACCATCATGTGGCCTGGAACGATCCGCAAGGCTTCTTCGGCGAATCGTGCGCCGGCGCGGAAATCGTTGTGGGCCATCGCGGCATTGAAGTTCGCTGCGGCGGCGGAAAAGCGTGCGTCGGAGGCGGCGGACAATGGGCGCGAGGCATCGTGTCTGGCGGCGAGGGCGGTTTTTTTCATGACGGGAGTTTCGGACGGGTTCGGGCGGTCGAAACTCTAAGGCGTGATGAGGCGCGGGCCGATACTTTCTTTACGTTATTTGACGATTTGAGGCGGGAATCGGAGCGTGAGCCGCGGGTTTGACGTTGTTTTTCGAACGCGCACAAAAAAAGCCAACTGATCGGAGATCAGTTGGCTTTGCTGAGTTGCGATGACCGGCGGTCAGGAGACGACGGCCGACTCACTGTAGATGGATACAAAAGGTGAGAAAGAGTGCCCTGCTGGCAAAGGACTTGCGGGAGATGCGCACCCATAAACCGAGAAAGCGGGACGCATAAAATGAGAATTCCGCCCGCGGCCGCCTCGAACCGGGTGCCAAGCGAGTGGCTGGTCGAACATGTCCCATCAGTGGACGACGGTTGCGCACGCGCGCAGTTTTCAAAAAACTGCGCTTGAAATGAGGAAATTCTAGCGATTTTCTCGGGTGATGGGAATCCGCTAGATGTGCGTCAACAGCGCTTCCTATCCCTTCTCAGGCCAGCGGTTCGCTGGCGGGTCAGACGGTCACGTGCGCCGGTCTCGACTCGACACGGAGGGGACCCACGAAATCGACCCGCCTTTGTCTTGCCTGTAGCAATGCATTCGTGCCGCTGCGGCGTGCTCCCCGTCAGCGGCATTGCTCCTCGAAGGCGTGCCAGCGCGCCCGTCGACGAGACTTGCAGCAAAATCAGCTCCTTAACGACAGCGACTGTCTTAACCTTTTCCGCCACCGCCGCATTTGGCCATGATTCTCTGATGAAGTCGGCACACACCGACGAGAGGAGTAATGGGCCAATATTTAACTCGGAACAGAGTCGGCCAAGACCTAGCATACCAGGCGTCGGGCAGAATTTCGTAAAAGCAGTCCGTACCAGCCGCTACCTTAGCCTCGGGCGGGGTCCGCTCGCTGGACAGCTCTGCTGTCACCCGGCTCTGATTGGGTCAAAGTCCCGATTTCGTTAGATGCGCGACGCAATTCATCAAAGAAGGACGCTTTCAACCTGGACGCGAGAACGCTTCGCGAACGGCCGTTGTCGATTCGTGGAGCATTGACAACGCGAGCCGCGTCGTCCGTCATCGTGCCATGGCCAGCGGTTGGGCTATTGATGGACAAGTACGCTCAAATAGACCTTGATGATTCGTGCACATGTCGACGCGTACGCGAAGCCGACGATTTGGGCGCTCAGTTCAAAATGGGCAAAAGTGGCGAAGGTGTCAGCCACGTATTTCCGTTGAAGGACCAAGCGCTTCAGCGAGCGCTTTGGTAAATCAAAGACGAGCTCACTCATCTTGAGGCCACGCCACGCCTTCACGCCGGCGAGGGGTACGGTGAAAAGCAGTAGCACAAGCATCACGTTAGCCATGAGTGGGTCAGCGCGATGACGGAAGGGTGCTACATCGGTCGCGTAGGTCTGAGCTACGCTACTAAGGAGTGCGATGCCAAAGTAGAGCAACCCGAGGACGGCCGCACCGGTTCCGCCAAGAAAGACAATTTCCCCAAGGAGACGCTTTCGGATGTTCTTGCTGTATTTCCGAAAAGACCGTTGACTCCGGATAATAAAGAGCGGCGTGAATCCTGCGAAGGCTGCGACAACACAATCGATAGCCGTAACGCCCGTCTTCACCACGAACCAAGCTGCGACTATGGCCAAGCACCTCGTGAACAGTTCCCAGCCGAGCTTTCGGTCCTCGCTCATGAGGCTCCAGCAGTCTTCAGTGATGCCGCGTTTCACGATTGCTGTCATGGTTTTCGAATTTGAACCGCTCTATTATCGGAGTTCCGGTAGAAGGGGAAGCCTAGAACTTTCTTCGGGCCGCGTTGAGTCGAGTGCGCGTTATCCCATGCGGCCGATTTGCTACACAGGCGTCGTCAACCCTGTGCCTTGGGGCCGTCGCTAACCATCGGTTGACTGCGCCGCGCGGCAAAGCCCGTTCGGAGAAACGGATAGCCCCACGCCTTCCTCGACGTTAGTCTGACCCTCAAGCGCATGCACTAGCGTTTCTATCGACGTAGCCCAGTACAGACGCTCTTGCTCAAGACGGACGCGCTGCCCCCAGCTACCAGCGCGTAGGTTGTCGTAGACGCGCCGCTCTTCAGCCGTCAGTTCATCAAACGGGACATTGGGACACAGTGAAGATTCCTCCACCCACAGCGGGCGGTGCGAAATCAGTGTTGCTTCGTCCATAAGTACCGACCGAAGCTGAGGCATGACCCTGCGGGCGCGGTCGAGAATTGCAAAACCGTGGGTGTCGATGTCACCCCAGTAGACAATCTCTGGCCCTCGCAACCATCGCAGGACATGCAACGCACTCACCGCATTGCCAAGGCGCATGATTGCCACGGTACCCGGAACGTCCGGAAGTGCCACGCCCGTCTCAAGATTCTCGACGATAACCACTGCCTTGGGCTCAATAGGCAGCGTCGCAAGTTCACCTATAGGTGCCTCGATGTCACAGAGGCCGCCGACTCGTTCGCGCAAGGCTGGGCATAGCAGTCGGATTCGGACCCTGTGCGCAGGCTTCCTCAGCCCGCACAAGGTATGGAAGTCGCTGTCGTCGACAGTAACTTCGCGCAACGACCGAAGGAGCCCCGCCACTAGGCCCGTTCGCTTCTCCAACCACTTCGTGTCGAGCCCTTCGACAGGAAGTTGTCGGAGGTAGAGTCCGGAATCGGGATTCGCTTCCAGCCACGTCAAGAGCGTTACCAACCGCTCGAAGTCTTCCGGAGTGTAGTCGGCTAGCACATCGAACTTCGATGCCAAGACCTTGCTTTGTGCGAGCACTGGCCAGCGATTCAGCATCTGCTGGTAGCGCTCCGTTGCCGTTTCCCAGCGCCTAGTCTGACCCACGGCAGTCGCAACGGCAGTCGCATTTGCGAAGCTCAGGCTGACAGGAAGGCGATGCCTGCCAAACCGCGCGAATTGCCGCTCTTCAAAGACAACTTCACCCGGACCGCCTCTCGACTGCCAAGCGAAAGCCCATGTACGGACCGCCGAAGCATCCTCGGCGATGTCCTTGTCGGTGGGAGCACCCAGCGAGACGACCAGAGGCCAAGCTCCCTCCCCAGCAAGCCAGTTCTCGTGCTGGTTATTGAAGCGACGAACAAGGAAGTCGCGCGCCGACTCAGGAGACAGCAGTTTCTTCGGCATTGCGTACGTCCTGAGTCAACTTCAAGCGATTGGACTCGCTGTCGTACTCGATGGGTATGACGGCAGATTTCTTGCGGTCCTTTATATGCACGAAGCATGCTCCTCCGATGAAAGGTTCCAGTGTCATCACAGATTTCAGAGGGGTGGCCACAATCATCTGGAAACCAAACGCCTTGAAGATGTTCATCGCCATCGCAGTGAACTCTGCATCGGCTTTATCGAAAGCTTCGTCGAGCACCACGGTGGAGTAGCTCGGAAGCGCACGGTCTTGGCCGCCAAGCTGATAGCGCAGGGCGGCCGCCAGGCAGGTAGCAGCCAGCTTCTGGCGCTGTCCGCCCGACTTACCTGCTCCACTGCGGTAGACCTCCACCTCGACGTCGCCCTCGTCAAGCTCGCGAGCAACAAACTCCACGTGCTGCCTGACGTCGAGCACCAGATTTCGCCAGTTCTTGTCCGCAGTTTCTTGGCTGGCGAGGCGCTTAACTAAGGCAGCCAACGTCTTGAAGCGCTCTTCGGCCAGGTCTCGGTCGTTCGAGAACGAGTGGCTGAGCGACTCCCTCAAGCTCGCGCGGAAGAGCCGCACATCCTCGAGCGACTTGTCGGTCGTTTCGATGACGAGGTGCGTTCCCGGGTTGAACGGCGCAGTCTCCAGGCTCTCATTGACCAGTTCCATACGCGAGCGAATTGCCGAGCGCTCCTCGTCGAGCTTGGTCGCCAAAAGAGTCAGGTTTTGGTCGCTCTGCTCGCGTAGCAACCCAAAGAATCGGTCTTCAAACGCTGGAAGGTTGTCGTCCTCCAGCCGCTTGAGCTTTGCCAGATAGTCGTCGGCGCTGGCCAGCGTAGCGTCCAGACCACCAGCAACCGAAGGCCACAAGCGGTTGAACTCTACGAATCGCTGGACGATAGCATTGCGCAACTCGCTCAAGCGACTCTCAATCGCACGCAATTCGTTGCTGAGGCCCCGGTCCACCTGCCCGTTCACCGGGTCAAGGTTCTCGAGAGTAATCTCCTTGCCGGTGGCCGCATACCGAGCTTCGATTTGGGCGGCGAACGCCGGTGGCCTGTCAGAGGCGGGCCACAAACGAGCCAGCTCGGCCAGCTTGACATTTAGCTTCTCGATGTCGGACTTGATGGAGCGACCTTTGACATCCTCTTCGTTCTTCTTGCCAACGGCCTTGGAGTGGATGTCCTCCTGCGTCTTAATGCGGTCATCCAGGATGGCAAGGTCCGGCCTGGCGTCCCGCTCCGCGTTGAGGCGTGTCGTCAAGTCGTCGATGCGGGCCAGAAGTGCGCCGACGTCGACGTCGTTCCACGTCAGGTTCGACAGGTTCTGGCAGTGCAAGAGCTGTTGTTGCTGGAGGACTTCTTCATCCCCAATCTTGTCCAGCGCCATCCGCAGTTCAGCGATGCGTCCGCCAAGCTCCGCTGCCTTGTTCCTGTACAGAGTGAGCTTGTCCTTATTGTCAAAGCCCAGTACCCACTGGCTGCGGTCGTTGACTGAGTGGCGGTCGTTCTTCTCGTGCCGCACCGTGTTGTGCTTGACCAAGCCCTCACGGGTGACGGCACGAGGGGCATTGCGGAACGCCTGCAGCGTGTCGGTGCACTCAAGTTCGTATGAGCGCTTTAGCTCCTCCCGCACCCATTCACCAAAGCTTCCCTGCGCGAAGTTCAGCTTTCGCACCAGAGAATTGGGACCAGGCGTGCGTCCGGATGTCTGCTGGACAGTCCGAAAGTACACCAGTCGCTCGCCAATGTTGCGCTCGTTCAGGTAAGCCGAGACCGCCGGGTAGAGCTTCTCATCCACGAGGATAGAGCGCGCGAAACCGCCGAGGACGCGCTCAATGGCGCCCCGCCATTCGGTCGAATCAGAACGCACTTCCACCAGTTCGCCCGCGAAAGGCAGCTTCGCCTCGGGTATCGAAAGGTCACGGGCCATGCGCTCACGCAAGTCCACGAGCCGTGCCGGAAGGTTGGACCTTTGACGCTCCAGAGCTTTGACTTCGGCCACCGTCGTGGTGAATTCTTCGCTGGCCTGCCGATGGTCTGCCTTGAGCTGGTCCTTACGGTCTTCTACTTCCTTCGTCAGGTCGTGAGCCCTGAGGACACGCTGCTTGGCAGCTTCGACTCGGTGGACGAACCAGACCACACTGTCAGGCATCGCCCATCCCATGACTTTGCACGCGGCTGCCGCCTGGTCACGCTTGTTCATGCGGACGATTTTATCTGCCTCCGCCGCCTTGATATTTTCTTCGAGACGGACCAAGACATCAGCCCCCATTTTGAGCTTCTGACGTTGTAGGTCCGTCAGCTTGACGAACTCGTCATCGACAATCTGCGAGAGAAGTTGGACTTCCTGCCGCGATGCTTCCTTGTCGACCTCCAGCTCTGCAATCCGCTCGTCCACGAGGACCTTGCGACGGTGCTCTCGATACTGGTCAATGGCGGTCTGGATTGCCTGCAGCCCGTTGCGGTCGCTGTTGCCACGTTCGAGCTCCATGTGCTCCTCCCGCGCCGGCTTGAGCATTTCGATTTGGTTCCGGGCAGCTACGACCTCCTGGTGTGCCTCGTTCAGCTCCCCGAACTCCTTGATTAGGCTGATGGCGATGCTGAACGTCTCTGGCTCATCCAGCATGAAGTCCCGCAGGAACACGTTGAGGTCGCCGAGATTCTTCGCCGACTGCGTCTTATGCAGAAGGCGGAGGGCGCGCTCGTTGTCGATGTCCAGCATACGACGAAAGCGTTCCTGATATGCGCTGAATTCGGTATACACCTTCGCATCGAGCAGGTCGTGTTTGAAGCGGCGGGTGTCGAACTCGTTCTTGGCGAAGAACTCCAGCTCCTGAATCTCGAACTCACGCTCGAGCGTGAGGTACAGCCGCTTGGCGTCGCTTGACGCCGTGGTGTTGCCCTTGACCCATAGGACTTGAGCGAGCACGACCACCCGACCTTGTCCATCGAGGTAGGTCTCTGCAATGGCGGACCAGGTTGTGCCGCTGCGAAGGTATTGTGAAACGTATTCGCCACCGTCTCCCGTCTGCTGCGCCCAAGCACCCCTGAGGTAGGTCATGGCGCTGCGGTCGCGCCCATGCCGCTCTGCTTCACGCGCGGCAACGTTGAAGTCCAACCACTTCGGTGGCGTCAACAGCGCCGCGTGAGCGTCCAGAACCGTCGACTTCCCCGAACCAGACGGCCCCACGAAGAGGTAGCCCTCCTTGGGGATGGGGAAGTCGAAGACGTTGGAGAAGGTTCCCCAGTTGAACGTCTGTAGGCGCGTAAGGCGGAACTGGTCACCGCTGCCGTCCAACAACACGGGCTGGTCGATGTTCATAGCGAGTCCTCCTCGTTTTCGGCACTGCTGGCCGATGCATCGTCTTCAGCGGCGTTGCCTTCGTCCGTGTTTATCGCGTAATGCGAGGACGCCAGAGCGGCATAAGTTCGTGTCAAGTCTTGAATTTCTTCGGCCGAAAAGAGGAGCTTGAGCGTGGGTGAAACTTCGTACCGCTCACCAGAGCCGCGAACGAATTGCAGCAGGCTGAGCTTCTTGGCCTTGTCGACGGCGTTGACGATTTGCTTTTCAAATTTTGCGTGGTCGGGGTTGCTCCCCCGTTCGAACACCGACAGGTGTTCTTGCATGTCATCACGCGACACGACAGCTCGTTCGCCCTGCGCATCGGCTTGGGTCAAGCGCTGTCGCAAGAAGAGCAGCAACGCTGTATCCAAGAAGGTGAGCGATGCCTTGCGAAGAAGGATGGGGACATCGATGTCCTCGGATACGACCTGCCGCGTGAACGCGACTCGCTGTTCGTGGTCAATGATGACCTCGAGAAAGAGCTCATGCATGCGAGAGCGGACGATGGCTTCATCGCGAAGCAGCACGGGCCAGAGCTTTGACTGGCGCCGGGCGTCCACCGATGGGCCGAGAAGCAGTTGCACAAGCACCCGCCTGGTATCCATTGGAAGCGAACCGGTGTCACCTCGGAACGTCGCAGTATCAGCAACTGTCGTATCGGGCGCGGGCTCGTCGGCGACGCTTTCGTCGGTGAGGTCAGTCAACGAGTTCAAGATAGCGCTCCTTCATGAAATAGATGGTCGGAACCTTGGCGCGACGCCGGGTCGCGTCGTCGCCTTCCCATGTGACGAGCTCGATGCCGTCCGTGACCTCGCCGTGCTTGGCACCCAACGCCACATAGCCAACGACGCTGCCAAGACCTTGTTCCGCTGGAAACTCGGTCAGTATCTGACCAATGGTGACCTGCGACTGGCGTTCGAGAATGGTCCGCAAGTGCGCTTTGAGCGTTCGAAAGTCGATTTCCGACTGCCGGACGAGCTCGCTCACGGTTTCCAGGTCCAGCTCAGAGGGTTCTGCAATCCGCATTGACGAATCGGTCACTCGTTGCGCGGGGTCATAGAGTACCCACTGTGCTACTGACCGGATGCGACCGCTGGACTGCATGAGTTCGAAACCAATCTGCTCATTAGGGCGAACTGCATTCTTGGCGGTCAGCGCCGCCTGCGTTGCTTCTTTCAATAGGCCGTGCAGGCGCCGGTGCTCAAGAAATTCGCGGCTCTGCACGAAACTCTTTAGGCTTCGTGCAAAGTGCTGCAACACGTCGTGCACCCCTCGTCCTTCGGTCAGCAGAGCGCCCGTCAGCGTATGCAGGAATTTGCGTTCGTGCGATTCCAACTGTCGCGCAAAGGGCCGGCTCGTCACTTCGTCCAACGACTCTCGCAGGGTGGCGGCTTGCTCGCTGTCTGTCAGCAAACCCCAAACGCGTTGAAAGTGCGACCAGCATCGCTTTCACCGATAAGGTCAACGCCAGCAAAAAGCCGTTCAAGCACGTCGCCACGGCTGCCTTCGTTCTCCATCAGGCTTTGCCGCAGCCCCCGGTTCAATCGCTCGAACTCGTCGCGGACGCTTCGAAAGTCGGCCGCAAGCTCTTGTGCCAGAGCGATGACTTCGCGAGCGCTCTCGATGGCGCGGTCAGGTGTCAGAATCTTCGCGCCGCCACGCTCGACATCAGCGATGGCCTTGTCGATACGCTCGCGTTCAGCGCGCAGCGCTGCCAAGCGTGCTTCGGGGTTGGTATTGGTCTCTTCAGCTAATCGCGACAGTTGGTGCATGACCACTGAAAGCCGACTTTCTGTGGCGGTCGTTCTTGGCGTCAAGAGTCCCGCAACAAAGCGCACCGAAGTAAGCGCTTCGGCCGACAATTCGTACTCTTCTTCTGGAGCCCCGATGGGAAACCGACGCGTCAACCAGCCTTGATTGAGCCACTCAGAAACGTACGCCTGGGGTGTCTGGGGGAGGTCTTCGCCGGTTGAGCGAAGCGAATCGATGTCACGACTCAGGCGCTCATGAAGCACCGAACTTGGTAACGCTTTGTCAGTGCCCGTGAAAAGCGACTGGAGCACGGCAATTATCACGGGTGCCTTCGTGGCCGCCAACAGGCGCCAAAGGGGTTGCTCGCGCAGATTACGCAAAGCTGCTGCGCCCCGAAGCGTCTTCACGCCCATCTCCCGACGAAACGGTAAACAGTGACGCTATCCACTTGGACCTCCAAGGCAATTTGCTGGAGTTACTATACGACTACTTTTTATATGCGTCTAGTTTCTAATCGCACATATTTTTCCTAGTCGTGAGAAAATTCCGACGATGCCCAAAAGCTTGCCCACCACATTGGACCCAACAGGGTCATCCAGCAGCCGCGCCCCTGGTCGGTGGAGCCAGGACCGCCGCCTGGAATTCATCGACTTTCGACTTCGGTGGGATGGCCGTCTCAACCGCAGTGACCTCACCGACTTCTTTGGCATTTCGGTGCCTCAAGCGTCGCTAGACATCGCAAAATATACGGAACTGGCGTCGACTAACTTAAATTACGACCGCAGCTCCCGGGTCTACATAGCTCCTACCGACTTTAAGCCACTTTACCCATCGAGCGACTCTGGTCGCTATCTCAACGAGTTGTTGTCGCACGCTTCCGGACTGGACTCAGAGGAAAGCAGCTTCATCACTTGGGCACCTCCGGTCGCAACAGTGCCACATCCAGGTCGAACCATCCGCGTCGATGTCTTAGTCGCGCTTCTTCGAGCCATTCGCGAACGCTGCGCGATACGCGTGTTGTACCAATCGATGACGCGACCACAGCACTCCCCGCGTACGATTTCTCCGCATGCACTTGCTCACGATGGCTTCCGCTGGCACGCACGCGCCTACTGTCATGTGCGCAACCAGTTTCTGGACTTCGTCGTTGCGCGCATGCTGCAGGTTGACGGCTTTGAGCCGGCCGCCGCAAGTCCGGATGATGATGTGAAATGGCACACCATCGTGCCTTTGGTATTGATTCCGCATCCCGAACTGAGCAAGTCGCACAGACTTGCCATTGAACTTGATTTTGGAATGGAGGACGGGCAAGTCGAGTTCCATTGCAGACAGGCATTTCTCTTCTACGCTCTGCGACATCTGCGCCTAGACCTCGAAGGCGAAGCCAAGCCGGAGGCGCAGCAGATTGTTCTAAAGAATCGGTCAGAAGTTGAGACGTACATGCTGAGCGAGGGTGCGTTTTGATACGCGCCTTCTGCCGGCCATCACTGTGCCGTTCGGCTCGACCAGACGAATGCATCGATGCCAGACTACCAACTGTTGCCACATTTGAAATTTGGGCAACCTCGCATCCATCTCGCCGACCAGAACCCCGGCCAGTTTGAGAGTTATCGCTTTGATACGCTGGACTTCCACAATGGCGTGGCTGAGCGCGACTCGTCCAAGACGAGTAGCGTGAACGCGTGGCAACAGCCCGGAGAAATCCGGATGGTCCCGTCTCCCAGATTGCCGTCATCAACCCACGGGAACGGCATGGGCGGGCAATTGCAGCAGCAGGGGTATGCGCCGAAGGACATAGTCGAAAAAAAAGGCCTCACGTCGACGTATGTTCACGGCATCCTGACATTTCTGCGTCAAGGGGAAGAGCGACTCGTGGTCGCGGTGGAAAAAGGTCTTGTCCCCTTGAATGCGGCCGTCACGATGGTTGCCGCTGGCGACAACGACGCTGAAGTGCAGGCTGCACTCCGGCACGCCTATGAGTCGGGCAAATTGCGGGGCAAGCAACTGATGAACGCGCGCCGTGTCAGTGGCTATTCAAAGGCGAGAACCATAAATTTCTCAAGTTATGAGTCCGTTTTTCTCAGGTTATGGGTCTCGCTACACTCACCATCAAACATCGATATTTCCCGCCCGGAGCGCATTGCTTTCGATGAACGCCCGACGCGGCTCCACATCATCACCCATCAGTGTGGTGAAGATGCCATCCGCCGCGATCGCGTCTTCGATCTGCACGCGCAACAAACGCCGCACGCTCGGATCCATCGTGGTTTCCCACAACTGCGACGGATTCATCTCGCCAAGCCCCTTATACCGCTGCTTCGTGACATTACGTTCGGCATCGGCGATCAGCCATTTCATCGCGCTCTTGAAGTCGCTCACGGCCATCGACCGCTCGCCGCGCTTGATCAGCGCGCCGGCGCCGATCAGCCCCTTGAACGTATCGGCCGTGGAAACGAGCTGCTTGTAATCCGCGGTGAGCTGAAAATCCTCGTCGATTACCGACACCTTCACGTTCCCGTGATGACGGCGCTTGATGTGCAGCGACCGCACTTCGCGCACCGGATCGTAGGCCGGCTCGACGGTCACTTCGGGCCGGATCGGATCGGCGCGCAGCGTGTCCTGGAGCGTCTTCGCGGACGCCGCCGTCGCCTCTTCCGACGACAGATCCAGCACGATTCCGTCCATCACGGCTTCGAGCGCGCTCACGTCGTAGAAACGGCTGACACGATCGACCACCGCCTGCGCCAGCAGATACGCACGCGCGAGTTCGCCGAGCGCGTCGCCGGAAATGGGCGCCGCGCCTTCCGAAGGCACCAGTTCTGAACCCTGCAGCGCCAGCTTCAGCATGTGCTGGTTGAGTTCGTGCGTGTCCTTCAGGTAGCGCTCGTCCTTGCCCGCCTTGAGCTTGTAGAGCGGCGGCTGCGCAATGTAGATATACCCGCGCTCGACGATCTCCGGCATCTGCCGGTAGAAGAACGTCAGCAGCAGCGTGCGGATGTGCGCGCCGTCGACGTCCGCGTCGGTCATGATGATGATGCGGTGATAGCGCAGCTTCTCGATGTTGTAATCGTCCTTGCCGAAGCCGGTGCCGAGCGCCGTGATGAGCGTCACGATCTGCTCCGACGAAATCAGCTTGTCGAAGCGCGCGCGCTCCACGTTCAGCACCTTGCCGCGCAGCGGCAGAATGGCCTGGAATTTCCGGTCACGCCCCTGCTTCGCCGATCCACCCGCCGAGTCGCCCTCGACGATATAGATCTCCGACTTCGCCGGATCCTTCTCCTGACAGTCCGCGAGCTTGCCCGGCAGGCCGCCGCCGTCCAGCACGCCCTTGCGGCGCGTCATTTCGCGCGCCTTGCGCGCAGCATCACGCGCACGCGCGGCATCGACGATCTTGCCCGTGATGATCTTCGCGTCGCTCGGCGTTTCGAGCAGATAGTCCTCAAGCGCCTTCGCGACCACATCTTCCACCGGCGCGCGCACTTCTGACGACACCAGCTTGTCCTTCGTCTGCGAGCTGAACTTCGGTTCCGGCACCTTCACCGACAGCACGCACGACAGGCCTTCGCGCATGTCGTCGCCGGTCGTCTCGACCTTCGCTTTTTTCGCGATCTCGTTGTCGACGATGTACTTGTTCATCACGCGCGTCATCGCCGCGCGCAGGCCCGTCAAATGCGTGCCGCCATCGCGCTGCGGAATGTTGTTGGTGAAGCACAGCACGCTTTCGTTGTAGCTGTCGTTCCACTGCATCGCCACTTCGACGGTCACGTTGTCCTTCTCGCCCGTTGCGTGGAACACGGTCGGATGCAGGACCTGCTTCGTCTTGTTGATGTAGTCGACAAAACCCTTCACGCCGCCGATGAACGCGAAATCGTCTTCCTTGCCGGTGCGCTGGTCGGTCAGGCGGATGCGCACGCCGTTATTCAGGAACGACAGTTCGCGCATGCGCTTCGCAAGAATGTCGTAGTGGAATTCGACGTTGCCGAAAATCGTCTGGTCGGCCATGAAGTGCACTTCGGTGCCACGGTTTTCCGTATCGCCGACAACCGGCATCGGCGAATATTGCACGCCGTTTTCCTCGATGATTTCGCGGTTCTGCACCACGCCGCGGTGAAACTCCATGAAGTGCTTCTTGCCGTCGCGGCGCACGGTGAGGCGCAGCCACGCGGAGAGCGCGTTCACGCACGACACGCCCACGCCGTGCAGGCCGCCCGACACCTTGTAGCTGTTCTGGTCGAACTTGCCGCCCGCGTGCAGTTCGGTCATCACGATTTCGGCGGCGCTGCGCTTCGGGTCGTGCTTGTCGTCGCGCTTGAGGCCAGTTGGCACGCCGCGGCCGTTGTCGGTGACGGAAATGGAGTTGTCGGCGTGAATCGTGACGTGGATGTCGTCGCAATATCCCGCAAGCGCTTCGTCGATGGAGTTGTCCAACACTTCGAAAACGAGGTGATGCAAACCGGTGCCATCCGACGTATCGCCGATATACATGCCCGGGCGCTTGCGCACCGCCTCCAGACCTTCGAGGATCTGAATGGACGAGGCGCCATAGCTGTTGTCGGGTTGCGAATTCGTGTTTTCAGTCATGAAATTTTCCGGTTCTGCGTCACTGCTGAGTTGCTGCTCGAGACTTTTCGAAACACCTTAAAAACGCCAAAGGGGCGCGCCGCCCCTTGGAATGTTTTCGGTTCTGAACGCGTCAGATGCGCATCGGCATCACCACGTATTTGAATTCCTCGTTCTCGGGAATCGTGATCAGCGCGCTGGAGTTGGCGTCGCCGAGGCTCACTTCGAGGTTGTCGACCTTCAGGTTCGCGAGCACGTCGAGCAGATACGTGACGTTGAACCCAATGTCGACGCTGTCACCCTGATAGGCGATTTCCAGTTCTTCCTGCGCTTCTTCCTGGTCGGCGTTGGTCGACATGATCTTCAGCTGACCCGGTTCGATGAGGCAGCGCACGCCCTTGAACTTGTCGGACGTGAGAATCGCCGCGCGTTGCAGCGAACGCTGCAGTTCTTCGCGGCCGATCAGGAACGTGTTCTTGTGCGACTTCGGAATCACGCGCTGGAAGTCAGGGAATTTGCCTTCGACCAGCTTAGACACCAGTTCGATCTGGCCGAAGGTGAACTTCACCTGCGTGGGCGCGATGTCGATCTTCAGGTTGTCATCGATGTCTTCCAAGAGGCGCTGAAGTTCGAGAATCGTCTTGCGCGGAATGATGACTTCCTGGCGCGGGAACGAACCTTCGATTTTCATCGACGAAAACGCGAGGCGGTGACCGTCGGTGGCGACCGCCATCAGCTGGTCGCCGTCGACGACGAGCAACATGCCGTTCAGGTAATAGCGGATGTCCTGCTGGGCCATCGCGAAATGGACCATGCCGAGCAACTGGCGGAACGTCTTCTGCGGAACCGACAGGCTTGCGCCGAAGTCAGTAGACTGGTTGACGGTCGGGAACTCGTCTGCGGCGAGCGTCTGCAGCGCGAAACGGCTCTTGCCCGAGCGCACGGTGAGGCGCTTGTCGGACAGGTCGAGCGCGACTTCGCCCGGCGGCATGGCGCGCAGGATGTCGAGCAGCTTGCGCGCGGCAACGGTGGTGGCGACCTGATCGCTGCCGACGCCGAAATCGGCGCGTGTGGTGATCTGAAGCTCGAGGTCGGTCGAGAGGAACGACACGTCGGCGCCATTCTTGGTGATCAGCAAATTGGCGAGGATCGGCAGCGTATGACGGCGTTCGACGATACCGCTCACGGTTTGCAGCGGCCTTAGAAGATTATCTCGTTCGGTCTTGACCAGTTGCATAGAGTTCCTTCGTTGATGTGACGGCCTGTCCGACGGTCGTGCCACCGTTTTTGCCTTCGGACAGCCTCGTAACACGCGTTGCCGGCCCCCCGCCGGTTCCGCGCGAAAGCTTGGCGCCTGATGCCGCCCAAGGCCCGCGGGCGGTCAAACCCGTATTGTGCCTCAAAACGGAACCGCTCCCTAGAAATGGGGGCATTTTCGTCAATAAACAGAGGTCCGCCACGGCGTTTTTGAGGCGCGTGTTCTTCAGCCCGGCATCAGCCCTTCATCAGCCCTTGAGCGTCTGTTCGAGGACGTGAAGTTCGTGATTCAGTTGCGCGTCGGTGCCGCGCTCGGCGGAGATCTTGCGCACGGCGTGCAGCACGGTCGTGTGGTCGCGTCCGCCGAAGAGTTCGCCGATCTCCGGCAGGCTTTTCTGCGTCAGTTCCTTCGCCAGATACATCGCGATCTGCCGCGGCCGCGCGATGTTCGCCGGACGCTTCTTCGAATACATGTCGGCGACCTTGATGTTGTAGAAGTCGGCGACCGTCTTCTGGATGTTTTCCACCGAAATCTGGCGGTTTTGCACCGTCAGCAGGTCCTTCAGCGCTTCCTTCGTCAGTTCGATCGTGATCTCGCGGCCGTGGAACTTCGAGTACGCGAGAATCTTGCGCAGCGCGCCTTCGAGTTCGCGCACGTTCGAGCGCAAATGCTTCGCGACGAAAAACGCCACGTCTTCCGACAGGCTCACGCCTTCGGACTGCGCCTTGCGCATCAGGATGGCAACGCGCATTTCCAGCTCGGGCGGCTCGATCGCAACGGTGAGGCCGGAATCGAAGCGCGATATCAGGCGGTCGTCGATACCCGAGATTTCCTTCGGATACGTGTCGCTCGTGATGATCACCTGCGCCTTGTTCGCGACGAGCGCCTCGAACGCATAGAAGAATTCTTCCTGCGTGCGCGACTTGCCCGAGAAGAATTGAATATCGTCGATGAGCAGCAGGTCGAGCGAATGGTAATAGCGCTTGAAGTCGTCGAACGCCTTGCGCTGATACGCCTTCACCACGTCCGACACGTATTGCTCCGCGTGGATGTAGCGGATGCGCGCGCCGGCCTTGTCCATCAGCAGCTGATTGCCGATTGCGTGGATCAGGTGCGTCTTGCCCAGGCCGACGCCGCCATAAAGAAAGAGCGGGTTGTACGAGATGCCCGGGTTGTCGGCGACCTGGATCGCGGCCGCCCGGGCGAGCTGGTTCGCCTTGCCGGTCACGAAGTTGTCGAACGTGAGCACCGGGTTGAGCTTCGAGCGCTCGTACGCGGAATCGGTTTCACCGGAAGGCGCCACATTGCCGCCCGGACGCCACGTACGGCGCGCCGCGGCGGCTTCGTTGGCGTCGAGGCTCGGGAGGTCGAGGTCGGCGTGGTCGTCGTGCGTGGCCTGCGCGTGCTGCGCGGCCTCGGCCGCGAGCGCGTTCACGTGGGCGCTGGCGTTCGCGTGGTTCACCTGCGCGCCGCCCTGCATGCCGGGCGCGCCTGTCGAACCAGTGCGCGAGAGCGGCGCACGCGGCATCGGCACGGACGACGCCGACGCGCCGCCGAGCGCATTGCGCGCGGTCGCTTTTGGATCGAGGACGAACTGAACGTCGATGGGCGCGTGCCAGAATTCGCGCGCCAGATCGGCGATGCGGCCCGAAAACTGGCTTTTCACCCAGTCGAGCTTGAAGCGGTTGGGCGCGGCGATGCGCAAGGTGCTCGCATCGGCATCGAAGTCGACCAGGGCCAACGGTTTGATCCACGTGACGTACTGCTGCGGCGTGAGTTCGCGCTCCAGCAATGCGGAACAGTGTTGCCAGAAATCGTTCATCGAATGCAGTCGTTATGGTTGCGCCGCAGTCTCCCGCCGATCCTGTCGCAAATTTGCGACAAGCTCCGGCGCGGCAGCAGACATTGCTCCGGAGGCTTACGCCGCAAGGGTTTGCGGGCGAAATGCGGGCCGAAGCAGCGGGCAGATTCTTGGGATTAAGGCGAGATTCTAACGCCAAACGGCGCCGCAGCGCGAGTTATCCACAGGGTCAAATCAGCACGGCGAACGATCGTGCACGCAGCGCGGGATCGGTACGGAAGCGCTTGACATCTCGCGTAAGCTATTGACGGTCAAGAGGAAAAAGGTTTAAATAGCGGGTTCCGCGAAAACCGAATTCCTGAACCACCGGCCATTGCGCTTTCTGCGGATGCCCGCGCGGTCGATCAACACCCAAGTGAGAGCACCATGAAACGTACTTACCAACCTTCCGTGACGCGCCGCAAGCGCACCCATGGCTTCCGCGTCCGTATGAAGACGGCTGGCGGCCGCAAAGTGATCAACGCACGTCGCGCGAAGGGCCGCAAGCGCCTGGCAGTCTAAGGTTGCTTTTGTCGGCACGCACTGGCACACGCCCGCCTGCGTTCGACCCGGACATGCGCCGCGCGGAAGGCTCCTCACAGGACACCATTCAGTTGCGAGCGCAGGCCGCGTTCCCCAAGGCCGCAAGGCTACTGAAAACGGATGAATACTCATCCGTTTTTCGTTTGCGCCCCTGGCGACGCTCCCCGCACTTCGTGCTGTACGGCAAGCCGACCGGCAACGAAGCGCGTCTCGGGCTCGTCATCGGCAAGAAGCAGGCACCGCGCGCCGTCACGCGAAACCTCATCAAGCGGCTCGCGCGCGATGCGTTCCGGCTGCGTCGCACGGAACTCGGCGGGTGGGATATCCTTTTGAGGCTGCACGCGAAGATCGACCGCAAGGCCATGCCGAGCGCGAAGTCGCCGACGCTCAGAACGCTGATGCGCGGCGAGATCGACATGCTGATCGACCGCGCGGTGCGTGAAGCGGCGCGTCGCGCGGCGCAGGACGACGCAGCACCGGCCGTCGACGATTCACCGAAGCCCTCCGGGCAATGAGGCGCACGTGGTGTCCGGTTCGCTCGCGCGAGCCTGAAAAACCCGAGGCGCGAAGCTTATGCAAACGGCACTGATCGCGTTGTTGCGCTTTTACAAGCTTGCTGTGAGCCCTCTGCTCGGCAACCGGTGCCGCTTTTTCCCTTCCTGTTCTGACTACGCGCGCGAAGCAATCCAGTATCATGGCGCCGCGCACGGCACGTATCTCGCAGCGAAACGCCTGTGCCGCTGCCATCCGTTCTCGGCTGGCGGCATCGACCTGGTCCCGCCACCGTCGCCGGCTTCACGACGCGATTGCCCGCCCGTCAGCCGACCGGCGGGCGAATCCGCATCAGAAGAACTCACTACCAAACGGCGCTAAAGCGCTTTTCGATCGACACTGAGACAACGCATGGATATCAAACGTACCGTCCTATGGGTCATCTTCTTCATGTCGGCTGTCATGCTGTTCGACAACTGGCAACGTGACCATGGGCGCCCGTCGATGTTCTTCCCGAACGCCGTCCCGACCAAGACGGCCGGCACCGCCGCACCGGGAACCACGACGCCGGGCACGCAACCCGCCGACCTGCCCGCGGCCACCAGCGGCGTGACCGCAGCCGCGCCCGGCGCCGCGACGCCGCCCGCAAACGCGGCCGCGCAGCTCGTCAAGTTCTCGACGGACGTCTATTCAGGCGAAATCGATACGCGCGGCGGCACGCTGTCCAAGCTCTCGCTCGTGAAGGAAGGCGACGGCAAGCAGCCCGACCTCTACATCACCCTCTTCGATCACACCGCGACGCACACGTATCTCGCGCGTACGGGCCTGCTCGGCGGCGATTTTCCGAACCACAACGACGTCTTCACGCCGGTTCCAGGCCAGACGTCGCTTTCGGGCGATGCCAAGACGCTTTCCATCGCGTTCGAATCGCCGGTGAAGGGCGGCGTGAAGGTCGTGAAGACCTACACGTTCACGCGCGGCAGCTACGTGATCAACGTCGATACGAAGATCGAGAACGTCGGCACCGCGCCGGTCACGCCGAAGCTCTACATGGAACTCGTGCGCGACAACACGCCGGTGGAAACGCCGCGCTTCTCGCACACGTTCATCGGGCCGGCTGTCTATACCGACCAGCATCACTTCCAGAAGATCGACTTCAGCGACATCGACAAGAACAAGGCGACCTTCGAGCCTTCCGCCGACAACGGCTGGATTGCGATGGTGCAGCATTACTTCGCGTCGGCGTGGATTCCGCAGCAGGGCGTGAAGCGCGACATCTACGTGCAGAAGATCGATCAGTTGTATCGCGTGGGCGTGCAGATGCCGGTGCAGACCATCGCGCCGGGACAAAGCGCCAACGTGCAGGCGCGTCTCTTCGCGGGTCCGGAAGAAGAGCGCATGCTGGAAGGCATCGCTCCGGGGCTGGAACTGGTGAAGGACTACGGCATGGTGACGATCATCGCCAAGCCGCTCTTCTGGCTGCTGGAGAAGATCCACAGCTATGTCGGCAACTGGGGCTGGTCGATCGTGCTCTTGACGCTGCTCATCAAGGCCGTGTTCTTCCCGCTGTCGGCGGCGAGCTACAAGTCGATGGCGCGCATGAAGGCAATCACGCCGCGCATGCAGCAGTTGCGTGAACGCTTCAAGAGCGATCCGCAGAAGATGAACGCCGCGCTGATGGAGCTGTACAAGACCGAGAAGGTCAATCCGTTTGGCGGCTGTCTGCCGGTCGTTGTGCAGATTCCGGTGTTCATCTCGCTGTACTGGGTGCTGCTGTCGTCGGTAGAAATGCGCGGCGCGCCGTGGATCGGCTGGATTCACGATCTGTCGCAGCAGGACCCGTACTTCATCCTGCCGGTGCTGATGGCCGTGTCGATGTTCCTGCAGACGAAGCTCAACCCGACGCCGCCCGACCCCGTTCAGGCGAAGATGATGATGTTCATGCCGATCGCGTTCTCGGTCATGTTCTTCTTCTTCCCGGCCGGTCTGGTGCTGTATTACGTGGTGAACAACGTGCTGTCGATCGCGCAGCAGTATTACATCACGCGCATGATGGGGGCGAAGAAGAAGGCGGCTTGACGCGCCCGTTGCTTCGCTTGAAAAAACGCCCGGACTCAGTCCGGGCGTTTTTGCTTTTGGGCCGGCGTTTGGTTACCGTTTCCCCGCTCCATAAAACTGTTCGATCAATTGCTCGACGAGATACCGATGATGCGGCGAAAGCGCCTCGATCTTCGACGCCAGTTCGAGCATCTCTTCCGACGCCGGATACTTTTCATCCCGTGCGAGCGGCTTCGGCACGCTCTGCGGATTGCCGCTCGGCGGCGGCCCGTAATGCAGCCAGTGCTGATCGACCTTGAACCACTCGGCGAGCGTCTGCAATTTATCGACGGTCGGAATCGAGCGCGCGGTGAGCCACTTGTGGGCAGTCTGCGGCGATACCGGTTCGCCGTGATAGCGCAGATTGAAACGCAGTGCGAGGTCCGTCGCGCCCCGCATCTTCTCGGGAGCGCGGGTCATTGAGAATTTGAGCCGATCCGAGAAATCGGCCTTTTCTTTTGCGGTTGGCATGGTCGCGATTGTGCGAGGCAAACGCTGACTGGCCGTCAACCATCTACGATAGATTTTGCGAACAACGTAACCGGCTTATCCTGTTTAAGAAAATGAACTGACGAATCAGCAATGAGCGCAGCGCGAACCGGACGCCCCGTCTCTAGGCGAGATCTACGCTTGGATTGTTTCAACTATCGCTGCAACGCCTCAGCGAAAGCGTATCTCAATTAAGATAAAGACAGAAAACTCCTGCACCATCCTGAGCGCCAGGAGCGCGAAAAGCCCCGCGATACAATGCGGGCACCGTCAATCCCGCACCAGAGCCCCCGCCGACCATGTTCAACAACGACTCCGATCCGATCATCGCCATCGCCACCGCTCCGGGGCGCGGCGGGATCGGCGTCGTGCGGCTGTCGTTCGGGCGCGCGGGCGAACCGGCGGCCTCGCATGCGATGCACGCGCTCTGCGGCCAGTTGCTGACCGCGCGCCATGCGAGTTACGTGCCTTTCCTCGACGGCAACGGCGAAGCGCTCGATCGCGGCATCGCGCTGTATTTCCCGGCGCCGCATTCCTACACCGGCGAGCACGTCCTCGAACTGCAGGGCCACGGCGGGCCGATCGTGCTGCAGCTCGTTTTGCAGCGGGCGATCCAGGTCGGCCGCGAATTCGGCCTGCGCCTCGCCGAGCCGGGCGAGTTCACGCGCCGCGCGTTCCTCAATGACAAACTCGATCTCGCGCAGGCGGAAGCCGTCGCCGATCTGATCGAAGCGAGCACGGAAGCGGCCGCGCGCTCGGCCGGACGCTCCCTCGACGGCGCGTTCTCGCGCGAAATCCACGCGCTTGTCGAGGACGTGATCACGCTGCGGATGCTGGTCGAAGCGACGCTCGATTTCCCTGAAGAAGAGATCGACTTTCTCGAAGCCGCCGACGCCCGCGGCAAGCTCGCGCGCATCCGCGAGCGGCTCGCGACGGTGCTCGCCGACGCGCGGCAGGGCGCGCTCCTGCGCGAAGGACTCTCGGTGGTGCTGGCGGGCCAGCCGAATGTCGGCAAGTCGTCGCTTTTGAACGCGCTCGCGGGCGCGGAACTGGCGATCGTCACGCCGATTGCCGGCACTACGCGCGACAAGGTCACGCAGACGATCCAGATCGAAGGCATTCCGCTGCATGTGATCGACACGGCTGGCCTGCGCGAGACGGAGGACGAAGTCGAACGGATCGGCATCGAGCGGACCTGGGGCGAGATCGAGCGCGCCGATGTCGTGCTGCATCTGCTCGACGCGCGCACCGGTGTGGGGCCCGAAGACGAGGCGATCGCCGCGCGCTTTCCGGCAGGCGTTCCGGTGGTCCGCGTGTCGAACAAGGCAGATCTGGCGGGCGTGGCGGCGTCGGTGACGCAAACCGAAGGCGACGATGCACGCGACGTGCGGCTGTCCGCGAAAACCGGCGACGGCATCGCCTTGCTGCGCGGCGAACTGCTGAAGATCGCCGGCTGGCAGGCGGGCGCGGAGAGCGTTTATCTCGCGCGCGAGCGGCATTTGATTGCGTTGCGCACGGCTGCGGAACATTTCGCGCTCGCCGCGGATCATGCCGATCAGAACGCCCAGGCCCTCGACCTTTTCGCCGAGGAGCTGCGGCTCGGCCAGGATTCGCTCAATTCGATCACGGGCGAGTTCACGTCCGACGATCTGCTGGGCGTTATTTTCAGCCGGTTTTGTATCGGGAAGTGACGGGCTGGCCTACGCTTGCGGCCGTCCTGCCTCGCGTAACTCCGCGCTGAGCCGTTCGCTCGCCTCTGGGCGCCCGTGAAACGCGGCCGGTGTGTTCTGGAACATCTCGATCCGGTACACGCCGTCGCACAGCGACAGCACCATCGTCTGCACCGCGTTCAGGTCCGGGTTCAAATCGTCCGCGCCGCGCGGCCACATTCCCGCGACGCCGCGCAACATCAGCGTGTGCCCGCCTGCCATGCGCCGCACCTCGCGCACTTTCGCGACGAAGCGCGGCGTCGGATGCTGCACGAAGATCGGTGCGAGATGCGCCTCGATGGCCGTGCGTCCGTCGATGGCGCTTCCGTCGAAGCCCACCATGCTGCCGCGCTCGCGGAACAGCGCGGCCATCGCAGGCGCGTCCTGGCGGTTCCAGGCACCGAGGAGCGCGAAATATACGCGTCGCGCGGCGCCGGTCCAGTCGTCGATGTCGCTCATGTCGCCCTCTTCCATGCCGCCGCGAAAATGCCCGCGCCCATCAGAAGCGCGCCGCCCGTGCGGTTCACCGCGCGCTGCACCGCTGGCTTGCGGATCGCCCGCCGCGCACCCGACGCCACGAGCGCATAAACGAACGAATTGGCCGCCGCGATGCCGACGAAGGTCGCCTCGAAAATCGCGATCTGCGACACGCTCGCCTGATGCGGATCGATGAACTGCGGCACGAACGCGACGAAGAAAATCAAACTTTTCGGATTGAGCGTCGTGACGGCATACGCGTGGGCGACGATGCGCGAGGTGCGCAACTCGTCGGGCGCCTCCATTTCGGCGGCATCGGCGTCCACGACAGGCGCGCGCCACAGCTTGAGGCCGAGGTAGACCAGATACGCCGCCCCGACCCATTTGACCAACATGAACCATTCGGCCGATGCCGCGAGCAGCACGCCGAGGCCCAGCATCGACGCCGTCATCGCCGTCAGGTCGCCGAGCGCGACACCGAGCGTCGTCGCCAATGCGTATTTGCGTCCGTGTCCGAGCGCGTAGGACACGACCAGCAAGACGGTCGGTCCGGGAATCGCCACCAGAATCGCCGAGGCGATGGCGAATGGCAGCCATTGTGCAAGGGTCATACGCGTCTCTCCGTGATGTTCATGCGCCGATTTATCCACGAAGCGACGAAGCTGACAAGCCTCGTCGCAACTGGCATGTTTCGTGACGGCTTCGCGAGTGCGTTTGATGCAGTCGTAGTCCCGCGGCATTCCGAAATATCGCCATGTTTTTGCTGACAAAGGTTGCAATGCACCAAGCGAACTGCACGGCGTTCAGTCAATGATTGATGCGCGAAAGCGTTGAATGGGGCCGGTCTGATTATTAGCAGTCTTTTTAAAAAATACCTGCGACATTCTGTCGTGTTGCGAGCGCACACAAGATGTGCTTGTAACTTGCAATTTCTGGTCTAGGATAAACGCTGCGGATTAAGCCTATTAAATAGATAGCTAATTCCCGATACAAATCCGCTTGGAGGCAATACATGAAGAAACGCGCCAGTGCTCTCATTGCGATGGTCGGTTTGTTCGCCGCGATTTCAGCGGCACACGCAGATAGCGTGATCCAGCCCCAGCAGACTTTCAAGTTCAAGCCCAATTCATACGGCTGCCTCTCGAAGGACAAATTCGATTCTGCGGACCAGCACGCTCAGGCGGGCGAACAGCAGAAGATGCAGCAATTCTTCGAAGGCTTTGAGTGCATTTCGACGCCCGTCGAATCGCATTTCCGCGTGTTGCGTGTGGTAGGCCACGATGTCGAATTCGTCAATGCGGCGAATAACGACAAACAAGGCATGTGGACAACCGATCGCTTCATTGATCAATAGCATCAGCGCGTTTAAATCGGCGATAAAAAAACGCCGATGCGATGATTAATCGCATCGGCGAAACACCCTCGTCGGAAAACTGAATAACCGGACTCGCGAAAATATTCAGACAACGCGCTTGCTGCGCCGGAATTGATCGAACAGAACCGCGAGCAGCAGAATGCCGCCGCGAATCAGGTATTGATAGAACGTCGGCACATTCATGAGGCTCATCGCGTCCTGCACCGAGCCCATGATCAGCACGCCGACCAGCACGCCGGATATCGTCGCGACGCCGCCCGTCAGCGACACGCCGCCCAGCACGCACGCCGAAATCACGCCCAGTTCCAGTCCGACCGACGTCTTCGGATCGCCGAGACTCATGCGCGACGCGAGCATCACGCCCGCGAAGCCTGTCACAAGCCCCTGCAGCACGAACACCGCGATCTTGATGCGCGTGACGGGCAGTCCGGCGAGCAGCGCCGCCTCGCTGTTGCCGCCGACCGCAAGGACGTTCTTGCCGAACACAGTCTTCTTCAGCAGAAAGCCGAACACGACAAAACCGACGATATTCGACCAGATCGGATATGAAATTCCCAGAAACGAGCCGCTGCCGAGTTCGAAGAACGATTCCTCGGAGATCATCACCGCGTCGCCGTGCGAGGTGATGTAGGCAAGGCCGCGCACGACTTCCATCATCGCGAGCGTGACGATCAGCGAGTTGATCTTGAATCGCGCGATCAGCACGCCGTTCACGAGCCCGACCGCGCCGCCCGCGATCACGCCCGCTGCGATGCCGAGCGTGACGCTGTGCGTCGCGGTGATGAGCGTCGAGGCGGTGACGCCGGAGAACGCGACGATCGACGCCACCGACAGATCGACTTCGCCGAGCGCGAGCACGAACATCATCGTGACGGAGATGGAACCGATCAGCGTGACCGAGAGCAGCAGGCCCTGCATGTTGCGCGAACTGAGAAAGCCGGGCACCGAGAGCGAAAGCGCAACGAACAGGATCACGAACACCATCACGATGCCGGACTTGTTGATGAGATCCCAGGTCCGCGCCGCGCGTGCACGCGCGCCGACGCTTTCTTTCGGGTTCGGTTGATTGGTGACGGGCGTATTGGTGGTTTGCATAATGTCTCTTCCGTGTCAGCTTGGCAGCGCGAGCTTGATCAGTTGATCGGGCGACGCCTCTGCTTTCGGCAAATTGCCGACGATCTTTCCTTCGCGCATCACGAGCACGCGATCCGCGACGCCGATCACTTCGGCCAGATCGCTCGACACGACGATGACCGTCCGCCCTGCTTCCGCGAGTCCGTACAGCAGGCCGTAGATTTCACTGCGCGCGCCGACGTCGATGCCGCGTGTCGGTTCGTCCATCAGGAAGACGTCGATTTGTTCCGCGAGCCAGCGCGACAGGATCACCTTCTGCTGGTTGCCACCGGACAGCGTGCCGATCGGCGTATTGCCGTTGCGTGTCTTGATGGCGAGCTTCGCGATGAAATCGCTGGTGGTGGCCGCTTCCTTCTTCGCGTCGAGAATGTGCAGCGCGTTGTGATGGCGGCGGCAACTGATATTGAGGTTGTCCGACACCGACGCGATCGCGACGATGCCTTCCTGCTTGCGATCCTCGGGACACAGCGCGACGCCGGCGCGCACGGCGTCGCGCGGCGTGTTGAAACGGCGCGTCTCGCCTTTCAGGACGATCTCGCCCGCCGCCGGTTTCACCGCGCCGTAGATCAGCTTCATCAGTTCGGAGCGCCCCGCGCCGACCAGCCCGAAGAACCCGAGGATCTCGCCCTTCCTCGCCTCGAATGACGCCGGTTCAGACAGGCCCGGCCCCATCAGCCCCTTCACCTGAAGCTGGACATCGCCGATGTCACGCGTGCGGTAGCCGTACACATCGCGGATCGAGCGTCCGACCATGCAGCTGATGAGCCGGTCGCGATCGAGCCCGTCGACTTCCTCGAAGGTTTCGATGCGCCGGCCGTCGCGAAACACCGTCACGCGGTCGCACAGCTCGTAGACCTCGTCCATCCGGTGGGTGACATAGACAATCGCGCGGCCCTCGGCGCGCAGCCCGCGGATGATCCGGAACAATTGCTCGGTCTCGCGCGACGAAAGCGAACTCGTCGGTTCGTCGAAGGCGATCACGCGCGCGTTGCGCATCAGCGCCTTGCCGATTTCGATCATCTGCCGCTGGCCGATCGACAAATGCTTCACCGGCATGTTCGGATCGATCTTCTCGCCGAGGCGGTCGAGTTCGCTGATCGCGCGCTTGACCAGCGCTTTCTCGTCGAGCACGCCGAAGCGGTTGGGCATCGCGCCGAGCATCAGGTTTTCCGCGACCGTCAGTTCGGGCACGAGATGCAGTTCCTGATAGATGATCGCGACGCCTGCCGCAATCGCCGCTTTCGTCGACGAAAACTGCTGTTCGACGCCGTCGAGCGACAGGCCGCCGCCCGCCGGCTGGTTGACGCCCGAGAGCACCTTCAGCAAAGTCGACTTGCCCGCGCCGTTTTCGCCCATCAGGCCGTGGACTTCGCCGGTGCGCACGCCGAGCGAGACGCCGTCGAGCGCGAGCACGCCGGGAAAGCGCACGGTGATGTTGTCGAGCGATAGATAGGGATCGGCCGTGGCCGTCACGGTATCCGTCATGGAAAACCTCGTGGCAGGAACAGAAAGCGGGCGCCGCCGTTCAACGCAAATGAGCGAGCGACGCCCGCGCGAAGAAACTCAGATACCGAGTTCCTTGCGCACTTCCTGCCAGTTGCTGCGCACCATCAGCTTGCCGGTGGTCTGCGTGTCGGCGGCCGGTTGCTTGCCGTTCTTGATCCAGTCGACGAGATTCTGCGTGCTGTCCTTGCCGTGCATCGTCGAACTCACCGCGATCGTGCCGTAGAAGCCCGTCTGCTCCTTCTTCTGGAACTCGGCGAACGCTTCGCCCGCGCCGTTGATGCCGACGCCGATCACGTCCGCGCCGGGAATCTTCAACTGCTCGGTCGCGCGCACGGCGCCCAGCACCGTTTCCTCGTTGATCGCGTAGATCACCCACTTCTTGATGTTCGGATGCTGCGACAACACCGGTGATGCCGCGTTGAAGCCGCCTTCGTCGTCGGTGGTCTTCTGCGGGGCGTCGAAGATGTTTTCCTTCTTGAAGCCGCCCTTGACGAGCGATTCGGTGGCGCCGTCGGTGCGCAGCTTCGCGGTCGGCAGCTCGTAGTTCGTGATGCGCAGCGCGCCGACTTCTTCCGGTTTCCAGCCGCGCCGCTTCATTTCGTCGGCGATCGCCGTGCCGACCTGATTGCCGATCTTGAACGCCGACATGCCAAGATGCGGCACGTTCGACAGCGGCTTGCCGGTCGAATCGACGAGCTGGTCGTCGACCGTCACGAACTTCATGTTGTAGCGCTTCGCGCGTTGCTGGATCGCCGGTCCGAGACGCACGTCGGGTGCGCAGATCACGAAGCCTTGTGCGCCCTGCGCGCCGAGATTGTCGATGGCGGCAAGCACCTTCTCGCCGTCCGGCGTGCCGATGTTCACGACCGAGAAGTTCTCCTTCTGTCCAAGCGCGGACGCAGCCTTCTGCTCGTTGATGAACCACGCCTGCTCGGGCATTTTCACGAGAAAGCCGACCTTGACGGGCTCGTCGGCGTGAGCGGACATTTGCGTCGCGAACGGCACGGCGAGCGTGGCGGCGGCAATCGCGGAGAGGGTCAGACGGCGAAGCTTCGGGTTCATGTTGTCTCCTTGGGTTGAATACGTGTTGCGGGCGCAGGCTTGTCAGCCCGTTCGCCTGCTTTGCAGCTGCTTCTCTCGGTCCTAGCTCGCCATGTAGGCGGTTTTTGTCGTCGTGTAGAAGTCGGTATTGTCGAACGGCACGTGATGATCGACGCCCGTCGTCGGCAGGTTCACCGTCACCAGGGCACTCTGGCTGTGGCGCCTGAAATGCGTTGCGTGCTGCAGCGAGCGCGTGCAGATGCCGGCGCACAGTGCACGCGGCGTCTCATTCGCGAGGTGCAGCGCGTGGGCGTCGTCGTCGGCGCGAATCACGACTGCGACCGGCCCGAAAATCTCCTCGCGCGCGATGCGCATCTCGGGCGTTCCGGTGAACAACGCCGGCTGCATGAAAAATCCGCGCGTCGGGCGTTCCAGCGGCTCGCCGCCGTGCAGCAAGTGCGCGCCTTGCTTCCTGCCGATCGCGATGTAATCGAGGCTCTTGCGGAACTGCTCTTCGTCGGCGAGCGGGCCGATGTCGACGCCCTTCTTCAGCGCATGATCGACGTCGAGCGTGGCGAGGCGCGCGAGCATCGCGTCGACGAAACGGTCGTGGATGCCCGCCTCCACGATCAGGCGCGACGACGCCGTCGCGCGCTGGCCGGCCGCGAAATAGGAGCCGTCGATGGCGGCGTCGACAGCGGTGTTCAGATCGGCGTCGTTGAGCACGACGAGCGGATTCTTGCCGCCGATGTCGAGCTGCACGCGCGTCTGGCGCGCGGTGGCAGCTTCACGAACCGCTGCCGCCGTCGCGGCCGACCCGGCGAAACTCACGCCCTGCACGAGCGGATTCGCGACGATCCGCGCGCCCGCCTGCCGCCCGCTGCCGAGCACGAGGTTGAACACACCGGCGGGCAGGCCCGAGCGACTGATGATGTCGGCGAGCGCCCACGCACAGGCGGGTACGCGCTCCGCCGGCTTGAACACGATGCAGTTGCCGTAGGCGAGCGCGGGCGCGATCTTCGACGCCGGAATCGCCAGCGGGAAACTCCAGGGCGTGACGACGCCGATCACGCCGAGCGGCTCGCGCGTGATGTCGATATCGATATGCGGGCGCACCCAACTGCGATGCTCGCCGCCGATGCGCAGCGCCTCGCCCGCGTAAAACCTGAAGATGTGCCCGGCGCGCGTGACTTCGGCGATCGCCTCGGGCAGCGTCTTGCCTTCTTCGCGCGCGAGCAGCCGGCCGAGCTCGGCACGGCGCGCAAGCAGTTCGCCGCCGATCGCGTCGAGCGCTTCGGCGCGCCGCGTGCCGCCCGATTGCGACCACTCGGGAAATGCGGCGCACGCGGCGTCGATGGCGGCGTCGGTCTGGTGGGCATCGGCACGCACGTATTCGCCGACGGGCTCGTCGAGATCGGACGGATTCAACGAGAGGCCCACAGTCGCGCCCGTCTCCCAGCCACCGTTCAGGTAGTGCTTGAAAAGCTCCGGGAGATGGGATTCGCGTTTCATCGGCTAAAGACGTAAGCGCTCGTGGCTGGAAGTGCTCGAAGCTTAAGCAGTCGCGCGATGACTTTCCAATCAGTTTTCGGCCCATCGCCATATCAAGGCTGGTATGGCATCATCGGCGCAACTCCACCTCCGGGCGACGCAATGGCGCAGAGTTATTCGAACTGGTTCGTGCGGGCGCGGCTGAAGACGCGTCAGTTGCTGCTGCTCGCCGCGATGGAGGAAGAAGGCAACGTGCGCCGCGCCGCCGACGTGCTCGGCATGACGCAGCCGGCGGCGTCGCGCCTCTTGAAGGAACTCGAAGACGTGCTCGAAGTGCGCCTCTTCGACCGCACGCCGCACGGCATGCACGCGACGCTCTACGGTGAAGTGATGATTCGCCACGCGCGGATGGTGCTCTCGAATCTGAGCCAGGCGCACGATGAGATCTCGGCGCTGCGCTCGGGACTCGTCGGCCAGGTGCAGATCGGCTCGATCGCGACCGCCGCCGCGACGATGGTTCCCGTCGCGATCTCGCGCGTGAAGGAGCGCTATCCGCACCTGCAGATCTGGCTTCAGGTGGAGACGTCGGACGTGATGCTGCCGCGCGTCGCCGAGGGCGAACTCGACATCATGATCGGCCGCGTGCTCGAACGACAGGGCCAGTTCAAGGACGCCGTACGCTACGAGCCGCTCGCCGCCGACGAACCGCTGTGTGTCGTCGCCCGCCCCGGCCATCCGATGGAGCTCACGACCGGCCTGACGCTGCGCGCCATCGTCAACGCGAGCTGGGTCTTGCATCCGCCGGGCAGTGTGCTGCGTCACCGGTTCGATCTCGCGTTTTCGCAAATCGGCCTCAATCCGCCGCAAAATGTCGTCAATACCAACAATTTTCTGGCAATTTCGAGCCTGCTCCTGCAAAGCGACATGCTCGCCGTCGTCCCTGCGGAAGTCGCGCAGCAGTACGAGGAATCCGGCGTGCTGAAGCGGCTGGCGATCGATTTGCCGTGCCGGATGGACGCTTTCGGTATCATCACGCGGCAAACGCAATTACTGTCGCCGGCGGCGACGGTCATGCTCAACGCATTGCGCGACGCGGCCGCCGAGGTGTACGGCACGTCCTTCGATACTTCATCTGCTTGAACTTTTCCACACCGGCCCGTGCGGCCGGTTTTCCGGTGTTGCATGGCCCTCAAATCGACGATTTACAAAGCGGAACTCCAGATTGCCGACATGGATCGGCACTATTACGGCGACCATTCGCTGACCATCGCGCGTCATCCGTCCGAAACCGACGAGCGGATGATGGTGCGCGTCGCGGCGTTCGGCATGTTTGCCGACGAGCGGCTCGAATTCTGCAAAGGTCTCTCCGACACCGACGAGCCCGATCTCTGGCAGAAGGACCTGACCGGGCAGATCGAGACGTGGATCGAAGCGGGGCAGCCCGACGAGCGGCGCATCGCGAAGGCGAGCGGGCGCGCGGCGCGCGTGATCGTGATCGCCTATGCGGGCCGCACCGCCGACATCTGGTGGCAAGGCGTCAAAGCCAAGGTCGAGCGGATGCAGAACGTGACCGTGTGGTCGCTTGCGGACGGCGTGGCGGAGTCGCTCGGCAAGCTCGCCGAACGCACGATGCGCCTGCAGATGACCGTGCAGGACGGCGAGGTGTCGCTCGGCAGCGCGACGGCCGATCCCGTCGCGGTCGAATGGACGGTGCTTAAAGAGGCGTCGAAGTAAGCGGAGGCGGCTTCACGCGTCGGGCGGCCCCTTCAGTTCGATCAGGTTGCCTTCCGGATCGAACAGATACAGCGACGGGCCGTAACCTTCCGCGCCGTATCGATTGGCTTCTTCGCCGATGCGCGCGCCGTTTTCGGCGAGATGCTTGCGCAGCGCGGCCGGATCGAACGGTTCGACGCGCACGCACAGATGATCCATGTTGCGGCCCGCGCCCGGCGCGCCGCTGTCCGGCCGGTCGATCTTCGCGCCGACCGCGAGCAGGTCGATCAGCGAGCGGCCTGCCCGCAACTGTACGAGGCCGAGATCACGCTGTTCCTTTTCGATGGGGCATCCGAGCGCGGCGCCGTAGAAGCGCACCATGTTGTCGAGATCGGCGCAGCGGATCACGACGTGATCGATTTCGCGGATGGTGAAGTGCATCGTCGCTCCTCGTTCCGGTGGTGCGGACGAGTGTAACGCCGTCGCTGGAACGGCTCACGACGCCTCGTCGCGCAAAACGCGCAGGCGAAAAAAAACCCGCTCGTTGCGGAGCGGGTTGAATCCATATCAGGAGGAGACATGGAGGAGACATTTCCAATAATACACAGCAGGTTGGTGCGACGCAATAGAAATTGTAGTAAAAACCCCTATGGCGCCGATTTGTCGCTTCTGCGAGACACTTCGCGCGGGCAAGCGCGAAATGACAGCGCAAGAACCGGCGCGTACGCTTGGAGGCGGCGCTCTACAGTGATCGCGTACCCAGAGCCATCGAGGTCGTGATGAATACCGCTTACCAAATCCCTTCCGAAACCGCCTTTTCCTCTGACGAAAGCCGCTGGCAGGCCGTCGTCGACCGCGACAGCCACGCCGACGGCGCGTTCTTCTTCGCCGTGCGCACAACGGGCGTCTTCTGCCGTCCCTCGTGCGCGTCGCGGGCGCCCCGCCGCGAGAACGTCGAATTCTTCTCGACGACGAGCGCAGCCGAACGCGCCGGCTATCGTCCATGCAAGCGCTGCCAGCCGACCAGCCTGCCGCGCGAACTCGCGATCGTCGAGCGGGCGTGCAAGGCGCTCGACGCCGAACCGCAGCAGCGCATGACGCTCGCGCAACTGAGCGACGCCGTGCACGTCAGTCCGTTTCACCTGCAGCGCCTGTTCACGCGGGTAGTCGGTGTTTCTCCGCGGCAATATCAGGCGGCGCGTCGAGCGGAAGCCCTGCGCTCCGGCCTGCAACGCGGCGAGAACGTGACGCGCGCCACCCACGACGCCGGTTTCGGCTCGCCCTCGCGGATGTACGAAGCGGCGTCGGCTGAGCTTGGGATGGCACCCTCGGTGTACCGGAAAAAAGGCGCCGGGCTCGCCGTGCGCTACGCCACCGCACCGACGCCGCTTGGCACCGTGCTCGTCGCCGCGACGGAGAAGGGCATCTGCAAGATCGCGTTCGGCGACGATCCGGAGACGCTCGCGCACGAGCTGGCGGCGGAGTTGTCGCAGGCCGAGCGCATCGAGGATCGCGAGCGCATCGAGCCGTTCATTGCGCAAATCCGCGCGTATCTGAACGGCACGCGCGAGCGCTTCGACCTGCCGCTCGACATCGGCGCGACCGCGTTTCAGCAGCGCGTATGGGACGCGCTGCGCCGCATCCCCTACGGCGAGACCCGCAGCTACACCGACATCGCCGACGCGCTCGGCTCGCCGCGCGCGGTGCGGGCGGTGGCGAACGCGTGCGCGTCGAATCCGGTGGCGCTTGCGATTCCGTGCCATCGCGTCGTGCAGAAAGGCGGCGGGCTGTCGGGGTATCGGTGGGGCGCGCCGCGCAAGGCGGCGCTCCTGAAGACCGAGCGGGAGCGCGGCGAAAACAAGTGATGCAAGCAGTACGACGAGTCACGCGCCCCGCGTCTCTACGCGGGACGCGCGGCGCGTAGCAATCGAAAAAACTCCCATCGGTCGCGCGCCGGGACCATGCAAAACCGGCACTGCGGTCCGCCTCACGAAGTTCTTGTCGGAGACCGCCTTGCAAGCGGCCGCAGAGCACCCGCGAAAACCCCGCAAACCCTTGTGGGAACTGGCTTCAAGCACGCGAAACACCGAGATGTTAAAGTGCCCGCTACTCAAAATATCGTATCGGGCCTGGTTTCATCGCACCCGGTCGCACGCGTCGCTCAATGCCAAACAAGAATTCCGTCCACCCCGCCACCGACGCCTTCCGGCATCGCCTCTCGGCGCTCGCCGCAGGTTCTTGCGCCGATGCGCTGCGCCATGGCCTGCGCGGCATCGAGCGGGAGAGCCTGCGCGTCACGCGCGAGGGCAAGCTCGCCATGACGCCGCATCCGCGCGCGTTCGGCTCGGCGCTGACGCATCCACAGATCACGACCGACTATTCGGAAGCGCTCGTCGAACTGATCACCGACGCGAAAGCCGATTCGGCAGCCGCGCTCGAACATCTCGACACGCTGCATCGCTTTGTCTATGGCAAGCTCGGCGACGAATTGCTCTGGAACGATTCGATGCCCTGCGAACTGCCGCCCGACGACGAAATCCCGATCGGCTGGTACGGCACGTCGAATATCGGCATGCTGAAGTACGTGTACCGGCGCGGGCTTTCGCTGCGCTACGGTCGCACCATGCAATGCATCGCCGGCATCCACTACAACTATTCGCTGAGCGAGGACGTCTGGCGCGCGTGGCAGTCGCTGGAAAAGGGCAATACGCTGTCGGCGGTCGATTTCCAGTCGGAGCGCTACTTCGCGCTGATCCGGAATTTTCGCCGCACGAGTTGGCTCCTGATGTACCTCTTCGGCGCGTCGCCGGCGCTCGAAGCGGGTTTCGTGCGCGGCAAGCCGCACACGCTCGACACCTTCGACGCCGACACGTTCTATCTGCCGCACGCCACGAGCCTGCGCATGAGTGATCTGGGCTATACGAACAATCCGGCGCAGTCGGCGCTCCTGCCGAGCTACGACAACCTCGACGCCTACCTCGACGTGCTCGGCCGTGCCGTCAGCCAGCCGTATCCGCCGTATGAGGCGATCGGCACGCAGCGCGACGGAGAGTGGGTCCAGATCAATACGAACGTGCTGCAGATCGAAAACGAGTTCTACTCGACGATCCGTCCGAAACGCGTCATCCAGCCCGGCGAGCGGCCGCTGCATGCGCTCTCGGCGCGCGGCGTGCAGTACATCGAAGTGCGCTGTCTCGACATCGATCCGTTCGAGCCGAGCGGCATTTCGCTCGAAACGTCGCGCTTTCTCGACGCCTATCTGCTCTATTGCGCGCTCGATGACAGCCCGCTCCTGCCGCGCGAGGCGAACGCCGAAGCCAACGACAACTTCAGCCGCGTCGCGAAGGAAGGCCGCAAGCCGGGGCTCGACCTCTCTCGCGATGGGCGCGCCGTGCCGATGCAGGCGTGGGGCACCGAATTGCTCGACAGGATCGCACCGGTCGCCGAGACGCTCGACGCGCTCAACGGCACCGACGAATACATGCGCGCACTCGCCACGCAACGCGCGCGGCTCGCCGATGTGGCACTGACACCGTCGGCGCGCGTGCTGCAGATCATGCGCGACAAGCAGCAGAGCTTCGGCGCGTTCGCGCTCGATCTGAGCGAGCAGCACGCCGCATTCTTCCGCTCGCGCCCGCTTCCCGAAGCGATCACGCGCGAACTGGATGAGCTCGCGGCGAAGTCTCTCGAACAACAAGCCGCCATCGAACGTGACGAAGCCGGCTCTTTCGACGCTTTTATCGCCGCGTACCGCGCTTATACGCTCAATCGCGTGAGCGTCTGAGTTTCAGGCGCGCCCGATCCCATATCGTCTTTTTTCCTTGCCTTGCCGCCCATCGGGCGGCAAGGCTTACCCCTTTTGCAACAGAGCGCAACCTGCCGAAACGCGCGGATCGCCGGTCGGGTCGAAAATTAGTGTCTTATCGATCAACGCTCTGAGGAGAAAAAATGAAAAAGACGATGCTATCGGCATCGGCGCTGGCGGCAATGGCGTCGATTGCGCTCGTCGTCGGCTGCTCGACGCAAGGCCAGGTCAGCGGCGAGACGATGGAGCAGGCGACCTCGCCGCTCACCTGCATGAACAAGGCGGAATGCGACGCGTGGTGGGGCCGCGCGCAGGTCTGGGTCACGAACCACTCCGAATACAAGCTTCAGACCGTCACCGATTCGATCATCCAGACGGCGGGCCCCTCTGGCGGCAAGCGCGCGCTCGCCTACCAGATCACGAAGACGCCGAGCAACGAAGGCACGGCGACCATCGGCTTCGCCGCTCACTGCGACAACATGCTCGGCTGCGAGCCGAATCCGTGGAAAGCGGGCGCGGACTTCAAGCAGTTTGTGCGCGGCGGCCCGTCGCCGCAGCCCGGCGCCGCGGCGACCAATCCCGGCAATGCGCTGCCGCCCGTCACGCCAGTTGCGCCGCCGCGCGCGCAGTCGAATCCGCCGGTCCAGCCGATGCCGCGCGCACTCGAAGCGCAGCCGGGACAATCGGGCCAGACGCTGACGCCGGAATAAAGCGCGCTGTAAAGAAAAGCGGCTCGGCAGCTTGAACGCTGCGGAGCCGCTTTTAAATGGAGTAGCGCGAAGATGAGCGCTCAATGGCCCATCGATGGCCCCGCGCCCTTTTTCGGCTTGGTCAGCCAGACGAGCACCGCCAGTCCGACGAATCCATAAAACGAAATCCGGAAGAAGTCGTTCGTCGACATCATGTACGCCTGCGCCGTCACGACGCGTTCGAGTTGCGCCGTAATCGACTGTCCGGCGAGCCCGAGGTCGGACAGCGCACCCGAATAGGCGCTCGTATTTGCCGAATAGGCGGTCACCGACTCAGTCAGCACCGCGTGGTGGCGAATCATGTCGTTCTCCCAGTACGTCGTGCTGACGGCCGTGCCGATCGCACCCGAAAGCGTCCGCAGGAAGTTCGACAGCCCCGCGGCGCCCGCCAGCCGGTCGTCGGGGACGCTCGACAGCGTGATCGTCGTCATCGGGACGAAGAAGCACGCCACGCCGATCCCCTGTATCAGCCTCGGGATCACGATCTGGTTGAAAGGCGTATCGAGCGTGAATGTCGAGTTCCAGTGCGACACGAACGCAAACACCAGAAACGCGAAGCTCGCCACCACGCGCAGGTCCAGCCGATGCATGTTGCGCCCGAGAATCGGCGAGATCACGAGCGCCAGAATACCGACCGGCGCCGTCGCGAGACCGGCGAGGCCCGGCGTGTACCCCATCACCGTCTGCAACCACAGCGGCAACACGACCACCGAGCCGAAAAAAGCGAGAAATCCGAGTGACGTGATCAGCACGCCCATCGCGAAGTTGCGGTCGCGAAAGAGCGAGAGGTCGATCACCGGCTCCTTTTCGGTCAGCTCCCACGCGAACATGAACGCGAGCGCGATGGCCGCGACGATCGCCAGCGTCACGATGAAGTTCGAACTGAACCAGTCGCGGTCCTTGCCCAGGTCGAGCATCATCTGCAGGCTCGCGACGCCGATCACGAGCAGCGAAAGTCCGACGGCGTCGATCCGCTGTTTCGATGTCTTCGTTTCGTGGCCGCGCAGCAAGAAGAAAGCGATCGCCGCCGAGAAAATCCCGATCGGCACGTTGATGTAGAAAATCCATGGCCAACTGAAGTTATCGGTGATGTATCCGCCCATCACCGGGCCGAAAATCGGCGCGACGATCACCGTCATCGCCCACAGGCCGAGCGCGAGGCCGCGCTTTTCGGGCGGATAGCTGCGCATCAGGATGGTCTGCGATAGCGGCACCATCGGCCCGGAAACGAGGCCCTGAAGCAGCCGGAACGCGATCAGCGACTCGAAGTTGTGCGCAAACCCGCAAAGCGCCGACGCAATCGAAAACAGTACGACGGAGATCGTGAAGAGCTTCACTTCGCCGACGCGTCGCGCGAGCCAGCCCGTGAGCGGCACCGCAATCGCCGACGCCACCGAATACGACGAGATCACCCATGTTCCTTCGCTCGTCGCGACGCCGAGACTGCCGGAAATCGTCGGCACGGCGACGTTGGCGATCGACGTGTCGAGGACTTCCATGAACGTACCGAGCGCGAGGCCCATCGTCAGGAGCGCGAGCACGCCGCCCGTGAGCGGTGCGGGCGCGCGCGGCGGGGCGTCGCTGCCGGGATGCGCTGCGGATGCTGCCATAGTCGAAAATCTCCAGCAAAAACGTTCTTGTTTTTGATGCAACGGCATTCTCTGCTCAGACAGGCATACACGCGCAAAACTTGCCCGTGCGGCCAGCATTCAGGCGCTGTCTTCCTCGCCGACCTCACATGCAGCAGACGCCGCGCCTGCCGGCACGTTCGCGATCAGGCGCGCGAGCAGGCTCGTCAGCGTATCGAGTTCGGCACGGCTGAAGTCCTTCAACTGCTCGTTCAGCACTGCGGCACCGATGGCGGGCAGCTGCGCCGCGGCGTCCGCGCCGCGCTGCGTCAGCTTGAGCTCCACGATGCGCCGGTCCGACTCGCTGCGCTCGCGCGTCACAAAGCCCTTCTTTTCCAGCCGGTCGAGCATGCGGGTCATCGACCCGCTGTCGTAAGACATCTCGCGCGACAGTTCGAGCGGTGTATGCGCGCGGCCGTCCGCAAGCGTCAGGATCACGCCGATCTGCTGCGACGTCAGATCGAGCGGCCTGAGCGCCCGGTCCGTGCGCGCGATCAGCACGTTGCGCGCCTTCGCCAGATAGTAGCCGAGGCTCGTCTGGAGCTGGATCGTCGAGGGGTCGTAGAGAGGTTCGCTGTTCATCAGTGTCGAGAATAGGGACGCTCGTGCGTCGTCAAAACAACGATCTCAAAAATGTTGCGGCAAGTATCTTGAAAAATACTTGCACAGTCAATATTATTTAACGCAACGAGTTATGCGCACGTTGCGCCGCCCGAAACATGTCTTGACCGCTTGCCCGCATCGCTCAGTCGATGCCCCAAGGATTCCCATGACCCGCTTTGCACGCACCGCCCGCCGACGCTTCGGCCATGTCAGCAGCACGATCGCCAGCGCTTCCCGTCACGTCGTTCCGCCTAATCTGACGTCGTGGAAACTCGCGCTCTACGTATTCGTGTTCTTGCTGCCGGGTGGGTCGTTCGTGGTGCTGGGCATGGGCTGGTTCGAGAACCGGAACCGGCGCCGTGCAGTGAAGCCCCGCCAGTCGCAGGCGCAGATGAAAACGCAGACGCAAGCACGCGTGCCGAAACTGCTGCCGGGCCCGACGCCCTGTTCGCACGGCGAGTGCTGAGAAGCGACTCGTAAACCGCCGTAACCTTTTGGCGCGATCGGGTAACCCACGCGCCCTTTCCAGCCGCTACGCTAACGTCTGCCTGACGCCCGCTTTTCGCGGGCGTTCTCCCTGTTCCGTTACCATCTCGGATCGTCGCGATTCCGCCTGCTTCAGCTCCGTTCGCGTCGCTCCGACAGGATCATCACGCAGATGCCGTTCAGCCAGACTCAGTCCGCCACGCCCCGCTTCACCGTCCGCTTCCCCGCATTGGCGCTCGCCGCCGCGATGACCCTGCTCGTCGCGGGCTGCGCGGTCGGCCCCGATTATCAGCGGCCGTCCGCCGCGGTTCCGGCAACCTACAAGGAAGCGCCCGAGGGCTGGAAGGTCGCGCAGCCGGCCGATCGCGCCGATCGCGGAAACTGGTGGTCCATCTACGACGATCCGCAACTCGACGAACTCGAAGCCCGGCTGAACGCGTCGAACCAGAGCATCGCTCAATTCGCGGCGGCGTATCGGCAGGCGCGGGCGCTCGTCGGTGAAGCACGCGCGGCCTACTTCCCGACCGTCGGCCTGTCGGCGTCCGGTTCGCGCTCCGGCACGGGCACCAACGCGCGCAACACGTCGACTGGATCGAACAGCACGTCGATCGGCAACAGCTTCAGCCTCGCCCTCGACGCCACCTGGGAACCCGACCTGTGGGGCAGCGTGAGCCGCTCGGTCAACGCGCAGGAGGCCGGCGAGCAAAGCGCCGCCGCCGATCTCGCGAACGCGCGCCTTTCCGCGCAGGCCACCCTCGCGCAGACTTACTTCCAGTTGCGCTCGCTGGATGCGCAGCAAAAGCTTCTCGACGATACCGTCGCCGCCTATCAGCAATCGCTCCAGCTCACGCAGAACCAATACGCGCAGGGCATCGTCGCACGCTCGGACGTGATTCAGGCGCAGACGCAATTGCAGTCGGCGCAGGCATCGGCGATCGATAACGGCGTGGCGCGTGCGCAGTTCGAGCACGCAATCGCGGTGCTGGTCGGCGAGCCGGCTTCGACGTTCTCGCTGCCCGCGGTGCCGCTCGACGCCACGCCGCCGTCCGTGCCGGCGCAGATGCCGTCCGCGATTCTCGAGCGTCGGCCGGACGTCGCCTCCGCCGAACGCAAGGCGGCGGCGGCGAACGAACAGATCGGCGTCGCGATGGCGGCGTTCTTTCCGACGCTCACGCTCTCGGCGTCGGGCGGATTCCAGAGCTCGGTACTGTCGCAGTTGCTGCGTGCGCCGTCGCGTTTCTGGACGCTCGGGCCGGACATCGCGGCGACCATCTTCGACGGCGGCCTGCGCCGCGCACAGACCGAAGCGGCGCGCGCCGCCTACGACCAGAACGTCGCGACGTACCGGCAGACGGTGCTCACCGCGTTCCAGGACGTCGAGGACAATCTGGCCTCGCTGCGCATCCTCGAAAACGAGATCGTCGTTCAGCAGCAGGCGGTCCAGTCGGCGCAGCAGGCGCTCGCGATCGTCAACAACCAGTACAAGGCCGGCACCGTCGGCTATGTGAATGTGCTGACCGCGCAGACCACGGCGTTCGTCGCGCAGCAGAAGCTCGCAAACATCGCTGGACAGCGGATGGTGTCGTCGGTGGGCCTCGTCAAGGCGCTCGGCGGCGGCTGGGACATCGGGCAGATGAATCGCGAGACGGGCGGCGTGGAAGCGCCGGCGCCCGTGGCAGCCTCGGCTGCGGCGGCAGGCGACGCGCCCGGCCGGACGACGGCGGCGACCGGCGGCGCAACCGCAAAAACGGCAGCCACCGGCTCCTAGCGAAGGCGGTCCGGACCCGCTGACGCGCGTTGCGCATTTTCCGGCGCACCCTTCGACGATGGCGGCTGCCGCGCATCCTGTGTGCATCCGCCGTGGAAAACCGGCGGCCGCCCCGTCCCATCATCCGAATAACCCCTTTTTCCCTCCCCTTATCCCCCGATCGTCGCCCGTCGCGATTCGCAATAATCACCGTCATCGAAATTAGGCAATTTGCCGGCGAGCACGGAGCGATAGCGCAGTGGCAGAAGAAAGCGATCTCGAAAAGACCGAGTCAGCTACTCCCAAACGTCTTGAAAAGGCGCGGGAGGAAGGCCAGGTCGCGCGCTCGCGGGACCTCGCCTCGTTCGCCCTGCTGGCGGCCGGATTCTTCGGTGTCTGGGGGCTGTCCGGTTCCATCGGCACGCATCTGCAGTCCATCCTGCGCGGCGCGTTCACGTTCGACCGCGCAACGGTTCTCGACACGCACCAGATGATGATCGGCGCAGCGAATTCCAGCAAGGAAGGCTTTCTGGCGCTCCTGCCCGTGCTCGCGATGACCTGTCTCGCCGCCCTCGCCGCACCGATGGCGCTCGGCGGCTGGCTCCTCACCACCAAGACGCTCGCGCCGAACTTCGGACGGCTTAATCCGGTGAGCGGCCTCGGGAAGATCTTCTCGGTGCAGGGCCCGGTCCAGCTCGGCATGTCGCTTCTGAAGACGATCGTCGTTGGTGGCATGGCCGGCTGGGCGATATGGAGCCGCAAGGCCGAGGTGCTCGGGCTCGTCACCAAGCCGCTCGACCTCGCGCTCGCCGAAGCGATGCACATGATCTTCGTGTGCTGCGGCATGGCGATCGCCGGACTTTTCGTGATCGCCGCGCTCGACGTGCCCTATCAGATGTGGTCGCACGCGAAGAAGCTGCGCATGAGCAAGGAAGAAGTGAAGCGCGAGCACAAGGAAAACGACGGCGATCCGCATGTGAAGGGTCGCATCCGCCAGCAGCAGCGCGCCGCCGCGCGCCGCCGGATGATGCAGGCGATCCCGACCGCCGACGTGATCGTCACCAACCCGACGCACTTCGCCGTCGCGCTCAAGTACACCGACGGGCAGATGCGCGCGCCGAAGGTCGTCGCGAAGGGCGTGGACCTCGTGGCGGCGCGCATTCGCGAGCTGGGCCGCGAGCACAACGTGCCGCTGCTCGAAGCGCCGCCGCTTGCGCGCGCGCTGTATCACAACGTCGAGATCAATCGCGAGATTCCGGGCGCGCTGTACGGCGCCGTGGCGCAAGTGCTGGCGTGGGTTTATCAGCTGCGCCGCTTCCAGGAAGGCGGCGGCGCGAAGCCCGACGAGCCGTCCGATCTCGACGTCCCGAAAGAACTCGACAAGGGCAGCGTCTCCGACGCCGACGCAGAACAGGAAGCCGCTGACGCGCTTTCTGCCGACAACACTACTGATGGAGCCGCAGCATGAACGCGCGCGCTGGATTTTTCGCCAAACGGCCCGACGCGCTCGGGAGCCAGAACCTGCGGGCGCTCGCCGGCCCGATCCTGATCTGCATGATCCTCGGCATGATGATTTTGCCGTTGCCGGCGTTCCTGCTCGATCTGCTGTTCACCTTCAACATCGCGCTTTCGGTGATGGTGCTGCTCGTCAGCATGTACACGCAAAAGCCGCTCGACTTCGCCGCGTTCCCGAGCGTGCTGCTCTTCTCGACCTTGCTGCGCCTGTCGCTGAACGTCGCGTCGACGCGTATCGTACTGCTCGAAGGCCACACCGGCCCCGACGCCGCCGGCCAGGTGATCGAATCGTTCGGGCACTTTCTCGTCGGCGGGAACTTCGCGGTCGGTATCGTCGTGTTCGTGATTCTGATGATCATCAACTTCATGGTCATCACGAAGGGCGCGGGCCGGATCGCCGAAGTGGGCGCGCGCTTCACGCTCGATGCGATGCCCGGCAAGCAGATGGCGATCGACGCCGACCTGAACGCCGGCCTCATCAACGAGCAGCAGGCGAAGAAGCGCCGCGTGGAAGTCGCGCAGGAGGCCGAGTTCTACGGCTCGATGGACGGCGCGAGCAAGTTCGTGCGCGGCGACGCCATCGCGGGCCTGCTGATCATGGTGATCAACATCGTCGGCGGGCTGATCGTCGGGATGCTCCAGCACGACATGGACTTCGGCCACGCGGCCACGAACTACACGCTGCTCACGATCGGCGACGGCCTCGTCGCGCAGATTCCTTCGCTCATCATCTCGACGGCGGCCGGCGTGATCGTTTCGCGCGTTGCGACCGAGGAAGACATCGGCACGCAGCTGACCGGCCAGTTGTTCACGAACCCGCGCGTCCTGATGATCACGGGCGTGATCATCGGCATCATGGGCCTGATTCCGGGCATGCCGCACTTCGCGTTCATGCTGCTCGGCGGCGGATTGATTTACGCCGCGCGCTCGATGAACAAGCGCGCCGCCGAAAAGAAGAGGACGGGCGCCATCACCGATGTCTCGCCGGCCGCTGCCGCGCCGGTCGAGAACGCGGAAGCGTCGTGGGACGACGTCGCGCTGATCGATCCGCTGGGCCTCGAAGTCGGCTACCGGCTGATTCCGCTCGTCGACAAGAACACAGACGGCGAACTGCTCAAGCGCATCAAGGGCATTCGCAAGAAGTTCGCGCAGGAAATCGGCTTTCTGCCGCCGGTCATCCATATCCGCGACAACCTCGAACTGCGTCCGAACGGCTATCGCATCTCGCTCAAGGGCGTTGAAGTGGGCGTCGGCGAGGCGTTCCCGGGTCAGTGGCTCGCGATCAATCCGGGACAGGTCTCCGCCGCGCTGCCGGGTACGCAGACGCAGGACCCGGCGTTCGGGCTGCCGGCCGTCTGGATCGATACGAACATGCGCGAGCAGGCGCAGGTCTACGGCTACACGGTGGTCGATGCGAGCACGGTAGTCGCCACGCACTTGAACCATCTCGTCGTCACGCATGCTGCCGAGTTGCTCGGGCGTCAGGAAGTGCAGGCGCTCTTGGATCGCATCGGCAAGGACACGCCGTCGCTCACCGACGACCTCGTGCCGAAGACCGTCTCGCTCACGACGCTGCAGAAGGTGCTGCAGAACCTGCTCGACGAAGGCGTGCCGATCCGTGACATGCGCACCATCCTCGATTCGTTGCTGGAGCACGCGCCGAAGATCGGCGATGCGTACGAACTCACGGCGGCGGTGCGTCTTGCGCTGGGCCGCGCAATCTCGCAGCAGTGGTATCCGGGCGGCGGCGATCTGCAGGTGATGGGGCTTGATCCGACGCTTGAGCGGGTGTTGTCGCAGGCGCTGTCGACGGGAGCGAATCCGGGGCTGGAACCGGGGCTCGCGCAGACACTTCTGAATTCGACGCAGAATGCGATCATGCGCCAGCAGAATCTCGGCTTGCCGCCGGTCTTGCTCGTGCAACATTCGCTGCGGGCGATGCTCGCGCGGTTCCTGCGGCGCAGCCTGCCGCAGTTGAAGGTGCTTTCCTATGCGGAAGTGCCGGATACGCGGAATGTGAAGGTGGTGAATCTGATCGGCGCGTAATGTGCCTCGGGCAAGGGTTCAACACCGTTGGATGTGCTTCTGCATCAGACGGCGTTGAACATCGCGGGCAGGGCAATCAACACTCCACGATATTCACCGCCAGCCCGCCCCGCGACGTTTCCTTGTACTTGGTTTTCATATCGGCACCGGTTTCGCGCATCGTCTTGATGACCGAATCGAGCGACACATAGTGCGACCCATCCCCGCGCATCGCCATGCGCGCGGCATTGACGGCCTTGACCGATCCCATCGCGTTACGTTCGATGCACGGAATCTGCACCATCCCGCCGACCGGATCGCAGGTCAGCCCGAGGTTGTGTTCCATGCCGATCTCGGCGGCGTTTTCGACTTGCGTCGGCGTGCCGCCCATCACGGCGGCGAGCGCGCCCGCCGCCATCGAACAGGCGACACCCACTTCGCCCTGACAGCCGACCTCGGCACCCGAAATCGACGCATTCATCTTGTACAGGATGCCGATGGCCGCCGCCGTCAGCAAGAAGTCGATCACGCCCTGCTCGTTCGATCCCGGCATAAACCGGTCGTAGTAATGCAGCACCGCGGGAATGATCCCGGCAGCGCCATTGGTCGGCGCGGTCACGACGCGTCCGCCGACCGCGTTCTCCTCGTTCACCGCGATGGCATAGAGATTGATCCAGTCGATCATCGAGAGCGGATCGCGCAGCGCCTGTTCCGGCTTTCCGGCGAGCGCGCGATACAACTGCGGCGCCCGGCGCTTCACCTGAAACGGGCCGGGCAGGTTGCCGTCGGCTTCGGGATTGCCGATGCCGCATCCACGCGCGACGCACGCCTGCATCACATCCCAGATGTGCAACAGACCCGCGCGAATGTCCTCGGCGCTGCGCCAGACGCGCTCGTTCTCCCACATCAACTGCGCAATCGACTTGCCCGACTCGACGCACATCGCGAGCAACTCGTCGCCGGTCTGGAACGGATACGGCAAGTGCTCGTGCGCGGTCAGCACCGCCGTGTTCGCCGCGCCCGCCGTCACGACAAAGCCGCCGCCCACCGACAGATAGGTCGCCTCGCGAAGCAGCACGCCGCCCGCATCGAAAGCATGCAGCTTCATGCCGTTCGGATGCTCGGCGAGCGCTTGTCGATAAAAGCCGATGTGCTCCTTCTGCACGAACGGAATCTCATGTTTGCCGAGCAGCCCGAGCTTCTTCGACGTGCGGACGGCCTCCAGCCGCGGCGTGATCGTCTGGGCATCGACGGTATCCGGCGCATCGCCCATCAGGCCGAGCATCACACCACGATCCGTGCCGTGGCCCTTGCCCGTCGCGCCGAGCGACCCATAGAGCTCGCATTTCACCGACGCAACCGCGTCGAGCAGTCCGTCGCGTTCGAGTCCTTGCACGAACATCAGCGCCGCGCGCATCGGCCCGACCGTATGCGAACTGGACGGACCAATGCCGATTTTGAAGAGATCGAAAACGCTGACTGCCATGACTGCTCCTGCGGGTCTGATCGCGAGTTGGATTGATTAGCGCGCCGGCAGCGGCAGACAGACCGCAAGCCAGGCGGGTGGCGTCGCGGCGAGCCGCAGCGCGACCGGCGCATAACGGCCGTCGAGACGCGCCGCCAGATGAAACAGTTCCGCCGCATTCTTCGGGTCCCACTGGCCCGAATAGCCCGGCAGGCCGGCTTCGCGCCGCTTGGCGTCGAACGGCACCGACGAATGCACGAACTCTTCGTGCGTCTTCGTGCCGAGCGCGTACGGCGTCAGCCAGTTGAGCGCGGCGGCGAGCGTCGCGTCCGAAGGCGCGCGGTCCGCGATCCAGTTGCGGTTGTGACGCCGCGCCGCGAGCGCCGCCGTCACGAGCGGCTGAAGGTCGTAAGTGACATAGTGCAGCGCATCACGTTCCGCGAAATCGACCGTCGAGCCATCCGGCGCGATGTTGTCCCCGACGTGTTCCACAAAAAGACGCTGTGCCGCGTTGATCATCTTGCGGTCGTCGATGGTGAACGCGCCCATCGCGATCAGCTTGACGCGGTGACTCTGCCAGTTGTTGCGATATGTGCCTTCGAGCGGCCGGTTCTGCTTGTCGATGTCCTCGACATAGCCCGCCACCATCTTCGAGATGAACGCGTTCGCCGCATTGCGCGTCTTGACCGGCAGCGCGCTCGCGGTCAGGTCGTAGGCGAGGATCAGCGACTCGAAATTCGTTTCGTCGATCGGATTGAAGCTTGGCTGATAGGTCGTGACCCACGCGAGCAGGAATCGCTCGACGAGCCGCAGATAGCGTTCGTCGCCGGTCGCGCGCCAGGCGAGCGCGGCGTCGCGCATCAGTCCCAGGTCCTTCTCCGCTTCGACGCTCTCGTCGTAGATGCCCTCGTGCGGCAGCGTGCCTTCAGTATGCAGCTTCGCGCGCGCTTTGGGCTGGTCGTTTACGTGCGACTGCACCATCTTCACGAGCGCCCTCACGCCGGGGTCGGCGTTGGTCCGCTCGCTCGACTGCATCGCGGGCGCGGCGCAGAAATTCATCGCGGCGTGCGCGCCCTGCGTCGCGATCGCGGCGAGCGCTGCAATCGCGGCGAGCGCGGCCTGCATTTGCCATCGGCGGCCCGCCTCGTTCCCCACTCGCACCTTCAGCGCCATGCGAACTCCCTTGATTGGCTTTGGTTCGGGGTGAGATGTTAGCCGGGATTGGGCGGCTGAAGCAAAAACCGCCCGAAGCTTCCGGGCGGTGTTGTAACGTCCACGTCAGTCGTTGTATTCCGATACCGGCACACACGAGCACATCAGGTTGCGGTCGCCATAGGCGTTGTCCGCGCGGCCGACCGGCGGCCAGTACTTGCGCTCGACGAGCGACTTCAGCGGATACGCCGCCTGCTCGCGCGTGTACTTGTGCGTCCACTCGTCGGCGGTCACGACGGCCGCCGTATGCGGCGCATGCTTCAGCGGATTGTCCTCGCGATCGGCGCGCTCTTCTTCGACCGCGCGAATTTCTTCGCGAATCCGGATCATCGCGTCGATGAAGCGGTCGAGTTCTTCCTTCGACTCCGATTCCGTCGGCTCGACCATCAGCGTGCCGGGCACCGGGAAGCTCATCGTCGGCGCGTGGAAGCCGAAATCGATCAGGCGCTTGGCGACGTCTTCCACCGAGATGCCGCTCGACTCCTTGATCGGCCGCACGTCGAGAATGCACTCGTGCGCGACAAGTCCGCCCGGGCCGCTGTAAAGCACCGGATAGTGCGGCGCGAGACGTTTCGCGACATAGTTCGCCGCGAGAATCGCGCTTTCGGTCGCAGCGGTGAGGCCCTTCGCGCCCATCATCGCGATGTACATCCACGAGATCGGCAGGATCGCGGCCGAGCCATAAGGCGCCGACGACACCGCGCCGATGCCGCTTTCGTCGCGCTGATAGCCGGTCGAGTGCTGGTTCGGCAGGAACTTCGCGAGATGCGCGCCGACCGCGACCGGACCGACGCCCGGTCCGCCGCCGCCGTGCGGAATGCAGAACGTCTTGTGCAGGTTCAGGTGCGAGACGTCGCCGCCGAACTGGCCGGGCGCGGTCAGGCCGACCATCGCGTTCATGTTCGCGCCGTCGACGTACACCTGGCCGCCGTGGCCATGCACGATCTCGCAGATTTCGCGGACGTTGCGCTCGAATACGCCGTGCGTCGACGGATACGTGATCATGATCGCGGCAAGATTCGCGGAATGCTTCCCGGCCTTCGCCTTGAGGTCTTCGATATCGACGTTGCCATTCGCATCGCACGCGACGACGACGACCTGCATGCCCGCCATCTGCGCGGAAGCCGGGTTGGTGCCGTGCGCGGACGCCGGAATCAGGCAGACATTGCGATGCCCTTCGCCGCGCGACTCATGGTACGCGTGGATGATGAGCAAGCCAGCGTACTCGCCTTGCGAGCCCGCATTCGGTTGCAGCGAGACGGCCGCATAACCCGTGCACGCAACCAGCATCTGTTCGAGCTGATCGATCATCGTGCGGTAGCCGACCGTCTGCTCGGCCGGCGCGAACGGATGGATCTGCGCGAATTCAGGCCACGTGACCGGCAGCATTTCCGAGGTCGCGTTGAGTTTCATCGTGCAGGAGCCGAGCGGGATCATCGTGCGGTCGAGCGCGAGGTCCTTGTCGGCGAGACTGCGCAGATAGCGCAGCATTTCATGCTCGGAATGGTGACGGTTGAAGACCGGGTGCGTCAGGAAATCGCTCGTGCGATGCAGTTCGGCAGGCAGCGAATCCTTGAGCGCGCCGTCGAGCGCGTCGATGTCGAAGGTTTCCGTCTTGCCCGCGACTTCCGCGAACAGCGCGAAGAGCTTCATCAGGTCGTCGCGGGTGGTGGTTTCGTCCAGCGACACGCCCACGTGCTGCGCATCCACATGGCGCAGGTTGATGTGCACAGCGGAAGCGGCCTGATGCAGCGCGGTCGTGTTCGCGCCGCTTTCGATCGTCACGGTATCGAAGAAAGTGTCGTTAGCCAGCGCGTAGCCGAGCTTCTGCGCGCCCGCCGCGAAGATCGACGCGACGCGGTTCACGCGCAGCGCAACCGTCTTCAGTCCGTGCGGGCCGTGATAAACCGCGTACATGCTTGCCATGATCGCGAGCAGCGCCTGCGCGGTACACACGTTGGACGTCGCCTTCTCGCGACGGATGTGCTGTTCGCGCGTCTGCAGCGCGAGACGCAGCGCGTGCTTGCCTTGCGCATCGACGGTCACGCCGACGAGACGCCCCGGCATCTGGCGCTTGAATTCGTCGCGCACGGCCATGTAAGCCGCGTGCGGACCGCCGAAGCCGACCGGCACGCCAAAACGCTGCGTATTGCCGATCGCGACATCCGCGCCCCATTCGCCCGGCGGCGTGAGGAGCGTGAGCGCGAGCAGGTCGGCGGCGGCAACCACGTAACCGCCTGCCGCGTGAATCGCTTCGGTGAGCGCGCGATAGTCGCGCACGTCGCCGTTCGCGCCCGGGTATTGCAGCAGCACGCCGAACGCATTCGCCGACGCCGCGTCCGCCGCCGGTCCGACCTTCACTTCCACGCCGATGGGCTTCGCGCGCGTCTGCACGACTTCGATGGTCTGCGGGAGCACGTCGGCCGCGACGTAGAACACGTTCGACTTCGGCTTGCCGACGCGTTGCAGGAGCGTCATCGCTTCGGCGGCGGCGGTGGCTTCGTCGAGCAGCGACGCGTTCGAAATTGCGAGGCCGGTCAAATCGATGATCATCTGCTGGAAGTTCAGGAGCGCTTCCAGGCGCCCTTGCGAAATCTCGGGCTGATACGGCGTGTACGCCGTGTACCAGGCCGGATTTTCCAGCACGTTGCGCAGGATCACGGCCGGCGTGTGCGTGCCGTAATAGCCCTGACCGATGTAAGTCCGGAACACCAGATTCTGATCCGCGAGCTTCCTGAGCGAAGCCAGCGCTTCCGCCTCGCTCTTCGGCTGCGTGAACGCGCCGAGCGGCAAGGTCTCCTGGCGGCGGATCGATTCCGGGATCACCGCGTCGATGAACGCCGCGCGCGAGGCGAAGCCGAGCGCGTCGAGCATCGCGCGCTGGTCGGCGGAATCGGGGCCGATGTGCCGCTCGGCGAATGCATCGTGGCATTCGAGCGCGGCGAGGGACAGGGATGAGCGGTTCATCAGGCGATCCGGAGTGTCGAGCTTCATGTGAATTCCTGCAGGTGCGGTTTCCGGCGGCTTTTACCCGTGAAAAGCCGCACCGTCGATTAAAAGATTATTCGCCGATCGACTGGCCGTAGCCTGCGGCGTCGAGCAGCTTGTCGAGACTGGCGTCCGCGGCCGGCTTGATCTTGAAGAGCCAGCTTTCGTACGGTGCGCCGTTGATCTGGTCCGGGCCGCTCGTCAGCGCGTCGTTCGCCGCGACGATTTCTCCCGAAACCGGTGCATAGATGTCGGATGCCGCCTTCACCGATTCAATGACGGCAATCGCGTCGCCGGCCGCGACGGTCTTGCCCGCCGCCGGCAGTTCGACGAACACGATGTCGCCGAGCGCTTCCTGCGCGTGATCGGTGATGCCGATCGCGAGCGTGCCGTCAGCTTCGGTGCGGACCCATTCGTGCGATTCGGTGTATTTCAGTTCGGCCGGGATGCTCATTGGATGCTCCTGTGCGTGGTTCTTGAGGGTATGGTTCGGACATGCGCACCGCCCGTGCGACGCGGCCTCGTCAAAGGCTCGCGAGCACCTTGCCGTTGCGCACGAAGGGCAGTTTTACCACGCTCGCGGGAAGTTGCTTGTCGCGGATCACGACCTTCACGATGTCGCCGGGATTCACGCTCGCCGGCACCCGGGCGAACGCGATCGATTCCTGCATCGAAGGGGAAAACGTGCCGCTCGTGATCTCGCCCTCGCCCGCCGGCGTGACGACTTTCTGGTGAGCACGAAGCACGCCACCGGCGCGGCCATTTTCCTTGTGCAGGATCAATCCGACGAAATTCGACTTCTGGCCGTCCGCTTCGAGCGCCGTACGTCCGATGAAATCGCGCGACGATTTCATGTCGACGGTCCACGCGAGGCCCGCGTCGAGCGGCGAGACGTTTTCGTCCATGTCCTGACCGTAGAGATTCATGCCGGCTTCGAGCCGCAGCGTGTCGCGCGCGCCGAGGCCGGCCGGTTTCACGCCTTGCGCCGCAAGCGCGTTCCAGAGCGCTTCGACGTGCGCCGCCGGAACGACGATCTCAAAGCCGTCCTCGCCGGTGTAGCCCGTGCGGGCGAGCATCAGTTCGCCGAAGGGCGTCGACGGGAAGGTCACGGCGTTGAACGGCTTGATCGATTCGGTTGCGGCACGCGTCTCCGGCACCACTTGCCAGACCTTTTCGCGTGCGTTCGGACCCTGCACGGCGACGATCGCCAGATCGCGGCGCGGCGTGATCGTGAGGCCGAATTCACCTTCGGCGTTCAGCTGGCCGAACCACGCGATGTCCTTCTCGGCGGTGCCCGCGTTCACGACGACGCGGAAATGGTCTTCGGAAAAGTAGTAGACGATCAGGTCGTCGATCACGCCGCCACGGCTGTTGAGCAGGCAGGAGTAAAGCGCCTTGCCGGGCGTGGTGAGCTTGTCGACGTTATTGGCGATCGCGAGCTTGAAGAAATCGCGGACCGGGCCGCCGTTGAAATCGACGACGCGCATGTGCGACACGTCGAACATGCCCGCGTCGGTGCGCACGGCCTTGTGTTCGTCGATCTGCGAGCCGTAGTTGACGGGCATGTCCCAGCCGCCGAAGTCCACCATGCGGGCATTGAGCGCGAGGTGAGCGGCGTGGAGGGGCGTGTGTTGAAGTTCGGTCATCGGGGCCTCGGTTCGCAAAAACAAAAAAGGCCATGCATCGACTTCACCGGCGGTTTCGGCTTTTCAGGCTGCGGTTTCGACCCGGCTCGCGCGAAGTCGCAAATGCAGCATGCAAAGCCCAAACCGCGTGGCGGATCGAAGCATGACCCCTCTGTCCTCGGTACCTGAGAGATTGCGCGGACCCTAGACGTCTGGTCCATCGCGCGCCCCTTCGGTGGGCACCAGCGTGAAAGCCGTGCCGCTCTCCAGAGTGCGAAGAAAACCGCTCGATGAGCGCATTTTCCTCGACGCGGTCGGTCCTTTTGCCTGAGAGTTTGCGGGTGTGCCCCTTCGGCGGCGCGGCGCGCAAAACCTGCGGCCACACGCTCTCCCGACGCGTGCGGCCGAATTTACGCGACCGTATTGGGCTTGTCAAACAGATTAGGAAACCGCCGAGTGACGGGCGCGCGCGGGCCTGAGCCGCGCGCTTTCACGTCAGATTCGGGCGAACGGCACACGCCGCCCTTCGGCGTCGCTTTGCATCGCGAGTTCGATGATCGTCATCACATCGACGGCGTCCTGCGCCGAAACCGGGAACGGCTTCTTTTCCTGAATCGACGCCGCCAGCGCGCGGTAGTAGTCGGCGTAGGCGCCGTCGCGGGTTGCGAATTCGTGACGCAGGTCGTGATCGCCGTCCACTTCGCGCAGGAGACCGGGCGGATTCTTCGCGAATTCGGCGTCGCCGGGACGCAGGCCCGCTTTCAGCTGATCTTCCTGCGTATCGAGCCCGTTTTTCACGTAACTGCCGCGCGTTCCGTGGACGGCAAACCGCGGCGGTTCGAGCGCCGCCAGCGCGGTCGCGTGCAGGACGACTTCCTTGTCGCCGTAACCGAGCAGCAGATGCACGTAATCCGGCGCGTGCGCGTGGTCGCGATGCTCCCGGACCGTCGCGAAAACGGTCTGCGGCGTATCGAACAGCGTAAGCGCCTGATCGATCAGATGCGGCCCGAGGTCGAACAGCAGGCCGCCTCCGCGCGACGTCTCCTCGCGCCAGCGCTGCGGCACTTTCGGGCGGAAACGGTCGAAATGCGATTCGAAGTGTGTCACGCGCCCGAGTCGGCCGCTTTCGATCAGCGCGCGCAGCGTCATGAAATCGCCGTCCCAACGCCGGTTGTGAAAGGGCGCGAACAGCAGACCGCGTTGCGCCGCGAGATCGGCGAGTGTGCGAGCGTCGGCGGCCGACAGCGTCACCGGCTTGTCGACGACCACGTGCTTGCCCGCCGCAAGCGCGCGGCGCGCGAGGTCGAAGTGCGTGTCGTTGGGCGTGGCGATCACGATGCACTCGATCTCGTCGATGGCGACGAGCGCATCGAAATCGGCGACGATCGCGGCCTGCGGATAATCAGCCTGCGCGCGCTCAGCCTGGCTCGTCGCGATGGCGGCGACCGTCGCGCGTCCGCAATGCTCGATGACGGGCGCGTGGAACGTCGCGCCGGCCAGGCCGTAGCCCATCACGCCGACTTTCAGTAGTGAACTCATGCGGGCATCCTCTTGCGTAGGTGTCTCGATATTGTGGCACGGCGTGCAATGCGGGACGGCATTTTTGACCGGTCGGTGTGCGTGCACAGGGGCCAGATCGGCGGCACGATTCGCCCGATTTATCCGTGTTAACATCGCGTCTCTCGAAATTGCGCGCCTCGACGACGCCCGGTTTCGCTGTCCATCCGGCGGTGTCAGCAGCCTTCCGCCCAACGCCTCTCAAAGTCCACACACGATGTCCGCAGGTCTGAACGCCGCGCAAAGCGAAGCGGTGCGTTATCTCGATGGTCCCTGTCTCGTGCTTGCCGGCGCCGGCAGCGGCAAGACGCGCGTGATCACGCAAAAGATCGCCCATCTGATCGAACGGCGCGGTTTCGAGCCGAAGCACATCGCCGCGCTCACCTTCACGAACAAGGCCGCGCTCGAAATGCGCGAGCGCACCGCAAAGCTGCTCGAAGGCAAGACGCTCACGACGCCCGGCAAGGAAGGCCGCAAGGTGCCCGTCAACCAGTTGACGATCTGCACCTTCCACTCGCTCGGCGTCCAGATCATGCGTCAGGAGGCGGCGCACGTCGGCCTGAAGCCGCAGTTCTCGATCATGGATGCCGACGACTGCTTCGGCATGGTGCAGGAGCAGCTCGGCACGACCGACAAGGGCCTGATCCGCAAGATTCAGTCGATCATCTCGCTGTGGAAGAACGCGATGGTGTCGCCCGATCAGGCTTCCGTGCTGGCGGCGAACGAGGACGAGCATCAGGCGGCGATCGTCTATCGCAGCTATGCGGCGACGCTGCACGCGTATCAGGCGCTCGATTTCGACGACCTCATCCTGCGGCCCGCGCAACTCTTCGCGGAAAACGAGCAAGTGCGCGACAAGTGGCAGAACCGCCTGCGCTATCTGCTGATCGACGAATATCAGGACACCAACGCCTGCCAGTACGAGCTGCTGAAGCTGCTGGCCGGTCCGCGCGCAGCGTTCACGGCAGTCGGCGACGACGATCAGGCGATCTACGGCTGGCGCGGCGCGACGCTCGAAAATCTCGCGCAACTGGGCAAGGACTTCCCGAAGCTGCATGTGGTCAAGCTGGAGCAGAACTATCGCTCGACGGTGCGCATTCTCACGGCGGCGAACAACGTCATCGCGAACAATCCGAAGCTCTTCGAGAAGAAGCTCTGGTCCGAGCACGGCATGGGCGACACGATCACCGTCACCGGCTGCAACGATGAGGAACACGAGGCGGAATCGGTCGTCTTCAGGCTGTCGGCGCACAAGTTCGAGCGGCGCGCGGCGTTTCGCGACTACGCGATCTTGTATCGCGGCAACTTCCAGGCGCGCATCTTCGAGCAGGTCCTGCGCCGCGAGCGGATTCCTTATGTGCTCTCGGGCGGCCAGTCGTTCTTCGACAAGGCTGAGATCAAGGACATCATCGCGTATCTGCGCCTGATCGCGAATCCCGACGACGATCCCGCGTTCATCCGCGCGATCACCACGCCGCGGCGCGGTGTCGGCAACACGACGCTCGAAGCGCTCGGCTCGTTCGCGGGTGCGGCGAAGGTGTCGCTGTTCGAGGCGGTGTTCATGGGCGGCATCGAGGCGCGGCTTTCCGCGCGTCAGGTCGAGCCGCTGCGCACGTTCTGCGAATGGATGCAGCGCCTCTCCGACCGCGCCGCCCGCGATCCGGCCACGACCGTCCTCGACGACATGATGGAAGCCATCCACTACGAGGCGTATCTCTACGACGCGCACGACGAGCGGCAGGCGCAGTCGAAGTGGCAGAACGTGCTGGAGTTCTGCGAATGGCTCAAGCGGAAGGGCACGAAGCCGGAGCCGTCGTCTGACGCGGAGCAGACCGGCTACGACAACGCCGACGGTTTCGGCGATGAAGGCAAGAACCTGCTCGGCCTGATCCAGACGGTCGCGCTGATGTCGATGCTCGAAGGAAAGGACGAAGACCCTGACGCGGTTCGGCTCTCGACGGTGCATGCGTCGAAGGGACTGGAATATCCGCACGTGTTTCTGGTGGGCGTCGAGGAAGGGATCATGCCGCATCGGGGCGGCTCGGAAGACGGTCCGGTCGATGAGGGGCGCATCGAGGAAGAACGGCGGCTGATGTACGTCGCGATCACGCGGGCGCAGCGCAGCCTGCATCTGAACTGGTGCAAGAAGAGAAAGCGCGCGCGGGAGACGGTGGTGTGCGAGCCGTCGCGGTTCATCCCCGAGATGCTGCTCGACGACGCGCCGCCACCGACCGAAGAGGAAGCGCCGATGACGCCGAAGGATCGCATGGCGATGCTGAAGGCGATGTTGCAGAAGTCCTGACTTCGGCTCGAAAACAAAAAACCCTGCCGGACCGCGCAGGGTTTTTTGTTTGTGCGTGTCACGCCGCCTACTTCGCCGCGCTCACCATATAGTCGACGGCGGCTTTCACATCGGCGTCGGAGGCGTTCGATCCGCCCTTCGGCGGCATCGCGCCCTTGCCGTGCAGCGCGTAGTTGTAGACCGTGTCCATCGGTTCCTTCAGGCGCTCGGCCCATGCGGCCTTGTCGCCGAACTTGGGTGCGTTCAACACGCCCGCTGCGTGGCACGCCTGACACACCTGCGTGTAAAGCGCCTTGCCCGCCTGCGAAGCATCCGCGCTCTGCGCACCTGCCGCCGGCACAGCAGCGGCCTGCGGCACGGAGGCCAGCGCGGCGACCGCCGCCGCAGCCTGCGAATTCTCCTGCGCACCCGATGCGGTTGCAGCCGGCGGGGCACCGCTCGCGGGCGCCGCGGCAGCTGCCGCACCCGGCGCCGGCTGCGCCGGTTCCTCGAGCTTGCCGCCACTGTTGTTCGCCATGTAGACGATTGCGCGTCCGATCTCGAAGTCGCTGTAGTCGTCGGGGCTCGTGCCGCCGCGCGCGGGCATCGCGCCCTTGCCGTTCAGCGCGTTGTGCAGGAGCGTGTCGTAGCCCTCGGCGATGCGCGGGGCCCAGTTGCCGGCGTCGCCGAACTTCGGTGCGCCTGCGGTTCCGGCTGCGTGACACGTCGAACAGACGGCCTTGTAGACCTGCTCGCCCGTCTTGAAGACACGTGGCGCGTTGGCGTCGCGGATGTCCACTTGCGCGACCGGCGCAATGCGCGAGGCGACGGAGGCATCGGAAAACAGATCGGTGCCCGCGCCGGTGCGCGTCGTGTTGTTCACGTACACAGCGAGCAGGATGATGATGACGATGGGGACGGCGAACCCGGCGATGACCGCTGCGATAAGCTGGCCGGGTGTTTTGATCGGGGCTCCGTGGGGTGCTTCACTCATGCTTGTCTCGTCTCCCGTTTTTAGTGTGAGTCCGTTCAGCGACAGCGTGACAGCAACGGCAACTTCCGTACAGCACGGACGATTATAGACGGAACGCTTAACTGACGGCACGCGCCGCCGGACGGCGGTTGCGGGCGTTTACCCGGAGCGCTAGAAGGCGCCGCGGCTGGCTGCGAACCGCTGCCGAAGGCCGCCAGATGGACGGATCGGCGGAAAACAGGTATCCTCTCGGACTCGCATCGGCGCTGCTTTCAGGCTTCTTTACGCTGAATCGTCCAGCGCCTTCGCTCCGAAGCGCCCGTAGCTCAATGGATAGAGTACTGCCCTCCGAAGGCAGGGGTTGCTGGTTCGATCCCAGCCGGGCGCACCAAAACAGCCGCAGTCAGCCGCTCCTTCGTACGTACGGAATCGCGTACGTTTACGCGAGCCTGTCGCGCGCGCTCAGTCTCTCCCACGTTACATCCCGAAAGCTCGGCAAATCCTACTTCCACGCTTTAAAAAAGCGCTTCGCGCCAGCACCCGCACGCCCCAGCACCGTCTCAAAAAAATGCAAAATAGCGCCTCGTCCAACGGGCGCATAGAACACAAAGCAAAAAGACCAACGAGAACAATCGACGAAAGCAGGGGATTCAACCATGGAGCAGGCGCAGGAACCCGCGCGCCGACCTTTTGCGTTCGCATGGTCGGGACACGGCAATCCCGAGCAGGAACAGGCGACGCTGCGCGTCTGGATGGGCAGCGCAGTGCTCATCGCGTACCTGGGCTACACGTGGTTCCGCCCGTCCGTCGATGCGGCGATGGTCGTCGTCTTCGTCGCGCTCTATGTGGCCTTTGGCGCGCTCAGTCTCCATGCCGTGCGGAGGATGGCCGGGCCGTCGCGCACGCGGCTCGTCATCACGACAGTGGCCGATCAGGCGCTGGTCGCGATCGTGATCGCCATCGGCGGACCGATCGGTCTGCCGCTGCTGTGGGTCGTGTTCTGGTTTCTGATCGGATCGGGCTGCCGTTACGGCAAGCAGACGCTCGCCCTCTCCTGCGCGACCGCGCTTGCCGCCATCGCGGCGCTCGCGGCGTGGCAGCCGTGGTGGGTCGCCAATCGTCCGGCGGCGCTCGGGGTCGCGCTGTCCGTGCTCGGCGCGTCGGTGTATCTGAGCGTGCTCGTCGACCGGCTTGGCAACGCGAACCGCGATCTCGCGCGCCAGGCGTCGACCGATCCGCTCACCGGCCTATTCAACCGCTATGCGCTGGAACAGACCGTCGGACGCGCGATGATGTCGATCTCCGAAGGCGACGACGACATGAGCGCCCTGCTCCTGATCGACCTCGACGGCTTCAAGGAAGTCAACGACACCTATGGCCACGCGACCGGCGACCTGCTGCTCAAGACCTTCGGCGCGCTCCTCTCGAAGCGCATCCGCAAGACCGACACCGTCGCGCGCCTCGGCGGCGACGAGTTCGTCGTGCTCGCGCGCCACGTGCCCGACCGGGCGGCGGTGCTCGCCGTCGCCGATGGCATCCACGCGATCCTTGCCGCGCTGACGTCGGTCGACGACCGGCCGGTGAGCGTCTCGGCGAGCATCGGGGCGTGCCCGATCTACGGCGGCGCGCCGGCGCAATATCGCGATATCACGGCGCTCATGCGTGCCGCCGATCGCGCGATGTACCGCGCGAAGACGCTGGGCCAGGGCCAGACCGTCTTCGCAGACGGCGGCGACTTCGAATAAGCGTCCTTTAAGCGACGCTCAGGCTTCCACGCTCGACCACGCCTGTTCGCGCAGCTTCGCGCGCAAGCGGGCGACGGCCTGGCTGTGCAACTGACACACCCGCGACTCGCTCACTTCCATCACCGCGCCGATTTCACGCAGGTTCAGGCCTTTTTCGTAGTAGAGGCTCATCAGGAGCTTCTCGCGTTCGGGCAGCTTGTCGATGGCATCGACAAGCGCCGAGCGCAGACTGCCGTCGAGCAGCGCAGACAGCGGGTCCGAACGGTCGACGCAATAGCGGTCGAGGAACGGCTCGTCGTCGGCGGAGCGGTCGAAGTCTTCGTAATAGATGAGCTGGCTGCCATGCAGGTCCTGCAGCATCGACTGATATTCGTCGAGCGGCATCTTCAGATGCTCGGCGATTTCGGTCTCGCTCGCGGAGCGGCCAAGCGACTGCTCGACCTTGTGCACCGCCGATTCCACCTCGCGCGAGGTCTTGCGCATGCTGCGCGGCAGCCAGTCGTTGGCACGCAGCTCGTCGAGCATCGCGCCGCGAATCCGCTGGCTCGCGTACGTCTCGAACTGTGCGCCCTGATCTTCCTTGTAGCGGTTCGCGGCGTCCATCAGGCCGATCATGCCGGCCTGGATCAGGTCGTCGAGATCGACGCTCGCCGGCATCTTCGCGACGAGCTGGAGCCCCAGCCTGCGCACGAGCGGCGCGTAGCGCGTCAGCACTTCGGATTGCGAGAGCTTTCCCTGGGCGTTGTACATCTTGATCCCCTCTTTCCCTATGTCACATCGACGCCGTGCTGCTCAACTCGCGAGCGGCCGGTGCCCCGGCGCGGCATTCGGACTGTCCGTCCCCCGCGCCCTTCATTGCTGTCATGCCTCTTTCGATGTCGTCCCGCCGGAGTGGCGCGGGCCGCATCGGCCAGTGGAGGAGTTCTGCTGCAATCTGCCGGTAGTCGCGCGCGGCCGGTGTCGCCGGGAAGGCTTCGACGGCACAGCGCGCGAGTTCCCGCGCCCGCGATACGCGCGCATCCTCCGCCACGTATCCGGCCTGTGCGAGCGACACGGCGAGATACCGGCTCGCGACGCCCGACAGGTTTTCGAACGCGGTGACCGCGTCGGTTGCATTCTGCACGTGATTCACCAGCACGCGAAACTGCCCGATGGCGTGCGCGTAGTGCAGGCGCTTCATGCATGCATAAGCCTCGGTGATCGCCGCCGCTGCGACGCGGGTCACGATCAGGAAGTCATGCGCCTGCGCCGCGAGCGACGACAGCGCGCCATTCCGGTCGAGCTGCGAGTCGATCAGCACGATGTCGGCGGGACCGTCGAGCAGTGCCCGGCACTGGCCCGCGTCGTGGCTGATACGTTCGTCGCGCGGCGCCGCCAGCAGCGAAAATCCGAACGGCGTGCGCGTCACCGCGTCCTGCAGGAAGCGCCGGCCCGACATCACCGAGGCGAGCGCGCCCGTATCGTTCAGTCCGAGCATCTTGCTGAGCGAGCCGGCGTTCTGGCGCTCGTCGATCACGAGGACGTCCCTGCCGTGGATCGCGAGGGCTGCGGCGAGATTCGCCACCGTCGACGTGCAGCCGATGCCGGCCGGTCCGCCCGCCACCGCGACGACGCGCGATCCCGCGTTCGTCAGAAGCCGTCTCAGACCTTCCGCCTGATCGAGCACGAACTTATCCAAAGTGAACCTCATGCAGTTCGGTGGACGCACGCGCCGACAGCGCGGACAACAAGGTGGGCACTTCTTCGTCCTGCGGCACGAAGGGCGACCCGTCGCGGGGAATGCAGAACGCGCTCTTGATCAGGAAACGCTTGGTCGCGACGTACAGGTTCTCCGGGACCTTCTGTCCCGTCGATACGTAATGCACGGGCAGCTTGTAGCGGATCACGGTGTCGAGCACGCCGCCGAGGTTCGTGGCTTCGTCGATCTTCGTCAGGATGCAGCCCGCGAGCGGCGGCTGGTCCGGCGTGCTCTGGTAGGCCTGCACGACTTCGTTGAGCGTGTCGCCGTGGCTCGTCGCGTTCAGAAGCAGGAGGCGCTGCACCGGATGACCGGCGCCGCACAGCATCGCGATCTGGTCGGAGACCATGCGGTCGCGCTGGCTCATGCCGATCGTGTCGATCAGCACGATATGTTTGTTGCGCAGCTCGGAGAGCGCGAGTTGCAGATCGGCGCCGTCCTTCACCGCGTGCACCGAGACGCCGAGAATCTTGCCGAAGATGCGCAGTTGCTCATGCGCGCCGATCCGGTAGCTGTCGGTCGTCAGGAGCGCGACCTTGCTCGCGCCGAAGCGCATCACGCAGCGCGCGGCGAGCTTCGCGGTGGTCGTCGTCTTGCCGACGCCCGTCGGGCCCATCAGCGCGAACACGCCGCCGCGATTCATCATCGCTTCTTCGCTGTCCATCACCGGCAGGTTCGATTCGAGCACCTGCTGCACCCATTCCATCGCGGCTTCGACGTGCTCCATTTCCGGCATGTTGTCGATCACCATGCGCACCAGTTGCGCCGAGAAGCCGGCGGCGAACAGGCGCTTGGTCAGCGCGGCGTTGCTCGGGCTGCGGCGCTGGCGGTCACCCCACAGGAGACCCGCGAAGTGCTCTTCCATCATCTCGCGCATCGACGAGAGTTCGTTCATCACCGTGTCGTTGACAACCTGTTCCATGCGCGCACGGATCGCTTCCGTGACGGCGGCGGCCGCGCTCGCCGGCAGGCCGGCGAAGGCGCCTTCCTGCGCCGGGCGCGCCGGGGACGTCGAATGCGATGCATCGGCGGAACGCTCCGGTTGCGGCATCTGCACCGGGACGATCTTCTGCGCGGCGCGGCGCGCGGCGACCTGCGCGGCTTCGCGCGCCCAGTCGGGCGTGTCGATCTTCAGCTGCTGCGGATGGTTCGGCTGGTGCACGCGGGCGGATTCCGGGCTCTCCGTCTTTTCGACGGCAGGCACCGGAACCGGCGTGCCGAGCCCCTTCGCGATCGCGCTGGCGGGCGTCAGGACGCGGTTCGACGGCGTCGGCGCGGCGGCCTGCTGGGCGACACGCCGTGCATGCTCGATCAGCCACGGATTGGATTCGGCCATCGTGCGCGGCGCTTCGTCGATGGCGACGCGGCGCTTCGGCGCGGGTTCCGGGTGTGCTTCGGTAGCGTCGTCTTCGTCTGCTTCGGGATTCGCACCGAAGACCGACGAGAACACGTCACCGCTTGCGTAGGGATTCATCGGGGCTGCATGGGCGCTGGCCTTCGCGGCCGGAGCGGACATCGACGGCGCGGCGGCATCGTCGGCGACGGGCGAGATCTTCGCCAGATCGCTGTCGGCGACGCTCACGATCTCGACGGTGCCGTCTTCCAGCGTGCGATTCGAGAGGACGACCGCATCGGGGCCCAGGGCTTCCCGGACGAGACGCAGTGCGTCCCGACTTGTGGCGCCGACGAATTTACGAATATTCAAGCTTGCCCCCGATGAGGTTTGACGACTTCGATCTTTGCTGAGGGGCCGCAGCGGTTAAGGCCGCAACCCGTTTTCCATGGAAGTCATTATTCCGAATGTCGGACTGGGACTATCTGGCGATAAGGGGTGAGAAAGCGGGGTAATTCGGGTGATGGGGATTTTTGGTCGTGCCGGCCGCGGGCCGCGCCGCAGGCGCTCGGGCGCCGCTCCATCGGGATTTGCGCCTCTGGCTGAATGCGGGCCGGTCGGCGTAAGCTGTCGGGTCGGATCATTGCCCGAACCATTCACGGAGATTTCACCGCATGGCGTCCGCAGTCGCTTCTTCTTCCTCCGATTCCCCGCAAACCACCGGTGCCCGGCTCGTCGTCGATGCGCTCGTTACGCATGGCGTCGAGCGCGTGTTCTGCGTGCCCGGCGAGAGTTTTCTCGCCGTCCTCGATTCGCTCCACGACGAAACCAGCCAGATCCAGACCATCGTCTGCCGTCACGAAGCGGGCGCCGCGAACATGGCGGAGGCGGTCGGCAAGCTGACCGGCCGGCCGGGCGTCGCGATCGTCACGCGCGGGCCAGGCGCGACGCACGCGTCGATCGGCGTGCACACCGCCTTCCAGGACTCGACGCCGATGATCCTGCTGATCGGCCAGTGCGCACGCGAGCATATGGACCGCGAGGCGTTCCAGGAAATCGACTACCGGCGGATGTTCGGGCAGATGGCGAAGTGGGTCGCGCAGATCGACGACGCGCGACGCGTGCCCGAATACATGAGCCACGCGTTTCACGTCGCGACGTCCGGGCGTCCCGGTCCGGTCGTGCTCGCGCTGCCCGAGGACATGCTGAGCGAACCGTGCCCGGCCGTTCCGGGCGCGCCGCGCTACCAGCGTGTGGCCGCGGCGCCCGCGCCGGCGCAGATGGAGCGGCTTCACGCGATGCTGTCCGCGGCCGAGCGACCGTTTGTGATTGCAGGCGGCAGCGGCTGGACCGAAGCCGCGACGCAGGATTTCGCGCGCTTCGTCGAGCAATGGCAGTTGCCGGCCGGCTGCGCGTTCCGCTTCCAGGACACGCTGAACAACGAGCACCCGAACTATGCGGGCGACGTCGGGCTCGGAATCAATCCGGCCCTCGCCGCGCGCATCCGCGAGGCCGACCTGCTGCTCGTGATCGGCCCGCGCCTCGGCGAATCGACGACGGGCGGCTACACGCTCCTCGACATCCCGAAGACGAAGCAGACGCTCATCCACATCCATCAGGGCGCGGACGAACTCGGACGCGTCTATTCAGCTGACCTGCCGATCGTCTCGGGGATGCCGGAAATCGCATCCGCACTGGCGGCGCTCGCGGCGCCTCCGGCGCCTAAGTGGTCGGGCACGGCCGTCGCTGCTCACGATGCCTATCTCGAATGGCGCAAGCCGCGCCCCATGCTCGGCGACGTGCAGCTCGGCGAGATCATGCGTCAGCTGAGCGAGCGCCTTCCCGCCGACGCCATCCTGACCAACGGCGCCGGCAATTACGCAACCTGGCTGCATCGGCATTACGCGTACCGGCATTTCCGCTCGCAGGTCGCGCCCACCAGCGGCGCGATGGGCTACGGCGTGCCGGCGGCAATCGCTGCGAAGTCGCTGCATCCCGAGCGCACGGTCATCGCGTTCGCTGGCGACGGCTGCTTCATGATGTCGAGCCACGAGATCGCAACCGCGATGCAGTACCAGTTGCCAGTGATCTTCATCGTCGTCAACAACGGGCAATACGGCACGATCCGCATGCATCAGGAGCGCCACTACCCGAACCGCGTTTACGGCACCGGGCTCACAAACCCCGACTTTCCTGCCTACGCGCGATCGTTCGGCGCGCATGGCGAGCGCGTCGAGACGACCGCCGCGTTCATGCCCGCGTTCGAGCGCGCGGTGAATTCGGGGCTGCCGGCGGTGATCGAAATCCGCATTCCGCCGGACCAGAGCACGCCGGGCGCGACGCTCGACCAGATTCGTCAGCAAGCGCGAAAACAGGCCTGACAGCCGGCCCTCGTCCAGCTTTCGATTTACTTGCGAGCCATTCTCATTGGCAGTAGAGTAGCCGCTCGATAAACGAATGGACGAGGGCGGCAGATGTTCAAGATCCTGGCATTGATGGCGGCGGTGGGTTTTTCGGGCGCGGCGTTCGCGAAGGCCGACTGCACGGCGCATCCGAAGAGCGAGTGGATGAAGGAATCGGACGCGCGCTCGCAGCTGGAAGCGCAGGGCTACAAGATCAAGAAGTTCAAGGTCGACGGCAATTGCTACGAGATCTACGGCCACAACGAGGACGGCAAGAAAGTCGAGATCTATTACGACACGAAGACGCTCGCCGTCGTGAAGTCGGAAGTCGAATAAGCGCCCGCGATGCCCGCCACGTATCCCGGCCGGATCAAAACCTGGGACCTCTGGGTGCGGCTCACGCACTGGACGGTCGCGGGCATTGTCATCTGGAATCTCTTCGGTCCCACCGACGAGGCGCATCGCGTGCTCGGCTATATCGCGGGCGGGCTCGTCGGGCTTCGGATCGTGTGGGGCTTCGTCGGCACGCCGCCCGCGCGCTTCTCGGCGTGGTGGCCAAGTCCCTTGCATCTCGCGGACTATCTGCGCTCGCTTGCCGCCGGCAAGCCGATGCATCATCTTTCGCACAATCCGCTCGGTGGCCTGATGGCGATCGCGCTGTGGTTCCTGATTCTCGCGCTAGGCGTGACCGGCTGGCTGATGCGCCTCGACGCGTTCTGGGGCGAGGACTGGCCGCAGGACCTGCATGAATATCTGTCGATCGCGCTCGAACTGTGCGTGTATGCGCATGTCGTCGCCGCGCTCGTGATGAGCGTCTGGACGCGCGAGAACCTGGTCGTCGCGATGCTGACCGGTTTCAAGCGCGACCCGCACAGCAAAAAGGCCCCGTAGAAACGGGGCCTTTTCTCAAAGCTGAAGCAGAACGAGCTTACTTGCCGCCCACGCTTTCCAGCGTCGTCCACTTGCCGCCAACGACCTTGTACAGCGTGATGCCGCCGTTCTTCAGGTCGCCCTTCGAGTCATACGCGAGCTTCGACGTCGTCACGCCCGGCATCTCCGTCTTCGCGAGGAACGGCAGGTACTTGGCCGGATCGGTCGAGTTCGCCTTCTTCATCGCGTTGAACATGGCCATTGCGCCGTCGTAGGCGTACGGCGAGTACGTCTGCACGTCTTCGTTGAAACGCTTCTTGTACTTCGCCGTGTATTCCGCGCCGCCAGGCATCTGGTCCATCGGCAGGCCAGCGAGCGACGCGACGGTGCCGTCGGCTGCGTCGCCGGCGATCTTCACGAACGTTTCGGTCTTCACCATTTCGCCCGCCATCAGCGGCGCGCGGAAGCCGAGCGTCTTCATCTGCCTGACCATCGGCGCGGCTTGCGAATCGGCGCCGCCGTAGTACACGAGGTCCGGATTCGACGCCTTGATCTTGGTCAGAATCGCCTTGAAGTCGACGGCCTTGTCGTTCGTGAATTCACGCACGACGATCGTGCCGCCTGCCGCCTTCGCGGCTTTCTCGAACTGGTCGGCGAGACCCTGGCCGTAGGCGGTGCGGTCGTCGACGATCGCGATCTTCTTCACCTTCAGGTTCTTCACCGCGAACTCGCCCGCGACCGAACCTTGCTGCGTGTCCGAGGTCATCATGCGGAACGTGGTCTTGTAGCCTTGCGTCGTGTATTCGGGCGCCGTTGCCATCGCGATCTCGGGGATGCCGGCGTTCGCGTAGATGCGCGATGCGGGGATCGTCGTACCCGAGTTGAAGTGGCCGAGCATGCCCTTGATGCCGTCGTCCACCAGCTTCTGCGCGACGGTCGTGCCCGTGCGCGGGTCAGCCTGGTCGTCGGCTGCGTTCAGCACGATGCGCACCGGCTTGCCGCCGATCACCGGCTTGGTCGCGTTGAAATCTTCGACGGCCAGCGTGATGCCGTTCTCGAAGTCCTTGCCGTAGTGAGCCTGCGCGCCCGTCATCGGAGCCGCGAAGCCAACTTTCACATCTTCTGCCTGCTGTGCAACTGCGGTCCCCGCGAGCGACAGGCCGGCAACTGCCATCGCCGCTGCCAGCTTGTTCATCGTGTGCTTCATAGCTTCTCCTAATACCAGTGTGGATGGCAGCTTCTTGCCGGGATCGCCGTGCCCGCTGCCGTTTGTTTGAGTCGAGCGCTCGAGGGTTTCTCAACCGATCGTCATCAAATTCGCATTGCCGCCCGCGGCCGCCGTGTTCACGCTCACCGAGCGCTCCGTCAGCAGCCGTTCGAGCGCGTAGTCCTCGCCGTCGTGACTGCCGTCGGCGAACGCCCCCGCCGCGACGCCCTGCACCGACACGATCGGCCCCGCGCGTTTCGCGACATCCTTCACGAGCGACAGCAGTTCATCGCTGTCGCCTTCGAACAGCACGGCGTCGAAATCGGCCGCGGCTTCTTTTTTCACCATCACATGCGCCTTCAGCGACGCCGGCAGCGATGCCGCCAGTTGCTCGCCCGCCGCGCCGGAGAACAGCGCCTTGTTGCCGGTGGCGAGCACTGCCGCGAACTGGGCGCGCGCGCCGCTCGCCGTCGATGCCACGCACAGCACCGTGCCGCGTGCGCCGAGCGTGTACGTGTTGCGCTCGCCGGTCGGCCCGGGCAGCACGGCGGTCGCGCCGGCCAGGACGTGCTGCAAGTAACCGTCGCAACGCGCGGCCGTCTGCGGATCGCGTTCCGCGAGCGACCAGTCGCGCAAGGCGGTCAATGCGGCGGACGGCGTATCGGTCGAAGCAGCGTGATCGACGACCAGCGCCTTCGCGAGCGACTGTGGCAAGCCCGTCGGACGCTTCGCCAGCAGACGCTGCAGGTACAGCGCACCGCCCGCTTTCGGCCCCGTGCCCGACAGCCCTTCGCCGCCGAACGGCTGCACGCCGACCACCGCGCCGATCACGTTCCGGTTCACGTAGATGTTGCCGACGTGCGCGCGGGAAATCACATGCGCGATGGTTTCGTCGATCCGCGTATGGATGCCGAGCGTGAGTCCATAACCGGTCGTTTTGATTTGGTCGAGGAGTTTATCAAGAGACGCGCGGCGATAACGCACCACATGCAGCACCGGACCGAACACTTCGCGCTTGAGTTCGTCGATGGAGTCGAGTTCGATCAGCGTCGGCGGCACGAACGTGCCCTGCGCGCAGCCTTCCGGCAGCGGCAGTTGCACGACCTTGCGGCCCTTCTCGCGCATCGAGGCGACGTGCGCGTCGATGCCACGCTTCGCGTCCGCGTCGATCACCGGCCCGACGTCGGTCGACAGGCGATCCGGGTTGCCCACCGCGAGCTGCTTCATCGCGCCCGTCAGCATGTCGAGCGTGCGGTCGGCGACGTCGTCCTGCAGGCACAGCACGCGCAGCGCGGAGCAACGCTGGCCGGCCGAATCGAACGACGACTGCATCACGTCCGCAACCACCTGTTCCGCGAGCGCCGACGAATCGACGATCATCGCGTTCTGGCCGCCCGTCTCGGCGATCAGCGGAATCGGCCGGCCGTCCGGGTCGAGGCGCTCGGAAAGCGTCTTGTTGATAAGGCGCGCGACGTCGGTCGAGCCGGTGAACATCACCGCACGCGTGCGCGGATCGGCAACGAGCGCCGCGCCGACCGTCTCGCCGTCACCGGGGAGCAGTTGCACCGCGCCCGACGGCACGCCAGCCTCGCGCAGGATGCGCACGGCTTGCGCGGCAATCAGCGGCGTCTGCTCGGCTGGCTTTGCGAGCACCGGATTGCCGGCGGCCAGCGCCGCGGCAACCTGGCCCATGAAGATCGCGAGCGGGAAGTTCCACGGGCTGATACAGACCACGGGTCCCAACGGACGATGCGTATCGTTCGAGAACTCGCCGCGAATCTGCGCGGAATAGTAGCGCAGGAAATCGATGGCTTCGCGGATCTCCGACACCGCATTCGCCAGCGATTTGCCCGCTTCGCGCACGACCAGGCCCATCAGCGTATGCATCTGCGCTTCGAGCAGGTCGGCGGCGCGCGCGAGGCAGTCGGCGCGATCTTCGACGGGCGTCGCCTGCCAGATCGGCGCTGCGGCGACTGCGTGCGCGATCGCTGCGTTCACCTGTTCCGGCGAGGCCTCGACGACCGTACCGACGACGTCGCGCAGGTCCGACGGGTTGCGCACGTCGCGCGGCGTGCCGTTGCCCGCATCGTCGCCTTCGAGCATCGGGACCGCGCGCCACTGGTTGTTCGCGCTCGCAAGCAGCGCCGACGACAACGACGCCAGCCGATGCTCGTTCGACAAATCGAAGCCCATCGAATTGAGGCGCTCGCTACCGTACAGCTGGCGCGGCAGCGGAATCTTCGCGTGCGGCGCGCCGAGCGGCGTGAGCCTCGACGCCTCGTCGATCGGGTCGACGACGAGTTCGCTGACGGGAATCGATTCGTCGGCAATCCGGTTCACGAACGACGTGTTCGCGCCGTTTTCGAGCAGGCGGCGCACGAGGTACGCGAGCAGCGTTTCGTGCGTGCCGACCGGCGCGTAGACGCGGCACGGGCGGTTCAGCTTGTCGCGGCCGGTGACTTCTTCATAGAGCGGTTCGCCCATGCCGTGCAGGCACTGGAATTCGTACTGGCCGGGATAGAAGTTCTGTCCTGCGAGGTGATAGATCGCGGAGAGCGTGTACGCGTTGTGCGTCGCGAATTGCGGATAGACGGCATCCGGCGCGCCGAGCAGCTTCTTCGCGCACGCGACGTAGGAAATGTCCGTGTAGATCTTGCGCGTGTAGACCGGATAGCCTTCGAGGCCGTCGACTTGCGCGCGCTTGATCTCCGAATCCCAGTAGGCGCCCTTCACGAGCCGGATCATCAGGCGATGACGGCTGCGGCGCGCGAGGTCGATCAGGTAATCGATCACGAACGGGCAGCGCTTCTGATACGCCTGCACCACGAAGCCGATGCCGTTCCAGCCCGCGAGTTCGGGATCGAAGCACAGCGCTTCGAGCAGGTCGAGCGAGATTTCGAGCCGGTCTGCTTCTTCAGCGTCGATGTTCAGGCCGATGTCGTAGCGGCGCGCGAGTTGCGCGAGCGAACGCACGCGCGGCAGCAGTTCATTCATCGTGCGTTCCTGCTGCGAGCGCGAATAGCGCGGATGCAGCGCGGAAAGCTTGATCGAGATGCCCGGGCCTTCGTAGATACCGCGACCGCCCGCCGCCTTGCCGATCGCGTGGATCGCCTGCTCGTAGGATGCGTAGTAGCGCAGCGCGTCCTCTTCGGTGGTCGCGGCTTCGCCGAGCATGTCGTAGGAATAGCGGAAGCCGCGCGCCTCGAACTTGCGGCTGTTCGCAAGCGCTTCCGAGATCGTTTCGCCGGTGACGAACTGCTCGCCCATCAGGCGCATCGCCATGTCGACGCCCTTCCTGATCAGCGGCTCGCCGCCGCGTCCGATCAGGCGCGTCAGCGCCGACGACAACCCCGTCTCGCTATTGGTCGTCACCAGCTTGCCGGTGATCATCAGGCCCCACGTCGCCGCGTTCACGAACAGCGACGGCGCCTGGCCCATGTGCGAGCGCCAGTCGCCCTTGCTGATCTTGTCGCGGATCAGCGCGTCGCGGGTCGCGCGGTCGGGAATGCGCAGGAGCGCCTCGGCGAGGCACATCAGCGCGACGCCTTCCTGACTCGACAGCGAGAATTCGTGGATCAGCCCCTCGACGCCGCCGCCCGTGTGCTTCGCGCGCAAGGCTTCGACGAGTTTGCTCGCGAGCGCCTGCGCTTCGGTGGCGATGTTCGCGGGCAGACGCGCCTGCCCGACGAGGAACGGCACGCACTCCGGCTCCGGCCGCCGGTAGGCCGCCGTGATCGCCGCGCGCAGGACCGACTGCGGCTGCACGTTCTGCGCGAAATCGAGGAACGGATGCGGTGCGCCGTCTTCCTCGCCTTCGACCGGCAGCGGCTCGCCCAGCTCGGCGCCGCCATTGGCACCCGACAGTTCGGGCGGAAGCTGGCCGTGCTCGATGCGTTCGAGATACGCGAAGATCGCCTGCTTGATCAGCCAGTGGGGAGTGCGCTCCAGACGCGTCGCGGCATCTTTCAGCCGGGAACGCAACAGATCGTCGACTTTGACGCCAAGGGTAGTGCTCGCCATATATCCTTCGTTTGGCCGAAGTGCCACCGGCCGATGACTAAAAAGTTGGCGCATCGTACTCCGCCGCAAAAAAAGGTGCAACCAACTTTTCGGACCGGGTTGCACCTCTTTGGGGCCCTTATGCCACAAGGCTTTGCCGGATACGGACCCTGTCTGGAAATGGCGAAAATCGACTAGTAGTTTCCCTAGTCTCAATATTCTCGGAGTTGCCCTAATCAAACGCGCGTTTCCCGCCGATATAACTGCCATGCGCGCCGATTCGAGCCGCGCTGAACGCAGTTTCGGGGAGAAAGACTATGAGCACGTGGATGGTGATCGGCTGCATCTGGGCGATGTGCGCGTTGTGCGTCGTGCTGTTCATTCGCGGGGCTCAGCCGCATATCGCGCATGAACGCGCCGATGCGGGAGAATCGCCCCGCTCTCCGGGGGATGAAGCTCCTCGCCTGAAAGCCGACCGCAGCAACGCCTGAAGCGCGCGACGCGTTCAGATATCGAGCGGATCGACCTCGACGGCCCAGCGCAACACGCCCCGGAGTTCACGCAACGCGGGCTGCCAGGCGCGCAACGCCGTCTGCAGCGCCGCGCGCGAAGCGCATTCCAGCAGCAGTTGCGCGCGATGCACGTTGAACACCTTCACGATGGTGAGCGGCACGGCATCGTAGACGGTCACGCGCTCCGCGCCCGGCAGCGCCGCGAACACGGCCGCTGCCTGCGCCAGAAAGGCCAGCGCGGCGTCGAGCGTGCGGCCTTCCGCGCGCAGCATCGCCTGATAGACAAACGGCGGCAGGTGCGCGTCGCGCCGTTCAGCGAGGGTCGAATTGGCGAAGCCGACGTAGTCGTGGCGCGCCAGCGCGTGATAAAGCGCGTGACGCGGATAGCGCGTCTGGATCATCACCTCGCCGGGCAAGCCGGAGCGCCCGGCCCGGCCGCTCACCTGCATCAATTGCGCGAAAAGTCGCTCGCTCGCCCGGAAGTCATGCGAAAAGAGCGCCGTATCGGCGTTCAGCACGCCGACGAGCGTCACGCGCTGGAAGTCGTGCCCCTTCGCGATCATTTGCGTGCCGACCAGAATATCGACTTCCCCCGCGTGGACGTCGGAGAAGAGCGCCTGCGCGCTGCCCTTGCGGCGCGTGCTGTCGGCGTCGATGCGCAGCACGCGGGCGCCCGGCACCGCGCTCGCGAGCGTCTCCTCGACGCGCTGCGTGCCGCGCCCCATCGGCGCGATATCGACGTTGCCGCAATCCGGGCATGACTTCGGAATCCGCGATTCCCAGCCGCAGTGGTGGCAGCGCAGCGACTGCTCGGGCTTGTGCAGCACCACATACGCGCTGCAGCGCGGGCAGCCGGCAACCCAGCCGCACGCGTCGCACGAGAGGATCGGCGCGTAGCCGCGGCGGTTGAGGAATACGAGGCTTTGCTCGCCCCGTTCCAGACGCCCCTTGAGCGCCGCAACGAGCGGCCCCGACAAACCGTCGATCGACGCCCGCCCGCGCCTGCGCTCCTCCTCCAGATCGACGAGCTTCACGGCAGGCAGCACCGCATCCGCAACGGCACGGCGTGTCAGCGAAAGCCGCGTGTAGCGGCCCTGCTCGGCCTGCCACCAGCTTTCGAGCGACGGCGTCGCCGAGCCCAGCACCACCGGAATGCCGAGTTGCTTCGCGCGGTAGATCGCCAGGTCGCGGGCGGAATAGCGCAAACCTTCCTGCTGCTTGTACGCGGGGTCATGCTCCTCGTCGACGACGATCAGCGAAAGCTTCGGCAGCGAAGCGAGGATCGCGAGCCGAGTGCCGAGCACGATTCGCGCGCGTCCGGTGTGCGCGGCAAGCCAGTTGCGCGCGCGCTCGCCCTCGGCGAGGCCGCTGTGCATCGTGACGATCGCGCCTTCCGGCAGCGCCGCGAAGCGCGTGCGGAAAGCGGCTTCGAACTGCGGCGTCAGGTTGATTTCGGGGACGAGCACGAGCGCCTGCGCGTCCGGCCGCCGGTGGAGCAAGCCGGCGAGCGCGTGCAGGTAGACCTCGGTCTTGCCGCTGCCCGTGACGCCGTGCAGCAGGAATGGCGCGAATTGGTGCGCAGCGGTGATCGCGTCGACGGCTTCCTGCTGCTCGTGCGTCAGGCAGGGAAGCAAGGCATCGTCGGTCAATGCGGACGGCTGGGCGGCGCCGGTGCTGTCGTCGGCCGTTTCCAGCACGACCCAGCCCTTCGACTGCCAGTCGTCGAGCGTCGCGCTCGCTTTCGGATGCAACGCGCGGGCGTCGGCCGCGGCGAGCGTCGGCTGGGCCGCGAGCGCTTCCGCGAGGCGCCGCAACGCGCTCGCGCGGACGGGAAGCGCGTCCGGCAAGGCCGCGCGCCCGGCAGGCAGCAGGCGATAGCGCTCTTCAGGAGCGAAGAGACGCGCCCAGCGCGACGCATCGCGCAACGCTTGCGGTAATGCGGGGAGGGCGACTTCGCCCAGTCCGCGCTGGTAATAGTCGGCGGCGAACGCGGCGAGCGCGCGCCATTCGTCCGCAAGCGGCGCGCAGGCGTCGCAGATGGCGTCGACGGCGCGTAGTTTCTCAGCCGGGACATCGCTTCGCTCGGTGACTTCGCAAATCAGCCCGACCACGTCGCGGCGCCCGAACGGCACGCGCACCAGCAAGCCCGGCGCGGGTTCCGGCGCCAGGTCGTAGCGATAGTCGAAGAGCGTCGGCAGCGGATGATCGAGCGCGACGCGGACGAAGACGGCACTCATTTCTCGCGCCGCCCGGCCGGGCCGCCGCTGCAGCACGCCGACGACAGCACAAGGCTTTGCGCCCCGCACTTAAAGTGAAACATCACAATCGGCGCTAAGTTCAGGATTATTTTTGAGAATTCGGGGCTTTCCACAGGCCTGTGGATAACTTTGTTGAGAACTTCGGTTGACAGTTCGAAAAAGAGGCATGCCCAGTGCCTCTGCATGCCTGCCCACATTTCGGGTCGCCGCCTTGATAACTCTTTTGAATCAATGGCTTGAGCGCCAAATAGAGGGGCTTTATTGAGCCTTTTCACCGATACGTCTGATGGCGCGCCGCAACGTAAAAATTGTGCATAAGTCAAGCCTTGACATTCGGGAAATGGCTGAGGGGCGGGCTTTCGAGACACGGAAAGTGCGTCGCAACAAACGGGCCCTGACGCGCTCGAATACCGCACCGCAACAAACGAACGCTCAGACGTAACTCTTTTGTCGAATGGCGCGGCTATGGCGATGCACTTCGTCGACCAGTTCCGCGACGTGCTCCGGCGGCGTGAACTGCGAGATGCCGTGGCCGAGGTTGAAAACGTGCCCCGGATGGTTGCCGAAGCTGTCGAGCACGGCCCGCGCTTCCGTGCGGATCGCGGCCGGGGGTGCGAACAGCACGCTCGGATCGATATTGCCCTGGAGCGCCACCCGGTCGCCGACTTTCGCACGCGCCGCCCCGAGGTTGACGGTCCAGTCGAGTCCGACCGCGTCAACGCCGATCGACGCGATTTCCTCCAGCCACAGGCCGCCGCCCTTCGTGAACGTGATCACCGGGATGCGCGCGCCGTCATGCTCGCGCTTGACCCCCGCCACGACCTTCGCGATGTAGTCGAGCGAAAACCGCTGATAAGCGCCGTCCGCGAGTGCGCCGCCCCAGGTATCGAAGATCATCACGGCCTGCGCGCCCGCTTCGATCTGCGCGTTCAGGTACGCCACGACGGCTTGCGCGTTGATGTCGAGAATACGGTGCACCAGGTCCGGCCGCGCATACGCCATCGACTTGACCGTGCGATGGTCGTCCGAACCACCGCCTTCGACCATGTAGCACGCGAGCGTCCACGGACTGCCCGAGAAACCGATCAGCGGCACCTTTTGACGGCCTTCGCCGTCGGTAAGCGCGCGGCGAATCTGGCTGACGGCGTCGGTAACATAGCGGAGTGTCGCGTCGATATCCGGCACCGCGAGTTTTGCGACGTCTGCTTCCGTGCGTACCGTGCGCTCGAAACGCGGACCCTCGCCCTGCACGAAATTCAGGCCGAGCCCCATCGCGTCGGGAATCGTCAGGATGTCGGAGAAGAGGATGGCGGCGTCGAGCGGATAGCGTTCGAGCGGTTGAAGCGTGACTTCGGTCGCGTAATCGGGATTTTTCGCGAGGCCCAGGAAGCTTCCGGCGCGCGCGCGCGTGGCGTTGTACTCCGGCAGATAACGGCCCGCCTGACGCATCAGCCAGATCGGCGTGTAGTCGGTCGGCTGGCGCAGCAGCGCGCGCAGGAAGGTGTCGTTGAGAAGGGTATGGGCCACGTCGCTCGGTGCTGGAAGGCAAAGAGCCATTCTACCGGAGCGGCCTCCGCTTTTTGTGATGGGCGGACGCGGGCCGCCAAGGGCTGGTTCGAGAAATCGGGGATCGCGTGCATTGTTCAAGTACCGCCTGCGTCGCTATGATCGACGGCCATACCAACCCACAAGAAGACCAATGAAGAACCTCCTCGTTTATCTCGTCGCGGTTGCGGCAGTCTCGTTCACCGGCAGCGCGTCTGCGCAGACGGTTCAGGCCGGAACCATCTCGGGCCGGCCCGCGGCCAGCGCGACGCCGGCGGTCGCCGCACCGGCGCCCTCGCGGCTCGACGACGTCCTCGCCCGCCACACGCTGCGCGTCTGCACGACCGGCGACTACAAGCCGTACAGCTTCCTCAAACCGGACGGACAGTTCGAGGGCATCGACATCGATCTCGTCGAAAGCCTCGCAAAATCGCTCGGCGTGAAGGCGGAGTATGTGAAGACGTCGTGGTCGAACCTGATGAACGACTTCGTCGCGAAATGCGACATCGCAGTCGGCGGCGTTTCGACGACGCTCGAACGCCAGAAACGCGCGTTCTTCACACAGCCGTACATGGTCGACGGCAAGACGCCGATCGTGCGGTGCGGCGACGTCGAGAAATATCAGACCGTCGAGCAGATCGACCAGCCGAACGTGCGCACGATCGTCAATCCCGGCGGCACGAATGAGCGGTTCGCGAAGCAGTTCTTCACGCACTCGCAACTGATCGAGTATCCGGACAACGTGACGATCTTCAAACAGATCCTCGATGGTCACGCCGACGTGATGGTCACCGACGCCTCCGAAACACTGCTGCAACAGAAGCTCAACCCGGGACTGTGCTCGGTGCATCCGGACAAGCCGTTCCAGTTCGGGGAAAAGGCCTATCTCGTGCCGCGCGGCGAGGCGCCGTTCCAGCAGTATGTCGATCAATGGCTGCACCTCGCGCGATCGACCGGCGAGTTTCAGGCGGTCGTCGACAAGTGGCTGAAGTGACGCGCTAGCGCAGCATCTCGCCGATGCGCGCCGCGACGCGCTTCATATACGCCGCCGCCGCCGGCGAATACGCCTGGATGCGGCCGAAGCCGTGCGTCATGTCGATGGCGTCGATGAGTTCGACGCGCCCGCCATTGGTTTCCAGGAAGCGCGCGAGTTCGAAGGCGTCGTCGTAGAGCGGATCGTGTGCGGCGGCGACGATCAGCGCCGGCGACGGCGGGCGCTCGAACGGCTCGGCGAGCGGGAACGCGCGGACATCATCGGCGGCCGGCGCCGCGCCGGACAGAAATTGCGTCCAGTACCATTTCATTTCGTCGTTCGTGAGCCCCGGACCGTTCGCGTTCGCGATGCAACTCGCGCTTTCGAACTGGCGGCGCATCGCCGGATAAAGCAGCAACTGCGCGCTCACCAGCCCGGCCACGCGCTCATTCGCACCACGCGCCGCGACGACGGCGAGATGCGCACCTGCGCTATCGCCGCCGACGGCGAGCCTGTCGGTGACGAATCCGAGCCGCGAACGATGCTCGGCGAGCCAGATCAGCGCATCGAGCGCGTCGTCGCAAGGCGCGGGAAAGGGATGCTCCGGCGCTAGACGATAGTCGACGCTGGCGACGGCGCAATTCGCGTCGATGGCGAGGCGGCAGGCCAGATCGTCATGCGTGTCGAGATCGCCGACGACCCAGCCGCCGCCATGAAAGTAGACGAGCAACGGCAGCGCACCGCTCGCGGCCGCAGGACGATAGATATGCGCGGCCAGTTCGCGCCCTTCGAGCGGCAGCGAGGTTTCCGTCACGGCAATTTCCGTGGAACGCGGCCGTGCGAACGTACGCGCCACGTCGCGAAAACGCTGACGCACCGCTTGCGCGTCGGCGTCGGGGAGTAGCGGCGGGAAGGCTTCGGCGACCGCGCGGTAGTAGCCGAGAAGGTCTGCGTCTATGGTCAATTCTTGTCTCCGTGTTTTCGCTTGCGGCCGATTTATTCCCTGTTTCCCGAAAATGCTTTTCGATTTCATTCGACCGTACGTTCGATTTTCCCGAAATTTTAGAGTTTTTGCACTAGTCTGAAAAATAGCAATCGGAGCACAACGCCAATTGACCCGGCGGTGATTTTCGGAGGTCAAACAATTTATATTCGAATTTGCCGGGAAATGCGCTTAGATATTGCCACTGCGCCTTATGCGACGCGGGTTACAACCTGAAACACTTTGTTACGGCGACCTCAGATCAATTCGCCCACAATCTCTTCAAACGGTTTCAACACGGATGTGTTGGGTGCGGTGTGTTAGAAAAGACCACGTGCCCGATAGTCGGCAAATGCCGAAACCCTCCTCTGGGACATCTTTGTTGGGGTCGTTCTTCGGTCCAACAAGCGGTATCGAAGTCGTTCCCACCTTTGGTCTCCTCGCGCTAACCCCGTAGCGTGTGGTTTTTAGCGGGCTCCAGGCCCGCTTTTTTTTCGTCCGGACAAACGTTTGCGCGATCCGTGAAACGAATCGCGCGTTTGTTGCGTATATCGATGTAAATGGAGAACGCGGCGCGTACTCCTCAATTCAAGCCGTTTTACTCTCCGCCACCTTCAATTCTTCGATCATCCGCGCGCGCATGACGAATTTTTGCGCCTTGCCGGTCACGGTCATCGGCAACTCGTCGACGAAGCGGATGTAACGCGGAATCTTGTAATGCGCGATCTGCCCTTGGCAGAATTCGCGAATTTCCTGCTCGGTCGCGTGCTCGCCCGGCCGCACCACGATCCACGCGCACACCTCCTCGCCGTATTTCTGGTCGGGCACGCCGAACACCTGAACCGACTGTACTTTCGGATGCCGGAAGAGGAATTCCTCGATTTCGCGCGGATAGACGTTCTCGCCGCCTCGAATCAGCATGTCCTTCAGCCGGCCGACGATGTTGCAGTAGCCTTCGGCATCGACCGTCGCGAGGTCGCCAGTGTGCATCCAGCCATCGACGATCGATTCGCGCGTCTTTTCCTCTTCGCCCCAATAGCCCTTCATCACCGAATAGCCGCGCGTGCACAGCTCGCCCGTCTCGCCGACCGGCACGATTTCGCCCGTCGGATCGATCACCTTTACTTCGAGATGCGGCTGGATGCGGCCGACCGTCGTCGTGCGCTTGTCGAGCGGATCGGTGGTCGAGCTCTGGAACGACACCGGGCTCGTCTCCGTCATGCCGTAGGCGATCGTGATCTCGCGCAGGTTCATCGTCGACACGACGCGCTTCATCGTCTCGATCGGGCACGGCGAGCCGGCCATGATGCCCGTGCGCAGGCGGCTCAGGTCGTATTTCGCGAAGTCCGGATGATCGAGTTCTGCGATGAACATCGTCGGCACGCCGTGCAGCGCCGTGCAGCGCTCCTCGTGGACCGCGGCGAGCGTCGCGGCGGGATCGAAGGCTTCCCCCGGGAAAACCATCGCGCAACCGGTCGAAACGCACGCCAGCACCGCCAGCACCATGCCGAAGCAGTGATAGAGCGGCACCGGAATGCAAAGCGAATCGTTCTCGGAGAGCCGCATCGCCATCGCGATATAGCGCGCGTTGTTCACGACGTTGTGGTGCGTGAGCGTCGCGCCCTTCGGATTGCCGGTCGTGCCACTCGTGAACTGGATGTTGATCGGTTCATGGGCATCGAGCTTGGCTTCGAGCGCGTCGAGCTTCGCCGCATCGAGATGCTCGCGGCCGCGCATCATGACGTCGCCGAAATTGAGCATGCCGGGCGTTCTGGTCTCGCCCATGCGGATCACCGTGCGCAGTTCCGGCAGCTTTCCGGCGTGCAACGCGTTGGGCTCTGCGTCGGCGAGTTCGGGAGCGAGCGTTTGTAGCATCTCCAGATACTTCGACGTCTTGAACTGCTCGGCCGCGATCAGCGCACGGCAGCCAACCTTGTTGAGCGCGTATTCGAGTTCGGCGAGCCGATAGGCCGGATTGATGTTCACCAGCACCGCGCCGATCCGCGCGGTCGCGAACTGGGTCAGCAACCATTCAGCGCGGTTCGGCGACCAGATCCCGACGCGGTCACCCTGTTCGATGCCAAGCGTAAGCAGCCCGCTCGCGAGGATGTCGACTTCGTCGGCGAACTGGCGCCAGGTCCAGCGGATGTTCTGCTCGCGGAAAGTGACCGCGGGACGGTCGGGAAACCGCGCGACCGTGCCGAGCAGGAAACGCGAGACGGTGGCGTCCGAGAGGGGAATGTCGGTCGAGCCGCGGACGTAGGAAAGGCCGTCGCGCGGTTCGATTTGCGCGCCGGCTTGCGTCGGTTGAATTGCCATCGATGTCTCCGCCATGAAGTGCTGCCCGGGGTTGCAGGCATTTTGGAAGACTATTTTGCATGGCAAAAGGAATGGCGGGCATTCAGTGTTACCCGCAACGGCTTTGCGACCGGCGCACGCAAGTGGCATCAAATCAGCACGTTACGCGCGAAACGGGAGCCGACGCACAATCGATATGCAGAAATGCGCGTGCCGGTCGGGCGTGCATCGGCAAGCAAAAAACAAAAAAGCAGCCCGAAGGCTGCCTTTTCGATCACGCGATGAGACCGCGCTCAATGCTGTGCGCGAAGCTTCCGCAGACGCTGAATTGCAGCGAGCTGAGCCGTCGCGTACGCCAGCTCCGCTTGCGCGGTCGCGTACTCGAGGTTCGAATCCGTGTTCTGCAACGCCTCTTCGGCACGCTTCTTCGCCTGCTCGGCTTTCGCTTCGTCGAGGTCTGCGCCGCGGATCGCCGTATCGGCGAGCACGGTCACGACGCCCGGCTGGATTTCGAGAATCCCGCCCGCGACGAACACGAACTCTTCCGAGCCGTCTTCCGCCTCGATGCGCACCGCGCCCGGACGAATGCGCGTGATGAGCGGCGTGTGGCCCGGCAGAATGCCGAGTTCACCCGCTTCGCCCGGCAGCGCGACGAACTTCGCCTGGCCCGAGAAGATCTGCTCTTCCGCGCTGACGACGTCTACTTTGATGGTTGCCATATCGACTCCTGTCGACGAGTGTTCGCGCTTTGGCGCTTACTCTCGTCCCATGCAAGGCTGGGTGAGCGTAGTTCGAAGACGCCGGCATGTGCCATGCGTCCGCTTCTTTACACCCGACCGTTACTGGATCTTCTTGGCCTTTTCGAAGGCTTCGTCGATCGTGCCGACCATGTAGAACGCCTGCTCCGGCAGATGATCGCACTCGCCTTCGACGATCATTTTGAAGCCGCGGATCGTTTCCTTCAGCGGCACGTACTTGCCCGGCGAGCCCGTGAACACTTCAGCGACGTGGAACGGCTGCGACAGGAAACGCTGGATCCGGCGAGCGCGCGCCACCGACAGCTTGTCTTCCGGCGACAGTTCGTCCATGCCCAGAATCGCGATGATGTCGCGCAGTTCCTTGTAGCGCTGCAGCGTCTGCTGCACGCCGCGCGTGATGTTGTAGTGCTCTTCGCCGATCACGTGCGGGTCGATCTGACGCGAGGTCGAATCGAGCGGGTCCACGGCCGGGTAGATACCCAGCGACGCGATGTCACGCGACAGCACGACGGTTGCGTCCAGGTGGCCGAAGGTCGTAGCCGGCGACGGGTCGGTCAAGTCATCCGCAGGGACGTACACGGCCTGAACCGACGTGATCGAGCCGGTCTTGGTCGACGTGATGCGCTCTTGCAGCTTGCCCATTTCTTCAGCCAGCGTCGGCTGATAGCCCACTGCCGACGGCATACGGCCGAGCAGTGCCGACACTTCCGTGCCAGCCAGCGTGAAACGGTAGATGTTGTCGACGAAGAACAGCACGTCGAGGCCTTCGTCGCGGAAGTGCTCGGCCATCGTCAGGCCGGTCAGCGCCACGCGCAGACGGTTGCCCGGCGGCTCGTTCATCTGGCCGTACACGAGCGCGACCTTGTCGAGAACGTTCGAGTCCTTCATTTCGTGATAGAAGTCGTTCCCTTCGCGGGTACGCTCGCCAACACCCGCGAACACGGAATAACCGCCGTGTTCCTTCGCGATGTTGTTGATCAGTTCCATCATGTTCACGGTCTTGCCCACACCGGCGCCACCGAAGAGACCCACCTTGCCGCCCTTTGCAAACGGGCAGATCAGGTCGATAACCTTGATGCCGGTTTCGAGCAGTTCCGTCGACGGCGACAGATCTTCGAACTTCGGCGCCTTCTGGTGAATGCCGCGCGTCACATCCGAGTTGATCGGACCGGCTTCGTCGATCGGGCGGCCGAGGACGTCCATGATCCGGCCGAGCGTCGGCTTGCCGACCGGCACGCTGATCGGCTTGCCCGTGTTCTTCACGATCGTGCCGCGACGCAGCCCGTCCGAAGCACCCAGACAAATCGTGCGGACCACGCCGTCGCCCAGCTGCTGCTGGACTTCCAGCGTCAGTTCCGAGCCTTCCAGAACGAGTGCGTCGTAGATGCCCGGCATTTGCGAGCGCGGGAATTCCACGTCGATCACCGCGCCGATGCACTGTACGATCTTGCCTTCTACCAAAGCAGTAGTACTCATCGCATTTCCTTTAGATACTGTTTGATTCAGCTCACGCGGTCATCAGACCGCAGCGGCGCCGCTGACGATTTCCGAGAGTTCCTTCGTAATCGCGGCCTGCCGGCTCTTGTTGTAGACGAGCTGCAATTCGCCGATCACGGTCTTCGCATTGTCCGACGCGGCCTTCATCGCGACCATCCGGGCCGATTGCTCCGATGCCATGTTCTCCGCGACCGCCTGATAGACGAGCGCTTCGACATAACGCACGAGCAGTTCATCGACGACGGTCTGCGCATCCGGCTCGTAGATGTAGTCCCACGACGTCTTCGGCGTGACGGAACCTTCTTCGTCGGCGCGATCCTTGAAGTCTTCCGCCGACAGCGGCAGCAATTGCTCGATCACCGCATCCTGCTTCATCGTGTTGACGAAGCGCGTGTACGCCAGGTACACCGCGTTGATCTTGCCTTCCGAATACAGGTCGAGCTGCACCTTCACCGCGCCGATCAGCTTTTCCAGATGCGGCGTATCGCCGAGATGCGTGACTTCCGACACGACCTTCGCCCGCAGACGATTCAGGAAGCCGAGACCCTTGCTGCCGATGGCCGATGCTTCGATCGTCGTGCCCTGCTGCTCCAGTTCCTTGAACTTCTGAACCGACGCACGCAGGATGTTCGTGTTCATGCCGCCGCACAGACCCTTGTCGGTCGTAACGAGGATGATGCCGGCCACTTTCGCGCCTTCGTTCTTCACCATGAACGGATGGCGGTACTCGGGCGTGGCTGCGCTCATGTGCGCCGCGATGTCGCGAACCTTGTCGGCGTACGGACGAGCGGCGCGCATGCGTTCCTGCGCGCGGCGCATCTTCGACGCGGCCACCATCTCCATCGCCTTCGTGATCTTGCGCGTGTTCTGCACGCTCTTGATCTTGCCGCGAATTTCCTTCATTCCAGCCATTGCTTACTCCTTGATCGAAGTGGCGCGGGGTGCTTCATCTTGCCTTGCGGCCCGAAGCGGCCCGCGCCGCTCCAAAGTCCCGATCAATGTTGAGATCAGTAAGCGCCCGACTTCTTGAAGTCCTTCAGCGCGGCATGCAATGCGCCTTCGTCGTCCTTCGACAAGTCTTTGTTGTCTTCGATGCGCTTGACCATGTCGGCGTGGCTCGTCTTCAGGTATTCGCGCAGACCCTTTTCGAACGGCAGCACCTGGCTGACTTCGAGGTCGTCGAGATAACCGTTGTTCGCCGCGAACAGCGCGACGGCCAGTTCCCACACTTGCAGCGGCTGATACTGCGGCTGCTTGAGCAGTTCCGTCACGCGACGGCCGCGTTCGAGCTGCTTACGGGTGGCTTCGTCGAGGTCCGATGCGAACTGCGCGAATGCGGCCAGTTCACGGTACTGCGCCAGGTCAGTACGAATACCGCCCGACAGCTTCTTCACGACCTTGGTCTGAGCTGCACCGCCGACTCGCGACACCGACACGCCCGCGTTGATTGCAGGGCGGATACCGGCGTTGAACAAGTCGGTTTCCAGGAAGATCTGACCGTCGGTAATCGAGATCACGTTCGTCGGAACGAACGCGGTCACGTCGCCAGCTTGCGTTTCGATGACCGGCAACGCCGTCAGCGAACCGCTCTTGCCCTTCACTTCACCGTTGGTGAACTTCTCGACGTAGTCTTCCGACACGCGAGCCGCACGTTCCAGCAGACGCGAGTGCAGATAGAACACGTCGCCCGGATACGCTTCACGACCCGGCGGACGGCGCAGCAGCAGCGAAATCTGACGATACGCCCAGGCTTGCTTGGTCAAGTCGTCGAACACGATCAGCGCATCTTGCCCGCGATCGCGGAAGTATTCGCCCATCGAGCAGCCGGCGTACGGCGAGAGGTATTGCATCGCAGCCGATTCCGAAGCCGAAGCCGCGACGACGATCGTGTATTCCATCGCGCCGGTTTCTTCGAGCTTGCGCACCACGTTCATGATCGACGAAGCCTTCTGGCCGATCGCGACGTAGATACAGAAGAGGTTCTTGCCCTTCTGGTTGATGATCGCGTCGATCGCGACGGCGGTCTTGCCGCACTGACGGTCGCCAATGATCAGCTCGCGCTGGCCACGGCCGATCGGCACCATCGCGTCGATCGACTTCAGGCCGGTCTGGACCGGCTCCGACACCGACTTACGCCAGATCACGCCCGGTGCAATCTTTTCGACTGCGTCGGTCATCTTCGCGTTGATCGGGCCCTTGCCGTCGATCGGGTTGCCGAGTGCATCGACCACGCGGCCGAGCAGTTCCGGACCGACCGGCACTTCGAGAATGCGGCCCGTCGTCTTGACGATGTCGCCTTCCGAAATGTGTTCGTATTCACCCAGAATCACGGCGCCGACCGAGTCGCGCTCGAGGTTCAGCGCGAGGCCGAACGTGTTGCCCGGGAATTCGAGCATTTCGCCCTGCATCACGTCCGACAGGCCGTGGATACGCACGATACCGTCGGTCACGGAGATCACGGTGCCCTGGTTGCGAACGTCCGCGCTCGCTTCAAGGCCCTGGATCCGGCTCTTGATCAGCTCGCTGATCTCAGAGGGATTGAGTTGCATTATTCGCTCCTGATAGTCAATTCTGTTGCGTGCCAGCTTCGGCGCGTCAGGCGGTCAGAGCCGTCTGCATGCTGGCGAGGCGCGCGCGGACCGAGGTATCGAGCACTTCGTCGCCAACCGTCACGCGTACGCCGCCGATCAGCGACGGGTCGATTTCGACGGTGGCTTTCAGCTTGCGTTGGAACTTGCGTTCGAGACTTGCGACGAGGTCGTTCAACTGTTCGCCTTCGAGCGGGAACGCGCTCACGATCAACGCGTCGGCCGCGCCTTCGCGGGCGTTCTTCAGCTCGTCGAACTGCACGGCGACTTCGGGCATCAGCGGCAGGCGATGGTTGTCGACCAGCATATGCACGAAGTTCTTCGCCTGCGCGTTGTCCTGCGCGAACGGCGACTTCACCGCGGAAAGCAGCAGGTCGCTGATCTGTTCGCGGCTGACCTTCGGGTTCGTGGCGACCGACAGCACTTCCGGCAGACGCGCAACCTGTGCCAGCTCCTCGACGAAGTTGGACCAGGCCGCGAGATCACCGGCTTCGGCCACGCGAAACAGCGCTTCTGCGTAAGGACGGGCGATGGTTGCAAGTTCAGCCATGATCAGAGCTCGGTTTTGAGTTGATTCAGCAGATCGGAATGCGCCTTCTGGTCGACTTCGCGCTTCAGGATTTGCTCGGCGCCCTTCACGGCCAAAGCCGCGACTTCGGCGCGCAGTGCTTCGCGTGCCTTCACGACTTGCTGGTCTGCGTCGGCCTTTGCCTGCGCAATGATGCGCGCGGCTTCGGCTTGTGCGTTGGCCTTGATTTCGTCGGCGACGGAGACCGCACGCTTTTCAGCTTCGGCGATACGCTGCTGGCCGTCATTGCGGGCTTGCGCGAGTTCCTGGTCGACGCGCTTGTGCGCGGCTTCGAGTTCCGTCTTGCCCTTTTCGGCGGCGGCGAGGCCGTCGGCGATCTTCTTCGAGCGCTCATCGAGGGCGTTGATCAACGGCGGCCACACGAACTTCATCGTGAACCACGCGAGGATCAGAAACACGACCATTTGCGCAAACAGGGTTGCGTTGAGATTCACGGTGTTTCCTTAAACGTTGCTTTTTCGGGAGAGTGAAACGGTAAGGCGCTCATCGACGATCTGCATCGATAAAGCGCCCTCATCCGTTCCGTCCTGCGTCTTCACGATGGGTCAGACGCACACTTCCGAGGAACCTCAGCCTGCGAGCTTCGAGAGCAGCGGGTTCGCAAACGCAAACAGCATTGCCACACCAACGCCAATCAGGAACGCCGCGTCGATCAGACCAGCCAAGAGGAACATCTTGGTTTGCAGCGGGTTCATCAGTTCCGGCTGACGGGCGCAAGCCTCGATGTACTTGCCGCCCATCAGACCGATACCGATACAGGCGCCGATTGCACCCAGGCCGATGATGATGCCGATACCGATGGCGGTCAGACCCTGGATGTTGGCGATGAAAGCTTGCATGATCACTCCTTTGATTAAAGACTTTGGAACTGGATTTATAAAAGACGAAACCGTGAAACCTGAGCTGATTCTGGGACTACTTAAAGCGTGTTAGTGCGTGTCATGCGCCTGGCCGATGTACACCAGCGTCAGCATCATGAAAATGAACGCTTGGAGCAGAACGATCAGAATGTGGAAAATCGCCCAGACCGTACCCGCGACCACGTGGCCGAGAAAGCCAAGTACAGAGGCGTCCGCGCCGAAGTGCCACATGCTGCCGAGCAGGGCGATCAGCAGGAAGAGCAGTTCGCCCGCGTACATGTTGCCGAACAGCCGCATGCCGAGAGAAACCGTCTTGGCGACGAACTCGATGATGTTCAGTGCAAGGTTCGGGATCCACAGCAGCGGATGCGCGCCGAACGGAGCCGACAGCAGTTCGTGAACGAAGCCGCCGGCGCCCTTGATCTTGAGGTTGTAGTAAATCATCAGCGCGAACACGCCGAGCGCGATGCCGAGCGTGCCGTTCAGGTCGGCAGTCGGAACGATGCGGTGATGCGGAATGGCTTCCGACAGACCCAGCCATTCGATCACGCGGCCCGGCAGGTCGACGGGGATGAAGTCGAGCGAATTCATCAGGGCGACCCAGACGAAGACGGTCAGCGCGAGCGGAGCGATGAAGCGGCGGTTGCCGTGGATCATCGACTTCGATTGATCTTCGACCATCTCCACGAGCATCTCGATCGCGCTCTGGAAGCGCCCCGGAACGCCGGACGTCGCCTTGCGGGCGGCGATGCCGAGAATCAGGATCGTGACCAGGCCGCAGACGATCGACCAGAACAACGTATCGAGATTCCAGACGTGGATGTCGAAAATCGACGTCTGATGGTGATTGGAAAGATTCTGCAAGTGGTGCGCAATGTACTCGGACGGATCCAGAGCGCGCGTTCCTTCGCTAGCTGCCATATCGTTAAAGCCACCCAAATTGTCAAAAATCTTTCGACGCCTGTCGATTCCCCGAGCCACCGCGTAGGCTTTGCGGCTCGCAGGGCGCAGGCCCGCGTGCAGGATATGGAATCCGCACGTATTTATTTGCTCTGATACTGTCTGCCCAACTGCTGGCGCGCCTCGTCCTGACCCACGCGCTCAGCGCCACACCATCGCAATCCAGTACGTCTTCAGCGCGACCAGATAGGTGACCAGAAGCGGCACCCACAATGCGCCTTTGTACCAGTACGCGATCGCGACAAACATTGCAATCGTCGCACCCATCTTGAGCGCCTCGCCGATCATCCAGCTCATGATGGTTTCGGCGCCACTCTTCGCTTTCAGGCGTGCCGCGAACAATGCGCTCGGCACCCAGCAGATCGCTCCTCCCAGGAAGGCGGACAGCGCGGCATCACCCGGCGGACTGTAGAACAGCCACCACGCCAGCGTCGCACCCAGGGACAAAACCATTTGCGCTGCCACGACCTTGTACGGCGTGACACGCGATGGACGACTCACTTCCGGACCAAACAGCGTCTCTGCCTGAGCCCGCGTGAGCGGAACGATATTGTTATCTTGCGCTTCGGCGTCCCACGAATCGTCAAACGAGTTGTGCGGCCGATTTCCGGATGTGTTCTCGTTAGCTTCAGATGGCGACCGGCGCCCGTCTTGCCCGCCTCGCGGCGCTCGATTCTGCTCTCGCACCGTCATCACACTATCTGCCAAAAAGTCCCGGTTCTCGACTACTTTCGCCCCTGCATTCGACAGCGCCATTACGCCGCGCTTTCTGGGTCGCCAAGCTGATAAATCCGGGGGATTGTAAGCGATTGTTGTCGGGGATTCAATAGTTTAGGTGCGTCAAAAGCCAAGCAGACGACTCTTAGAAATCAGTCGATCAACTGAGAATTTTCTTGCATTTATCGCCCGTTCGTGAAGGGTTGTAAGGCGCGGTTTTAGCTCATACAAGCCAGGCGCCGATCAGCGTTGCCACGATCCAGAATGGTATCGATACGATGTGAAACGGTGTCCACATGCCCTTCTCGCCGCAGAGTCGCACGGCGATCAGGTTGGCGAGCGATCCTATTGCGATACCGAAGCCGCCGACGCTCACGCCGAACGCGAGCGCGCGCCAATCCTTCGAGAACTCGGCGAGCATGATGGCGGCCGGCACGTTGCTGATGCCTTGTGACAGCACCGCGCCCGCCCCGTATGCGCGAAGGGGTGTGTGCAGGCCGATGCGCGCGATCGCGTCATGCACCCACGGCAACGCCGCGGCGCGGCGCAATACGATGAACATCAGCACGAAGATGAGCAGCAGCAGCCAGTCGATCTTCAGCACGACCTGCCGTCGCCACACCAGGAAGCCGATGACCACCGCGGCGAGAGCCGGCCCTGCATGATGCGCATCCGCAGACGCGACGAATACGACGAACGCCAGTGCCGCCACGATGCACAGCGTGCGGTCGACGCGATGCTCCTCGACGTCGCCGGAAAGGTCCAGTGGCTCGGCGCGGAACATGAAGGCCGTCAGCACGTACAGCATCGCCATCAATACCGCACAGAGCGGCGCGAGCGCCCACACGAACGCGCCGAACGACACCCCGCTCGTCTGCCAGAGAAAGAGATTCTGAGGATTCCCGAGCGGTGTCAGGACCGATCCCGCGTTCACCGCGAGAGCAATGAAGATGACGAGCCGTTTGATCGGAAGCGGCGCCAGTTTGTGCAGCGAAAGCGCCAGCGGCACGACGGCGAACAACGCGACGTCGTTGGTGAGGAGGGTCGAAAGTCCTGCGGCGAGCGCGATCAACAGGAACGCCAGCGTCCGCTCGCTGTGAATGCGATGCACGAGGCGATGCGCCATCCACATCAGGAATCCTGACAATTCGACGGCCTTCGTCAACATGAGCAAGCCGGCGAGCGTGAGCACCGTCTGCCAGTCGATCAGCGCGGGCAACGTGCCCCAGGGACGCGGGTGCAGAACCTGCAGTCCCGCGAGCGCGAGGATCAGAATCGCGAGGACGGGCTCCTTGCTGACGAGCGCCCACGCACGCGCGAACGTACGCGGCGCGGCGGCGTCCTTCGTGTTTGCGCTCGACAAGGCGCGATCAGGCGCGAGCGGCGTCGGCGGTGCCGCGCAGCCGGCTGAGAATGCCTTCGAGCGAATCGAGATCGCCGAAATCGATGGTGAGCTTGCCGCGCCCTCGCCCGCCGACCTTGATCTTCACGTTCGCCGACAGCAGGTCGGATAGCTCCTCTTCGAGCCTGCGCGTGTCGCGTCCACCATCGTTCGCGACGCGCGCCTTGGTCGCCGGCACTTCCTTCGTCGTCGACGTGACGAGCTTTTCGGTCTCGCGCACCGACATGCGCTTGTTGACCACCTGATTGGCCAGTTGAATCTGCGTCGCAGCGTCGACGGCGAGCAGCGCGCGCGCGTGGCCCATGTCGAGGTCGCCGGCGAGCAGCATCGTCTGGACCGGCGTCGCAAGGTTCAGCAGCCGCAAAAGGTTCGACACGGCACTGCGCGAGCGCCCAACGGATTCAGCCGCTTGTTCATGCGTGAAGTCGAATTCGTCGAGCAGGCGCTGGATGCCTTGCGCCTCTTCCAGCGGATTCAGGTCCTCGCGCTGGATGTTCTCGATCAGCGCCATCGCGGCGGCCGCCTGATCGGGCACGTTTTTGACGAGCACCGGTACCTCGTCGAGGCCGGCGATGCGCGCCGCGCGGAAACGTCGCTCGCCCGCGATGATTTCGTACTGCTCCGGCCCGATCAAGCGCACGAGGAGCGGCTGCATCAGGCCTTGCGCGCGAATGCTTGCGGCAAGCTCTTGCAGGCCGCCCTCGTCCATGCGCGTGCGCGGCTGGTACTTGCCCGCCTGCAGCTTTGACAACGGGAGCACACTCGGCACGCCTTCGCTGCGAACGGCCTCCGTGATGTCGACACTGCCGCCCAGCAACGCGTCGAGCCCGCGGCCCAAGCCTTTCTTTTTCATTACAGCGCTCATCTCGGTTCCTCCGGCAGCGTGTGCCGCGTCGAATGGGTGTGGGGTCAGAGCGCGCGCACGCGCTCCATCATTTCAGTGCCGAACTGCATGTAGGCCTGCGCGCCACGAGACGACTTGTCGAACACCACGCCTGGAAGGCCGTAGCTCGGCGCTTCGGCGAGACGCACGTTGCGCGGGATAACCACGTCGAACACTTTGCCGCCGAAATGTTCCTTCAACTGATCGGAAACCTGTTGTTGCAACGTGATCCGCGGATCGAACATGACGCGCAGCAGGCCGATCACCTTCAGGTCGCGATTGAGATTGGCGTGAACTTGCTTGATGGTATTGACGAGATCCGACAGACCTTCCAGGGCGAAGTACTCGCACTGCATCGGGATGACCACGCCATGCGCCGCGCACAGCCCGTTGAGCGTCAAGAGCGACAGCGCCGGCGGACAGTCGATCAGCACGAAATCGTAGTCTTCGATCACTTCCGCGAGCGCCGCGCGCAGCACATGCTCGCGATTGTCGACACCGACCAGTTCCACTTCCGCGCCGGCCAGCTCGCGGTTGGCCGGCAGAACATCGTAATTGACGGCTTCCGGGCGCTTGCGCGCATCGCGCAACGTGACACCATCCACCAGTACTTCATAAACCGTGTTCTCGCACGCTGCCTTGTCGATACCGCTGCCCATCGTGGCATTGCCCTGCGGGTCCAGATCGATCAACAGAACCCGCTGATCGAGCGCCGCAAGGCTCGCTGCGAGATTGACCGCTGTCGTCGTCTTTCCAACGCCGCCCTTCTGATTTGCGACGCAGAAGATTTTTGCCATCGTGTAGTGTCCTCGTTTCTTCGCTGCCAGAAGATCAGCGTTGGTTCAGCGTGCGTGGAGTACTTCAATACCGTTTGCGGCGCTCATTGCGGTGCAACAGCGATTTCAATCAAATGCCGTTCCGCATCGAGCATCGGTACGCGCAGACGCTCGATGTCGAGCACTGTCGCGCCTGCGGGAAGCCGTGCAATTTCGGCTTCAGGCCGTATGCCTTTCATCGCGAAAATTCGACCTTCGTCGGCAACCAGGTGACGCGCAAGTGTAACGAAATCGGTGAGCTCTGCGAACGCGCGCGACACGATTACATCGAATTTTCCGGGTACGTCGATTCCAGGCTGCAGACTCTCCACGCGTCCGGTGACCACGGACAGATTCGTCAGACCAAGCTGCACCTTCACTTGCGACTGAAATGCGGTTTTTTTATGAACAATATCGTTCACAGTGACTTGCCAGTCCGGCAAGACGATCGCCATGACGATCCCCGGAAGGCCGCCGCCCGAACCCACGTCGAGCGCGGTTGACGGTCCGCGCTTGGACAGCGAAAGAATGATCGCGAGGGAATCGAGAATGTGCTGGATCAGCATCTGGCGCGGATCGCGAATCGCGGTCAAGTTGTAGACAACGTTCCACTTGGCCAGCAATGCGACGTAGTCGATCAGCTTCTGCTGCAGGGCGTCGGACAACGTCAACCCCAGTTCGGCCGAACCATCCCTCAACAGCGCGTGAAGGGCTTCTGTACCGGGCTCTCTGCCCGCGCGGCCCGTCATTGGGCCGCCGGCGCGTTGCCGCTGCCGGTGTCCGTGATGCCAGCCGCAGCGCGACGTCCGAGGCCGCGTTTCAGGTGAACCATGAGGAGCGAAATTGCAGCAGGCGTGATTCCGGAAATGCGCGACGCCTGGCCAATCGTCTCCGGCCGGTGTTGTGTCAGCTTTTGTCGGGCCTCGAACGACAGCCCTCGCACCTCGGCATAGTCGATTCCCTCTGGAAGGCGCGTATTTTCCTGCGAGCCGTTCCGCTGAATCTCATCGGCTTGGCGATCGATATAGCCCTGATACTTCACACCGATCTCGATTTGCTCTTTGATCTGCGCGAGCAAGACCGGATCGTCTGCGAGCGCGGATTCCGGACCGCACGCGCCATCTCGAAGTGTGCAGATTCCCTCATAGGAAACACCGGGACGACGAAGCAAGTCCGCGAGACTGTACTCGTGATCGATCGGCTTCCCAAGGAGGGCGGTCGCTTCTGCGGAGGGAAGCGTCCTAGGATTGACCCATGTGGTGCGGAGACGCTCTGTTTCACGTGAAACAGCGTCACGTTTTCGACTGAACGCGTCCCAACGCACGTCATCGACGACACCAAGCTTTCGCCCGACCTCGGTTAGTCGCATATCGGCGTTATCTTCACGCAGGGAAAGGCGATATTCAGCGCGGCTAGTGAACATCCGGTACGGTTCGGAGACTCCACGCGTCACCAGATCGTCAACCAGTACACCCAAATAGGCTTCGTCACGACGCGGAGCCCACGCTTCCTTCCCTTGGACCTGCAACCCCGCGTTAATCCCCGCCAGAAGACCTTGCGCGGCGGCCTCTTCGTAGCCCGTCGTCCCGTTGATCTGTCCGGCGAAGAACAGGCCACCGATCGCTTTCGTCTCCAGCGATGCTTTCAGCGCGCGCGGGTCGAAATAGTCGTATTCAATGGCGTAGCCCGGCCGAAGAATGTGCGCGTGCTCAAGCCCGACCATCGAGCGCACGAGTTCGAGTTGCACGTCGAAGGGCAAACTGGTCGAAATGCCGTTCGGATAAAACTCATTCGTCGTAAGGCCTTCGGGCTCGAGGAAGATCTGATGTGCATCCTTGGACGCAAAACGGTGGATTTTGTCCTCGATGGACGGGCAATATCGCGGACCCACTCCTTCGATCACACCCGTATACATCGGGGAGCGATCGAGTCCTGCGCGAATAATGTCGTGCGTGCGCGCGTTCGTATGCGTCACCCAGCACGGCACTTGCTGCGGATGCTGCTCCACTCGGCCCAAAAACGAGAAAACCGGGATCGGATCGAGATCCCCGGGCTGCTCTTCGAGCTTGGAATAGTCGATTGTTCTTCCGTCGATTCGCGGCGGTGTCCCGGTCTTTAGCCGGCCTTGCGGAAGCTTTAACTCCTTGAGGCGCGCGGAGAGAGAAACCGCAGCAGGATCTCCCGCCCGTCCACCCGTGTAATTATTCAGACCGACGTGGATTTTTCCGTCGAGGAACGTACCGGCCGTCAGCACGACAGCGCGCGAGCGGAATCGCACACCAACCTGCGTCACAGCGCCTACCACCCGATCACCTTCCATAATCAAGTCGTCGACGGCTTGCTGGAACAGCCAAAGATCCGGCTGATTTTCCAGCCGATGCCGAATCGCTTGTTTATATAGCAGGCGGTCTGCTTGAGCGCGCGTCGCGCGCACCGCCGGTCCCTTCGACGAGTTGAGAATGCGGAACTGTATGCCCGCCTCGTCCGTTGCGGCCGCCATCGCGCCGCCCAGCGCGTCGACTTCCTTGACGAGATGCCCCTTGCCGATGCCGCCAATCGATGGATTGCAGCTCATTTGGCCGAGCGTCTCGATATTGTGGGTCAACAATAGGGTCTTGCAGCCCATTCGAGCCGAGGCCAACGCTGCTTCGGTGCCTGCGTGACCACCGCCAACGACGATCACATCGAATTCTGTCGGAAAAAGCATGAGATTTCGCGTGCGAACGACGCGAGCCTTGAAGAGAAATATCTCGCAATTATATCGCTTAAGCTTTAAGCCCGAATTTAGCCCGATCGGCTAATGATAAAAAAACGGCGTGTTTCACGTGAAACACGCCGTTCGATGTCAGGATCGGTCCAATTAAACTGCCTTCTTCGCGAGGCCCAGATAAGTTTCGATGACTCTCGGATTGTGCGCCAGATCGCTCGCCGGCCCTTCCATCGCAAATTCCCCGGTTTCCAGCACATATCCGTAGTCGGAAATCTGCAGAGCGGCACGGGCGTTTTGCTCGATCAGTAACGTCGCGACACCCGTTTCCCGAAGCGCACTGATGATATGGAAGATTTCCTTCACAATCAGCGGCGCCAAGCCAAGGCTCGGTTCATCGAGCATCAGCAGCTGCGGCTTCGCCATCAGCGCGCGCCCGACCGCGAGCATCTGGCGCTCGCCGCCGGAAAGCGTGCCCGATGCCTGCTTCCTTCGCTCCTTCAGTCGCGGGAACAGCTCAAAGACGTGCGGCAACTGATCGAGAAAATCTCGCTCGCCGGCGCGCTTGCGCCGATAGGCTCCCAGGATGAGATTGTCTTCCACGCTCATGCTTGCAAAGAGTTCGCGCTTCTCCGGCACCAAGCACATTCCACGTGAAACACGGCGCTCGATCTCCAGCGATGAAATGTCGTCACCGAGATACCGGACGACACCCTTCGCGTGTCCCGTCGAAGGCAAGGCGCCCATGATCGCGTTGAGCAAAGTGGATTTCCCCGCCCCGTTCGGCCCGATCACAGAAACGATCTGACCCGCGCCGACCGAAAGCCTGCCCTGATGCAATGCCTCGACTTTCCCGTAGCGGACGGACAAATCGCTGACCTGCAGAATCGGCTCGGCCGTGTTGATTGTTTGACTCATCTCACTCCACCCCACCCAGATACGCCTCGAGAACCGCCGGATCCTTCTGCACGTCTTGCGGCAGGCCTTCTGCGATCCGCGTGCCAAACTCCATGACGACCAGCCGGTCCGTGAGATTCATCACAAAATCCATGTCGTGCTCGACAAGCAGAACGCTCATTCCTTCCGCCTTCAGCTTCCGAAGCAGATCGGCGAGTTGCAGCTTCTCCTGATAACGCAGCCCCGCCGCAGGTTCGTCGAGAAGCAGCAGCGTCGGATCGCAGCAAAGCGCCCGCGCAATCTCCAAAATGCGCTGCTGTCCCAGCGCCAGGCTGCCGGCCTCGTCGTACAGATGCTTTTCCAGACCAACACGCGTGATCTGTTTCGCAGCCTCTGCCATCAGACGCGCTTCTTCGCCGGCGTTCAGCTTTGCGATGCTCCTCCAGACCCCCGTATTGCCGCGCAAATGCGCGCCGATCGCGACGTTCTCCAGCACGGTCATGCCCGGCAGCAGCTTGACGTGCTGGAACGTACGCCCGATGCCGCGCTTCACGATTTCACGTGAAGTCAGAGAGTCGATTCGCTCGCCGTGGAAAGTGATCGAGCCGCTCGTCGCCTGAAGTACGCCTGTGACGAGATTGAATGTCGTCGACTTGCCCGCGCCGTTCGGACCGATCAGTCCGATGATGTCGCCCGCTTTGACTTCGAAGCTCACGTCGTTGACCGCGACCAGGCCGCCAAACTCCTTGCGCGCTTTGTCGACGACAAGCAGGCGTTCGCCCGTTACCGGTTTGCTGCGCTGCGGCAACGATTCCGCATGGTCCGGCACGTGCGCGCGTGGGCCACGCGGAAACAGCCGCGACACGAACGGCCAGACGCCTTGTCGCGCGTACTGGAGCAATAGAACCATCAGCACGCCGAACACGATGATTTCAAAGTTGCCGTTCGCGCCGAGCAGTTTCGGAAGCAGTGTCTGAAGGTAGTCCTGCAGAACGGTGAGAATCGTCGCGCCGAGAACCGCACCCCAAACATGCGACACCCCCCCCACCACCGCCATGAACAGGAACTCGATGCCGTGATTCAGGCCGAACGGCGTTGGATTCACCGCGCGTTGAAGATGCGCGTAAAGGAAGCCCGAAATCGCCGCAAGCACCGCCGCATAGACGAAGATCACAACGCGCATCCAAGCCGTGTTCACGCCCATCGCTTCGGCCATCGTTCCGCCGCCGCGCAGCGCGCGAATAGCGCGGCCCGGACGGCTATTAAGCAGGTTCTGAACAGACACGACCGACAGCAGCACGACCACCCAGATCAGGTAGTAAATGCTGCGACCCGATTCCAGATGCCAACCGAACAGGTTCAGCACAGGAATGCCGTTGATGCCGTCGTACTTGCCAAGCAATTCGAGATTCCCGAACAGGAAGAACAGCGACAGACCCCAGGCGATTGTGCCGAGCGGCAGGAAGTGGCCGGAAAGGCGCATTGTGACCATGCCAAGCAGCAGCGCGACGAAAGCCGTGAGCACAATGCCGACGATCAACGCTAGCCACGGCGACACGCCGAACTGCGTCGTGAGAAACGCCGTCGTGTAGGCCCCGACGCCCACGAATGCCGCCTGCCCGAAGCTCGTCATCCCGCCGATGCCGGTCAGCAGCACGAGGCCGATCGCAACGATGGAGTACAGCCCGATGTAGTTGAGCAGCGTGACCCAGTACTCGGGCACGCGGATCGGTTGCGGCAAGACCGGCAGCGCGAACACCACCAGCAGGAAAACCCAAAAGAACTTGTTCCGGATCAGGAATTTCATCGCTTCACTCCTCTTCTTCTTCCGAATGCGGACTCGCCAGACTCCGCCACAGCAGCACCGGAATGATCAGCGTGAAAACGATCACCTCCTTGTAAGCGCTCGCCCAGAACGACGAATAGGATTCGAGCAGGCCGACGAGCAGCGAACCCGCCGCAGCGAGCGGATAACTCACCAGACCGCCGACGATAGCCCCCACAAACCCCTTCAGGCCGATCAGGAAGCCGGAGTCGTAGTAGATCGTCGTGATCGGGGCCACCAGGACGCCGCAGAGCGCCCCGAGACCGGCTGCCAGCGTGAATGCCAGCCGCCCGGCCTGCGTCGTTCCTATCCCCACCAGACGCGCGCCGAGCCGGTTCACCGACGTCGCCCTGAGCGCCTTGCCCGAGATCGAGCGATCGAAATAGAAGTAAAGCGCGACGATCAGCACAATAGCCGTGCCGACCACCCACAGGCTCTGGCCCGAAACCGATACCGTGCCGAACGTGAAGTTCGCGTCCGAGAACGGCGTCGTGCGCGATCCTTCCGCACCGAACATCACGAGTCCAAGGCCGACCATCGCGAAGTGCACCGCCACCGCGACGATCAGCAGCAGGAGCGTGCTCGCCTCCGCGATCGGCTCGTAAGCGAGCCGGTACACGAACGGCCCCATCGGCACGACGATCAGAAGTGTGAGCGCGATCTGCGCGACCATCGGCAAGGTCTGCATCAAGACGCCCTGCGTGAGCGCATAGACCGCGATCGGGAACAGGAGATACTTGCCCGCGAGCGCCACGAGCGTGCGCGCGATGTGCCGATATCGCGACGGATGCCGCACGATGCGCGCGAGTTCAGCGACGAAGCAGCCCGCGCCCATCGCCAGCAGCAGATAGCACGTCGCGGGGAGCTTCTGGGTCTGCAGCGCGGCGAGCGTGAGCGCGCCATATGCGACGAACTCGCCCTGTGGAATGAAGATGACGCGTGTCACGGAAAACACGAGCACCAGGGCGAGCGCGAGCAACGCGTAGATTGCGCCCGTGGTGATCCCGTCTTGCGCGAGGATCGCCGCAATCGATAAGTCCATACTTCCTCTTTGAAATCGGCCGGCTCCCGGTTGCTGCGGATAGCAGCTGGGCGAGCGCGGCAAAACATGGGAAAGCGGCGCGCCGATCCCCCGGTGCGCCGCTTTCGACAACGAGACGCGCCTGGTCAGCGACGCGTCTAAAACGCGTCAGTCGTTCTGCAGCTTCCACTTGCCGTCGACGATCTGCACCATCACGCGTGCGCGGTCATCGAAACCGTTGTGATCGGTCGGCGTCATGTTCATGATGCCGTGCGCCACGGGCAAGTCCTTCAGGCTTTCCAGCGACGCGCGCAGCGCCTCGCGGAACGCTTCCGTGCCCGGCTGGGCCTTCTTCAGCGCCTCGGGAATCGCGCGCTGGAGCATCTGGCCCGCATCCCAGGCGTGGCCGCCGAACGTCGACAGCGAGCCTGCGCCATAGGCCTTCTCGTACGCATTCTTGTACGCAGCCGATGACTTCTTCACCGGGTTGCTGTCCGGCAACTGATCGGTCACGAGCACCGGACCGGCGGGCAGCAGTTCGCCTTCGCAATCCTTGCCGCACACGCGCAGGAAGTCGTTATTTGCGACGCCATGAGTCTGATAGACCTTGCCCTTGTAACCGCGCTCCTTGAGCGCCTTCGCCGGCAGCGCGGAAGGCGTGCCCGCGCCCGCGATCAGCACCGCATCCGGATTCGCGCCCATCGTCTTCAACACCTGGCCAGTCACCGACGTATCGGTGCGGTTGTAGCGCTCGTTCGTGACGATCTTCAGCTTGTGCGCCGTGGCAGCCGCGCTGAACACGTTGTACCAGCCGTCGCCGTAGGCATCCGCGAAGCCGATGAAACCGACCGTCTTCACGCCGTGCTTTTCCATGTAGCTCGCGATGGCGTCGGCCATCAGTGCGTCGTTCTGCGGCGTCTTGAAGACCCACGCCTTTTTCGCGTCCATCGGCGAGATGATCGCCGCCGATGCCGCCATCGAGATCATCGGCGTCTTCGCCGACGACGCCGCGTCGATCATCGCGAGCGAGTTCGGCGTCACGGTCGAGCCGATGATCGCGTCGACGTGATCTTCGTCGATCAGCTTGCGAGTGTTCTGCACGGCGCGGCTCGTGTCGGAGCCGTCGTCGAGCACGATGTATTCGACCGACTTGCCGCCGATTTCCTTAGGCAGGAGCGCAATGGTGTTTTTCTCGGGAATGCCAAGCGATGCCGCCGGCCCCGTCGCCGAAAGCGTGACGCCGATCTTCACCTGCGCGAACGCGGCGCTTGCGCCGGTGAGTGCGAAGCCCGCGACCGCGAGCGCAATGCCCGTGCATACCCAGTGTTTTGTCTTTTTCATGACCTGTCTCCAAACGCGAATTGCTGTCGCGCACCCCGACGGTGCGCTGCTGCGAGTTGTTATCGAGTTGCCGCCCTTGCTGCTGCGTCAATCTATGTAGCGCGTGAAAGCGTGCCTAGCATCGTTTTCCCTGACCGCGCACCCTTTCCATAACTGCCCTTCTCTCACTTCACGGGCCCGCTTTGCTGAATGCGTACGGGCTTCTCGTTACGCAGAAAAAAAGGCGCGTATGAAGCAACGCGCCTTGTTCTCCAGGTTCAATTCATCGTGTCGGCGTGCTCAGTTGCTGACGAGCTTCCACTTCCCGCCGACGATCTCGACCATCACGCGTGCGCGCTGATCGAGGCCCGAGTGATCGTTCGCGCTCATGTTGACGATGCCATGCGACACCGCAAGATCCTTCGTGCTTTCGATGGCCGCCCGCAGTGCCTCGCGAAACGCCGGCGTACCCGGCTGCCCCTTCTTCAGCGCGAGAGGAATCGCGCGCTGCAGGATGAGACCCGCGTCCCATGCGTGACCGCCGAAAGTCGAAACCGAGCCCGCGCTGTTCGCTGCCTCGTACGCCTTCTTATAAGTAAGCGCTGCGCTCTTCACGGGATTCGAATCGGGCAGTTGCTCGGCAACCAGCAGCGGCCCCGCCGGCAGGAACGTGCCCTCGCAATCCTTGCCGCACACGCGCAGGAAGTCGTTGTTCGCGACGCCGTGCGTCTGATAAATCTTGCCCTTGTAGTTGCGCTCCTTGAGCGTCTTCTGCGGCAGCGCGGCCGGTGTGCCGGCACCGGCGATCAGCACCGCGTCCGGATTCTGCGAGACGATCTTCAGCACCTGCCCCGTCACCGACGCGTCGTTGCGCGCAAAGCGCTCGTTCGCGACGACCTTGATCTTCGCGAGATCGGCGGCCTTGCCGAACTCCTTGAACCAGCTCTCGCCATAGGCGTCGGAAAAGCCGATGAACGCCACCGTCTTCACGCCATGATTCGACATGTGCTGCGCGATGGCCGTCGCCATCAGGATGTCGTTCTGCGGCGTCTTGAAGACCCACGCGCGCTTCGCGTCCATCGGCTCGACGATCGAGGCCGCCGCGGCCATCGAGATCATCGGCGTGGACGTTTCAGCGGCTACATCGATCATCGCGAGCGAGTTCGGCACGACGGTCGAGCCGATCAGCGCATCGACGTGATCTTCGCTCGTCAGCTTGCGCGCGTTCTTGACGGCCTGTGTGGAATCAGTGGCATCGTCGAGCACGATGTATTGCACCTTTTGTCCCGCGATTTCCTTGGGCAATAACGCAATCGTATTTTTCTCCGGAATACCGAGCGACGCAGCCGGACCCGTCGCGGAAACGGTCACGCCCACTTTCACGTCTGCGAAAACCTGCGTGCTCATGAAAACCGAACTACCCGCTGCGATCATCGCCGCCGCGGTCCAGCGCAATGCGAACTTCATGCCTTTCTGCCCCGTGATTATTCGTGTGATTAAAGACGGATTTGCGGAATTGAATCACCGACCATTCGGTCGGCGAATGGCGAGTGTAGCGGAGGCGAGCCGCGCGTAGCAAGCGTTTTGAAGGGATTCTGGCCGCTCGCAGCTGCTTTTGAAAATGCCGCGAAATCCGCCGAAAATGATAAGGGAAAACGCGCATTAACCGGCGTCGAATTCAGCCGACAAAAGATAAAACGAAAAGGCGAAAAACAAATAAAAAAGCGCTGTTGGAATCATCCAACAGCGCTTTCGGTCGGGCACTTAGTGCCTCGTTGTCTCCTCGTTCTCCACCTCAAAAATTCGGTGCAACAGAACTAGGACGCATAGTAAATTGCGAAACGGTCTGTCACAACCTAGCATTTACCCTAGTGGTGCATAAAAGCACCTTAAATGGGCGATGTTTTATCGGCACCCGCTAAACGCAGATAATCCTTTTCGGCAGTTTGATTCGGATCGCCAAAGATTTCCGGTTATCCCTGCAACGGCCGCACACGCGCGATGATCTCGCCGACGATGCCGCGCCGGAAAGCCAGCACGCACGCAATGAAGATGAGCCCGGTCACGATCGTCACGGATTCGCCGAACGAGTTGAACCAGTCGACGCCGGTGATTCTTGCGAGTGCGCTGCCGATATCGCCGAGGCGGTTCTCCAGCGCCACGATGATCGCCGCGCCGAGCAGCGGCCCGAACATCGTGCTCATCCCGCCGACGAGCGTCATCAGCACGACGAGACCTGACATCGTCCAGTAGGCGTCACCGAGCGTCTCGAATCCGAGCACGACCACCTTTAGCGATCCGGCGAGCCCGGCCAGCCCCGCCGACAGGATGAACGCCAACAGTTTGAAGCGTGCGGTGTCGTAGCCGAGCGAGATCGCGCGCGGCTCGTTTTCCTTGATCGCGATCAGCACCTGCCCGAACGGTGAGTGCACGATCCGCACGATCAACGCAAACGCCAGCACCATCACGACGAGCAGCACGTAATAGAGCGTCAGGTCGGAGCCAAGGTCGATCGCGCCGAAGAGCTTGCCGCGCGGCACGCCTTGCAGGCCATCTTCGCCGTGCGTGAACGGCGCTTGCAGGAACACGAAGTAGACCATCTGCGCGAGCGCCAGCGTGATCATCGCGAAATAGATGCCCTGGCGCCGGATTGCGAACAGCCCGACGACGAGCCCCAGTACCGTCGCGACCGCCGTCCCCGCGATCACGCCGACCTCGGGTGTGAAACCGAGTGTCTGGATCACGTAGCCTGTGGTGTAGCCGGCGCTCGCGAGGAACATCGCGTGACCGAACGAGAGCAGCCCCGTGTAGCCGATGAGCAGATTGAACGCAGCTGCGAAGAGCGCGAAACACAGCACCTTCATCATGAACACGGGATAGACGCCCGCGAACGGCGCGGCGATCAGGCCGATCAGCAACAGCACATAAAGCGCTTTTCTCTGCATCATTTTTCCTTGCCGAAGAGTCCTGCAGGGCGCACCAGGAGGACGAGCGCCATGATGACGAAGACGACCGTCGCGGACGCTTCCGGATAGAACACGCGCGTCAGGCCTTCGATCACGCCGAGCAGCAGCCCGGTAAGAATCGATCCCATGATCGACCCCATGCCACCGATCACGACGACCGCGAACACGGTGATGATCATCGACTGGCCCATCAGCGGCGACACCTGGATCACCGGCGCCGCGAGCACGCCTGCAAACGCCGCGAGCGCCACGCCGAAGCCGTAGGTGAGCGTGACCATCAACGGCACGTTGATGCCGAACGCCTCGACGAGCTTCGGGTTTTCCGTGCCCGCGCGCAGGTAGGCGCCGAGACGCGTCTTCTCGATCACGAACCAGGTCGCGAAGCAGACGATGAGCGATGCCACCACGACCCACGCCCGATAGTTCGGGAGGAACATGAAGCCGAGGTTGGTCGCGCCTGACAGGAGCGGCGGCACGTCGTAGGGCTGTCCCGAAGAGCCGTAGACGGAGCGGAACACGCCTTCGATCACGAGCGTGATGCCGAAGGTGAGCAAGAGGCCGTAGAGGTGATCGAGCTTGTAGAGCCAGCGGAGCATCGTGCGTTCGATCACCATGCCGAACACGCCGACGATCACCGGCGCGAGCAGCAGCATCGCCCAGTACGGCACGTTGAAGTACGAAAAGCCCATCCAGGTGAGCATGGCGCCCAGCATGAACAACGCGCCATGGGCGAAGTTGATCACGTTGAGCAAGCCGAAGATCACCGCGAGCCCGAGACTCAGGATCGCGTAGAACGAGCCGTTGACCAGCCCGAGCAGCAACTGGCTCATCATCGCGACGAGCGGAATGCCGAAAATTTCCATCGAATCTGCCGTCAGAGTGGTTTTGGCGCGAAAACGGCGGCAAGCGGCCAGCTACAGCCGCGCACCGTCCCGTCCCGCTCTTGCACTACCCATGCAGAGCTGTCGACCAGAGTTGGCGCTGTAGATCAGAGTTGGCGCTTCGACGCTTGCCCTGATCCCATGTGCCTGCTCTGGTCTCATGCAAAGCTACTTCCAGAGCTTGCAGCGCGACTCCGCCTTCGTGCCGAATGCCTGGTCGCCGGGAATCGTCGCAGTGACCTTGTAGTAGTCCCACGGCTCCTTCGATTCCGACGGCTTCTTCACTTCCATCAGGTACATGTCATGGATCATGCTGCCGTCTTCGCGAATGTAGCCCTTCGCGTAGAAGTCGTTGATCTTCGCCTTGTGCAGTTGCTCCATGACCTTGTCGCTGTCGGTCGTGCCCGCTGCCTGCACCGCCTTCAGGTAGGTCGTGACCGCGGAGTAGTCGGCGGCCTGCAGGCTCGACGGCATCTTCTTCATCTTGCCGAAGTAGCGTTGCGCCCACTTGCGCGCCGCGTCGTCCTTGTTCCAGTACCAGCTGTCGGTCGCGACGAGGCCTTGCGTCGTTTCGAGTCCCAGGCTGTGGATGTCGTTGATGAAGATAAGAAGCGCGGCGAGCTTCATCGTCTTCGTGACGCCGAATTCCTTCGCGGCCTTGATCGAGTTGATCGTATCGCCGCCTGCATTTGCCAGGCCGAGCACCTGCGCCTTCGAACCTTGTGCCTGCAACAGGAACGACGAGAAGTCCGACGCCGACAGCGGATGACGCACCGCGCCGAGCACCTGTCCGCCGTTGGCCTTCACCACGTCGGACGTATTCTTTTCCAGCGCCTTGCCGAACGCGTAGTCGGCGGTGAGGAAGTACCACGACTTGCCGCCCTGCTTGGTCACTGCCGAGCCCGTGCCCTTTGCCAGCGCCATGGTGTCGTAGGCATAGTGGACGGTGTACGGCGAGCACTGCTCGTTGGTCAGGTTATCCGCGCCCGCGCCGATGTTGATGTACGGCGTCTTCTTCTCTGCCGCGACCTGCGCGGTGGAAAGCGCCGTCGCCGAGTTGGTGCCGCCGATGATCACGTTGACGCCGTCGCGGTCGATCCATTCGCGCGAACGCGAGGCAGCGATGTCCGCCTTGTTCTGATGGTCAGCGTAGACGAGTTCGATCGGCTTGCCGTTGACCTTGCCACCGAAGTCGGCGATCGCCATGCGGATCGCTTCGAGGCCGCCTTGACCGTCGATGTCGGCATAGAGACCCGACAAGTCGGTGACGAAACCGATCTTTACCGTATTGCCGTCGGCGGCTTGAGCGCTGCCCGCCGTCAATGCAACGCCCGCCGCCGCAGCCGCAAAGCAAAGGGAAGAGAGGCGCGCGAGAGTCTTCTTTTTCATTCCAGTCTCCATGGGTTTATGGTTGTTGCTTGTGCGCTTCTGGCGCATGCACACATGCGATCCCGTCTGCGGGCATGCGCATGCGGCACCGGTACTGACGCTACTGCGAACCGTTGACGATCACACCCCGAGCAGTTCGTGCAGCACCGGCATCTTCGCTTCGAGTTCCCCTGCGTTGAAATGCTCGACGATATTCCCGTGCTCCATCACATAGAAGCGATCGGCGAGCGGCGCCGCAAAGCGAAAATTCTGTTCCACCATCACGATCGTGTAGCCGCGCGACTTGAGCATCAGGATCATGCGCGCGAGCGCCTGCACGATCACGGGCGCGAGTCCTTCCGAGATCTCGTCGAGCAAGAGCAGGTTCGCGCCGGTGCGCAGGATGCGCGCGACCGCGAGCATCTGCTGTTCGCCGCCCGAAAGCCGCGTGCCCTGGCTCGCGCGGCGTTCCTTGAGGTTCGGGAACATCGAATAGATCTCGTCGAGCGACATGCTGGCCTTCTCGTCGCCGACGAGCGGCGGCAACATGAGGTTTTCCTCGCACGAGAGGCTCGAAAAGATGCCACGCTCTTCAGGGCAATAGCCGATGCCGCAATGCGCGATCTTGTGCGTCGGCATGCTGATTGTCTCGCGGCCGCCGACGCGGATCGATCCGGTGCGGCGGCCCGTGAGGCCCATGATCGCGCGCAGTGTCGTGGTGCGCCCGGCGCCGTTGCGCCCGAGCAGCGTGACGACTTCGCCGCGATTCACCTTCAGGTCGACGCCATGAAGGATGTGCGACTCCCCATACCACGCCTGAAGCCCCGAGATTTCGAGTGCGGGATCGTTGCCCGCTGCACCGCGCGTATCGAGCGGGCGCCGTTCCTCCACGATCGTGCTCATGCGTGCGCTCCCGTCAGCGCGGCGTCGGCGCTGCCCATGTAGGCTTCCATCACGAGCGGATTCTTCGACACTTCCGCGTAGTTGCCTTCGGCCAGCACCTCGCCGCGCTGAAGCACGGTGATGGTGTCGGAGATGCCCGCGATCACGTTCATGTTGTGTTCGACCATCAGGATGGTGCGGCCCACCGAGACCTTCTTGATGAGCGCTGTCACACGATCGACATCTTCATGGCCCATACCTTGCGTCGGTTCGTCGAGCAGCATCAGTTCGGGCTCCATCGAAAGCGTGGTCGCGATTTCGAGCGCGCGCTTGCGTCCGTACGAGAGTTCGACCGTCTTCGTGTCCGCAAAGTCGGTGAGCCCCACTTGCGTGAGCAGGTCCATCGCGCGGTCGTTGAGGCTGTCGAGCGAGCGCTCGCTGCGCCAGAAATGAAATGACGTGCCGAGCTGCCGCTGCAATCCGATGCGCACGTTCTGCAACACGGTGAGGTGCGGAAAAACGGCGGAGATCTGGAACGAGCGGATCACGCCGCGCCGCGCGATATGCGCGGGACGCTCGCGCGTGATGTCTGCGCCGTTGAAGACGATCTGTCCGGCCGTCGGTTCGAGAAACTTCGTGAGCAGGTTGAAGCAGGTGGTCTTGCCCGCGCCGTTCGGTCCGATCAGCGCGTGGATCGAGCCGCGGCGCACGCGCAGGTTCACGCCATTCACGGCGGTGAAGCCTTTGAATTCTTTTGTGAGGCCACGCGTTTCCAGAATCGTGTCGCCGAGAATCATGTCCCCTTCCATGCGAAATGAGGCGGCAGGCAAAGTGTTCGCCCGCGCGTTATTTTTGGTTTCTTCGCGCGTGCCCGAACGTGCGTTACTCAGGATCTTCGGTGCTTTCGCCGCGGATTTCGTGCTGCACAAACACAGCACGCGACAAACCGGGTATGCATTGGCTCGGTGCCATTGTCGCGCCAATGATGCAGCGCAATCATCGGGATTTGCACTTAGTAAGATGGGACGATTAGAGCGCTTATTCCAGCCCCGGCCGTACACCTTCAGGTGTCGCCGCGCAAATGCGAGCGGCCCCTCGTGCGGGGCCGTTTTGATAGTGGCGCGACGATTGCTGACGCCAGCCGGTCAGCAACCTGTCGCGCGCGTCATGCAAGCGCGGTCGCGATCACTTCCTGCACATCGACATGGCGCCGGTCCGCGCGGATCATTTCGCTCGCGCGCTCGGCGATCATGAGCGTCGGCGAGTTGGTGTTACCCGACGTGATGGTCGGCATGACCGATGCATCCACGATGCGCAGTCCGCGAAGCCCGATTACGCGCAGGCGGCTGTCGACCACGGCCGCGGGATCGTTGTCGGCGCCCATGCGGCACGTCCCGACCGGATGGAAAATGGTCGTGCCGATCTTGCCGGCGGCTTGCGCGAGTTCCTCGTCGGTCTGGAAAGCGGTGCCCGGCAGGATCTCCTCCGGCGAATAGCGCGCGAGCGCCGGTGCGGCCGCGATGCGCCGTGTGAGCCGCAACGCGTTGGCCGCGACTTCCCTGTCGCGTTCCGTCGACAGGTAATTCGGCGCGATCAGCGGCGCCACGTGCGCATCGGGCGACCCAATGTGCACGCTGCCGCGCGAAGTCGGACGCAACGGACACACCGACGCCGTGAATGCATTGAACGCATGCAGCGGTTCACCGAAGCGATCGAGCGAAAGCGGCTGCACGTGATATTCGAGGTCCGGCCGCGTAATCGACGCGTCGTTCACATTCGACTTCGCGAACGCGCCGAGTTGCGACGGCGCCATCGACATCGGCCCGCTACGCGTGAGCGCATATTGCAGTCCGATGAAAAGCTTGCCCCACCAGTGTGCGGACAGCGTGTTGAGCGTGCGCACGCCGTTCACCTTGTAGGCCATGCGCAATTGCAAATGGTCCTGAAGGTTTTCGCCGACGCCGCGCAGATCGCGCACGACATCGATACCGAGCCGCTGCAGCCGCGCGCCATTGCCGACGCCGGACAGTTCGAGGATTTGCGGCGAATTCACCGCACCCGCGCTCAGGATCACTTCGTAGCGCGCTTTCGCGAGGTAGTCGACATCGCCGCCGCGATAGTCCACACCGACGCAGCGATTGCCTTCGAAGATGAGCCGCTGTGTGTGGGCGCCCGTGATCGTCGTCAGGTTCGGGCGCTTCATTGCGGCGCGCAGGAAGGCCTTCGACGCATTCCAGCGGATGCCGCTCTTCTGGTTCACGTCGAAATAGCCGACGCCCGTGTTGTCGCCGCGGTTGAAGTCGTCGGTGGCGGGGATGCCGGTTTGCTGCGCGGCCTCCGAAAACGTCTCGAGGACTTTCCATTTGAGCCGCTGCTTCTCGACCCGCCACTCGCCGCCCGCGCCGTGGAATTCGTTCGCGCCGCCGTGGTGATCTTCGCTGCGCCTGAAAACCGGCAGCACGGAATCCCACGACCAGTTCGGATCGCCCGTGATGTGCGCCCACTCGTCGTAGTCTTCGCGCTGGCCGCGCATGTAGATCATCCCGTTGATCGACGAGCAGCCGCCGAGCACGCGTCCGCGCGGATACGAGAGCGCGCGGCCATCGAGACCCGGCTCCGCTTGCGTCTTGTAGAGCCAGTCCGTGCGTGGATTGCCAATGCAATACAGATAGCCGACCGGCACGTGAATCCAGTGATAGTCGTCCTTGCCGCCGGCTTCGAGCAGCAACACGCTCACTTCCGGATCTTCGCTCAGGCGGTTCGCCAGCACGCAGCCGGCCGTTCCCGCGCCGACGATGATGTAGTCGAACTCGCCTTCGAGCTTTCGCACGTTCTGTTTCACCCTTGTCTCCTTCGATCCTACAGGGTTCATGCCCTTCGCCGCGCGAACAGGCGAAGGGACGTGTTCTCCTACTTCGCAACCGGCATCGTGAACTCCGCGCCCTTCGCGATGCTGTCCGGCCAGCGCTGCATCACGCTCTTGTAGCGCGTGTAGAAGCGGACACCTTCCTCGCCGTACGCGTGGTGATCGCCGAAGAGCGAGCGCTTCCAGCCGCCGAACGAGTGCCACGCCATCGGCACCGGGATCGGCACGTTGATGCCGACCATGCCCACCTTGATCTGCCGCGAAAACGCGCGCGCGACGCCGCCGTCCGACGTGTAGCACGACACGCCGTTCGCGAACTCATGCCGGTTGATCAGTTCGACTGCGCTCGCAAAGTCCGGCACGCGCACGACGCACAGCACCGGCCCGAAGATTTCTTCCTTGTAGATGGTGCTGTCGGTGCTGACATCGTCGAAGAGCGTGCCGCCGAGGAAGAAGCCGTTTTCGTGTCCATCGACCTTGTGCCCGCGGCCATCGACAACCAGCTTCGCGCCGCACTTCGCACCCGCATCGATGTAGCCTTCCACTTTCGCCCGATGCGCCGCAGTGACGAGCGGCCCCATCTCCGCGTCGCGCTCCATCCCGTTCTTGATGACAAGCGATTTCACGCGCGGCACGAGGCGCTCGATCAGCTCATCGGCGATATGGCCGACCGCGACCGCCACCGAAATCGCCATGCAGCGCTCGCCGGCCGAACCGTAGGCCGAGCCCATCAGCGCATCGACGGCCTGGTCGAGATCGGCGTCGGGCATCACGACGAGGTGATTCTTCGCGCCACCCAGCGCCTGCACGCGCTTGCCGTGTTTCGTGCCCTCCGCGTAGATGTATTCGGCGATCGGCGTCGAGCCGACGAACGACAGCGCCTCGACATCGCGATGCGCGAGCAGTGCATCGACGGCGGTCTTGTCGCCATGCACCACGTTGAACACACCATCGGGCAAGCCGGCTTCCCTGAGCAGTTCGGCAAGGCGAATCGACGCGGAAGGGTCGCGCTCCGAGGGCTTCAGCACGAAGGTGTTGCCCGTCGCGATGGCGATCGGGAACATCCAGCACGGCACCATCATCGGGAAGTTGAACGGCGTGATGCCGGCGACCACACCGAGCGGCTGCCGCAGGTTCCAGTTGTCGATGCCGCCGCCGATCTGATCGGTGAAATCGGTTTTGAGCAGGTTCGGAATGCCGCACGCAAACTCCACGATCTCGATGCCGCGCATCACTTCGCCGTAAGCGTCCGTGAATACCTTGCCGTGCTCGCGCGTGATGATTTCGGCGAGTTCGTCGTGATGCCTGTCGAGTAATTCCTTGAACTTGAACATCACGCGAGCGCGCTTGATCGGCGCGGTCTCGCTCCAGGCGTGGAACGCAGCATGGGCGGCGGCCACCGCCGCATCGACTTCGGTGACGCTCGCGAGCGGAACGCGCGATGTCACCGCGCCCGTCGCGGGATTGAAGACGTCGCCGAAGCGGTCGCTCGTACCTTCGACTCGCTGTCCGCCGATGAAATGCGTCAGCGCTGCGGCGCGCGTTTCGCTGTTATGTGTCTCGCTCATGTGCTCCTCCTTGTATCGACCATGCAGGATGATTGCTGGAAGCCGGTCTTTGTCCGATGGGTAAGAGCGTACCGCCGCAGCCGTCCCCAAATCCAATGAGATATGTTCAACAGAGATATAAGACACGCTAATATCAGCGCATGGACTACACCCTGCTCCGCGCATTCGTTACGGTGGCCCGCGAAGGCAATCTCACGCGGGCTGCGGCGCACCTGCATCTGACGCAGCCCGCCGTGAGCCTGCAAATCAAGAATCTGCAGGAGTTGCTCGGTATCGGGCTGTTTTCGAGAACCTCGCACGGGCTGCTGCTCACGCGCGACGGCGAAGCGCTCCTGCCGCACGCCGAGCGCGCGCTCGCGGCCGCGAACGAAGTTCAGCGCGCCGCTGCTGCGCTGCGGCATGAAGTGCGGGGACGGCTGCGCATCGGCACCATTCTCGATCCGGATTTTCTGCGGCTCGGCGGATTCCTGCGGCAACTCGTCGAAACCTACCCGCAGATCCAGACGGCGCTCAGGCACGGCATGTCCGGCTGGGTGCTGGAGCGCGTGAAGGCGCGCGATCTCGACGTGGGGTTCTACATCGGCGATCCCGATACGGACGACACGCGCGACGCCGGGCGGTTTCACGTCGTGACGCTGACGTCGTATCTGTACCGGGTGCTGGCGCCGGCGGGCTGGCATAACCGCGTCAACAAGGGAAAGCGCGACTGGGCGGCGCTCGCCAAGCTGCCGTGGATCTGGACGCCGCCCGAATCGGCGCACAACCGGCTGCTCTCGCGCGTGTTTGCAGCGGCGGGCGCAACGCCCGTGATCGTCGCGGAAGTGGATCAGGAGCCGTCGATGCTCGATCTCGTGAAATCGGGGGTCGGCCTCACGCTCGCCCGCGATTCGATCGCGCTCGCGCAGGCGCATGCGCACGCGCTGACGATCGTCGAAGGGATGACCGTGCCGACGCAGCTGTCGTTCATCGCGCTCGCCGAACGCCGCGAAGAGCCCGTGATCGCGGCCGCGCTGCGCCTGATCGAGGATCAATGGTCGATGTAGGCGCCGGTTCAAGCGCCGGTCATCGAAACTTTGCTAGTCTGAGTCTCTTTCTCCAACCGGCTTCGAGGAGTCCTCGCCCATGGCACGCAACATCGAAATCAAGGCCCGCGCGCATCAGTTCGACGCGCTTCGCGAACGTGCCGCTGCACTCGCCTCCGACGCGCCGCTCATTTTTCGCCAGCAGGACTTTTTCTACGACGTCCCGACCGGACGCCTCAAGCTGCGCCAGTTCGACGACGGCACGCCGTCCGAACTGATCTTCTACCAGCGCGACGACCGCGACGGCCCGAAAGTCTCCTACTACTCGCGCAGCCCGGTGACGAATGCCGAGGCGATGCACACGCTGCTCGCGCAGGCGCTGACAACGCGCGGGATCGTCTCGAAGGAGCGCCACGTCTATCTGGTCGGGCGCACGCGCATTCATCTGGACCGTGTCGACGGTCTCGGCGATTTCATCGAACTGGAAGTGCTGCTAGGACAGGACGACGACGAAGCCGCCGGCGAGCAGGAAGCGCACGACATGTTCGCGCGGCTGGGCGTCGCGCAAAACGACCTGGTACCGGTCGCTTACGTCGATCTGCTCGCGCAGCCGGCCTAGGTTCGGGAATCGGCTGCGTCGCCGGAGAGATGTCCGAGCGGCAGCGGACCGTTGCGCTTGAACGTGGTCAGCACGATGTTCGAGCGCACGCTGTCGACGCCCGGCACGCGCATCAGTTTTTTCATCACGAACGACGAGAGCGCGGAGAGGTCGGGCGCGACGATGCGCAACAGATAGTCGGCGTCACCGACGGTCGCGTGGCATTCGAGCACTTCCGGCAGCGTTTCGATCTGCTGCTGGAACTGCTCGATGACCGAATCGCCGTGATGCTTGAGCTTGAGGCTGGTGAACGCCGTCACGCCGAGGCCGAGCTTTTCCGGACGCAACATCACGCGGTATCCCTCAATCACCCCTGTCGATTCGAGCCGTTGCAGGCGACGGCCGATCTGCGACGGTGACAGCGGCACTTGCTCGCCGAGCTGCTGATGTGTTGCGCGTCCGAAGCGTTGAAGAACGTCGAGAAGCGCGAGATCGAAGTGATCGAGATCAATCATGAGGATTCTGTGCATTTATCGGCTGAATGCGCGAGTTTAATGCACTGCGGCTGTCGCCGGAGACCTCACCCTACATTCGCAAGCTTCGTAACGTCCGTATTACCAACGGTAACAAGCCTGAAAGCGTTCGAAACAGCCAATAATCAGGAAAAATGGGTGTTTCGAAAGCAAAATAGAGAGTGTTCGAAAGATTGAAATGCCGCCTGGCTTTCACCCGGAAAGGCCTGTTCTCGCTCGCTCGTAAGCTTCCCACGCCGCCCGGGCTTTAGGGTCTAATCGCTCCGCCGGCATCGATGTGGCACGCTGTACAATCAGCAGCGCATAAGGCCTGGACAGTGCGCTCGCCTCGTCGCACAGACTCAACTCGTCGCCGCTCGACGGCGAGCGATTGCGCCAGAAATTGATCGCAGCTTCGAGTTCGTGAATCGGGATGTCAGGCATGTCCGGACAGAAAGTAATCGGTGCACGACTTCTGCGGCCCTGAGCGCCGCGGCGTGCCGCCTTTGACGTAAGCGTTTTGATCTGGCCCGAACCCGCGCCGCCGCGTCGATCCTTCTCGCCGGCCTGGCGCCCGTCCGAGCTCAACCCATTGTACTTGAGCGACTTTCATGCGAATCCTTCTGATCGAAGACGACCGCCCCATCGCGCGCGGCATCCAAAGCAGCCTCGAACAATCCGGCTTCACCGTCGACATGGTTCACGACGGCATCTTCGCCGAGCAGGCGCTCGCGCAAAACCGGCATGAACTGGTGATTCTCGATCTCGGCCTGCCGGGCATAGACGGCATGACGCTGCTCGCGCGCTTTCGCCAGAGCAACCGCCATACGCCGGTCATCATCCTCACTGCGCGCGACGAACTGCACGACCGCGTGCAGGGCCTGAACAGCGGCGCCGACGACTACATGCTCAAGCCGTTCGAGCCGCAGGAACTGGAAGCGCGCATCCGTGCCGTGATGCGCCGAAGCGGTCCGCACGGCGATGTGCCGCGTCCCGAAGTCACGCTGGGTGGGCTGCGTCTGTCGGGCGTCGACCGTCGCATCTTCAACGACGAAAAGCCGCTCGAACTGTCGCCGCGCGAATTCGCGGTGCTCGAAATGCTGCTGTTGCGCCATGGCCGCGTGGTCAGCAAGGCGCAGCTTCAGGATCACCTGACGCATTTCGGCGGCGATCTCGGCGATACGGCGATCGAAGTGTATGTGCACCGGGTCCGCAAGAAGCTCGAAAACACGCGGGTCGAGATCGTGACGGTGCGCGGCTTCGGCTATCTGTTGCAGGAAATCCGGCAGGCCGCGTAAGCGCCTGTCCGTAGAACGCCTTGCGATTTCCCTCCCGGCGCGCGAGCGACGAACGTTTCGCTCGCGACGACTGGCTTCACCTGGCGCGTACGAAGGTGACCAGTAATTCCCCTCCGCCGAGCCTCCGGCGATCCCTGCTGCGCCGTCTCGCGGCGCCGCTGTCCTTGCTCGCGCTGATGAGCGGCCTGATGGCGTACTGGCTCGCGTGGCAGTACACGCAGCACGTCGTCGACCGCTCGCTCGCCGATCTCGCCACCGCCATCTCGCGGCAGATCCAGCTGGCGGGGGTCGATGCGCCCGTGACCGTGCCGCCGCTCGCGCAGGCAATGTTCTCCGATCCCGTCGAGCAACTGATCTACCGCATCAGCGACGGCGAGAACGAAATCGCCGGTGAGCCCGACTTGCCACTGACCGGCACCAGCGTGCGCCGCATCCACTACGCCTACGTCTTCGAAACGCACTATCAGGGCATGAGCGTGCGAGCGGCACAGGTGCGTGTCGACCAGCCGCACGGCAATCCGATCGTCGTGGAGGTCGCGCAGCGCGTCGGCTCGCGCTACCGGATCGCGGTCGAGTTCCTGGTCGCGATCATGATGCCGCTTTTGCTGCTGCTGCTCGCGGGCTGGGTGATCGTGTGGCGCGTCGTGAACCAGCAGCTCAATCCGCTGACCGATCTCGCCGATACGCTCAATCAGCAGACCCACACCTCGCTCGAACCCGTCGACGAAACGCTCGTGCCGGTCGAAATCCGGCCGCTCACGAGCGCGATGAACGCGCTGCTCGACCGTCTGAAGACCGCGCTCGATGCGCAGCGCAAGTTCATCGCCGATGCCGCGCATCAGTTGCGCACGCCGCTCACCGCCGTGAAGCTGCACGCCGAGCAGGCGATGATCGCCCGCGATCCGGCGAAGGCGCTCGATGCGGTGAAGGAACTGCGGGCGTCGGCGGATCGCGCGGTGCGGCTCTCCAATCAGTTGCTATCGCTCGCGCGTGCGGAGCCGGGCGAACAGGCCGCGCGCTTCGTCGATTTCGACCTCGCCGCGCTCGCGTTCGAGACCGGTGCGGAATGGGTGCCGCGCGCGCTTGCCGCCGGCGTCGATCTGGGCTTCCAGCGCCTCGACGATCCCGACAACGAAGATCCGCTGATCGTGCGCGGCAACGTCGTGCTGCTACGCGAGGTGATCGCGAACCTGATCGACAACGCGCTCAAGTACATCCCGCCGTTCCGCCAGGACGGCGCGCGCGTGACGGTGAGCGTGACTGCATGGCGCGACCAGGCGGGCCACCAGTTCGGCGAGATCGTCGTGGAAGACAACGGCCCGGGTGTGCCGCACGACCAGCAGCCCGATCTCTTCAAGCGCTTCTTCCGCGGCGATGGGCAAACCATCGAAGGCGGCGCCGGTCTCGGCCTTGCGATCGTCCACGACATCATGGTGCTGCACGGCGGCAGCGTGCATTACGAAAATGCGCCGGAAGGCGGCGCCTGCTTCATCGTGCGCATGCCGTTGAAGCCTCGCGTTCCGGCAGCGGCGCCCGCCGCATAAAAAAATGCCACGGCATCGCTGCCGTGGCATTCGCTTCCGACGAAAACCGGGAATAGCGCCGAGGGCCGAAGCCCCGGCGAAGCGCCTTACTTCTTCAACGCCAGCATCGTTCCCCGGCACTTCTTCGATCCGCAACGGCACTCGTATTCCTTCTTGAGCTTCTTCGTGATGCGACCGTCGATGACGAGACCGTAGTCGTAGTACAGCTCTTCATCCGGCTGGATGTCGCGAAGCGCGTGAATGAATACGCGGCCTTCCACTTCCTCCGCTTCGCAATTCGGCGCGCAGGAGTGGTTGATGTATTTCGCACTGTTGCCGTCGATCTTGCCGTCGATCACGCGGCCATCGTCCAGCGCGAAGTAGAACGTGTGGTTCGGTTCCTCCGGATTGTGCGGATGGCGGCGAAGCGCCTCTTTCCACGAAATGCGCTCGCCCTTGTATTCCATCACCTGCTCGCCCGCCGCAATCCGCCTCGCGGCAAACACGCCCTTGCCATGCACGCCCGAGCGGCGAACGGTGACCCTGCGTGAACTCATCGAATGAATCCTTAAATAACGATCGGTGGGGAGGGTTGAATGAAGCCCGTGCCGCCGCGTCGCGCGCGCGCCTCGTCAGGAGACGCGGAGGGCGTGCATTGGCCAGGCGGGATGAAAAAAACGCGGCGGCCTGATAGGCGCCGCGTTCATCTTGCCGGACGCATGGTGCGCCCGAACATTCGGCATCGTACACGGTAGCCGCATTTGAATTCAACCGTCCGCGGCACGGCCTCGATCGATGCGTATTGCAACGACTCAGCGTTGCCCGAACGAGATGTCGCCGAAGAGCGCCTTCTGGTCGCGCGGTTGCGAGCGCCAGTACTGCGGCGGCGCCTCGACGGTCGAGCCCAGTTGCGCGGCCGCGTGCCACGGCCAGCGCGGGTTGTAGAGCAGCGCCCGGGCGAGCGCGATGAAATCGGCCTGGCCGCTCTCGATGATCTCCTCGGCGTGCATCGGATCGGTGATGAGACCGACGGCGATCGTCGGAAGGCTCGTCGCTTCCTTCACCGCCTTCGCGAACGGCACCTGATAGCCGGGTTCGAGCGGAATCTTCTGCAGCGGCGACACGCCGCCCGACGAAACGTCTATCCAGTCGACGCCCCGCTTCTTCAGTTCGTTGGCGAACGCGATGGTGTCTTCGATTCCCCAACCGCCGTCGACCCAGTCCGACGCCGACACGCGCACGCCGATTGGCCGGTCGTCCGGAAACACGGCACGAATGGCGTCGAAGATTTCGAGCGGAAAGCGCATGCGGTTTTCAAGCGAGCCGCCGTATTCATCGGTGCGCTGGTTCGCGACGGGCGAGAGAAACTGATGCAGCAGATAGCCGTGCGCCGCGTGCAGTTCGAGACCGTCGATACCGAGCCGCGCCGCGCGTTTGGCAGACGCCACGAACGCTTCGCGCACGCGGATGAGACCAGCGGTATCCAGCGCGAGCGGCGGCGTTTCGCCGTCCTTGTGGGGAATCGCCGAGGGCGCGTGCGGCATCCAGCCGCCTTCGGACACCGGGATCAACTGCCCGCCTTCCCACGGCACGTGGCTCGAACCCTTGCGGCCGGCGTGCGCGAGTTGCATCGTGACGGCGATCTTCGAATGCTTGCGGATCGCGGCGAGCACCGGTTTCAGCGCGGCTTCGGTGGCGTCGTCCCAGAGGCCGAGGTCGCCGGGCGTGATGCGGCCATCGGGCTCGACGGCGGTGGCTTCGATGAACAGCATCGCCGCACCCGAGAGCGCGAGATGACCGAGATGGATCATGTGCCATGCCGTTGCTTCGCCGCGTTCGGCCGAATACTGGCACATGGGTGACACGAGGATCCGATTGGGAAGCGTGACGCCACGCAGCGTGGCCGGGGAAAACAACGCGCTCATGACGATATCCGGTGAGGAGAAAGACCTGAATCAGCGATCGAGAATAGCACTTCGTTTTCCTTCCTGCAGGCCACGCGTGCCTGCCTCGAAGCGCGTGCGGCACTTCAGTCGTCGTCGCTCTGGCTGCGCGGCGTATCGAGCCGGTTCGCCCACGACTCGACCTTGCCGCTTTCGAGGCGCTTCGCCGCCGTCTTGCGCCACGACGGAGTCAGTGTTTCAAGCATCGTCATCTGTTCGAGCGATGCGCGGTCGTCGCGATCGACGTAGAGCACGCGCAACAGCCTGTCGACGCTCCATTCGGGATGCGGCCGCGCCAGCCGTTCGACAGCATCGCCCGCGCCGGCAACGCCCGGCTCCAGCACGCGGTAGTACCAGCCCGTGCGGCGCGTGTCCTGCACGCGACGCGACATGTCTTCGCGAAAGAAACGCAGGTTGAGCTTCCAGCACGGCTGTCGCGGCTGCGACACCTGCACGATCGCCGTGCCGATGCGATACACATCGCCGACACAGATGCAGCTTTCATCGATACCGCGCGTCGAAAGGTTTTCGCCGAACGCGCCGGGCGCTTCGAAGCGTTCGAGTCCCGCGTGCCCGGCGCTCCATTCCTCGCGCCATGCCGCGTAGTGGTCGAATGCGTAGTGAAGCAGCGCCTTCTCCGGGCCACCGTGATGCTTGCGTTCGAACTGTTCGTCGCCGTCGATGCCGGTCTCGCCGATTTGCACGCGCTCCGGCACGGGCGTCTTGTGGATCGCACTTCGCTTGCCCTGTGTTCCGAGCGGCGCGGCTTTGCCGACGAGCACGGCATCGAGAATGATCTGCATGAACTGGCCGATGACTGAGGATTGCCTAGCGCTGGCGGGTGAAGTCGAACTGGTCGAGCCATTCGCCGAACATCGAGCGCGCCGCGCGCTCGAGCCCCGGGCCGAAGCGCGCGGTCTCTTCCCGCAGACGCGGCGCGCTGGTCCCGCTTTGCGCGATATCGCCGGGATAGGCGACGAGCCAGTTTTCGAAGCGGTCCGCGAGCACTTCCGGGTGGCACTGCAACGCGAGAACGTGTTCTCCCCACGTGAATGCCTGGTTCCGGCACGCGGGCGTCGATGCCAGATGCGTGGCGCCGTCGGGAAGATCGAAGGTGTCGCCGTGCCAGTGGAAGACCGGCGTCGAGACGCCGTCCGCTTCCAGATGCCGAAGCGGCGAAGCGCGTCCGGCTTCCGTCAGCGTGAGCGGCTGCCAGCCGAGCTCCTTTTCCGCCGCGGGATAAACCTTCGCACCGAGCGCGCGTGCGATCAGCTGCGAGCCGAGACAAATGCCGAGCGTCGGCAGCCCTGCCGACAGACGCTTTTCCAGCATCGCGAGCAGTGGTACGAGGTGCGGATAGCTAGCGTCGTCATACGCGCCGATGGGGCCGCCGAGCACGACCATCAGCGACGGATCGAGCGGATTAGGGGCATCGATGCGGCCGCGGCCGACGTCGAGATAACGCACGAAATGGCCGCGATCGCCGAGTACCAGTTCGAGATTGCCCAGATCTTCGAAATAGACGTGGCGAATCGCCAGGACTTCATGTTTCATCGGCAGGATTCCGTGGCTTTGGGGCTGCGGGTTGAGTCTGCAAGTCGGTTGGCGAATGGACAACCGGCCGCGGCCCACGAATGGGGGCGCGACCGGCACAGTCTAACCGACTCGCAGCAAGCACACATGCCTGCCGGACGGACAACGTTCTCGCCAGGCTTACGCGACCTGGGCGAAAATCTTCCAGCTCTTCTTCTGCGTGGCGATGTCCGCTTCTTCGTATACCGAACAATCCAGACGCAGGTCGGTATCGGCCATCGAAATCTGCAGAAGCGCGCAGCGATGCGGCGTCTTCTTTGGATTCTTGCTTGCCTCGAAGTGCGAACAGGACAGGCACATGCGGTGCGCCGGAATCTGCTCCTGCGTTTCCAGCTGGCGGATCGTCTTGAGCAGCGTCCGGTAGAACGCGGCCTGTTCGTCGTCGCGCAACGTGCCGACAGCCTTCGCGAGGAAGTCCGGCCATTGCAGCGCGCGCTTGGCCGCCGTGCGGCCGCGTGCCGTCAGACGAACCGCGAGCGCGCGGCCATCGTCGATCGCGCGGCGCTTTTCGACCAGGCCCTTGCCTTCCAGCGTGCTCACCGCATCGCTCGTGGTCGCGGCGGTGAGTGCCGTTTCGCGCGCGATCTCGCCAAGCCGCATCGGCCCCTTGCGCTGCATCAGCAGCACGAGAATTTCACCCTGGGTCGGCGTCAGCCCCGCGCCTTCCGCCCATTCCCATGCCTGGCTGCGCATCGCCGTGCTCAGCCGCAGCAGGCCATGGGTCACCCGCCCCGTCGCCTGCTCTCCGTAAACGCCTTCGCTCATAGTCTTCGCTTCTTGTTCCGCTTATGTGTTTTGACAGCGGGCGACCCGCAAACATCCGCCGGCGTCAAGCATGCCCGCCCGGCGAAAGACCGCTGGCTTCACCGCCAGCCGTTTCCGGCCAACGGTCCCACTGTCTCAAAATTCAGGCGTACCAATCCAACTTCGTACCGCCCGATGGGACGTTGCAACTCTCTTCGCGCCTTATCGTGCTCTTGCTGACGCTTTGCTCTGCCGGCCAGTAACGATGCCAGCAAAGTCGACATTCTAAGCGACACGGAACAAACGTACACCTTAGTTATTCACGCAACACTGTGGATAACCCGTGGGAAAACACGCTGTTCCGATGTGGGCGGATTCTTGATAACTCGCCATCCATCTCGGCGCGTTCCTGTGATATCCCTGGATCCCTCTCGCAATGCGTGCCTGTCCGGCCTACTTTTCCATGCGCTACCACTTTGACTTTACAAGGCTTTTTCCAGTTGTCCACAGAAAATGCCGAAGCTTGTTAACTACTATTACGTATGTATACGGCTTCTTGGACGTAAACCTTAAAAGCTTTCTGTCGGCAACGGCGCTTACCCTTCGGCTGGAAGAATTCGTAAAAAAACCCGCTCGAAAGCGGGTTTGTCCGTCGAGGATGCTTCGCGCCTGATGACGCTACTGGCGCCATTGCAGACACTGCTGACGCACCGCTTCGTGCAGCGACTTTTCCTTGTCGAAGACGCCGCGCAGCCACGTCGCATCGTTGTTGTTGCCGCGCGCGATGTCGCCGACCATCTTCAGCGCCTCGGTCGAGCCGAGCGCTTCGGCGTGCGGTGCGAGGACATCGAGCGTCTCGAGGATGTCTTCGGTGATAGTCCGGCGTTCGCCCGTCTGCGGGTTGATGCAGACGCCTTCCAGTCCGAAGCGGCACGCCTCGAAACGGTTGAAGGTGTAGACGAGGTAGTCGTCTTCCTTGAGCGTGAGCGGCTTGTCGAGCAGCAGGTAGCGGGAAAGCGTCTGGATGTAGCACGCGATCGCGGCCGCCCGGTCGACGGACAGCGGCGTATCCATCACCCGCACTTCGATCGTGCCGAAACCCGGCTTCGGCCGGATGTCCCAGTAGAAGTCCTTCATGCTGTTGACGACGCCCGTGCTCACCATCTTCGAGAAGTATTCCTCGAAGCTGTCCCAGGTGAGCGCGAACGGCGCGCGGCCCGAAAGCGGAAACGCGAACACCGAATTCAGGCGCGCCGAGTGAAAACCGGTATCGACGCCCTGAATGTACGGCGACGAAGCCGACAGCGCGATGAAATGCGGAATGAAGCGCGACATCGAATGGAGCAGGAACAGCGCGCTGTTCGGATCCGGGCAGCCGATATGCACGTGCTGGCCGAACACCGTGAACTGCTTCGCGAGATAGCCGTAAAGCTCCGAGATGTACTGGAAACGCGGCGTATCGAAGATCTGCCGCTCGCTCCATTGCTGGAAAGCGTGCGTGCCGCCGCCGCACAGGCCGACGTTCAACTGGTCGGCCGCGGCGACGAGCGTGTCGCGGATCTTGCGCAGGTCGGCGACCGCCTGCTCGTGCGTCGTGCAGATGCCCGTCGACAGCTCGATCATGCTTTCCGTGATCTCGGGCGTGATGTTGCCCGGAATCTTTTCGTCCTTGATGAGACGCATCAGGTCGGAAGCCGCCTTGGTCAGGTCGTAGTCGTGCGTATTGACGACCTGGATTTCCAGTTCGACGCCGAACGTGAACGGTTCAGAGTTGATGAAAGGTTCGAGTGACATGACGCCTCTTGGTTAAGCGATGCTTTTCAATGACTGCATCGGTTTCATTCGCGCCGCTCGCCGACGGCCGACAGGCTCCGGTAGACGACAAACGGCGCCACCACCTGCAGCACGACGATCGAACACAGCACGATCGCGCGAAGCTTCGGGTCGTAGTCGGGATAAAGCACATACATGTCGTCGACGAGCAGATACGCGAGCGCGGACATCGGCGTGAGCGATACGCCGAGCGCCGCGCCCTGCTTCCAGTTCAGCCCGCTCGGCTTCGCGAAGATCAGGACGCCGGCCAGCTTCCCGACGAAACGCGCCGCGATCAGCGCGAGCGCCGCAACTCCACCGAGCACGATATCGCCCCATTCGAACGCGGTCAGCGTCAACGCGAACAGAATCACCGTGAGGAGCCACCCGGCCGAGCCGAAATGCGCGGGCCAGAGCTGCGGACGCTCGTCCGCGTTCTTCACGATGATGCCGGCGGCGAGCAGTGCGAGGATCGTCGAGAGCTTGAAGAGATGCGCTACCGCGATCGCGAGCAAAACGAGCCCGAACAATGCGACGAATGAATGCTCGTCGTTCACGTTCAGGCGCCGGTACAGCAGGTTGCAGGCGCGCGCGAGCAGGAACGCGAGCACGAGCGAGCCGATCAGCAGATAGAGCGGCTGGACGATGGTCGCGAACGTGTTGCCGTAGATTTCCTGATGCAGCACGCCCGCGGCGAGCTTTTCCACGACAACCGCATACATGCTGTTGAGCGCGGTCAGTGTAAGGAGACGCTGTGTCACCTGTCCTTCGGCGCGCAGTTCGGTTTTCAACTGGATCACCATCGCAGGCGAGGTCGCCATGGCGATAGCCGCGATCACGACGGACTGCATCGTCGGGACGTTGCAGAGCATCAGCGCGATCAGGACGAAACCGAACGTGAGCGTCGATTCGGCGATGCTCGACAGGATCAGATACGGGTTGCGGCGGATCCAGCGCAGGTCGAGCCGGCTGCCGAGTTCGAACAGCAACAGGCCGAGCGCGACGTCGAGTAGCGGGCGCGACAATCCGGCGGCGCTCACGTCGATCACGCTGAATCCCGCATTGCCCGCGATCAGGCCGATCACAGCGTAGCCGGTGATGCGCGGCAGACGCCAGGCGCGCCACAGCAGCTCGCCGCACAGGCCTGCGGCGACGAGCGCGACGCCGGCCCAGAAGATGGCGTCGGGCACGAGCGGCCAGGCGGGTAGAAACGAAAATGCCGAATTCATCGTGTTGGCTTCTCCTTCACAGCTTCCAGCAGATGGAGCACGTGCGCTTTCTGGTGACTTGCGCGTGTACGGCGAAACGCCCGCGGACAAACCGACTCGTCCGGCATATCGAGCGTTGGTTCAGAGCGTTGGTTCACTCAGGCGAAACGAAATTCGAACCGAACACGGCGTCACGGACAGGCCGTGCGTTGATTAGGGTGTGCGTCGGCCGCGCTGCGAGACCAGAGGCGCCTTTCGTCGACACGACGGCGGCAACGCACGGTCCCGGCTCGGAATGCATGGCCGGACACAGTGAACGATGGCGTCGGCATTGGTGATCAGATTCTGACCGCACGACCATCGTTCCGTTGAAGGCGGACACCGCGCGAACGGTATGCCGCAGGAAGAAGGGCGATTGTGCCATAGGTCGAAACGCATGACAGCGCGCTGCCAGCTGATTGAATCGATGCGGTAAAACGGACCGTTTCTCGCGACTGAAACAGGGAAAAAGGACCGCACACCGATGCGAATCGCTGGTTTGTCCCTGCCGATACCCCTCGCTTTAGAGGTTTACATGTTTACCGTATGTATACGTAGTAGCAGTTAACAAGGATCTCCCATTTCTGTGGATAACTCGGGTTTACCGCGTCCGATCAATGGTTTGGAGAAAGCAAAAGCGGATCGCGAAGTTGTGAGCCGACACCCCGCAACTCGGAACAACTTTGTCGCGCGGCGCGGTGCGCGCAAGTTGTCCCGTTTACGCCCACACGCAGTTCACAGCGCTTTCGATTCTTCTTCGCACGGTTATCCACAGGTCGTGGTGGATAACTCCGTATCACAGCTTCGCACCGTTATGTCAAATCGCCGTGGCGCAGCGCGCGCAAGAGAAAACGCGCGGGATCGAGCGCTTCGGCCAGTTCGCGTTCGATCGGCCAGGGATCGCCTTCGATCTGCGAGGCGATCAGTTCCGCAGCGAGCGCCGACCACACGAGACCGCGCGACCCGAACGCAAATGCGCCATAAAGACCCGCGGCGCGCGGCAAATCGAGCGGCCACGCGCCCGAGAGGCGTTTTGCATCGGCACGCGCTGCGGTTTCGTCGGCGAGCTGGCCGATCATCGGCATGCGGTCGCTCGTCACGCAGCGAAACGCGACGCGTCCTTCGACGTGCCGCGTCGGGTCGATGCTGGCTGCAGGCAGCATCCGCGCGATGCGCTCGATGTTCTCCCGATGACCGGCCGCGCGGATTTCGCGGTCGGTGCTGTCGATGTCGTAGGTCGCGCCCGTCAGCGTGCGACGCGGCGCGAGGGGCACCGCGTAGCCGTCGCCGATCACCGGCACCCGCAATGCGTCGAGCGGCGTGTCGTCGAGCACGGTCAGCTGGCCGCGCACGCTGCGCGTCGGATCGCAGTGGAGGGCGGCGAGGCGCTTAGCATCGTGGGCGTTCGCGAGCACCACGACCGGCGCCTGCGCGATCAGCGCTCCGGCGGTATCGAAGGCGCGCCACGCGTTGCCGTCATGCTCGATGCGCGCGACTTCCGTGCCGAAGCGGCGCGTGAGCCGTTCGCCCGAGATCGCGCATTGCGCCGCGCAGACCGCAGCCGGCGAAATGGCGCCGCCGTGCGGGAAGAACCAGCCGCCGCGCGCGACCTCGACGCCCGCGATCAGCGACGCGTCCGTCGGCGTCGTCGCGACGGCGTAATCCTGCGGTAAGCCGAAGCGTCCGATCGCATCCGCGATGGCGAGTGCGTCATCGGGCGAATCGGCGATCTGGAGCAGTCCGTCGCGCGTGCGCCGGAGTTCGTGGCCCGCGCCTTCGAGTTCGGTCCAGTGGCGCAGTGCGTAGAGAAACGCCGCCCGCGTGAGCCGCGCGGCGATGCTGTCGTCGCGCCAGACGATCGGATGAAACACGCCCGCCGGATTGCCGGACGCGTCGCGGGCGACCTCGGTGTTGCGGTCGACGAGCGTCACGCGCCAGCCGCGCGCAGCGAGGCGCGCGGTCACCGCACAGCCGGCCAGACCTGCGCCGATCACGACGGCGTGGCGGTCGCTGTCGATACTGGCCGGAGCCGGCGGCTCGTGACGACGCACGCGCCAGCGCGGCGCGAAGCGGGCGGTCAGGATCGCTTTCACCGCAGGATCGCAGACGAAACCGGCCGCTTCCAGCGAGCGCTGCAACATCGGCTGCGGTTCGGCGGCAAGCGTCGCGTTATCGCCGGCGATGCGCGCCAATGGCTTGCAGACCGCGCGCGGATCGACGCTGTGCTCGGTTCGGAGATTGAAGGCGTCCGCGCGCAGCCAGAGCTTGCTCAGCACGTCCGGGTTCTCGCCGATGGCAAGCGTCAGCACGACGCGTCCAGCTTCGAACTCCAGGCGATGCACGCCAGCGACGCGCATCGGCCATGCGTTCGAAAGCAAGTCCGTCAATGGTTCGAAGTCCGCGGTCGGTGCGTGGTCGAGCGTTGAGAGCGACCCGGCCGATACGAAATGCAAACGCTCGCATCGCGCGGGATCGGCGCGCCATGCGGCCCACGCTGCGAGGAACGCGCGGCCATCGCCGAACTGCGTATCGACGATCGCGAAAGTGCGTCCTCGCGCCCAGGCGCGCGGCAAATCATGGGCTTCCAGGAGGGTATCGGTCATTCAATCGGTGCGATGCGGCGCGCGGGCCGCGTGGAAGGTGGGAAGCAGGGCGGCTTCACGAAGAAGCCATGCGCTGCATCGCGTCGCGTGCGGCGGCATCGATCAGCAAGGGCTCGAGCGCGTAGCCCGCCGCGCGCCATGCGGACAGGCCGCCCGCGAGCGGCGCGACATCGGCGAAGCCATGCGCCTTCAGCGCTTCGCTCGCGAGTGCGGCCGAGATCTCGTTGGGGCAGTCGCAATACATCACGAGCTTGCGGTCCCGCGGCAGAGAGGCGAGTTGCGGCACGACGTCGCCATCGCGCAGCGCGAGGGCACCGGGAATCACGAACGGATCGACCGCGCGTCCCATCTCGCGGCGCACATCGACGATCACGGGCGGCGGCTCGCCTTCGAGCAGCGCGCGCAACTCGCCGATGTCGATGCGTGTCACGCGCAGGCGACGGATCAGCGACATGCGGCGCCACCAGCGCACGGCGACATACAGCGCGAGCGCCACGCCGACGACCGCGATCGCACCGCGTCCGAGCCAGTCGAGCCACGCGAGGATCGTATCGACGGCGGTCGCGAACATCGTCCCGAGCGCGACGCCGAGCACGGCCCACAGCGCGCAGCCGATCGCATCGTAGAAAAGGAAGGTGGCGAAGCCGACGCCCGTCGCGCCCGCCACGGGAATCGCGAGAGTCGAGAGGCCGGGGATGAACTTGGACACGGTCAGGACCCGCACGCCGAAACGTCCGAAGAAGCCGAGGCTGCGCGCAACGCAGGTATCGCGCGACATCGAGAGCGTGCAGAGAAAGCGCAGCACGCGCGAGCCATAGCGCTGGCCGAGCCAGAACCAGAGGATGTCGCCGATCAGCGCCGCCACGACAGCGACCACGACGATGGCGATCAAAGGCAATTGGGGAAGCCACGCAAAGGGCGAAACGGGGCCTGGATCGAGGCTTGCTGCAGCGGTGATCGCACCCGTCAGAACCAATGTGGGTAAGGCTGGGAGGGGTAGTCCCAGTGACTCCAGCAGAACGTTGGCAAAAACCAACGGCAATCCGTATTCGACGATCAGCTCGCGTAGCATGGACTGGACCCAGGGACAAAACGGCTGCCAAAAGGCAAAACAGGCTCAAAAATTAAGGGTAAATCTTTGAAACCCTTATCCTGATTGGGTTTGCGCTGCGTTATGATACCAAGCGCCGCATGGAGAGACGGCAGTACGGGAATGGTGTGAAGCGCGAAGCCAGATCAGTGGCCGGGGGCGCCGCAATGCCGCTACCACTCGACTGCATGGCCCGCGCACGTATAATCGGCGCGTTCGCGCTGTTCGTGTCAACCTAAACTGATAAAGGAACCTTAATGAACAAACAGGAACTGATCGACGCCGTGGCCGCTCAGACCGGCGCCAGCAAGGCTCAAACCGGCGAAACGCTGGACACGCTGCTCGAGGTGATCAAGAAGGCTGTATCGAAGGGTGACGCAGTGCAGTTGATCGGCTTCGGCAGCTTCGGCTCGGGCAAGCGCGCAGCGCGCACCGGCCGCAATCCGAAGACCGGCGAATCCATCAAGATTCCGGCGGCCAAGACCGTCAAGTTCACGGCTGGCAAGGCGTTCAAGGACGCAGTAAACAAGCGTTAAGGTCTATTGCCGATCGTCGGCGACCGGCTGTCGGTTGACTGACCGGGCCGCCCTGACGGGCGCCAGGCAGCAAGTTGTACCAGTTGGAAATGACCCGCCGCAGCCGGCGGGTTTTTTTTGCCTGCGAATCGGCGCGAGCGAGTCCTTGCACTGGCGTTAGCGCCTAGTGCATGGGATGTCCGCAATCGCAGTCGTCGCCATGATCGTGATCGTGCTCATGTTCCTCGATGTCCCATGAAGGGAACGGGTCGCTGAACTGCTTCCATCCCTCGGGCCCAAGTGCCCATTCCTCGTCGGTGAGAACGCAGGCATCGAACTTGTCGTGCCACGCGTACACATCCAGATCGATGCCGATCAAAACCAGTTCCTGACGACGGTCGCCGACTGTCATGTCGTCGGGATCGCCGTGCCAGTCGGCGACGATTTCCGCTTCCAGTTCTGCATCGCCCGTCGGCCATTCGCTGCGATCCTGCGCCGCCCACCAGATGCCCGCCGGATCCTGACGGCATACGCCACCGGCTTGCGACAGCGACCCGCCGATATCGTTGCGCGTCGCGAGCCAGAAGAATCCCTTGGCGCGCAACACGTGCGGCCATTCTTCGTTCAGCAGCGCCCACAACCGTTCTGGATGAAACGGCCGGCGCGCGCGATAGACGAGATGCGCGACGTCTGCCTGCCCGGCCTCGGGGTCCGTGTCGAGCTGATCGTGCAGCGTCATGAGCCAGCCGGCAGCGCTCGCGGTTTCGTCGAAATCGAAGCGCTCGGTATTCACGACCTCGCTTACCGGCACATCGGCGAAGCGCGCGTCGAACAATACGGCGCGCGGGTTCAGCGCCTGCAGGACCTGCTTGAGTCGCGCAAGCGCTTCGGTCGAGACGAGATCGACTTTGTTCACGACGATCACATCGCAGAATTCCACCTGCTCGACGAGCACCTCGACGATCGTGCGATCGTCGTCTGCGTCGTGATCGCTGTCGCGCTCGATGAGCGATCCCGTGTTTGCGTAGTCGCGCAGAAAGCTCGATGCATCGACGACCGTCACCATCGTGTCGAGGCGTGCGATGTCCGGGAATGCGACTTCGCCTTCGCTCTCGGCAAGCGCGAGATGCTCGGCGACGCGAATCGGATCCGTCGCGCCCGACGACTCGACGACGATCGCATCGAAACGGCCTTGCGCAGCGAGCCGTTCGATCGTGACGGCGAGATCGTCCGCGAGGACATGGCGCTCGCATCCTTCCGACATCTCGGCTTGTCCGGCATCGCCCCGATCGCTGACGATCGCAGCGATTCGCACACCCTCGCCGTTGGTGAGCAGGTGATTCAGGAGCGAGGTTTTGCCCGCGCCGAAGAATCCGGAGAGCACGGTGACTGGCAATGGCAGAGAGTTCATCGCAATGAGGGAAGTGAGAGTGGGGCAAAGGCGCGCAGGGTGGACGCGTGGCGTCGCCGGGCGCGAGCGCGCGTCAGGGCTCGAAGAGGGAATTGTGCATCAAAACGCGGGGGACGCAGTCGCCTGAAATCGCGCAATCTCCCGCAAGGCCGTGGCGGCCTTTCTGTCAGCGCGAAGCCTGGAGCAGCTTCCAGCGGCTCAGGATGTCGATGATCTGGCGGGAGTACTTGTCGCGCAGCGCCGGGGTCTCGGAATGGTAGGCGCCGACGGCCTGCCACGTATTACCGTACTTGTTCATCTTCTGGCGCAGGTGCCACGCCGCGACGTAGACGCTCTTGCACGGCTCCATCAGCGTGCCGCTCGAAATGCCGTACTGCGAAAGCGTGTTGAGATGGATCGAGTTGATCTGCATCAGGCCGTAGTCGGTCGAACCGTTGGCGTTCTTGTTGATGGCATCGGGCTTGTTGTGTGATTCCTGCCACGCGATGGCCCGCAAGATGAGCGGGTTGACCTTCTGATACTTGGCGGCTTCGTCGAAACAGTCCGCGTGCGCGGATGCGGCCGCCGTCCAGGCGCCGAAACCTATCGCAAACCATCGCAGGAATTTTTTCATCGTATTTCCATCCACTCGCCCGCTCGGAGCGCAACACCATCTCTGCCGCACGGAGGAACGCCGGGCAACACTGCCGCCGCGCGTCGTGCGCCATCGGGAAAAACCCGCCTCGACACCCGCCTCCTGTGAACTGCATCCGCCCGTATCATAACGGCAGACTATTGCCCGGATAAGTTAGCCATCAGACATACGCAGGGAGTCGCGCGCCAAAACCCGGCAGGGGGGCCCAGGGGGTGGATGAAAGATAGCCGATCCATCGGGAAAAAGCTGGTCTGGCGCGCACCAGTTGTAAACGTCTGAATAATAAGCCCTCCGGAGCGGTTAAAATTCACGCTTTCGGCATAAATGCGTGGCAAATCCGCAAGGCCTTCCAGTTGTCTGACGGCAATCTTCGCGGAAGCTTGAGGCGTTTCAGTGGTTTGGAAGCGGCCGCGCACAGCCGACTCATTGTGACAATGCAGACATTAAAAGCTGCTAAGGTTCACGTTTTTAGGATGCGGGCAACGACGGCGGATCAGGCCTGAAATCGTTGTCGGCTGGCGCTTTCGGCAGGTTTGACGGCACGTTGCAGCCGGCTTCGGGCGTAGGCGCCCTGGCCTTGAAATCACACTCCATGAGAAGAAAACGTATGGCACTGCGTCGCACCGCGACGGCACTGCTGGTGGCAGGACTTGTCACGGCGCAAATTGCACACGCGCAGGTGACGCTGAATTTCGTCAACGCGGATATCGATCAGGTCGCCCGCGCGATCGGAGCGGCGACCGGCAAGACGATCATCGTCGATCCGCGCGTGAAAGGGCAGTTGAATCTCGTGTCGGAAAATCCGGTTCCCGAAGATCAGGCGTTGAAGACGCTGCAGTCCGCATTGCGGATGCAGGGCTTCTCGCTCGTGCAGGATCATGGCGTGCTGAAGGTCGTGCCCGAAGCCGACGCGAAGCTGCAAGGCGTGCCGACTTTTGTCGGCGACTCGCCGTCCGCGCGCGGCGACCAGGTGATCACGCAGGTTTTCTCGCTGCGCAACGAGTCGGCGAACAACCTGCTGCCGGTCTTGCGCCCGCTGATCTCGCCGAACAACACGATCGCCGCCTATCCGGCCAACAACACGCTCGTCGTGACGGATTACGCCGACAACGTGCGGCGCATCGCCAGCATCATCGCGGGCATCGATACGGCCGCCGGCCGCTCGGTCGATGTCATCCAGCTGAAGAACGCGAACGCGATCGATATCGCCGAGCAGTTGAACAAGCTGCTCGACCCGGGCGCGGTCGGCAGCAACGATGTCACGCTCAAGGTGACCGTCACGCCCGACCCGCGCACCAATTCGCTGATGCTGCGCGCATCGAGCGAAACGCGCCTGCGCGCGGCCAAGCAGCTCGTGATGAAACTCGACTCGCCGACGACGCAGCCCGGCAACATGCACGTCGTCGCGCTGCGCAATGCCGACGCCACGCGCCTCGCGAAAACGCTGCGCGGCATGCTGGGCAAGGGCGGCGGCGGCAACGACACGTCGAGCAATACGTCCGGCGGCTCGAATGCGTCCAACGCGTTCAACCAGAATTACGGGTCGTCGAACTCGACCGGCGTCTCCGGCACGCCGCCGCTGCCGGGCGGGTTGTCGGGCAGTTCCGGCTCGGGCTCGGGCAACAATCCGATGTCGGGCGGCGGCACGACGAAGGACAGCGGCTTTTCGAACAAGGACAGCGACACGAGCGGCGACCAGCAGGGCGGCATGATCCAGGCCGACTCCGCGACCAATTCGCTGATCATCACCGCATCCGAGCCGGTTTACCGCAACCTGCGCTCGGTCATCGACCAGCTCGACGCGCGCCGTGCGCAGGTGTACATCGAGGCGCTGATCGTCGAACTGTCGGCGACGACGAGCGCGAATCTCGGCATCCAGTGGCAGGGGCTCCTGATGTCGAATGGCGGCAACAACGCGATCTACGGCAGTTCGAGCTTCGGTTCCGGCAATTCCAACATCGTCGACCTGACGCTTTCCGGCAACGCGATCGCGCAGAACCCGTCGGCGCTGTCGGGCACGACCGGGCTGCTCGCGCAGGGCCTGAACGTCGGCCTGCTGCACAAGTTCGGCAACTTCTTCGGGCTTGGCGGCCTCTTGCAGGCGCTGTCGACGTCGTCGGACGCGAACATCCTCTCGACGCCTAACCTGATCACGCTAGACAACGAGGAAGCGAAGATCGTCGTCGGCCAGAACGTGCCGGTGGTGACGGGCTCGTACGCGACGCCGACCGCCAACACGGCCACGTCCGTGACGGCGTTCAACACGTTCGACCGGCGCGACGTCGGCGTGACGCTGCACGTGAAGCCGCAGATCACCGATGGCGGCATCCTCAAGCTGCAGCTCTATCAGGAAGATTCCACCGTCGACGCGACGACGACCAACAATCCCGGCGGCGTGACGATCAACACGCGCTCGATCCAGTCGACCATCCTCGCGGACGACGGCGAGATCGTGGTGCTCGGCGGCTTGATGCAGGACCAGTACAACGCGGGCAACAGCAAGATTCCGCTTCTCGGCGACATTCCGTGGATCGGCAGCCTGTTCCGCAGCGAAAACAAGACGCGCACGAAGACCAACCTGATGGTGTTCCTGCGCCCGGTGATCGTGCGAGACCAGGCGACGTCCGGGCAGATCGCGACCACGCGCTACGACTATCTGCGCCAGCAGCAATACGGCTCGACGACCGACAACCGCCTCATTCGCGACAAGGACGTGCCGGTGATTCCGCCGCCGCCGCCGGGTCCGAGCCAGGGCGCGGTACCCGCGCAGAATCTGTTCAACTGGAACGACACGACGCGTTCGCAGAACGGCAGCACGACGCTGCCGCAGGACCCCCACGCAGGACCGGCGCCCGGCGCGCCGCAGATGCAGCAGGCGCCACAGGCGCCGCAAGGCCAGCCGCTGACGCCGGGCGCGAACGGTGTAAGCAACTACGCGGTGCCGAACAACAACTCGGTCCCTGGCATGCCAATCAATAACGACGTGGGGGCGCGGCCGTGAGCACGGCACAGGCGCCGGGCGGCGCGACCGTCACCGGCAGCGGCGTTCCGTCGCCGCTTGCCGCGCGGCTCGTGCCGTACGGCTTCGCGCGCACCGGGCAGATTCTGGTCGCGCACCAGCACGCGGAAAGCATCGAAGTCTGGATCAGCGACAAGACCAGCGACGCCGCACTCGCCGAAGTCGCCCGCAATTTCGGTGCGCTCACGATCGTGCGCGTGAAGAGCGACGAACTGTCGGCGGCGATCAATTCGGCGTATGCGCGCAACGACGGCAGCGCGGCGCAGGTGGTCGGCGAGGTGGAAGGCGAGGTCGACCTGTCGCGCCTGATGCAGGACATCCCGGAAGTAGAGGACCTGCTCGAATCGGAAGACGACGCGCCGATCATCCGCATGATCAACGCGCTCCTCACGCAGGCCGCGCGCGAGCAGGCGTCGGACATTCATATCGAGCCGTTCGAAAATGCGTCGGTGGTGCGGTTTCGCGTCGACGGCACGCTGCGCGACGTCGTGCGCCCGAAGAAAGCGCTGCATGGCGCGCTGATCTCGCGGATCAAGATCATGGCGCAGCTCGACATCGCGGAAAAGCGGCTGCCGCAGGACGGGCGGATCACGCTGCGAGTCGGCGGCCGGCCGGTCGACGTGCGCGTCTCGACGCTGCCGACCGGCCACGGCGAGCGCGCTGTGCTGCGTCTGCTGGAAAAGGATGCGCAGCGCCTGAATCTCGAAACGCTCGGCATGGCACGCGACACGCTCGTCCATTTCGACAAGCTGATCGGCCGTCCGCACGGCATCGTGCTCGTGACCGGCCCGACCGGCTCCGGCAAGACGACCACGCTCTACGCCGCGATGTCGCGCCTGGAGACGACCACCACCAACATCATGACGGTGGAAGATCCGATCGAATACGACTTGTCGGGCATCGGCCAGACTCAGGTGAACGAGCGGATCGGCATGACGTTCGCGCGCGCACTGCGCTCGATCCTGCGGCAGGACCCGGACATCATCATGATCGGCGAAATCCGCGACCTCGAAACGGCGCAGATTGCCGTGCAGGCATCGCTGACGGGCCACCTCGTGCTCGCGACGCTGCACACGAACGACGCCGCGTCGGCCGTCACGCGTCTCACCGACATGGGCGTCGAGCCGTATCTGCTGGCTTCGTCGCTGCTCGGCGTGCTGGCGCAGCGGCTCGTGCGGCAGTTGTGTCCTGTGTGCAAGGAAGCGCGCGTCGAAAACGGCGTGACGCACTGGCATCCGGTCGGCTGCGATCGTTGCGGGCAGTCGGGTTACTCGGGACGTCGCGGCGTGTACGAACTGCTGCTGATCGACGACGCCCTCCGGCCGCTGATCCACCGCAACGCCGCCGACGCCGAGATTCTCGCCGCCGGCCGCGCGCAGGGAATGCGCACGCTGCGTGAGGACGGCAATCGCTGGCTCGAATCGGGCGTGACGTCGCTGGAAGAAGTGCTGCGCGTGACGGGCGGAGACTAGCGCGATGCCGGCTTTTCGTTTCGAAGCGATCGATCAGGCGGGCAAGACGCAAAAAGGCGTGCTCGATGCCGACAGCGCCCGCGCCGCGCGTGGCCACCTGCGCACGCAGGGGTTGACGCCGCTCGTCGTCGAGCCAGCGGGCAGCCGGACGCGCGGCGAACGCCAGCAGCGTTTGTCGCTTGGACGGCGGCTGTCGCAGCGCGAACAGGCCATTCTGACGCGCCAGCTCGCGAGCCTGCTGATCGCCGGGCTGCCGCTCGGCGAGACGCTCGCGGTGCTCACCGAGCAGTCGGAACGCGACTACATCCGCGAACTGATGGCCGCGATTCGCGCGGAAGTGCTCGGCGGCCATTCGTTCGCGAACGCGCTCGCGCAGCATCCGAAGGATTTTCCCGAGATCTATCGCGCGCTGGTCGCGGCGGGCGAACATACCGGCAAGCTCGGGCTCGTGCTGTCGCGTCTCGCGGACTACATCGAGCAGCGCAACGCGCTCAAGCAGAAGATCATCCTCGCGTTCACCTATCCGGCGATCGTCACGCTGATCGCGTTCGGCATCGTCACGTTCCTGCTGAGTTACGTGGTGCCGCAGGTCGTCAATGTGTTCGCCAGCACCAAGCAGGCGCTGCCGGTCCTGACCGTCATGATGATGGCGCTCTCCGGCTTCGTGCGCAGTTACTGGTGGGCGGTGCTGATCGGCGTCGTGCTGCTTGCGTGGATCATCAAGAGCATCCTTGCGCGCCCCGGTCCGCGGATGGCGTTCGACCGGTGGCTGCTCACCGCGCCGCTCGTCGGCAAGCTCGTGCGCGGCTACAACACGGTGCGCTTTGCGAGCACGCTCGCGATCCTGACGGCCGCCGGCGTGCCGATCCTGCGCGCGCTGCAGGCGGCGGGTGAAACGCTCAGCAACACGGCGATGCGCGAAAATGTCGACGATGCGATCGTGCGCGTGCGCGAAGGCACGTCGCTGTCGCGCGCGCTCGGCAACACGAAGACGTTTCCGCCGGTGCTCGTGCACCTGATCCGCTCGGGCGAAGCAACCGGCGATGTCACGACGATGCTCGACCGCGCGTCCGAAGGTGAAGCGCGCGAACTCGAACGTCGGACGATGTTCCTGACGAGCCTGCTCGAGCCGCTCCTGATCCTCGCGATGGGCGGCGTCGTGCTGGTGATCGTGCTCGCGGTGATGCTGCCGATCATCGAACTGAACAATATGGTGCAGTAATGAACGCCCTGCAAACCCGCCTTCTCACGCTCGCCGCTCTGGCCCTTTTCTGCGTGACGATGACCTACTGGGTCGTCACGCTGAGTTCGCGCAAGACCGCGCCGTCGCCCGCCGCCGAAGCGGCGCGCGCGCCATCGGTAGAACAGGCGGCGACGATTTTCGGCGGACAGTTGCAGACGCAGGCCAACCAGGACGTGCATCTGTTCGGCATTCTGGCGCTGCAGCACGGCGCGGCCGCGATCGTCAGCTACGGCGGGGAGCCGGCGCGTGCGATCTCGCTTGGCGGGCCGCTCACGCAGGGCGTGAAGATTTCCGAAGTGCGCGCTCGCTCGATCATCATCGACCGCAACGGCGTGAAATCCGAGGTCTTTCTGCCCCAAAACGCCCCCGGTCCGACGATTTATGTGCGCTGACAAGACCCGGGTCAAGGCGTTTGAAAGCGGGCGCCGGCCGGACCTATAGAATGCTCTCCTGCCCACGCGCGCAAATCCGCGCGGGGCGTTTCCCTGGCGCATCGGGCGCCCTTCGAACGAACAACATCTTCATCGAAACGAGGTAGTAGTCATGCAAATGTGGACGAAACGCCGCATGGAACTTTCGACGGCGCAGGCACGCCGCCAACGCGGGTTCACGTTGATCGAGATCATGGTGGTGATCGCGATTCTCGGCATTCTCGCCGCGCTGATCGTGCCGAAGATCATGAGCCGTCCGGACGAAGCCCGCCGAGTCGCGGCCAAGCAGGACATCGGCACGATGATGCAGGCGCTCAAGCTGTATCGGCTGGACAACGGCCGTTATCCGACCCAGGAGCAGGGCTTGCGCGCGCTGATCGAAAAGCCGAGCACCGAACCTGTGCCGAACAACTGGAAGGACGGCGGCTATCTGGAGCGCCTGCCGAACGACCCGTGGGGCGGCCAGTATCAGTATCTGAATCCGGGCGTGCACGGCGAAATCGACGTATTCAGCTACGGCGCCGACAGCAAGGCGGGCGGCGAGGGCAACGACGCCGACGTCGGGTCCTGGCAGTAAGCATCGGCGAGCGAGTGTGAGTGAACGGGTAAGGCCCATCCGCGTGACAGGCAAGGCGCTCCGGCACACCGGGGCGCGGGGTGAGGCTCAACCTCAGGCCGGCTTCACGCTCCTGGAAATGCTCGTCGTGCTGGTGATTGCGGGCTTGCTCGTGTCGCTCGCCTCGCTGCAGCTCACGCGCAATCCGCGCACCGATCTCAACGAAGAGGCGCAACGGCTCGCGCTCCTGTTCGAATCCGCCGGCGACGAAGCGCAGGTGCGTGCGCGGCCGATCGCGTGGCAGCCGGTCAACGGCGGCTTTCGCTTCGACGTGCGCACCGACGACGGCTGGCGTCCCTTGCGCGACGATCTGTTTCGCGCGCGCCGCTGGGAAGGCGGCGTGACGAACGTCGAAATCCAGTTCGCCGGCACCGACAAGTCGGTCGGCCGGCTCGTTTTCGGTACCGAAGCCATCGACGCGCCAATGGAAATCACGCTCGTCTCGCCGGTCGGGCGCGCGACGATCGTCGGCACCGGCAACGGCCGCTATCAGGTGCGGTGATGCGAGCCTCGACGCCCGTCCGTGCCCCTTCCCGCGGCTTCACGATGATCGAGGTGCTGGTCGCGCTCGCGATCATCGCGGTGGCGCTCGCGGCGTCGCTGCGCGCGGTCGGCTCGCTCGCAACCGGCGAGGCGGACCTGCATCGGCGGCTGCTCGCCGGCTGGAGCGCGGACAACGAACTCGCGCAGTTGCGGCTTTCGCGCGCGTGGCCCCCGATCGGCTCGCGCAGCTTCGACTGCTCGCAGGGCAATCTGCGGCTCGTCTGCACGCAGCGCGTCTCCGCGACGCCGAATCCGATCTTCCGACGCGTCGAGATGTTCGTCGCGACGCCGGGACGCCCCGGCAATCTCGCGCAAATGGTTACGGTGGTGGCGAATGAAACGAACCGTTCGCTCTGACGTCCGCGCCCGCGGTTTCACGCTGATCGAGATGATGATCGCGATCGCGATTCTCGCGGTGATCGCGGTGCTGTCGTGGCGCGGGCTCGACCAGGTGATTCGCGGCCGCACCACGATCACGAATGCGATGGAGGACGAGCGCGTCGTCGCGCAGCTGTTCGACCAGATGCGCATCGACGCGCGTCAGGCCGCGACCGACGACCAGGCCGGCCAGCCGGCGATTTCGATGAGCGCCAACCGCCTGCAGGTCGTGCGCGGCATGTATACGCCGGGCGGGCCGCCGCGGCTGCAGGTCGTGCGCTACCGGCTGACGGACGGGCGCATCGTGCGTTTCGCGTCGGCGCCGCTTGCGAACGTCGGCGAGGTGCGCCGGGCGCTCTTGGCCGCCGACAGCGCCGACGGCTGGAGCGCCGTGCCGCTGATGGGCGGCGTAGGATCGTTCGCGACGCGCGTCTACATCACGCAGCAAGGCTGGACGACGCAGATGGGCGAAGTGGCGTCCAAGGTCACAGAGAACGACAACAACGTGAAAGTGCCGCAACTCGGCGACGGCCCGCTTCCGCGTTCCGTCACGGGCGTTCAGGTCGCGGTCGGCGCGGGCAATCTGCAGGCGCCGATCACGCGCGTCTTCCTGGTCGGAGAATGACGATGACGGGCAGAACGCGTTCGGACAAACAGAGCGGCGTCGCGATCATCAGCGCGCTGCTGGTGGTCGCGCTTTCCGCGATTCTCGTCTCGGGCATGCTGTGGCGGCAGGAAGTGCAGATTCGCCGGATCGAGAATCAGCGGCTGCTCGCGCAGGCCAACTGGATCTCGCGCAGTGCGCTCGACTGGACGCGGCTGATCCTGCGCTCGGAGGCGGACACGTCGCCGACCGTGACGTATCTTGGCGGCGTGTGGGGCGTGCCGATCGCGAAGACGCGACTTTCGGACTTCCTCGGACAGATCGGCGAGGTGCGGGCGCAGCAGGGCGCGCAGACGTATCTGTCAGGCTCGATCGAGGACGCGCAGGCGAAGTTCAACCTGCGCAATCTGGTTTCGACGCCGACGCCCGGCGTGCTGACGATCAACGTCCAGCAGATCGCGGCGTTCCAGCGGCTCTTGACGCTCCTCGGGCTGAACGGCTCGCTGGCGAAGACCACCGCGCTGCAGATTCGCGCGGGGCTCGCGCAGTCGGCGACGCGGTTTCAGGTGGCGTCGGGGGCGGCGGCTTCGTCGCCGGAAGCGGCCATGGCGGCGATTGCGCAGGGCGGGGGCACGGGCGGCGGCAATTTTACCGACGATCCCGGCCTGAAGGACGCCGACAGCAACGCGCCCGTCGCGCCGTTGCAGGTGATCAGCGTCGATTCGCTGCTCGACGTGCAGGGTTTCACGCCGGACGCGGTCGAGCGCCTGCGCCGGTTCGTGACCGTGCTGCCGACGACGACGGCCGTCAATATGAACACGGCGCCGCCCGAGGTGATCGCGGCGGTGGTGCCGGGGATGAATTTGTCGCAGGCGCAGGCGTTCGTCGCGCGCCGCGAGACCGTGTTTTTCCACGATGTCGGCAATGTTCAGCTCGCGCTGAACGGGGCAGGCGTCAAGACAACGTCGATCGATCCGATCCTGCTCGACGTCACGACGCGCTATTTTGTGATCCACGGGCGCGTCGAGCACGAGCGCGCGCAGGTGGATCGCACGACACTGATTTATCGCGACCCGACGACGCACACGACGCGCATCGTCTATGTCCGCGACCAGCAATGACTGATTCACCGCATGTTTGAACGTCCAATGATGAGAGAGAGCGGCCCTTGAGCACACTGATCGTCCAACTTCCGCCGCGCGATCCGGCGGTGCGCTCGGAAGAGTGGCAACTGCCGGAGCTGCCGTTTTTGCTCGTCGACAAGCGCGGCGAGACGCAGCGCGCCGGCCGCGCGTCGCTCGGGCTCCTGCCGCGCGCGAGCGCGACGGTGCTGATCGTCGCCGCGCGCGACCTCTTGCTGCTTGCCGCGGCGCTGCCGCCCCTCAAGGGGCAGAAGCTGCGGCAGGCGTTGCCGAACGTCGTCGAGGATCAGCTGATCCAGGATCCGCAGACCTGCCATATCGCCGTCGATCCGGTCGCGCTCGAAGGCGGCCGGCGCGTGGTCGCAATCATCGATCGCGGCTGGTTCCGCTTCGTGCTGAGCGCGTTCGCGGCAAGCGGGCATCGCAACGTGAAAGCCGTACCGGCGATGCGCTGCCTGCCGGCGGCGGCGACGGCGGTGCCGGTAACAGCGGAAGGTGCGGAAGCGGACGCACCCGCTCAAACCGCGCCGCTCGCGCTCGATCCGTTCATCGCCGGCGTGCTCGGCCACGTCGTCTCGACAGCGCCGGCGCTGCTTGCCGAGGTCGCCACGCCTGCTGCCGCCGCGCCCGCCGCGACGGCGGCGGCGTCACCGCTCGTCGAGATCGCGATTGCGCGCGGCGAGCACTCGGCGCTCGGCGAAGGTCTCGCGCTGCCTGCAACCGCCGTCATGCAGACGCTTGCCGCGCTAGCAGGCGATCACCCGGGCGCCCTGTACACGCTTTCCGATCTGCCTGGCGACGAGCCGCGCCTGGCCGCTGCATCGGCGACGGGCGCTTTCCATGGCGCGCAAGCGCTTCCGTTCGAGCAGTTCGCGCGCAACGCGCTCGCCAGCCGCTTCGATCTGTGTCAGTTCGAGTTTGCCGCGCAGCCGTGGCGCCTCGACCGCGCGACGATGCGGCGCCTGCGCGTGCCGATCGCGCTGGTGGCGGCGTCAGTGATCGTGTCTGTCATTGGTGTGAACGCGCAGTGGCTGCAGCTCGCGCGCCAGCGCGACGCGATCCAGGCGCAGGAAACCGAGCTGCTGCTCAACGCGTTCCCGAAGACGACGGTCGTCCTCGATGCGCCCGACCAGATGTCGCGGCAGCTGGAACGCATGAAGGTCGCGGCGGGCGAGCTTTCGCCTACCGACTTTCTGTCGTTGACCGACGGCCTCGCGCGCTCGCTCGGCCCGGTGCCGGTGAACGGCATCGTAGGGCTCGACTATCGCGACCGTCGGCTGGAAGTGACTTTCAAGCCCGAAACGAAGGTGGACCCGGACCTGCAGAAGCGCCTTGCGGCGAACGGTTTCTCGGGCAGCATGGACAGCGGCACCGGCAAATGGACGATCAGGAGCGGTCAGTGAAAAAGCAAATCGGCGATTTGTGGGCCGAATTCTGGGACGGCCGGACGCAGCGCGAAAAAACATTGCTGATGTGGGGCGGGCTCGTGGGGGCCATCGCGATCGTGTATCTGGTGCTGTGGGCGCCGGCTTACGAGGGGCGCGCGCGTCTGCGGGAAAGCCTGCCCGGCATGCAGCGCCAGCTCGCGCAGATGACCGCGCAGGCGAACGAGGCGCGCTCGCTTGCCGGCGTGGTCGAAGGCGTGATGCCGACCGGGCAGGTGCTGAAGGATGCGCTCGCGAAGTCGCTCGCCGACAGCGGCATGCCGCCGACGCAGGTCCAGCTTGTCGGCGCGGCGATCCAGATCCAATTGAAGAACGCGTCGTTCCCGATGTGGACGGCGTGGCTCGACGACGTGCGCCGCCAGTACAAGGTGCAGGTCGCCGAGACGCACATCCAGGCGCTCAAGCCGGACGGGCAGGTTGACCTGACCGCGTCGCTGCAGCCGGCGAGCGCGAAATGAGGGACGGCAACGCGAGCGGCAGCAACGAGAGGCCGCGCCCATGAGCTACTGGACGCGCCGCGCGCGCGCCGCGCTGCCGCCCATCATGGTGGCGGTGCTGTCGGTGCTTTTCACGCTGCTCGCAATGATGCCGGCCGCCTGGATCGTGCCGCAGTTCTCGAAGACGACGGGCGGCCACGTCAATCTCGTCGATCCGGCCGGCTCGCTCTGGCAAGGGTCCGCCTCGCTGATGCTGGCGGCGGGCCCGGACGGCAGCGGCGCAACGCTGCTGCCGGGGCGGATCGAATGGACGACGGCCTTCTGGCCGCTTTTCACCGGCCGCGTGCACATGACGATGCGCCAGACGCAGGCGATGCCCGATGCCGTCACGGTCGACGCGGCGCCGCGTGGAGCGACGGTGTCGCCGGGCGCGATCGTCGTGCCGGCGGCGCTTTTGAGCGGGCTCGGGGCGCCGTTCAACACGCTCGACATCGACGGCGACGTGCGCCTTTCGTGGACCGACTGGCGCGTGCTCGGGCGCAAGACGTATGGCCAGCTCGTCGTGTCGCTCAACGACATCGGCTCGCGCGTGTCGCGCGTGAAGCCGCTCGGGTCGTATCGGGTGGTATTGCAGGCGCAGGGAGCCTCCGCGACGATCGATCTCTCGACCGGCAAAGGCCCGCTGATGCTCGACGGCCACGGCACGCTTTCGCCGCAGTCGACCGAGTTCCACGGCACGGCGAGCGCCGCGCCGGAAGCCCGCGAAAACCTCGCGGGCCTGCTCAATCTGCTTGGACGGCACACGGACCCGAATACGGTCGCGCTGGCGTTCGTGCGCTGACGGAAACGGCAAGGCGCGTTCGATAAGCGAGCGCGCCGACGCCGTTTCAGAGCCCCATCACGCCCGGCACGCGCCCGTCGGGCCCGTAGAAGCCCGATTTCGCAGGCGCGATGCGCAGTTCCGCGAGCGCGCGCCGGTTGTATTCCATGCGCGTGCGGATCAGGACGCCATTGCTGTTATTGCCTTGCCGCGCGCGTGTGGCGGCGGCCCGCAGCAGATTCCAGTGGTCGACGAGCCGTTCGTCCGCGGCGACCGCCGCTTCCATTCCCGCAAAGCCGGTGGCGAATCCGAGCGCGGCAAGCTGCGCGTCGCGCTGCTTCTCCAGCCCGGCGATCTGCTCGGTCAACGCGGTTTTCTGCTCGATGATCGGCGGCAGTGCCTCTAGCGGCGACGCCGCGATCAACGCCTTCTCTTCAAAGGCAAGGAGCGACTCGAACGCCTCGACGGCGGCGAGTTCATCGATAACAGTGGCAAGCAGGGCGTCTTTCATTGCGACTCGCTAAAACGCTCGACCGCAATCGCGCGGTCAGGGTCAAAAAAGCCGCCCGGCAGCACCGTCATGACGATGCGAGAGAGTCTTGCTTCACCGCGCGCGTTTTACCGCTCGCGGCGCTTTCGCTCGTCTCAGCCGCCGGTCGGCGGGGTTTTCGTTTGCAGCAGGTCGCGGGCGTTGCCGAGCAAGCCGTCGGCGATCTTGCCCGAGTCGATCGAGTAGCTGCCGTCGCGAAGCGCGGCCTTCATCGACGCGACTTTCGCCGTATCGACGTCAGACGCGTTCGAAGCGCGCAGGTCCGCCGACAAGGGCGACAGGCTCACCGTCGACTGCGGCGTGCTCGCCGTACCCGACTGCTGCGTGGTGCTCACGGCACCTTTTGCATCGCTTTGCGATGCGCGTTGCGTACCTTCTTGAAGGGCCGCGAGACTGGTGTTGCTATTCGAATCGATTTTCACGATGTGCATTCCCGAACGAGTTGATTCCTTTATCGGCGTGACAGTGTAAAAACTTTAACCTGCCTCGCGTCCCGGAACCGCCCGGTCGGACACCGCGTCCATCAAAGCCTTGTCCAGTAAGGCTTTCGCGCATTTTTAACCATTTGCAACAAATTGCAACAAATGCGCGGTACCGCTCATTCGAAGCCTTCAGAGCCGGATTTCGACCGTCTGGCTGTCCTTCACGACGCCGGTGATGATCTGCCCGGCGGACGTTTTCACGCGAACCTGCTGGCCGGGCGCGGCGTTGTTCATTGCGCTGCCCTCGGCGGAAATGGAGAAGCCGGAGCCGTCGGCTACGACGCGCACGTTCTGCCCGATCGACACCGATGACGCGCCGCGCAGCATGTCCGTACGCAGCGGCAGGCCGGCGGGCACGCGCGAGAGCGCGACAGCGCCGACGGCCTGGGTCGGATCGGTGACGACGGCCTGCGGCATCGAGGTCAGGTCACCGTCGCGGGCGAGCAGGTCGGCGCTCGACAGCACTTCGCCCGGCGCGATGGCGCGTGCGGCGAGGTAGTAGGTCGCGTTGATCGAGACGCGCACTTGTAAATAGAGCGTCCAGGGATGCTCGCCTGCGCAGCGCACGCCGACGGTCGTGCGGCCCCAGAGGCGGGCGCCCGTCGGCATGAACGGATCGAGCGACGTGCAGGGCGCGAGGCCGCGCGGGAACACCGGCATCACCGTGATATCGGGCTTGCCGGGCAGGCCCGCCGCCTGTTGCTGGACGAAGGCAAGCGCAGCGGCGCGAATGGCCTCGCCGTCCTGCGTGGCCTGGGCGTTCGGATTCGGATTCGGATTTGGGCTGGCCGCGCTGGCCGTGGCGATGCGTGCGGGGACCGGAGCCGCGCGCGTCGCGACGGGCGCTGCCGCCGCGGCAGCAATCGGCCGCGCCGCGTTGGAGCCGGCAGCCTTCCCGGAAGCCTGCGCGCTGTCGGGCACGACCACCACGGGCGTCACCTCGCGCGCTGCCGAGACGGACTGCACGCGCGGCAGGCTGGCGGGAGTGGCGGAACTTGCGTTCGGTGCCCGATTTGCGACGGCCGGCGGGCTTTTCGCCTCGCCCGGTCCCGGAATCACGATCATGCCGTTCGCGTCCGACATCGTGTCGTCGGCGGCTTCGGCGTGCGCGTCGAGCGCGCGGGCGGCGCTCTGCATGGCGGCGTCGGCCGCGGTCGCGGCGGCCGTGTAGCCGCGCGGCCGCGGCGTATTCATCGCAGACACGGCCGGAGCGTTCGATACCGCAGGCGTCGTCGCCGTCTCCGACATGCCCGCGTTCTTCGCCATGGCGGTCAGCGCGGCTGGATTCGTTTCGGCGTTGCCGGGAATCATGATCGGCCCGCCTTCCTGCGCGATGACCTGTCCGGCCATGCCGAAGGCCAGCGCGACGCCGCTCGCGAGCGAACGCGCCGAACGGAGCGACCGGCCGGACTTGTGCCCGGCGTGGCGCGAAGCCATCCCGACGATAACCCCGGCGTCCGGCCGATGCGAAGCGGACCTGCTCATTACATCTCTCCCTCGGCACAAGCGGCCAAACCATCACTTCCCGGGTCTTCCCATCCATGCGGCGAAAGCGGAACCCGGGCCACGAGAAGAATTCTAGATATCGGCCGCCGCGCTCAAGCCCCGAATAGAGGCCCGCTTCCCCGGTTATTCGTCTGATTGGATCTTGCGGTGCGCTCCTAAGATTCGTCACATGCAAAAAGGTCTCGCGAGCCGCATCGACGTGAGACCGGATGAGGAAAAGGTCTAGGAAACGCGAAAGGAGCGACCCGGGAATGCTGGACAAACTCGACAAGGAACTGGCGTTCGGCCGCGAAGCGCTGAACGTGCGCGCTTACCGGCAGGAATTGCTGTCGTCGAATATTGCGAACGCCGACACGCCGGGCTACAAGGCCCGCGACGTCGACTTCGCGAGCTCGCTCGCGGGCGCGCTGAAGAAGACGGGCGGCTCGACGGCGGGCACCGCGACATCGAACTCGGCACCGCTCGCGATGGCGCAGCCCGTCAGCGTGTCGAGCGGGATGTCGATGGCGGCGACCGCGACCGGCCACATGGCGGGCACGACGACGCTCAAGTCCACGGGCGGCTCGACGGACGACTACGGCCGTCTCGCGTACCGGATTCCGAGCCAGCCGTCGCTCGACGGCAACACGGTCGACCTAGACGCCGAGCGCGTCCAGTTCGCCGACAACGCACTGCACTTCGAAGCCGGCATGACGGTGATCTCGGGGCAGATCAAGTCGATGCTCTCGGCGATCACGTCGAACGGCGGACAGTAAAGGAAGGAAAAGCGATGCCATCCCTGATGAACATTTTTAACGTTGCCGGCTCGGCGATGTCCGCGCAGGCGCAGCGCCTGAACGTGACGGCGTCGAACCTGGCGAACGCCGACAGCACGACCGGCCCCGACGGCCAGCCGTACAAGGCGAAGCAGGTCGTGTTCGCGGTCGATCCGCTCGGTGGTGCGCGCACGGCGTCCGGGCAACAGGTCGGCGGCGTGCAGGTGACGGGCGTCATCGACGATCCGACTCCGATGAAGACGAGCTACGACCCGAGTAATCCTGCCGCCGACGAAAACGGCTACGTGACGCTGCCGAACGTCGATCCGGTGCAGGAAATGGTCAACATGATTTCCGCGTCGCGTTCGTATCAGGCGAACGTCGAGACGCTCAATACCGCCAAGCAGCTGATGCTCAAGACCCTGACGATCGGCACCTGAACCCAAGGACAACCACGTGACTACCAGCACCTCGATCGGCAGCAACGGCACCACTGTGTCGCAGACGCTGCTCGACACCATGAACGGCACTTCGTCGTCTTCTTCGACTTCGTCGACGACGAGTTCCAAGACCGGTACCCAATCCGCGTCGGATTTGCAGAACACGTTCCTCACGCTGCTCGTGACGCAGCTGAAGAACCAGGACCCGACCAACCCCGCCGACAGCTCGCAGATGACCTCGCAGCTCGCGCAGATCAACACGGTGACGGGCATCGGCCAGTTGAACACGTCGCTCAGCTCGCTCGCGACGCAGCTTTCCGCGGGCCAGTCGACCCAGGCGGCGCTCCTGATCGGCTCGACCGTGCTGGCTTCGGGCAGCGACGTGACGGTGTCGAGCGGCAAGTCGTCGAGCTTTGGCGTGCAGCTCGCGAACGATGTCAGCGACCTGAACCTCGTGGTGAAGAACTCGGCGGGCCAGATCGTCAACACGATCAAGCTCGGCGCGCAGTCGGCCGGCGTGGTGCCGGTCACGGGCTGGACGCCGACAGATACGACCGGCGCGACGCTGCCGGACGGCAGCTACACGATCACCGCGCAAGGGACGATCAACGGCGTCGCGGCCACCGCGACGACGCTCTCCGCCGCGCAGGTGCAAAGCGTCGTGCAGCAGGCGGACGGCACGACCGGGCTCAAGCTCGCGAACGGCAAGACCGTCGGGCTGACGAGCGTCGCGTCGATCCTCTAAACCTCATCAACCGAATTTTCGAAATTTCCGAGCGGAGACCGTCATGGGTTACCAACAGGCATTGAGTGGATTGTCGGGCGCATCGAGCGACCTCGACGTCATCGGCAACAACATCGCGAACGCGAACACCGTCGGCTTCAAACAGGGCCAGGCGCAGTTCGCGGACATGTACGCCAGTTCGATGGCGACGGCCGTCAGCAACCAGATCGGCATCGGTTCGCGCCTTTCCGAAGTGCAGCAGCAGTTCTCGCAAGGCACGATCACGACCACCAACCAGGCGCTCGACGTCGCGATCAACGGCAACGGCTTCTATCAGCTGTCGAACAACGGCTCGACCGTCTACTCGCGCAACGGCGTGTTCCACCTCGACAACACCGGCAAGATCGTCAACAGCGCCGGCCTGCAGCTGATGGGCTACGCGGCGGATTCGAAGGGCGTCGTCAACAGCGCGAGCACCGTGCCGCTGACCGTGCCGACCTCGAACATCGCGCCCTCGGCGACCACCAAGGTCCAGACCCAGTTCAACCTGAATTCGCAGGACGCGACGCCGACCACCACGCCGTTCGACGCAACCGACGCGAAAAGCTACAACACGTCCACTTCGGTTGATGTGTACGACTCGCTCGGCGGCACGCAGAAGGTGTCGGTCTACTTCGTGAAGAACTCGACCGGCTCCTGGGACGCGTACTCGGGCTCGGGCGATCCGGTCACGAACGCCACCAAGATCAGCACGCTCGCCTTCGACACCTCCGGCAACCTGACCTCGGGCGGCAAGGTCTCGTTCTCGATTCCGAACGGCGCGGACGGCGGCGCGACCAACCAGACGATGACGATGGACTTCACGGGCACGACGCAGTACGGCGCGAAGAGCGGCGTGACGAACGTGATCCAGGACGGCTACACGTCGGGCGAACTGACGGGCTTCTCGGTCGGCACCGACGGCACGCTCACCGGCAATTATTCGAACGGCAAGACGCAGGCGCTCGGCCAGATCGCGATCGCCAACTTCAACAACCAGAACGGCCTGCAGAACCTCGGCGGGAACGTGTTCGCACAGACTTCCGCTTCGGGCGCGCCGCAGGTGTCGGTGCCCGGCTCGACCAACCACGGCACGCTGCAGGGCGGCGCGGTCGAGAATTCGAACGTCGACCTGACGAGCGAACTGGTGAACCTGATCACCGCGCAGCGCAACTATCAGGCGAACGCGCAGACGATCAAGACGCAGCAGACCGTCGACCAGACGCTAATCAACCTGTAAGCAGCACGGCTGACACGAGAGAGAGCTTCACATGGACCGTCTGATCTACACCGCGATGACGGGCGCCGCACAGGCGCTCGAGCAACAGAGCGTGGTGGCCAACAATCTCGCGAACGCATCGACGACGGGTTTTCGCGCGCAACTCGCCGCGTTCCGCTCGGTGCCGATGACGTTCGAGAACGAGTCGGCGGATGGCACGACGCGCAGCTTCGTGCTGTCGTCGACGCCCACGGCGGACTACACGCCGGGCCCGATCCAGCAGACCGGCAACCCGCTCGACGTCGCGGTCCAGGGTCCGGGCTGGCTCTCCGTGCAGGCCGCAGACGGCAGCGAGGCGTACACGCGCGCAGGCAACCTGCACGTCGACCAGAACGGCCAGCTCGTCACGGCGAACAACCTGCCGGTACTCGGCAACGGCGGTCCGCTCTCGATTCCGCCGGGCGCCCAGGTGACGATCGGCAAGGACGGCACGGTCTCCACGCTGATGCCGGGCGATCCGCCGACGGCGATTGCGATCGTCGATCAGCTCAAGCTCGTGAACCCGGATTCGTCGACGCTCTCGCGCAGCGACGACGGCCTCTTTCGCACCGCCAGCGGCGATCCGGCCGATGCCGATCCGAGCGTCGTGGTGGCGCCGGCATCGCTCGAAGGCAGCAACGTGAACCCGGTCGCGGCGATGGTCTCGATGATCACCAACGCGCGGCAGTTCCAGATGCAGACGAAGCTGATGGAATCGGCGGACCAGAACGAGCAGTCGGCCAACAAGCTGCTCAACTTCAGCTAATCGCTGACCAAGCGCACACAGGACATAACGCAACATGAACCGCTCTCTTTATATCGCCGCGACTGGCATGAATGCGCAGCAGTCGCAGATGGACGTGATTTCGAACAACCTCGCCAACGTAAGCACCAACGGCTTCAAGGGCTCGCGCGCGGTGTTCGAAGACCTGCTGTACCAGACCGTCCGTCAGCCGGGCGCGAACTCAACGCAGCAGACCGAACTCGCTTCCGGCAGCCAGCTCGGCACCGGCGTGCAGCAAGTTGCGACCGAGCGTCTCTACACGCAGGGCAACCTGCAACAGACCGGCAACTCGAAGGACGTCGCAATCAACGGCCAGGGCTTCTTCCAGGTGACGATGCCCGACGGCACGACCTCCTACACGCGCGACGGATCGTTCCAGACCAACGCACAGGGCCAGCTCGTGACGTCGAGCGGCTACCAGGTCAACCCGGCCATCACGATCCCGCAGACCGCGACGTCGATCACGATCGGTTCCGACGGCACCGTCTCGATCACGCAGCAGGGCAGCACGGCGAGCGTGCAGGTCGGCGCAATCCAGGTCGCGACCTTCATCAACCCGGCCGGTCTCAATGCGCGCGGTGAAAACCTGTTCGCGGAGACGGGCTCGTCGGGCGCGCCGAACGTGACGCAGCCGGGCCTGAACGGCGCCGGTACGCTGCAGCAGGGCTATGTGGAAGCGTCGAACGTGAACGTCGTGCAGGAGCTGGTCAACATGATCCAGACCCAGCGCGCGTACGAGATCAACAGCAAGGCCGTGACCACCTCGGACCAGATGCTGCAGACGCTTTCCCAGATGCAGGTTTAAGGCTCGCCGGTTTCGAGCCTCGCAAGATCAGACGGACCATCAAGATGTCGCTTACCTTTTCAATTGCCCGCGCTTCACGTCGTGCTGCGCGCCTCGCCCCGGCGCTCGCGCTCGGCGCGGCGCTCGCCGCGTGCGGCCTCGTGCCGAAGGAGCCGATCGTGCAGCAGCCGATGACGGCCCGCCCGCCCGCGCCGCCCGCGAACACGCAGAGCCCCGGCGCGATCTACAACGCGGGCTATGCCGGCCGGCCGCTGTTCGAAGACCAGCGTCCGCGCAATGTCGGCGACATCCTGACCATCGTGATCTCGGAGAACGTGAACGCGACGAAGTCGTCGGCGGCCAACACCAACCGCGCGGGCAACGGCTCGTTCGCGGTGCCGGTCTCGCCGGGCATCTTCGGCGGCCTCTTCAACAACACCACGCTTTCGGCGTCGGGCGCGAACAAGTTCACCGCGACCGGCGGCGCCAGCGCGGCCAACACGTTCAACGGCACGCTGACGGTGACCGTCACCGGCGTGCTGCCGAACGGCAACCTGCAGGTGAGCGGCGAAAAGCAGATGCTCATCAACCAGGGCAACGAATTCGTGCGCTTCTCCGGCGTCGTCAACCCGACGACCATCTCCGGAAGCAACACGGTCTTCTCGACGCAGGTCGCGGACGCGAAGATCGAGTACTCGGCGAAGGGCTATATCGACGAAGCGCAGAACATGGGCTGGCTGCAGCGCTTCTTCCTCAACCTGGCGCCGTTCTGATCATGAATATCCTCACCAAACTTCTCGCCGTTGCGCTCGCTGCGCTCGCCGTGGCGGCCGCCTTGCCCGAGCGGGCGCATGCCGAACGCCTGAAGGACCTCGTGTCGTTCCAGGGCGTGCGCGATAACCCGCTGATCGGCTACGGCCTCGTCGTGGGCCTCGACGGCACCGGCGACCAGACGATGCAGACGCCGTTCACCACGCAGAGCCTGACCAACATGCTAGGCAACCTCGGCATCACGCTGAATTCGGCCAGCACGCAGAACATGCAGCTTAAGAACGTCGCGGCCGTGATGGTGACGGCGACGCTGCCGCCGTTCTCGCGTCCCGGCGAAGCGATCGACGTGACGGTTTCTTCGCTCGGCAACGCGAAGAGCCTGCGCGGCGGCACGCTCCTGATGGCGCCGCTGAAGGGCGCCGACGGCCAGGTCTACGCGATGGCGCAGGGCAACCTCGTCGTCGGCGGCGCGGGTGCGAGCGCGAACGGCAGCAAGGTACAGGTGAACCAGCTCGCGGTCGGGCGCATCTCGGGCGGCGCGATCGTCGAGCGCGCGGTGCCGAACGCCATCACGCAGGCTGGCGGCACGATGCAGATGGAACTGCGCGAGATGGACTTCGACACGACGCAGAAAATCGTCGCCGCGGTGAACAACCAGTTCGGCATGGGCACGGCGATCGCGCTCGACGGCCGCACGATCCAGTTGCGCGCGCCGAGCGACGCGTCTGAACAGGTGTCGTTCATGGCGCAGTTGCAGAACATCGACGTGAAGCCGGCGCAGGCCGCCGCGAAGGTGATCCTGAACGCGCGCACCGGTTCGATCGTGATGAACCAGATGGTCACGCTGCAGAACTGCGCGGTGGCGCACGGCAACCTGTCAGTCGTCATCAACACGCAGACGGCGGTGAGCCAGCCGGGCGCGTTCTCGAACGGCCAGACCGTGGCCGCCAAGCAGTCACAGATCCAGTTGAAGCAGGAAAGCGGCGCGCTGAAGATGCTGTCGGCGGGCGCGAATCTCGCGGATGTCGTGAAGGCGCTCAACGCGCTCGGCGCGACGCCGGCCGACCTGATCTCGATTCTGCAATCGATGAAAGCGGCGGGCGCACTGCGCGCCGACCTCGAAATCATTTAAGGACGACAGCCCATGAACTCGAACGCGAGCGGTATCGCCAGCAGTGCCCTGGCATCCACCGACACGAACGGCGGCATCGGCAATCTGTCGAATCGTTTTGCACTCGACGTGCAAGGGTTCGACGCCATGCGCGCGCAGGCGAACGCATCGCCGCAGCAGGGGCTGCAGGCGGCGGCCAAGCAGTTCGACGCCGTCTTCACGCAGATGATTCTGAAGAGCATGCGCGACGCGACACCGTCAGACAGTCCGTTCGATTCGAATGAAAGCAAGTCCTTCACGTCGATGCTCGACCAGCAGTTGTCGCAGCAGATGTCGTCGAAGGGAATCGGCGTCGCGGACATGATGCTCAAGCAGCTGATGCGCAATGCCGGGACCTCGGACGGCGGCGCGGGTGCCGGCAGCATGTCGGGCGGCGCGGGCGGCGATCTCAACGCCAATGCCGGCAACATCGCGGCGATGAACGCGATGGCGAAGGCCTACGCGAGCGCGGCAGCGTCGAAGAACAACTCGCTGCAGTCCGGCTCCGGCTACACGGCGAACAGTGCGCTCGAACCGCCCGCGCGCGGGAACGGTTCGGACAAGGTCAATGCGTTCGTTGACCGCCTCGCCGTGCCGGCGCAGGCCGCGAGCGCGGCGACGGGCATCCCGGCGCGCTTCATCATCGGCCAGGCGGCGCTGGAATCGGGCTGGGGCAAGCGCGAGATCAAGAATTCCGACGGCTCGACGAGCCACAACATCTTCGGCATCAAGGCGACGAAGGACTGGACCGGAAAGACCGTGAGCGCCGTAACGACCGAATATGTGAACGGCCAGCCGAAAAAAGTGGTCGAGCGGTTCCGCGCGTACGATTCGTACGAGCACGCGCTCACCGATTACGCGAGCGTGCTGAAGAACAATCCGCGCTATGCGCCGGTCGTCGAAGCGTCCCGCGACGCTGCCGGGTTCGCGCACGGCATGCAGAAAGCAGGCTACGCAACCGATCCGCAGTACGCGAAGAAGCTGATTTCGATCATGCGGCAGATCGTGTGATTGCGAGTATTGGCGTGACGCTTGCTTTATTGGCGCTGCACCATGATGGATTCGGCGAGGCGCAGCGGTATTAGTCGGACGTGACAGTCCGTATCGGCACGCGGGCCGGGCGTGCTGCAACGGGCCTTGCGAGTCGGGCAAAATATGGACGCGCAAACGTTACACGTCCAATCGGCGTCGAAAAGAGAGAATTTTTCGCGGCAGGCCCTTAATTTTCTATCGGATCTGCCGCTAATCCTGAATACCGAGGTACCGGATCGACACAATCCGGCCTGACGCGCGATGCCTGAAAACGTGGCCCCGCGCGAGCAAAACGAACACGGCTCGCACCATGAACAACAATCAGACGCACGATCACAACGTAGCTGACCAGGTCGACCCAGTCGATTTCGGCCGGCGCACGCCGCTCGAAATCGGCGTATCGCTACGCAATCTGGTCAATCGCGGGGATTTCCTGACGGCCGAATATGTCGGCGGTCAGATCGTCACGCGCCTTCTGGATGTCGACGTGACGGCGCATACGTTCACCTTCGACTGGGGCGGCGTGGCCGACCAGAATCACGTCGTGCTCGCTGCACCGAAGCTCATTTTTCACGCGACGCCGGACGGCGTTCGCGTCGAGTTCTCGACGGGCACGCCGCGCCAGACCATGTTCGACGGCCGTCCGGCCTTCGAGGCCGATTTTCCGACGGTGCTCTACTACATGCAGCGTCGCGAATATTTCCGCGTCGAGGCGCCGGTGCTCGATCCGTATATCTGCAGCGGCGAATTGCCGAGCGGCGAGCGTTTTCGCTTCGAAGTGCACGATCTGTCGCTCGGCGGTGTCGCGCTGCGCACCATGGACGATCGCGTCGCCGACCTGGAGATGGGCATTACGCTGCACGACGTCGACCTGCATTTCAGCACGCCGGGAAAGGTGACGCTCGATCTCAAGCTCGTGTCGCATCGCGAATCGACGACCGCGAAGGGTGATCGACGCTTTACGCTCGGATTCAAGTTCGTTTCGTTGCCGGGATCGGCGGAGAATACGCTGCAGCGGTTGATCACGCAGCTGGAAATGAAGCGACGCTCGCTGGCGAAGTGAGGGAAGCGTCCGGCTTTGGGCGCCGTTCCATATGCTCGAAGTCGATGACGAATTGCGCGCCGGGCGACTCATGGGGTTGACCGGCTTTCCAGCAGGTTTTCGAGTTTCGCGGCCGACAGCGCGGCCATTCCTTGATTCGCCATCCGAAGTAATCGCGGCACGTGTCAGCGTCGCGCGCCATCTCGCCAAAACGCGCCTGACCACCGTCATTTGCGCGAATTAGCCTCACATTCCCCCTTTTTTTCCCGAATTGCCCGCCCGCCACGGTGCAGATAATGGCTCTATCGCGTCTTGCGCTCTGAATCAGCGAGAGCCATGCGCGGCGGTTCAGGACCCGGAGCGAGGCATCACCGTTCGCGCTCAACTTTGTACGCATCCGGCCGATATATAGAGCAGTTCTCGTCAAGCGGCGGCCGAGTGACGCCGCCCCACCAGGATTCACGCATGTCCAACAACATTTTCAACATCGGCGTCAGCGGTCTCAACGCAGCCCAGTGGGGGCTGACGACGACGGGACAGAACATCAGCAACGCTGCCACGCCCGGCTATTCGCTCGAAAAGGTTTCGTACCAGGAAGCGTCCGGCCAGTACACCGGCTCGGGCTATCTCGGCAGCGGCGTGCAGACGGCCACCGTCACGCGCTCGTACAGCCAGTACCTGACGACGCAACTGAACAACACCACGTCGACGAGCAGCGCCGCCAGCACCTACTACTCGCTGATCTCGCAGTTGAACAACCTCGTCGGCGATCCGACCAAGGGAATCTCCGCGGGCATCAGCAGCTACTTCACCGGCATGCAGTCGGTGGCAAGCTCGCCGAGCAGCACGTCGGCGCGTCAGGTGCTCGTGAGCTCGGCGCAAACGCTCGCTGACCAGATCACCACGGCCGGCACCCAATACGACCAGTTGCGCCAGAGCGTCAACACGCAACTGACGAGCGCCGTCACGCAGATCAACAGCTATACGCAGCAGATCGCGGATCTGAACAAGCAGATCAACATCGCGAGCGCGCAGGGCCAGCCGCCCAATCAGCTGCTCGATCAGCGCGACCTCGCCGTGCAGAACCTCAGTTCGATGGTCGGCGTGCAGGTCGTGCAGACCGACGGAAACTACAATGTGTACATCGGCAACGGGCAGCCGCTCGTCGTCGGTGCCAAGCAATACGGCTTGCAGGCGGTGACGTCGGCGTCCGATCCGAGCGAACTGGCGATCGCGTTCAAGAGCAGCGACGGCTCCGCCCAGACGCTCGCGCAGACGCAGTACGTTTCGGAGTCGGCGCTGTCGGGCGGAGTCGTGGGCGGCCTGCTCGATTTCCGCAGCCAGACGCTCGACCCGGCGCAGGCGCAGCTCGGCGCGATCGCGACGAGCTTCGCCGCGCAGCTGAACCAGCAGAACGAACTCGGCATCGACCTGACCGGCAACAAGGGCGGCGCGCTCTTCACGGCCGGCAGCCCGACCATCTACGCGAACGCGCGCAACACCGGCACGGCGGACGTCGGCGTCTCGTTTGCCGATGACACCCAGCCCACGACGGGTGATTACACGCTCTCGTTCGACGGCTCGAAGTACACGCTTGCGGACCGCGCGACCGGCACGGCCGTCGGCAGCTTCAGCTCGCCGGCGACGAGCGGCACGATCAACGGACTCAAGATCTCGGTGTCGGGCGCGATGAACGCGGGCGACTCGTTCACGATCCAGCCGACGCGCGCGGCGCTCGACAACTTCGCGCTCTCGAACAGCAGCCCTTCGGCGGTGGCGGCGGCGTCGCCGGTGCTCACGTCGGCGGCAACGGGCAACGCGGGGTCGGCATCGATATCGTCGCCGAAGGTGGTCGCGGGCTACACCGCCAGCGCGATCAACCTGACGTATGACTCGGCAGCAGGCGGATTCACGTCAAACGTCGATGTCACGCTGCCCGACTCTACCGTCATGACGGCGGGCCAGACGATTCCCTACGATTCGTCGAAGGGGTTGACGGTGACGTCGAACGGCGTCACGGCGACCATCACCGGCAAGCCTGCCGACAACGACGAGTTCGACGTAACGCCCAACGCGGGCGGCACGAGCGACGGCAGCAACGCGCTCGCAATGTCGAATCTCATCACGACGAAGTCCATGAACGGCGGCACCGACACGCTCACGAGTTCCTACGCGAACTACGTGAACCAGATCGGCAACGACACGAACCAGCTGAAGAGCTCGAGCACGGCGCAGACCGCGCTGCTCAACCAGGCGACGTCGGCGCAGCAAGCGGTTTCCGGCGTGAACCTGAACGAGGAAGCGGCGAATCTGATGCAGTACCAGCAGCTCTATCAGGCGAACAGCAAAGTGATCCAGACAGCGTCGTCGCTGTTCCAGACGCTGCTCGGCATCTTCAACTGAGGCACATAGCGATGCGCATTTCCAGCTCCCAGTACTTCACGATGAACGTCCAGACGATGAGCGATCAGCAGAGTTCGCTCGCGTCGATGTACGCGCAGATTTCATCCGGCAACCGGCTGCAGACCTCGTCCGACGATCCGCTCGGCGCGGCGCAGGCGGTGCAGTTGACTATCAAGACCGCGGCGCTCTCGCAGTACGCGACGAACCAGAGCACGGCGCTGTCGTCGCTGCAGCAGGAGGACTCGACGCTCTCCAGCGTGAGCGACGTGCTGCAAAGCATCCAGACGCAGATCGTGCGCGCGGGCGACGCTTCGCTCAACGACTCGAACCGTTCGTCGATCGCCGACCAGATCAAGGGTTACCGCGATCAGTTGATGAACCTCGCGAACACCACCGACAGCAACGGCAACTACATATTTGCCGGATTCAAGAGCGGCTCGGCGGCGTTCACGGACAACCCGTCGGGGGTCGGCGCGAGCTATTCGGGCGACCTCGGACAGCGTCAGGTGCAGGTGAACGACGGCCGCACGATCAGCGTCGGGGATACTGGCGCGTCGATTTTCCAGAGCGTGTCACCGACGGAAAGCACGCCCGTGTCGGCTGCGGGCAGCGCGAACAAGGGCTCGGGCACGATCAGCAGCGTCAGCGTGACCGACACGTCGAACGCGGCTAACGCCAATAGCTACACGATTTCGTTCGCGGTTTCGTCGACGGGTAACACGACGTACACGGTGAACCCGTCGCCGGACGGGTCGCCGGTCACCCCGGTGGCGTACACGGGCAAGACGGATGTCACGCTCGGCGGTGAGAAGGTGACGCTGGACGGCACGCCGTCAGATGGCGACACGTTCAGCGTGGGGCCGGCCGCATCGTCGGGCACGGATATCTTCGCGACGCTCGACAATCTCGTGAACGCGCTGAAGCAACCCACCGGCACGGACGCGCAGAAGGCCACGCTTTCCAACGCGCTGACCACGGCGAGCACCAAGGTCGACAACTCGTTCAACAACGTGCTTTCCGTGCAGGCGACGGTGGGTGGACGCGAGCAGGAAGTCACGGCGACGCAAAGCTCGATGCAGACCACGGCAACGCAGACGGCGAGCAATCTCGCGGATCTGACGAGCATCAATCTGGTGTCGGCGATCAGTCAGTACGAGTTGACGCAGAACGCGCTGCAAGGAGCCCAGATGGCGTTCTCGCAGATTCAGAAGATGTCGTTGTTTGATTACATCAGCGGGTAAGGGGTTTCGCTGGCGCTCGGGGGTGTTGAACGCCGTTTGATGCGCCAGCGTTTTTGGGGAACTTGCTTTCTTGGCGGTCTATTAGCTCTGCCCCTGTCCGGGGCGGGACTTACTTTCTTTGCTGCTGCAAAGAAAGTAAGCAAAGAAAGCAGCTTTTCAGACATCGGTATTAGGAGGTGACCACAGTTGCGGTACCGAGTGGACCAGCACCTAAGTGTCGCCCTCAAAAGACCCAAGCAGCTGGGCGCGCGCACGCACTGACACCACTCGCATTCCAACAAAGTGGTATGCACTTCGCTCCGGTCCGCCCGCGCTTCGCTCGGACGTAGGGCACAACAGAACACCATCGGATAGCAACGCTTCCAGATCACAATAATCAATCAAAAGCCCCCGGCCCCAGGCCGCGAGCCTGAACCGCGGGGCCAAAGGCACGTGACGTCTGAGCGAAGCGAGGACGGATGAATGATGGCTGTGCCAATCTGTTCACTGCGCAATGACGCAGTGCGTGCCGCGCACCAAGCCCGGTTAGTCCTTGAGGGCGACACTTAGGCGCTGGGCCACTCAGTACCGCAACTGTGGTCACCTCCTAATACGAATGCCTGAAAAGCTGCTTTCTTTGGTTACTTTCTTTGCAGCAGCAAAGAAAGTGACTGCCGCCCCGCACAGGGGCAGAGCTAATAGACCGAAGGCAAAGCAAGTTTCATAGAAGCGGAAGCGCATCAAACCAAGACCAGTGCCCGGACGAACCCAAGCCCTCACATAGCCCCGGCAACGCGCCCCATCTGCCCGATACCACTTTCAAAAACCCGCTGAAAGAACGGAATCAGATTGGGAATCATGAGCTGGATAAGCAGCAATCCGACGAGCATCGTCACCGGAAACCCGACCTGGAAGATACCGATCTGCGGCGCCGCTCGATTGAGAATGCCGAGGGCAAGATTGGAGATCAACAGCGCGGCGACAACGGGCAACGAAAGCAGCAGACCCGTCGAAAACACGCTCGATCCATATGACGCCACAGTCCGCCAGCCCTGCGCGTGCACGGCCGCGCCAAGCACGTTGGCCCCGATCGGCACGCTCTGGAACGAATTGACGAGCGCACTCATCATCTGCAGATGGCCGTCGAAAAGAAGAAAGGCGAGCGTCGCAATGGTGTTCAGATAGCGCGAAATCACCACCGCATTGCCTCCGGCGCGCGGATCGTAGAGCGACGCGAACCCGAGCCCCATCTGCTGCCCGATGAACTCGCCCGCCGCATCGATCGCGGCGAACGCAATCTGCATCGTCATGCCGAGCGCCGCGCCGATCAGGAACTGGTTGATGATGATCCACACGCCATCCGCCGAGAACACGGTGACTTGCGGCATCGCCTCGAGCGTCGGCGCGACGATCAGCGCAATGAAACCGGCCAGGCCGATCTTAACGCGCATCGGTGTCGCCAGATGGCTCAGAACCGGCGCCGTCGCGATCAACGCGAGAATGCGCACGAACGGCCACAGGAAGGACGTGAGCCAGACGTTGAGCTGCGCGTAGGTGACGGAGAACATCGGAGCGGGATCAGCCGGTGATCGCCGGCGTGATCGTGAAGACGTGGCGCATGTAGTCGAGCAGCGTCGCGAGCATCCACGGTCCGGCGATCACGAGCGTCACCGCCACCGCGATCAGCTTCGGAATGAACGAGAGCGTCGATTCGTTGATCTGCGTGGCCGCCTGAAAAAGACTCACCACCAGACCGACGACCAGCGCGACCAACAGAAGCGGCGAGGCGAGCAAGAGCGCAACGTACATCGCCTGATGCGCCATCGACATGACGGATTCGGGTGTCATCGTCCTTCTTCCTTGATTTGAAACCTAAACAAAACTCTGTGCCAGCGAGCCGATCAGCAACTGCCAGCCATCGACGAGCACGAACAGCATCAGCTTGAACGGCAGCGCGATCGTCGCGGGCGACACCATCATCATGCCCATCGACATCAGCACGCTCGCCACCACCATGTCGATGATGAGGAACGGAATGAAGATCGTGAAGCCGATCTGGAAGCCCGTCTTCAGCTCGCTCGTGACGAACGAGGGCACGAGCAGCGAAAGCGGCACGTCTTCGGGACCGTTCATCGGCGGCGCCTTCGAAATCTTCGCGAAGAGCGCGAGATCGGTCTCGCGCGTCTGGCGCAGCATGAATTGCTTGAACGGCCCGACGCCGCGCTGCATCGCCTGGTCCATCGTGATCGTGCCGTCGGAAAAGGGCTTGTACGCGTCGTTGTAGGCGCGGTCGAGTACCGGCGACATCACGAAAATCGACAGGAAGAGCGCAAGGCCAACCAGCACCTGGTTCGGCGGCGTGCTCGACGTGCCGAGCGCCTGCCGCAACAGCGAGAGCACGATGATGATGCGCGTGAAGCTCGTCATCATCAGCACCATCGCGGGCAGGAACGACAGCATCGTGAGCAGCAGCATCGTCTGGACGCTGAGCGAATACGTCGTGCCGCCGTTCGGACCCGGGCTCGTGTTGAAGGCGGGCAGGCCCGCCGTGCTTTGCGCGAACGCCGCGTAGGGAAGGGCGGCGATCACCACCGGCAACGCCAGCTTTACACCACGCGCGATAAAACGACTGACCTGCATTTACTTGCTCCCGCCCGCGAATTTTTGCAGACGTTTTGTGGCTTCGCCCGCGAGGGCGTCGCGAAACCGTTGACCGAACGTGCCTTGCAACGTTTGCGTGGGCGCCGGCGTTTCGCCGCCGGTCGCGAGTGCGTCGGCCGATCCCGCGGGCATCGTGTGCAAGATCCGCACGTTGCCCGGACCCGCGCCGACGACGAGCCACGTATCGCCGATCTCGACGACCGCGACGCGCTCCTTGTTGCCGAGCGACGCACCGCCCACCACCTTCACGAGCCCGGTGCGCTTGCCGCCGTGATAGCCGAACTTGCGGGCGAGCCACGCGCAGCCGAACACGAAGCCGATGACGATGACGAGACCGAAGAGCGTCTGCAGCACCGCGCCGAAACCGAGCGACGGCACAGCCGTGCCCGCGCCGACGCTCGATGCGATCTGCGCGGCATGGTTGACGGCGTTCATGTCGGCGGCACGTGCGAGGAGCGGCACGGCAGCGGCGAGCGCGACGGCGAGGCGTTTCATCGATTCAGCTTCCGGATGCGTTCGGACGGCGTGATGATGTCGGTCAGGCGAATGCCGAACTTGTCGTTCACCACGACCACTTCGCCCTGCGCGATGAGGCAGCCGTTCACGAGCACGTCCATCGGCTCGCCGGCCATGCCGTCCAGTTCCACGACCGAGCCCTGCGCCAGCTGCAGCAGGTTGCGGATCGCAATCTTCGTGCGCCCGAGTTCCACCGTCATCTGCACGGGGATGTCGAGGATCATGTCTATGTCGTTGCGCGTCGAGGGCGCAGCGGCCTTCGAGAGCGGCTGGAACACGCCGGCCGTCGATGCCGCCGGCGTCTCGTTGCCATTCTGCTCGGCAAGCGCGCTTGCCCAGTCGTCCATCGCCATTTCGTCCTCGGTCTTCAGCGTATTCAGCGTGTTGCCAATACCGGCCGCGCCGGGCAACGTGCCTTCTTCCATCAAGTCACTCATATCCACCTTCCTTCAGCGTGTCCGTTGCGCTGATCATCTTTTGCACGCGCAACGCATATTGACCATTGAAAATTCCGTAACCGCATTCCATCACCGGCACGCCATCCACCTTCGCGACCACGGTTTCGGGCACGTTGATCGGCAGCACGTCGCCGACCCGCATGTTCAGGAGCTGCTCGAACGAGGAGCGGATTTCCGCGAGATCGACGGTCACTTCGACTTCGGCCGTCTGCACCTGCTGCGAGAGCACGCGCACCCAGCGGCGGTCCACTTCGAGCGCTTCGCCCTGGATCGGCGAGGAGAGCACGTCGCGGATCGGCTCGATCATCGAGTACGGCATGCAGATGTGCAGCGTGCCGCCCGTCGTGCCGAATTCGATCGAGAACTGCGTGACGATCACGATCTCGTTGGGCGTTGCGACGTTCGCGAACTGCGTGTGCATCTCCGAACGCACGTGCTCGAACTGCAGCGGCCGCACGCTCTTCCACGACGCGGAGTAGTGCTCGAACACGAGGCTCAGCAGCTTGCTGATGATGCGCTGCTCGGTCTGCGTGAACTCGCGGCCTTCGACGCGCGTGTGAAAGCGACCGTCGCCGCCGAACAGGTTGTCGACGACGAAGAACACGAGGTTCGGGTCGAAGACGAAGAGCGACGTGCCCCGCAACGGCTTCACATGAACCAGGTTCAAGTTGGTCGGGATCGGCAGGTTGCGGGTGAATTCGCTGTACTTCTGCACCTTCACCGGACCGACGGAGATTTCCGCCGAACGCCGCATGAAGTTGAAGATGCCGACGCGCATGAGTCGCGCGAAGCGGTCGTTGATGATTTCGAGGCCGGGCATCCGGCCGCGGACGATGCGTTCCTGCGTCGCGATGTTGTACGGGCGCACGCCGGCCGGCTTGGTTTCGTCGGAAACCTGGTCGACTTCGCCGGTGACGCCCTTGAGGAGGGCATCGACCTCCTCCTGCGACATGAACTCTTCGTGGCCCATCGATGTTCCTTTGCGCTGTGCTGTGCTGTTCGCGGGTGCCGTCGGCTTACTGGACGACGAATTCGGTGAACAGCACGTCGTCGACGCGCACAGGCTGCTCCGCCGTGCCAGCCGTCATTTCGATCGCGGTGCGCAGTTCGCCCGCGAGGGTGCGCTTGCCTTCGACGGTCGCGAGGTCGTCCGGGCGCTTGCCCGAGAGCAGCAGCAGCACGCGGCTGCGGATTTCGGGCATGCGCTCGGTGAGCGCCGCCTGGATTTTTTCGTCGTGCAGCTTGAGCGTGAGGCCCGTGCGCAGGTAGTGCATCGCGCCGTCGTCGGACTGCAGGTTGACGGTCAGCGATTCGAGCGGGAAGAACACGGGCGGCGGCACCGGCGCGGGTTTCGCGGGTCCGTGCGAGCCGAACTTGTTGATCGCGAAATACGCGCCGCCTGCGCCTGCGCCGAGCAGCACGGCCGCGCCGACCGCGATGACGATAATGCGCTTGAGCTTGCCGCTCTTCGCGGGAACGATGGATTGCTGGTTTGCGGTGGTGGTTGCCATGAGTGCGTACCTCTTTCTGTAGCCTGCATTGTTCGCGAAAGAGGCTGGCGGCGATGGGTCGAACAGAAGGGAGATTTGGGGCTAACTCGCGCGTTTAAGGTTTGCTGGCGCTTTGGGGACGCTGAGCGGCCGGTTTCGCCGTGCGCGTTCGGGGAGACGCGGGCTGCGCCGGTCGCCGGGCAGCTCAAACGACAATGGGCGCCTCGGCGCCCATTGTCGTTTGCAAATCGGATTGCGGCCTGCAGGCGCCGCGTCGATCAGGCGAAGGTATCCACCAGTCCGACCGTGCGGCGCAGCGGCATACTCGCCGTCGATCCGGCTTCGCCCGCGCCGCCGAGCGCCCCGACGCCGCGGCCATCCCGGCCGCCACGGCCCGAGCCCTGGTTCGCCTGCTGGTTTGACTGGCCCGACTGGCGCGCGAAACCGTCGTTCACGCTCGCGCTGCCGAGGCTGATGCCGTTCGCTTCCATCGCTTCGCGCAACTTCGGCAACGCCGCTTCCACCGCCTCGCGCACCTGCGCGTGCTGCGACACGAAGAGCGCGTGCGCATGGTTGTCGGCGACTTGCAGCGTCACCTGCAACGGTCCGAGATCCTTCGGATTCAACGTCAGTTCCGCACTCTGCTGGTGCGCATTCGACAGGAACACGACCTTCTGGCTGAACGCGTCGTCCCAGCCGGAACCGCCGACATGCGGCGCAATCGCCGCGCTCGTCGCGGATGCCAGCGTTCCTTGCACGCCCGACGCGCTCGTATTCGCGGTCGCTGTCGCCGACGCCGCCGCCAGCGCGCTCGCGTGCGCCGCTGCGTCAGCGGTCTGCTTGTAGGCTGCCGTGCCGTCGTCGGGCTGGATTGCGAGCGCCGCTGCCTGCGTGTTCGCGACGGCCGCCGCGTCGGCGGGTGTGGCCATAGCGGCGCTCTTGCCGTCGCCAAGCGCATTGCCCAGGCCGGTCGTCCGGTTCGAGCGGGCGAAGCCCGTGCCGGCGCCATCGGCAGTATTGGCGGAAGCCGTCGACGCCGCAGCGTTCGCCGGCGCCGCAGCCGGTGCATTGTTCAGCGCGGCGAGCGCCGCCTGCAACGCGTCCTGCGCGGATTTCGGATCGGCGGCGGATTTGCGTGTCGCGGACGTCGCTTTCGTGTCGCCGGTGGCGGTCGCATCGGCCGGTGCCGTCGCGGTGGTCGTCGTCTCGTCCGCCGTGCTCGCCAGCTCGGCCAGCGCCGCGTTCGCATCGGCTGCGGCGTCCGCGCGATTCTTCGCCGCCGCGGCCTGGGCGGCGGCCTTCGCCTGCGCATCGCCAGCGGCAGGCGGGGCGTCATCCTTCGCGTTCGCGCTGTCGGCGGACGACGGCTTGTCGCTCTTTTGTGCACCCTCGCTCTTGCCGGTCTGATCGCTCTGGCCGGCGGCTTGCGCCTGATCCGCGTCGCTCGTCGAATCCGACGCGGCGGTGTCGTCGTCGGGCTTGGGCGCGTCGTGCACGCTGCTGCGAGGCGCCGACGACATCGCCGACGATGCCGCGTCACGCGCCGCCTGGGCCTGCGCGTTCGCCTTGTCGGTCATGCTCTGCAGCGTCAGGCCGAAGGACGCGGATGCGCTGTTGTCGCGCGACGACGACACCGCTTTGCTCTTCGACACTGGCGACGCCGCGCCAACCGGCGCGCTGCCAAACGATACGGACGACATGTTTTCCCTCTTGAATTCTGTTTGATTATTCAGCCGCGTCCTGCGCGTCAGGCCTTTTCGGCCCGCATGCGCAGGATCTTTGCGGCGTGTTCGTCGGCGTCGCGCTGTTCGACGCGCGCCGCCTTCTTCTGGAGCACCGCTTCGCCGCGGGCCGCCAGCACTTCGTACGAGCCGAGCTTCTGCTTCTTCATGCGCCACTCGGGCTTGGCCGCCTCCAGCCGCTGCTCGCCCGCCGTGAGGAGCCCGCGTTGCTGGCCGATCGCGGCGTCGAGCGTATCGACGAAAGCCTGGAAGTTGCGCAGCGTCTGCGCCGTGGTCCCTTGCTGTGCCGACGCCGTGAACCGCGCGTGATACTCGTCGCGATAGGCGATGAGCGAATTCAGCTGCGCCTCGATCTCGTTGCGCTCCTGCTGGAGCTTGCCGAGTTTCTTGGTGGCGGCATCGAGTTCTTCTTCCGCGAGATTGATCAGCGTCTTGATCGGCAGATGTTTGGACATGAGCTTCAGTTTCCTCAGCTTCCTTGGTCGAATAACTGGTCGAGTTGGGCGAGGCTCGGCTCGAACGGCGCCTGTTCGCGGAATCCTTGCTGCAGGAACGCTTCCATGCGCGGATAGAGCGCGATCGCGCGGTCGAGCAGCGCGTCGCGGCCGCTCGAATATGCACCGACGTTGATCAGATCGCGATTGCGTTGATAACGCGAGAGCATCTGCTTGAACATGCGCACCCGGTCGAGGTGCTGGTCGTCGATCAGCGCGGTCATGGCCCGGCTGATCGACGCCTCGATATCGATGGCGGGATAGTGGCCGGCTTCCGCCAGTGAACGCGACAGCACGATGTGGCCGTCGAGAATGGCGCGCGCCGAATCGGCGATAGGGTCCTGCTGATCGTCCCCTTCCGTCAATACGGTATAGAACGCAGTGATGGACCCGCCGCCTTCCGGTCCGTTCCCCGTCCGTTCAACAAGTGCCGGCAATTTGGCGAAAACAGACGGCGGGTAGCCCTTCGTGGCGGGCGGTTCGCCGATCGCGAGCGCGATCTCGCGCTGCGCCATCGCGTAACGTGTGAGCGAGTCCATCAGCAGCAGGACATGCTTGCCCTGGTCGCGGAAATACTCGGCGAGCGAGGTCGCGTAGGTCGCGCCCTGCATCCGCAGGATCGGCGAGACATCCGCCGGAGCCGCCACGACCACCGACCGCGCGAGACCGTCCTCGCCCAGAATCTGTTCGATGAATTCCTTCACTTCGCGGCCGCGTTCGCCGATAAGGCCAATCACGATCACTTCGGCGCTCGTATAGCGCGCCATCGTGCCGAGCAGCACCGATTTACCGACGCCCGAGCCCGCGAACAGGCCCATGCGCTGCCCGCGTCCGACCGTCAGCAGCGAATTGATCGCGCGCACGCCGACGTCGAGCACCTTGTGGATCGGCTCGCGATTCAGCGGGTTGATGGTCGGCGCGGAGAGCGGCGCATCGACGCGGGCGCCGAGCGGCCCAAGCCCGTCGAGCGGACGGCCCGACGCGTCTACCACGCGGCCGAGCATTTCCCAGCCGACCGGCAGACGCTTCGCGCCCGCCATCGGATCGTCGATCGGCGCGCTTTCCAGCGGATAGACGCGCGCGCCGGGCAAAAGGCCCGCGACTTCGGTCGTCGGCATCAGGAAGAGCTTGTCACCCGCGAAGCCGACCACTTCGGCTTCGGCCATCGGAATCGAACTGCCGGCGGGCAGCTCGATCATGCATTCGGAGCCGACGCCGAGCTTCAGCCCGACCGCTTCCAACACGAGGCCGGCTGCGCGCGTGAGGCGTCCGCACGGACGCAGCGGGCGGGCGATGCCGCTCCGTGCCTTGAGCGCGTCGAGCTGCGCGCGCCAGCCGTCGAGATGCGGATTGCCGGCCAGATCGGCCAGTTGCACGATGGTTTGCGCCGCGCGTTCCTCGACGCTCGGTGCGGCGGCTTCGCCTTCGTTCAGAAGGGGCCCGAACGACGCGCGCGCGATTTCCTGTTCGAGTTCGCTCAGTCCGTCCTGCGTGATGCGACGCGCAGGTGCGCTCGGATGCAGATGTGCGTGCTGATGCGAGTTCACCACGGCTGGGTCCTCCCGAGTGCCGCCGCGACGCGCTCCCAGCGCGTGACGTTGGTCGCGTCGATTTCGCCGGTCGCGGCGTGCGCGCGGCAACCGCCGCGTTCGATCGCGGGATCCGTGCGCACGCTCCAGCCGGCGGCCTGAAGTTCTTCCTGCAAATACGCCTCGACGACCGGCAGATCCGCCGGATTCACCGTCAGGTGTGGCGCGCCGGCGAGCGCCGGTTCGGCGGCGATCACTTCGCGGGCAACGGCGAGAAGCGCCGTCGGATCAAGCGCGATATGCTGCTGCACGACCTGTTGCGCGATGTCGAGCGCGAGCGCAGTCAGCGATTCCGCGACCACTGCGTCGGCGGCCTGGAGCGCCGTCTTGAACGTGTCGGCGAGATCGGCGAGGCGCGCGGCTTCTGCCAGCGCTTCCTTGCGTCCTTCCTCGAAGCCCTTCGCGAGGCCCTGCTCGTAGCCGGCCTGATATCCCATCGCCTGTCCGGCGACATGCCCCTGCGCGAGCCCTTGCGCATGCGCGTCTTCCTGCACGCGGCGCAGATGGGCTTCGAGCGCGGCCTGCTCGGCGGCGCTGTTGTCGACCGTCACCGGATCGAACGACGCCATCTCCCAGCGCTGGTACGCCGAAAGTTGCGGCTTGTGCGCTTTCTGCGCGCGAGCAGTATCAGACATATGCATCCTCCGCCTTGCCGCCTAGCTGGATCTGGCCGTTTTCGGCGAGATTGCGCACGATCTGCAGGATCTTGCGCTGTTGCTGCTCGACTTCCGACACGCGCACCGGGCCGCGCGAATCGAGGTCTTCCGCGAGCAGTTCGGCCGCGCGCTGCGACATGTTCGACAGGAACTTCTGGCGTAGCGCGGGCTGCGCGCCCTTCAGCGAGACGATCAGCGTCTCGGATTCCACTTCCTTCAGCAGCAACTGGATCGCGCGGTCTTCGAGGTCGAGCAGGTTCTCGAACACGAACATCTGGTCGATGATCTTCTGCGCCAGTTCCGCGTCGTATTCCTTGACGTTCTCCAGCACGCCTTCCTCGTGATTGCTCGACATGAAGTTGAGGATTTCCGCCGCCGTGCGGATACCGCCCATCGGCGCGCGCTTCAGGTTGTCGGAACCGGAGAGGAGCGTGGTCAGCACGTCGTCGAGTTCGCGCAGCGCCGCCGGCTGGATGCCGTCGAGCGTCGCGATGCGCAGCAGCACATCGTTGCGCAGGCGTTCGGTCAAAAGCGACACGATTTCCGACGCCTGGTCGCGGTCGAGGTGCACGAGGATCGTCGCAATGATCTGCGGGTGCTCGTTCTTGATCAGTTCCGCGACGGCGCCCGAGTCCATCCACTTCAGGCCCTCGATGCCGCTCGTGTCGCTGCCCTGCAAAATGCGGTCGATCAGCGCGCCGGCCTTGGTTTCGCCGAGCGCCTTCGTCAGCACGGAGCGGATGTACTCGTTCGAATCGAGCGAGAGCGCCGTGTGTTTCTCGGCTTCGCTGACGAATTCCGTCATCACGTTGTCGAGCTGCTCGCGCGTGACGTTCTTGAGCGCCGCCATAGTGGCGCCGATCTTCTGCACTTCGCGTGGCGCGAGGTACTTGAAGACTTCGGCGGCTTCTTCCTCACCGATCGACATCAGGAGGAGGGCGGATTTGTTCAGGCCTTCAGCGTTCATCGGACACCCAATTCTTTACGACCGTCGCAACGATTCTCGGATCCTGGCGCGCGACCATGCGTGCGTAGTCGAGATTGCGTTCGAACTTGGCCTTGCTGCTTTCATGACCGAGGAGACTGACCTCGGCATCCTTGTCTTCTTCCGCCGTCTTGGTGTCGGGCATCGAAGGGCCGTCGAGCAGCGACAGCTCGTCCGGCGGCGTGAGCGCGGCGGGCGGCTCGGGCGGCGGGAACGCGCGACGCATCGCCGGCTTCACCATGCTGAAGTACAGGAACAGCGCCACGATGCCGATGCCGAGATACTTCGCGAGCTGGATGCCGCGCGCGATCATGTCCGGCGTACGCCACCACGGCACGTCCGGCATGACGTTGGTGTCGCCCGAGAAGGTGCTGTTCACGACGTTCACCGAGTCGCCGCGCTTCTCGTCGTAGCCCATCGCGTCCTTCACGAGTTGCTGGACCTGCGCGAGTTTCTCGGCCGACAGCGGGGTCATCGTGACGTTGCCCTTCGCGTCGACCTGCTTCTGGTAGTTCACCACCACCGCCACCGACAGCCGCTTGATGCCGCCCGTCGCCTGTTCGAAGTGGCGCACGGTGCGGTCGACTTCGTAATTGGTGGTCGTGTCCTTGCGCAGGTTGGTCGGCGTGGTTTTCACGGCCGCGCCCGTCGCGTCGGACGCCGGCGCCACGATCGGCGCGGAGGCAGGCTGTGGCGGCTGGTTCGACAGCGCGCCCGGCACGCCCGAGGCGCCGGCGCCCGAACTCTCGCTCGATTCGCTCGATTGCTGGCTGCGGATCGACGTCGCCTGCGGATTGGCGTTCGGGCCGTAGCTCTCGGCGGTCTGCTCGAGTTTCGAGAAATCGACGTCCGCGCTCACCTGCGAACGGGCGTTGCCCGACCCGAAAAGCGGCGCGAGGATTGCATCGATGCGCTTTTGCGTGTTGTGCTCGATCTGCTGGACGTATTTGAGCTGCGAGGCGTCGAGACCGCTGACGGCGCTTTGCTGCGTGAGCAGGTTGCCGTCCTGATCGACGATGTTGACGTTTTTTACCGGCATGTCCGGCACGCCGGAGGAAACCATGTGCGCAATCGCCAGCACCTGGCCTTCGTCGAGCACGCGTCCCGGATACAGGTTCACCATCACCGAGGCGGTCGGCAGTTCCTTCTCGCGGACGAAGACGGTGGGCTTCGGAATCGCGAGATGCACGCGCGCCGTCTTCACCGACGAGATCGAACCGATCGTCTTTTCGAGCTCGCCTTCCAGCGCGCGCTGATAGTTGACTTGCTCGGCGAACTGGCTGATGCCGAACTTCTGGTTGTCCATCAGCTCGAAACCCACCGAGCCGTTTTTCGGCAGGCCCTGGCTCGCGAGCCGCAGTCGCGTCTCGTGGACCTGCTCGGACGGCACCAGGATCGCGCCGCCGCCGTCGGACAGGCGGTACGGGATGTTGCCCTGCTGGAGCGCGGCAACGATTGCGCCGCCGTCGCGATCCGACAGATTGGAAAACAGCACGCGGTAGTCGGGCTGGCGCGACCACAACACGAGGCCGGCCACCACTGCCGCCAGGAAGGCGACCGCGACGATCAGCGGCATGCGCGGGTTCGAGCGGAATTGCGACAGCATCGGCATGCGCTGCGCGAGGCCGCCGAAATCGGCGCCGCCGAGGCTTGCGGCGGGCGCAGCGCTCCCGAGCGCGCCGGGCTGGGCGCCGGCCAGGCCCATTCTGGCGTCGGGCGTGATCAGGGAATTGTTGGGCGTATCCATTGCGTCGATGCTCTCCGAATCTTGTCGTCGTCCCGGTCGCGCCTTGAATCACGCGCCCATTGGAGACTTTCACGACAGGATTATCCGCAGACGGAAGCAAGTCGATTCGGCAAACAGAGCCGGGTTTTACCCCTTCTTTCACCGCTTTGGAAAACGCCCCGCTGCTATTCTTTTTTGCAATCGGTCGTACCGTATCGACGAACCGCCCAGACAGCGAGCAGATGTATACGCATTCCTCGTCTGCGGCTCGGGACAGCCCCGGTTCGAAGTCCTGCTTCACCCTCGATATGCCGCGTCCGGTTCCACTGTCATTCGGAGCAAACATGAATTCTTCCATCAACCCGCTGGGTTCCGCGCTCGCAGCACTGCATTCCATGGCCGCGCAGGCAACCGGCGGTACCGGCGCAACTGTCGCCACGGGCAGCGTGACGGGCACTTCGTCGTCGGGCGCGGTCAGCGCGGGCGGTTTTGCCGACGCGCTCAAGTCGTCGATCGAAAAGATCAGTGACAACCAGACCAAGGCACTCGGCGAGGCGCACGCGTTCGAAGTCGGCGCGCCGAACGTGTCGCTCAACGACGTGATGGTGGACATGCAGAAGGCGAACGTCGGCCTGCAGTTCGGTCTGCAGGTCCGTAACAAGCTCGTTTCCGCTTACAACGACATCATGCAGATCTCGGTCTGAACGTTCGCCCCGGGGACTCGCCGCGCCTCGCGCCGAGAGCCGGTTCGCCTTGTGGCCTAAAGCTTTTGCGCGTTTTTCCGATAACCCCGATAACAGCACGATGAACGGCAACGCAGGCGGCGCGCGGGGCCCGGCATCGGCGGCATCGATTCACACCGGGAACGCCCCGGCCGGCGCCTCGCAAAGCACGTTCGTTCGTGCGGCGAGACGCAAGGATCGCGGTGAGGCGTATCGGACGCATAAGGAGAACCACAGATGTATTCCCCAGGACACGCTGGAGCCAGCGCCTATGCGCGCGTCGGCCTTCAGACAGGAGTGACCGGCGCAAGCCCGCACCGGCTGATCGTGATGCTCTATCAGGGCGCACGTCAGGCGATCGCGCAGGCGCGAATGCATCTGCAGCAGGGCAATGTCGAGGGGCGGGGCATCGCCATCGGCAAGGCGATCAGCATCGTCGAGACCGGTTTGCAGCAGGCGTTGAACAAGGAGGCGGGCGGCGAGATCGCCGAGCGGCTGGACGCGCTGTATACATATATGACGCACCGGCTTCTGGAGGCGAACATGCGCCAGGACGAGCGGTTGCTGGTGGAGGTCGACGGCCTTCTCGCGACGCTCGAGGAAGCGTGGATAGGAATCGGACCGGAAGTGGCTCAGGCGGCCGCGGCGAACGCGGCGGCGCATGCCATATAAGAATGAAGACAACTGAAGAATATTTCGAGCATTACGAGGCCATTGCGGCACTTTCCGGCCAGATGCTCGTTGCCGCACGCAGCGGCGAATGGGGCGAGCTGAAGTCGATGCAGGTGGCGTACCGCCAGCTCGTCGATCGCCTGAAAGAAGTGGACAGCGGCTCCGAACTCGACGAAACCGCAAAGGCGCGCAAGCTCGATCTGGTGAAGCGGATTCTCGCCGACGACGCCGCCATCCGCGATCTGACGTCGCCGTCGCTCGCGCGCCTGTCGGCGCTGTTCACGACGAACAGCCCGGCGCGCGTGCTCAAGAAGATCATCGGGTTGCGCTAGACAACGCGGCAGCGGCGCCGCCACGCGGCTCCGCAGTCGAGCGCAACCCTGTTGCATGGGACCAGAGCAAGCGCTCAAGCGCCAGCTCTGGTCGACAAGGAAACCGGCATGACGGGACTGGACAACGCGATTTCGACGCTCCTCGCCAGCCGGGCCGAGCTGCTCCTGTCCGCGATCCGTCCGTCGCCGGGCGCCACCGCCGGCCAGACGACGACCCAGACCGGCACGTCCGAACTGCTCGTCGAGGCGCAGCCAGGCACGGGCGGTGCGCAGAACGGCGCGTCGGGCGCGGCCGGGGCGTCGGCGCAGACGGCGCTCAGCACCGTCGCGCGCACGCTCGATGCCATCTCCCGCTTCGGCGGCGGCGCCACGCCGGCGCTTACCGGCAACACCCCCCTCTGGCCGACCGCGCCGCGTGCAGCGAGCGCCTTCGCCGCGCTTTCCAGCGGCTTCTTCGACCAGGCATTTTCCTCGCCTTCCACGCTCGGGGCAGTCGCGAATGCGGCCGCCGCCCGCGCCGCGAGCGAGCCGGCGCCGCCGCTGCCCGCCAGCGTGCTGGCCGCGGCGCTCTCGAAGACGGTCGGCGAAAGCGGTCTTTTCTACGAATCCCATCTCGTCGAGTGGCTAGCTGGCCAGCGCCCGGCGGCCTCGCTCGTGGGCGAGCCGCAAGCGCGCGTCGATCCGCGCGCACTGGCGCTTCCTCTCGACGTCCCCGATCAGCCCGCCGACGCCGATGTCTGGCTCGACGACCCGGCCGCGCCGCAACGTTTTCCCGGTGCGGCCGGCCTGCCCGACGGCGCCGACCTGCCGTCCCTGCAGGGGACGGCGCACGCTTTCGTGCCGCCGCGCAACGCGGAACAGGCTGCGGCGCTCGCGCATTCGTTGCGCGATGCGCCCGCTTCGGTGTTTTCTCCGGCGGGATCGACGGCGGGGAGCGCGGCGGCGCCGGCGCCGAAGGAGTCGGCCGTGCAGGCCGCGCTGATGGCGGGAATCCATCCATCGACGATTCCGCTCGTGCGCCAGCAACTTGACCTGCTCGCGAACGACCAGTTTCGCTGGTCCGGCGAGGCGTGGCCGGGCGCGCGCCTCGAATGGGAAATCGCGCCGCAGGAACGGGACGCGCGCGCACCGGACGCCGGCGTGTCTGCCGAGCGGCCGTGGCGCACGCGCGTGACCTTGTCGCTGCCGACGCTCGGCACCGTCGACGCCGATCTGGTGCTGACCGGCGACAAGCTCGTGGCTCGGATCAACGCGGGCGCGCACGGCGCGGCGCGCCTTGTCGCGGACGGCGAGGCGTTTCGCGAGCAGCTCGCGGCGGCGGGCATCGGACTGGCGGGGCTGTCGATTCGCGCGGTGGGCGGTGCGGGCGAGGGCATCGACGCCGGGACGTCTCCGGGCGCTGCTCGCCCATCGAAGCCGGTGCCGTCGCCGCTCGAGCATCTGTTTCGGGCGCCGGGCCGTTCCAGAGGGGCGGGATCGTGAGCGCCCCGAACTATCCGTCCGACGTCCGCAAGCAGGCGACCGCGCTTGCCTATGACAACCCCAACCGCGATGCGGCCCCGCGCGTGGTCGCGAAAGGCTACGGGATCGTTGCGGAGATGATCGTGCAGCGCGCGAAGGAAGCGGGGCTGTATGTGCACGAATCGCCGGAGATGGTGTCGCTGTTGATGCAGGTCGATCTCGACGCGCGCATTCCGCCCGCGCTGTATCAGGCCGTGGCCGAATTGCTGGCGTGGCTGTATCGGCTGGAAAACGGCGATGCGGCGGGGGAGTCCGCGCCCTCGCCTGCACCCTTGTCCCCGACGAGAAACCCCCGCTTGCCGCGCTGACGAGCCGCTCGTCGCGCGCCTACGCCGTAAACACCCGCGCGACCTGCGACGCGTGATCGAATCGTCCGGGCAGCGTGCCGTAGACACGACCCGTTTGCCCGCACGTATGCCCAAGCCTCGTCTCGATGAACGCGTCGGCGACCGCTTCCGGCGCATGTCGCGCGAGCAGCACCGCCTGCGCCGTCAAAACCAGTTGCTGGGCGATCCGCCGCGCCGATGCCTCGCGCGTCGCCGGATCGTCCGTGAGTGCGCGCACGAGCGCGTCGAGCGCCGGAGCCAGGGCCGGATGCTCGCGCGCCGTTTCCTGCCACGACGCGAACAGCGCGTGCGCGGCCTCGGTCTCGCGCTCGAACGCCCGCAGCACGTCGAGACACATCACGTTGCCCGAGCCCTCCCAGATCGAGTTGACGGGCGCCTCGCGATAGAAGCGCGCCATCGGCCCGGTTTCGACGTAGCCGTTACCGCCCCACACTTCCATCGCCTCGCCGGTGAATTCGAGCGCGCGCTTACAGACCCAGAACTTCGCGGCGGGCGTGACGAGCCGGCGCCACGCCCGCTCCTCGGGCGCGCCGCCGGCCGTGGCGCTCGTCCCGAACGCGCTCGCGAGCCGCATGAAAAGCAGCGTGGCGGCTTCGGATTCGAGTGCCAGGTCGGCAAGCACGTTGCGCATCAGCGGCTGGTCGACGAGCTTCGCGCCGAACGCGCTGCGATGTCGCGCGTGGTGGATCGCCTGCACGAGCGCGGCGCGCATCAGCGCCGCGCTGCCGATCACGCAGTCGAGCCGCGTGTAGTTCGCCATTTCGATGATCGTCGGCACGCCGCGCCCTTCTTCGCCGATCATCACGCCGTATGCGTCGAGAAATTCCACCTCGCTGCTCGCGTTCGACCGGTTGCCGAGCTTGTCCTTCAGGCGCTGCACTTCCACCGTGTTCCTGCTGCCGTCGGGGGCGAAGCGCGGCACGTAGAAGCACGAGAGCGCGTCGCTTTCGCCCGCGCGCGCGAGCACCAGGTGCGCGTCGGATTGCGGCGCGGAAAAGAACCACTTGTGCCCGATCAGCCGGTATTCGCCGCCGCGCCCGGGCGTGCCGGCCGCGTGGGCGCGGGTGCGGTTGCTGCGCACGTCCGAGCCGCCCTGTTTCTCCGTCATGCCCATGCCGACCAGCATCGAACGCTTGCCTTCGGAAAGCGGAATGTCGCGCGGATCGTGCTCGCGCGACAGCAAGGCGTCGCGCAGGGTCGCATAAAGTGCCGGCTCCTTTTGCAGCACCGGAATGCTGGCGAAAGTCATCGTTGGCGGACACAGCGAGCCGGATTCGAGTTGGCCGTGCAGGAAATAACCGGCGCAGCGCGCGGCCATCGCGCCCGCCTTTTCCCGATGCGCCGCCTCGAACGGAAGCGCGTGGAGCCCCTCGCGCCGCAAGAGCGCGAGCAGTTCGTGCCACGCGGGATGAAACTCTATGGCGTCGATGCGCTCGCCGCGCGCGTCGTGGGTGTGCAGTTCGGGCGAATGGCGGTTGGCGAGATCGGCGAGCGCGAGCACGTCGGGCTGCGTCAGCGCGCGGCCGTGACGCGAGAGCGCTTCTGCATGCCATTCCGCGCCTTCGCGCGCGAGCGCGGCGACGAGCGCCGGATCGGCCGAAAACATGTCGTAGCCGGCGAGCGGCGGACTCTGGTTGAAGACATCGTGCGTCTCGCCGAAGCGCGGCGGTCGTGAAGGCGTGCTCATCGTCGGTCTCCCGTCGGCAAGAGTGGGCGCTGACTCCGGTCCCATGCGCCTCACTTTGGTCCCATGCAAGGTAGTGGCTGTCTTTGCGAGAAACGCCGCGCTGCCATGCCGGCAATGTCACGGCGCCTGAAAAGATTCACGCATCGCCGTGATCAAACGGACTTAATGCGCGCGACCGTTCATCTCGAATTTAAGAATCATAGGCGGCGCATTCGTTCGATGCCTAGAGGAAAGACTCGCCGAAAAGCCTTTCGAAATCCATGCGCCGCGCGGGCGCTGAGCCCCGTCGCTGAAAGGCGTGGCGCACGCGAATGCGAAGTTGAGGTAAATCCGATTTTTTATTTAGACAACCTGAACTAAGGAATGCCGATCCTATAATCAGCGCCGCTTAAATGGGGCTGCTGTGCAATCACGCATTTCGAGGAAAGCATTTCATGAGCATTAACGTTATTCAATTGGTACAAGGCGCTTTGACCGAAAGCGTGTTGCAGCAGCTCGCGACACGCATCGGAGTGGCTCCCGAGTCTGCGAAGCGTGTGGTCGGCCTGGTGGCCCCGGCGCTGGTCGGGTCGCTGATGAACAAGGCGGCGTCGCCGGAAGGTGCGCGGGGGCTGTTCGCCGCGGTCATGTCGCCGGACACGAACGCGAACATCGTCGAGCAGTTGCCGGCGCTCGTGCAGGGCGACGGCCTGCAGAAGCTGCTCGGCCTCGGTACGCGTCTCGCGGGCGCGGTGGCGCCGGCCGAGCGTCTCGAAGCGCTGAGCGGCTCGGTCGCTCAGCAGACCGGCGTGGCCGCCAGCGCGACGCATGCGCTGACGGGCGTGGTCGGCACGACGCTGCTCGGCATCCTCAAGCACTACTTCACGCAGCACAACGGTAATGTCGGCGCGTTGCCCACGCTGCTCGGCCATCAACTGCCGTTCGTGAAGCCGAACCTGAACGACTCGGTCGCGAGCGCACTCGGTCTCGGAAGCGCAGGCAGTTTCCTCGCCGGCGTGGGCGCGCAGATGAAGGCGGTGTCGTCGCATCTGGAGCATCCGTCGGCGCAGAACGCGCGCGTGTCGGCCGTGAACAACTCGATCGACAAGATCGTCGTGCAGGAAAAGGCCAGCAAGAAGAAGTGGTGGTGGCTCGCGGTGCTCGCCGCGCTCGCGCTTCTGGCGGCGCTGCTCGGCCGCGGTTGTGTCGGCGAGAAGCAGCAGACCGCGGCCGAGCCGGCTCCGGCGCCAGCAGTCACCGCTTCGGAAGCATCTGCAGTGGCGGCCGCGTCGGCGGCTGTCGCTGCGGCGCCCGCTTCGGAAGCCGCTTCGCAACCGGCCGTCGTGCCGACGAAGGACGCGACTCTCACGTTCTCCGTCGACAAGGCCGGCATGCCCGCGCTCAACGCGACGGTTGGCAGCGAAGGCGAGAAGAAGACCCTGCTCGACGCGCTGACGGCGAAGTTCGGCGAGGGCAAGTTCACCGCGAACGTGACGGTCGATCCGGAGACGAAGCCGGCATCGTGGCTCGACAAGCTGGACGGCCTGCTTCCGCTGATGGCGCTGCCGGGCGCGGAAGTGAAGCTCGCGGGCGAGAAGATCGAACTGAGCGGCACGGCGGCGGATGCGAAGCTCGGCTGGCTCGACAAGCTGAAGAACCTGTTCGGCGCGGGCTTCACGATCGGCACGTTCGACGTGAAGCAAGCCGTGGCGAGCGCGAAGGACTCGTTCCTGAACGCGTTCAGCACATTCAAGGCGGACGACTGCGCGGCAACGGATGTCGCCAAGGTGCTGAACCTCCAGGTCATCAACTTCTCGACGGGCTCGGACGTGCCGCCGCAAGACGCGCAACTGGCGCTCGCGAAGTCGGCTGAACTGCTGAAGAACTGCACGACGGCCGGCAAGACCGTGAAGATGGAAATCGGCGGCTATTCGGACAACGTCGGCCGTGCCGAGTCGAATGTTGCGCTCTCGAAGAAGCGTGCGGAAGCGGTGCGCGCGTACCTCGTGAAGCACGGCGTTCCGGCCGAATCGCTGATGGCGCAAGGCTACGGCGACGCCAACCCGGTCGCGGACAACTCGACGGCAAGCGGCCGCTTTGCAAACCGCCGCATCGAGTTCAAGGGACAGGAATAAATAGCCAGACGGGCGATGCTTCGCATTGCGCGTGATTGAAAACGCCGTCCGCGTCGAGCGGGCGGCGTTTTTTCGTTCAGCGCGGCTTTGGGCTCGGATTGCGCGACGGAAACCGTTCCGCCGACAGGAAATCCTGACCCAGATTCGCGGGCAAAGTCTCGCGCACGACATCGAGCCACGCGCGCGCCGCATGCGACAGATAGCCGTTGCGCCTCCAGCCGACGGCCATGTCCCAGTGAATCTCTGGCGCGACGACCGGGCGGCAGGTGAACGTGTCTGCGTCGAGGCGGCGGCAGTAGGGCGCCGGCAGCAGCGCGATACCGACACCCGCCTGCACCAGCGCCGCCATGAAGTCCCAGTGGCCGCTGCGCCCGACGATCGTCGGCGAGAAGCCCGCTTCGCGGCAGGCGTTCAGCACGACGTCAGAGAGCGCGAGGCTTTCGCCGTAGAACACGAACGGCTCGCTGGCGAGGTCCGCGAGCGCGACTTCCGCTTCCTGATCCCAGCGCGAGCCTTTCTGCGCGACTAGCCAGAGAAGCTGTCGGCTGACCGGCAGCACGTCGAACATCGCGAGGTCGACGGGTTGCAGCACGCCACCGAGTTCCAGTTCGCCGTCGAGGAGCGCGGCCTCGATCGCTTTCGATCCGCGTTCGAACAGCTTCAGCTCCACCTTCGGATAACGCTGCCGGAACGCCGCGATCGCGGGCGTGAAGAGCGAGCCGCCCATCGGCGGGATGCCGATCGTCAGCGTGCCGCGTCCGAAGGTGCCGAGATCGTTGAGCTCGGCTTCGAGAAGCGCGTGCGCGGCAAGGACGTCGAGTCCGCGCTGATAGACGATCTGGCCGGCGTCGGTCAGCACCATCTGGCGCCCTTCGCGCAAGAGGAGCGGCGAGCCGATTTCGTCCTCGAGCGCCTTCACCATCTTGCTGATGGTCGGCTGCGTCACGAACATCTGCTCCGCCGCGACGGTAAAGCTTTTCTGCTTCACGACTTCGACGAAATATCTCAGCGCCCGCAGCTCCATTCAGCTCTCCATGATTCCGAAATGGAATGTTTCAGATAAGTTTAAGTCATTTTTATTATGTTTAAGGGCACTCTATACTCGGCCTACAGGTTAACCCTAATCCGACGTATCGAGGCCCCACCATGTCCTTTGTCATCGCTGTCTTATCGAACGCCATCGGCTCACAGGGCGCGATCGGCCGTTTCATGCGGATCGCGCTGCAGAGCGCGGCGCTTGCGGCCATCTGGTTCGTCGCCGATGTCGTCGCGCGCAAGCTGGCGCTGCCGGTGCCGGGGGGCGTCGTCGGCTTGCTGGCGCTGCTCGCGCTCCTCTTTTGCGGCGGCGTCGCGCCGCGCTGGGTGAAAGCCGGCGCCGACTGGCTGCTCGCCGACATGCTGCTGTTTTTCATCCCCGCTGCGGTGGCGGCCGTGCAATACGGCGGTCTCTTCATGGAAGACGGCTGGCGCCTCGCGCTCGTCGTGGTCGGCGGAACGCTGATGGTGATGGTCGCGGTGGCATTCGCCGTCGATCGCGCTGCGCGCCTCGAACGACGTCTTGCACTGCGCCGCGCGATCGTCGCGCGCCACGCGGCGCGGGCGTGATGCTTGATTGAGCACCGGAACCAGCCAGCCATGAGCCACTTCTACGCCTCCCTGTTTGCCGACGACGCCGCGCGTCTCATCGCAGCGGGCTGTTTCGTGCTGACGATCGCGCTCTATTTCGGGTCGAAGCGTCTCTACGCACGTTTCCGGAGTCCGTGGCTTACGCCGATGCTGGCCGTTCCGGTCGTGCTCGCGTTCGTCGTGGTGCTCGCACGGATTCCGTATCCGGTCTACTTCGCCGACACGCGCTGGCTCATGTGGCTGCTCGGACCGGCGACCGTCGCGTTCGCCGTGCCGATCTACGAATACCGCCATCTTCTGAAACGGCACTGGATTTCGCTCTCGGTCGGCGTGACGGTCGGGATTCTGGTCGCGGTCGGCGGGTCGCTCGCGCTCGCGAAGCTGCTGCATCTGTCGCCGGAATTGCAGCGCAGCCTCGCGACGCGTTCGGTATCGACGCCGTTCGCGCTCGCCGTCTCCGACAAGATTCACGCGCCCAAGGATCTCACCGCGCTTTTCGTGATCGCGACGGGCGTCTGCGGCATGCTCTTCGGCGAGATCGTGCTCGCGCTCGTGCCGCTGCGCACGCGGCTCGCGCGCGGCGCGCTGTTCGGCGCGGCGGCGCACGGCGTCGGCACCGCGAAGGCGCGCGAGCTCGGCAGCGAGGAAGGCGTCGTCGCGAGCCTGACGATGATGATCGCGGGCGTCGTGATGGTGCTGATCGCGCCGCTGCTTTCCATCCTGCCGTTCTGAGCGGCGCGCTTCGCGCCCTCAAACACGCCGCGCATTTTTGCTACAATCGCCATTCGCTTCCGAGGAGCGTTGCGACGGTTTCAGCATCAGCGAAGCCGCCAGGCTCGGAGCATTCAATCCGGACGGTTCGAAGGCGTGTTAAGCGCTCGTTGACCCGCCGCATCGAACGGCGCTCACGTCAACATTTCTAGCTTATTTAGAAAGGAGGGCGTGATGAACGCCGCAGTCATCGATTCCAAGACTTCCAACGATTACGTCGTCGCCGACATGGCGCTTGCCGCCTGGGGCCGCAAGGAACTCAACATCGCCGAGACGGAAATGCCCGGTCTCATGCAGACGCGCGAAGAGTACAAGACGCAGCAGCCGCTGAAGGGCGCGCGCGTCGCCGGTTCGCTGCATATGACGATCCAGACGGGCGTCCTGATCGAAACGCTCAGGGCGCTCGGCGCCGACGTGCGCTGGGCATCGTGCAACATCTTCTCGACGCAGGATCACGCCGCCGCCGCTATCGCCGCGGGTGGCACGCCGGTGTTCGCGTTCAAGGGCGAATCGCTCGACGAATACTGGGAGTTCTCGCACCGCATCTTCGAATGGCCGAACGGCGAATTCGCCAACATGATCCTCGACGATGGCGGCGACGCCACGCTCCTGCTGATTCTGGGCTCGAAGGCCGAAAAGGACCGCTCGGTCATCGCAAAGCCGACGAACGAAGAAGAAGTCGCGCTGTACAAGTCGATCGCGAAGCATCTGGACGCAGATCCGGTGTGGTACTCGACGCGCCTGAAACACATCCAGGGCGTGACCGAAGAAACCACGACCGGCGTGCATCGCCTGTACCAGATGGAAAAGGAAGGACGCCTGCCGTTCCCGGCGATCAACGTCAACGATTCGGTCACGAAGTCGAAGTTCGACAACCTGTACGGCTGCCGCGAGTCGCTCGTCGACGGCATCAAGCGCGCCACGGACGTGATGATCGCGGGCAAGATCGCGGTCGTCGCGGGTTACGGCGACGTGGGCAAGGGCTGCGCGCAATCGCTGCGCGGCCTGGGCGCGACCGTGTGGGTCACGGAAATCGATCCGATCTGCGCGCTGCAGGCGGCGATGGAAGGCTATCGCGTCGTGACGATGGAATATGCCGCCGACAAGGCCGACATCTTCGTGACGGCCACCGGCAACTATCATGTGATCGCCCACGATCACATGAAGGCGATGCGCAACAACGCGATCGTCTGCAACATCGGCCACTTCGATTCGGAAATCGACGTCGCGTCGACGCGCCAGTACACGTGGGACAACATCAAGCCGCAAGTCGACCACATCATTTTCCCGGACGGCAAGCGCATCATCCTGCTGGCCGAAGGGCGCCTCGTGAACCTCGGCTGCGCGACCGGCCACCCGTCGTTCGTGATGTCGAACTCGTTCACGAACCAGACGCTCGCGCAGATCGAACTGTTCACGCGCGGCGGCGAGTACGAGAACAAGGTCTACGTGCTGCCGAAGCATCTCGACGAAAAGGTCGCGCGCCTGCACCTGTCGCGCATCGGTGCGGACCTGACCGTGCTGTCGGAAGAACAGGCGGGCTATATCGGCGTCGACAGGAACGGCCCGTTCAAGCCGAACCACTACCGTTATTAAGCGGTTTACGGTAGCGCCGACGTAGGCAAAAAGCGGGCGAGGGCGGCAAGCCTTCGCCCGTATTCACGAATGCCGTAGACAACAATTCACCGGAGAATCATCGATGACCGTGCTGCTGACCTGGCTGATCAATGCGCTCGCGCTCCTGATCATCACCTATCTCGTGCCGTCGATCCACATTCGCAATTTCGGCACGGCGCTGATCGTCGCGATCGTGCTGGGCCTGATCAACGCGGTACTGCGCCCGGTGCTGATCCTCTTGACGCTGCCAGTGACGGTGCTCACGCTCGGGTTCTTCATCCTCGTCGTGAACGCGCTCTGTTTCTGGCTGTGCGCGACGCTGCTGAAAGGCTTCGAGGTGTCGGGATTCTGGTCGGCGTTCTTCGGTTCGATTCTCTACAGCATCGTGTCGTGGCTGCTGTCGGCGCTGATCTTCGGGCAGCGCAACTTCGGGTGACGTGACGTCTATGTCGCCCGTACATTGATCATCATGAAACCGATCGAACTTTCATTCGAATTCTTCCCGCCGAAAACGCAGGAAGGCGTCGACAAACTACGCGCTTCGCGCGCGCAACTCGCGCTTCTCAAGCCGAAGTTCGTCTCCGTGACGTTCGGCGCGGGCGGCTCGACGCAGCAAGGCACGCTCGACACCGTGCTCGAGATGAAGCAGGAAGGACTGGAGGCGGCGCCGCATCTGTCGTGCATCGGGTCGTCGAAGGAGAGCCTCAAGGCGATCCTCGGACAGTACCGGGAAAACGGCATTCGCCATATTGTCGCGCTGCGCGGCGATTTGCCTTCGGGCATGGGCGAGGTCGGCGAACTGCGCTACGCGTCGGAGTTGGTGAGCTTCATCCGCGCGGAACATGGCGACTGGTTCAACATCGAAGTGGCCGCGTATCCGGAATATCACCCGCAGGCGCGAACGCCCAAGAGCGATCTCGAGAACTTCGTGCGCAAGGTGCAGGCGGGCGCGAACTCGGCGATCACGCAGTACTTTTATAACGGCGACGCGTATTTCCGGTTCATCGACGAAGCGCGCAAGCTGGGTGTCGATGTGCCGATCGTGCCCGGCGTGATGCCGATCACGAACTTCACGCAGCTAATGCGTTTTTCGGAGATGTGCGGCGCGGAAGTGCCGAAGTGGATCGCGCGCCGGCTGGAAAGCTATGGCGACGACCGCGAGGCGATTCGCAATTTCGGACTGGATGTGGTGACGGATTTGTGTCGCCGCCTCATCGACGAAGGTGCGCCGGGGCTGCATTTCTATACGCTGAACGGCGCGGCTGCGACGAAGACGATTTGTGAGCGGTTGAATCTGAAAGGGGTTTGACGCACTGCCAGTTTTGCCCGCGCGGCGTTCGCCGCGCGGTTCCTGTGTTCTCTCGTTTCCGTTCCAATTCCCCCGCTCGTTTCACTTTTTCAGCCCGTCGTATCGCACGCCGCAACCGATATTTCGCGCTCCGACCTATCACCTCCGCGCATCGTCGATAACACAACCGTATCGAAAAGCGCTGCCACGAAAAAATCCTCGAAAAATCAACCGCACGCGCGTAATTTGTTCGTGCTACGGTAGCGCCCGAATTCGCCGTCGAGCCCGTTTTTCGCGCACCTATCCGCGCACCGGGGCGCTTGAAAATCTTCGATAAGAAAGCGTTCCTTACAGATGCCCGCGGAAAAACGCCACGCGCGGAAGACCCGGAGCCGGACGGCATTCACCGCGTATGTTTCGCACATCGCCCTGTTAGCCGTACTTTGCCGCGCCAGGACAGGTCACTGCGGATTTCACGCGAAATCCGCTGCCTTGTTCGGGTCGGTAAAGCTCAGTAATATCGCGTCACGCTGGAACAAAGCCAGCACCGAACCTGGAGGAAACATGAAAAAAGATGGCCTGTTGCGAGCCGCTCGTGTGTCGATGCTCGTAGGCGCCGCCGTCACGGCATCGCTCTTTGCAGCGACCGCCGCCAACGCCGCAATCCCGAACAAGACGCTCGTGTATTGCTCGGAAGGCAGCCCGGCCGGTTTCGATCCCGCTCAATACACGACGGGCGTCGATTTCACCGCGAACACGTTCACCGTGTACAACCGCCTCGTCGAATTCGAGCGCGGCGGCACGAAAGTCGAGCCCGGTCTCGCGGAAAAGTGGGAAGTCTCGTCCGACGGACTGACTTACACCTTCCATCTGCGCCACGGCGTGAAGTTCCAGACGACGTCGTTCTTCAAGCCGACGCGCGAATTCAACGCGGATGACGTGCTCTTCACGTTCAACCGCATGCTCGATCCGAACCAGCCGTTCCGCAAGGCGTACGCCGTGCAGTTCCCGTACTTCACCGACATGGGCCTCGACAAGCTGATCACGAAGGTCGAAAAGGTCGATCCGTACACGGTCAAGTTCACCCTGAAGGAAGTCAACGCGCCGTTCATCCAGAACCTGGCGATGGAATACGCGTCGATCCTCTCGGCCGAGTACACCGACAAGCTGCTGAAGGACGGCAAGGCCGCCGACATCAACCAGTATCCGGTCGGCACGGGCCCGTTCATCTTCCGCAGCTACACGAAGGACGCGACGATCCGCTTCGATGGCAACCCGGACTACTGGAAGCCGAGCGAAGTGAAGGTGTCGAAGCTGATCTTCTCGATCACGCCGGACGCCGCCGTGCGCGTGCAGAAGATGAAGAACAACGAGTGCCAGGTGATGAGCTATCCGCGTCCGGGCGACATCGAGACGCTGAAGGCCGCATCGAATCTGGACACGCCGTCGCAGCCGGGTTTCAACGAGGGCTACGTCGCGTACAACGTGACGAAGAAGAACCTCGGCAACACCGACGTGCGCCGCGCGCTCGACATGGCGATCAACAAGAAGGCGATCATCGAATCGGTGTATCAGGGCGCGGGCCAGGCAGCCACCGCCCCGATGCCGCCGACGCAGTGGTCCTACGACAAGAACCTGAAGGCGCAGGCCTACGACACCGCGAAGTCGAAGGAACTGCTCGCGAAGGCAGGCTTCCCGAACGGCTTCGAAATCACGCTGTGGGCGATGCCGGTCCAGCGCGCGTACAACCCGAACGCGCGCCTGATGGCGGAGATGATCCAGGCCGACTGGGCGAAGATCGGCGTGAAGGCGAACATCGTCTCGTATGAATGGGGCGAGTACCTGAAGCGCGCGCACGCGGGCGAGCACGACGCGCTCCTGATCGGCTGGACGGGCGACAACGGCGACCCCGACAACTGGCTCGGCACGCTGCTCGGCTGCGACGCGGTGAAGGGCAGCAACTTCTCGAAGTGGTGCTACAAGCCGTTCGACGACCTCGTCTCCAAGGGCCGCGTGACCAACGACGTCGCGCAACGCACGAAGGCGTACACCGACGCACAGCAGATCTTCGGCCAGCAACTGCCGTTTTCGCCGATCGCGCACTCGACCGTCTACCAGCCGGTCAGCAAGAAGGTGACGGGCATGAAGATCGAGCCGCTCGGCTACGTCCGTTTCGACGGCGTCGGCATGCAGTAAGCTTGAGAGCGGTACGCTTTTTGCACTAACTCATAACTAGTCGAAAAGGTCCGGCGACAAGGGTCACGAGCCCGCGTCGCCGTTCGCATTTTTCCTCCCCCAAAGAGACGACCATGTTCCGATTCGTTTTGCGGCGCATTGGGATGGTGATTCCGACGTTCATCGGCATCACGATCCTCGCGTTCGCACTCATCCACCTGATCCCGGGCGACCCCATCGAAGTGATGATGGGCGAGCGCGGCGTGGACCCGGCGGCACACGCCGAAGCAATGAAGCGGCTCGGGCTCGACCAGCCGTTGCCGCTTCAATATCTCCACTACGTCGGACATGCGCTGAAGGGCGACCTCGGCATGTCGATCATCACGAACACGAGCGTGATGGGCGAGTTCATGGCGCGCTTTCCCGCCACCGTCGAGCTGTCGATCTGCGCGATGATCTTCGCGCTCGTGGTCGGCCTTCCGGCGGGCGTGATCGCGGCACTGAGGCGCGGCACCGTCGTCGATCACGGCGTGATGGGCACGGCGCTCACCGGCTATTCGATGCCGATCTTCTGGTGGGGCTTGATCCTCATCATGTTCTTCTCCGCGAAGCTCGGCTGGACGCCGGTGTCGGGCCGCATTGCGGTCGAATACGACATTCCGCACGTCACGGGCTTCATGCTGTGGGACGCGCTCTTCTCCACCGACGAAGGCGCGTTCAGGTCGGCCGTGAGCCACCTGATCCTGCCGACCATCGTGCTCGGCACGATCCCGCTCGCGGTGATCGCGCGCATGACGCGTTCGTCGATGCTCGAAGTGCTGCGCGAGGACTACATCCGCACAGCGCGCGCGAAGGGTCTCGCGCCCGCGCGGGTCGTGGTCGTGCATGCGCTGCGCAACGCGCTGATTCCCGTCGTCACCGTGATCGGCCTGCAGGTCGGCACGCTGCTCGCGGGCGCCGTGCTGACCGAAACGCTGTTCTCGTGGCCGGGCGTCGGCAAGTGGCTGATCGACGCCATCTCCCGGCGCGATTATCCGGTCGTGCAGGGCGGCATCCTGATGATCGCGACGCTCGTGATTCTGGTGAATCTGGTCGTCGATCTGCTCTACGGCGTGTTGAACCCGCGCATTCGCCACACGAGGTAAAAACATGTACCCCCACGCTCACATTCGTTCGCTGCCCCCCAAGGGGGCGCATGTCTCCCTTGAGACGGCTCGGCGGGAGGCATGATGGCCGACATCCAAAACAATCTCCCCCCGCAAGCCGTCACGCCGCCGCCGAGCGGACGCCTCGTCGCGGGCCGCGAGTTCTGGGCGAACTTTTCGCGCAATCGCGGCGCCGTCGTGGCCGGTTTGATCGTGCTCGTGCTGATCTTCGTCGCGATCTTCGCGCCGCTGATCGCGCCTCATAGCCCGATCGAGCAATATCGCGACTACGTCAAGATTCCGCCCGCGTGGATTCAAGGCGGCAATCATCAGTTCCTGCTCGGCACCGACGAAGCCGGCCGCGACATCCTCTCGCGCCTGATGTACGGAGCGCGGCTATCGTTCTGGATCGGCTTCGTGTCGGTCGTGCTCGCGCTGATTCCGGGCGTCGTGCTCGGCCTCTGCGCCGCGTTCTTCAACTGGCTCGACACGCCGATCATGCGCGTGATGGACGTGCTGCTTGCGCTGCCGTCGCTGTTGCTGGCGGTGGCTGTCGTCGCGATCATCGGACCGGGACTCGTCAACACGATGCTCGCAATCGCGATCGTCGCGCTGCCGGGTTACGTGCGGCTCACGCGCGCGTCGGCGCTCGGCGAACTGCAGAAGGAATACGTGACGGCATCGCGCGTCGCGGGCGCGGGCACGGTGCGGCTCATGTTCTCGCAGGTGCTGCCAAACTGCGCGGCACCGCTGATCGTGCAGGCCACGCTGGGCTTTTCCTCCGCGATCCTCGACGCCGCCGCCCTCGGCTTTCTCGGCCTGGGCGTTCAGCCGCCGGCCGCGGAGTGGGGCGCGATGCTCGCCTCGGCGCGCGACTACATCGAAAGCGCCTGGTGGATCGTCACGATGCCGGGTCTCTCGATCCTGGTCTCGGTGCTCGTCATCAACCTCCTCGGCGACGGGCTGCGCGATGCGCTCGATCCGAAACTCAAACGGATGGCATGACATGAGCGATCTACTGACTATCCGCAATCTCGAAGTTCGCTTTGGCGGCACGCAGGCGGTCGACCGCATCGACCTGTCGGTCAAGCCGGGCGAAGTGGTGGGCGTGGTCGGCGAATCCGGCTCGGGCAAGAGCGTCACGATGATGGCGCTGATGGGCCTGATCGATGCGCCGGGCGTCGTCACCGCCGACGAGATCACCTTCGACGGCAAGAATCTGCTGAAGGCGTCGGCGCGCGAGCGTCGCCGGATCATCGGCAAGGACATCGCGATGGTGTTCCAGGACGCGCTGTCGAGTCTGAATCCGAGCTACACCGTCGGCTATCAGATCAAGGAAGTGCTGAAGCTGCACGAGGGCCTGCGCGGCGACGCGCTGAACCGCCGCACGCTGGAGCTGCTCGACCAGGTCGGGATTCCCGACGCGAAGAGCCGCGTCGATGCGTTTCCGCACCAGATGTCGGGCGGCATGAACCAGCGCGTGATGATCGCAATGGCGGTCGCGTGCAACCCGAAGCTTCTGATTGCCGACGAGCCGACCACCGCGCTCGACGTCACGATCCAGGCGCAGATCATGGAACTGCTCGTGCAGTTGCAGAAGGAGCGCGGCATGGCGCTCGTGCTGATCTCGCACGATCTCGCCGTTGTGTCGGAAGTGGCGCAGCGCGTGGCTGTGATGTACGCGGGCGAGATCATCGAGACGAATTACGTGCCGACGATCTTCAGCGAGCCGCATCATCCGTACACGGAAGCGCTGCTCGCCGCGATTCCCGAGCACAGCCGCGGCGCCGAGCGTCTCGCGGCGTTGCCGGGCATGGTGCCGGGACGCGACGACCGTCCGAGCGGCTGTCTTTTTGCGCCGCGATGCAAGTATGCTGTCGATGATTGCTGGAAAGGCCGTCCGGCGCTGTTCCAGCTCGACCCGAACGACCCGGCCGTGCGGGCGCGCTGCATCAAGCCGCTCAACATGCAGGCCGTAGAAGCCTAGGAGGCGCGCGATGAACGCGGTCCCTCAAGACCTCACTCACAACAAAGACATCGTCCTCGCCGCCGACAAGCTCGCGAAGCACTATAGCGTCAAGCGCAGCATGTTCACGCAGGGCACGGTGAAGGCGCTCAACGGCGTGTCGTTCGCGCTCGAACGCGGCAAGACGCTCGCCGTGGTCGGCGAATCGGGCTGCGGCAAGTCGACGCTCGCACGCCAGCTCACGATGATCGAACTCCCGACCGCGGGCCGTCTGCTGATCGACGGAGAAGACGTCGCCGGCGCCGATGCCGCGAAGATCGCCGCGTTGCGCCAGCGCGTGCAGATGGTGTTCCAGAACCCGTTTGCATCGCTCAATCCGCGCAAGACGGTTGCGCAGACGCTCGGCGAGCCGCTCGCAATCAACACGAAGCTCACGGCCAACGAACGCGCAGAGCGCATCGCGCACATGATGCGCACCGTCGGGCTGCGGCCCGAACACGTGTCGCGCTATCCGCACATGTTCTCGGGCGGCCAGCGCCAGCGCGTGGCGATCGCGCGGGCGATGATCCTCGAACCGCAGATCGTCGTCGCGGATGAGCCGGTGTCGGCGCTGGACGTATCGATCCAGGCGCAGATCCTGAATCTCTTCATGGATCTGCAGGTCCAGTTCGGCACGAGTTATGTGTTCATCTCGCACAATTTGTCCGTCGTCGAGCATATCGCCGACGACGTGATGGTCATGTACTTCGGCGGCGTCGCTGAACTCGGCGACAAGAAAACGATCTACGCGCACCCCCGTCATCCGTACACGCGCGCATTGATGTCGGCGACACCTGCGATCTTCGAGGAAGACCGCACGATCAAGATCAAGCTGCAGGGCGAGATGCCGTCGCCGCTCAATCCGCCGTCGGGCTGCACGTTCCACCAGCGCTGCCCGTATGCGATCGAGCGATGCCGCAATGAAGAGCCGGTCCTGCGCTACGTGGATGGACGGCACGTCTCGTGTCACCGCGCCGAGGAGGTGGGGGAAGCCGATGCCTGAATTGCGGGCGGCGCGCACGATCACGCGCCGCTTCGCGTTTGGCGCAGTGGCAGCGGTGCTGGCGCTGGCCTGCGCGCCATTTGTGCTTTTCGCGCCTGACGCGTGGGCCGTGGGTGGCACGCCTCCCGCGGCCGTGCAGCCGCGCGGCGCGTCCCCGGTACAGGCGCCGCCGCCCGCGCGCACCGACCGTTCCGATGGCACCACGGCAAGCGGCCCGGTGCGCGCCCAGCCGCCGCGGATGCCGTTCTACGTCGCGACCAAGGGTCAGACGACGCTCTATCTGCTGGGCACGCTGCACGTCGGCTATGCGAACGACTATCCGCCGGACCAGCCGTTTCGCAAGCCGATTCTCGCGGCACTCGATGCCTCGCCGGTTCTGGCGCTCGAAATCTCCCCCGACGATCTGCTCTTCTCGCAGGAAGATGTGCAGCGCTACGGCATGTGCCGCAGCGAGTGCCTGCTCGACTATCTGCCCGATTCGATGTGGAAGGAGGTCGAGGCACGCATGCGCAGCAATCCGGCTGCGCTCGCGCAACTGCGGCACACGCGGCCGTGGCTCGCGTCGATGCTGGTCGAGACCTACGACACGCTCAAGGCCGGTTTCCTCAGCGAGTACGGCACCGAGGCGCAATTGCAGAACGTCTATTTGCGGGCGAAGGGAAGGATCGTCGGACTGGAGACGCTCAACGAGCAAATATCGACGTTCACGCGGCTAACGTCGGCGCAGCAGCGGGAAATGCTCGCGCAGGATCTGGTGCAGACACCGGCGGAGAATGTCGCCGACGTGAAGGAGCTGCATCGGCTATGGCGCGTCGGTGATGCGGATGCGCTCAAGGCCTGGGACGACACCAAGGGGCAGAAGCTCGCGCGGTCGAAGGCGCTCGCGGCTGCTGTCGACAACCGCGTGGTGTATGAGCGCAACCGGCGGTTCGTCACGCGCATGCTGGCATTGGCCGCGCCGAACAAGCCGTTGTTCGTGGCCATCGGCGCGCTGCATCTCGGCGGGCAGCGCGGCGTGCTCGAATTGCTCAGGCGGCATGGGTTTGTGGTGGAGTCGGGTTAGAACGATCGCTGCATTGCCTCGAGAGGACCATTTGCTGGCGTCATTTCGTCCATTTAGGACGATACGTATGGATATGACTAATTTGGACGATGACCGTGGCGAACATTCAGCGCGCGTCTATCTAACCAAGGAGTCTCGTTCATGCCTGAAGTGATTACGGACAGCCCGGATCGGCAAGGACACCGCGGGGGTTTCGTGCCGGTCAGATGCTCGACCTTGACGCGGTAGCGAGCGACCATGATTCGCACTTTTCTGTGTATGGGCGACAGGGCCGGAGAGGCAGTAATCGTTGAGGGATTGGAAACCAGCACCTATTCGCACGACGGCGCGCGCCTGAAACTCGTCACCGTCTACATGCAGACGTACTGTCACGCGTGCAAGAAGACGGGCTTCATTTGCCCGTCCGGCCCGCGGCTGCCTGGAACAGCTGAAAACGGAAAACTCTGGGCGTTGAGCGGCGATATCAATATTTGCGACTGCAAGCCAGCGCCGGTATTTTGGGCGCAGCGCAATATGACAATGCGCCTTACCGGGGAAGACATAGCGCACTTGAGCATGTCCTCTGCGGCTTCGCTGGATGAGCGCAGTGCCCGTCATGAATTCAACGAGAAGTTTGTGTTGCTCGACGAGAGTGGCGTTCCGGTCGCGTTCACAGCTTATGCAGTCGAGCGCGAATCCGGACATGTTGAACATGGCGTGAGCGATGCGGATGGGCACACGCATGTGCTCGCGCAAACGCAGTCTGCCGAGCGCGTGAAAATCTATGTGGAGTAGATGAAATGAGCGCAGTCATGGGGCCGAATGGCAAGCCGTTGCGATGGGTTGCGGACATGTTCACCACGCCCGTGATCGATCACCGTCCGAAAGAGGTTTTGATCTGTGCTCATCCAGATGTCGCCGTCCAGGTGGCTGATTTCATCGTCGGTGAAATGAAGCGAAATCCGTTCACCGAAGCTGGACGCGAGATTGCGGAGGCGAACAGTTACGATGTGGCAAAGGAAATGAAGGAATGGAATGCCTTGCCGTGGTACGCCAAATTGGGTGGGTCACCTGATTTCGGGAGCACCGCCGTAGGGAAGAAAGCCGAAGCTTATGCGCTATGGGCGGAATGGGTGGGACCAAAATGCAAATGGGATCACAAGCCGCAAATAAAAAACATGCTCGAAGGCCGAGGCGGAAGCGCGTTATTTAATCGTGGCTGGCAAAAGTATGGACAGCACGATTATTTTTACGACATTTGGTCGAACATTCACTTTGGCTATGTAGGGATCGCAATTGGCTTCGATGAGGCCGAACTTATTAACGGAGCCGGTCTGGCTCAGATTGGAAGCGATGCGATTCGCGATTTAGGCCGGCGACGCTGGCCAACGACGCAAGACCATCCGAAAAACGGACCTTGGCCCGCAAGCGCTGACGACGTTCCCGATCATATTTCGATTCAGTTGGGCATCGATTTGTTCGCCGAGACGAAGCCGCATGCGCTTACGGCGGATAGCTTGTTGCGAAAGGTCTCTGCCGTACCCGTTCCTTGGGGAAAGGGGCAGGATGTAGCGAAGCGGTTGCATCGGTGCTCCCAATGACCACGCGGAGGGTTCTGTCCCACTTGTTCGTGGCGCTGTGCGTTGCCTTCTTCCTGTGGACGCTGTTCTGGCTCATTTGCCGTCCAGTAGTGATATTGCATTACGACGAAGGCGCCCGCGAACCTGTGGTGTATTTTTTCAATAACAACCACAGCATAACCAAAGACGAACTTCGCCCAGGACAAGTCGAGCGCTTTTATTCAGAGCTTTTCCCAGAAGCGGATTCATTCATGGACATTAGTCTTCCGATGTCGAGTCGCGATGGCGTCGAGATAAAACCGCCCTTTAGCCGTGTTGATGTCTACATCAATGGCGCGGCGAAGATCGAAAAGGTGGAAACCAAGTTTGGATTCTTCGACCGGTTCGGGGCACGATGAGCGCGCGCCGGGTCGCGCGCCATCTATTCCCGGCGCTCTGCACCGCACACCTGGTATGCGTCCGGTTCTTGTTGAACGAGTCGAGATGAAATATGAATTTCTTGACCGGTTCTAGCGGAGCCTCAGTGGTAATCGATGTCTTGTGAGAGCCTTTCGCCCCTTTCGGGGCGAACCGCGCAACCTACAAAAACATCAACCAGTTCAACAACAAAATATTCACAACCAGCAAAGACAAAGCCGTCGGCACCTGCACCTTGATTACGGCATTCTTGTCAGGCAACTCCAGCAATGCAGCCGGCACGATATTGAAGTTCGCGGCCATCGGCGTCATCAGCGTGCCGCAGTAGCCGGAGAACATGCCGATCGCGACCATCGTCGCCGGATTGCCGTGGAACACGCCCACCAGAATCGGCACGCCGACACCGCCCGTCATCACCGGAAACGCGGCGAAGCCGTTGCCCATCACCATCGTGAAGAGCGCCATGCCGACGCAGTACACGGTCACCGCGACCAGCCGGTAGTCGAGGTTCACATAGGCCGTCGTCACGTGCGCGACCGCCTTGCCGACGCCCGCATCCGAGAAAACCAGCCCGAGCATGCCGAGCATCTGCGGCAGCACGGCCGCCCACGAGAGCGCATCGATCAGCCGTCGCGCTTCCTGCATCGATTGCCCGACGGTATCGCGCGTCATCACACAGGCAATCGCGAGCGCGATCACGCAGCCGATGCCGAAACCGATCAGCGTCACGTTCTTCAGTTCGATCAGCGGCGTGCCGCCGAACACGAGATGGCTCGCGCCAAGCGTCACGATCACGGTCACGACCGGAATCGTCAGCGCGGGAATGAAGAGCTTGTTGCCGAGGCGCACCGCGCTCTGGCGGCGCGTCTCTTCGGAGAGCATCCTGGGCTTTGCGCCGGTCACGCCGCCAAGGCCGGCGATCAGCGCCATCGCGATCACCAGCACGCCGACCACTGCAGGCGGCAGCAGGTCGCCGATCAGGAAGACGAGTGCATAAACCAGCCAGAACGTGCCGGCCGTGAGCCGCCGCGGATGCGACTTGTCCGTCAGGATCATCCCGCCGACGACCACCAGCACGATGCCGACCAGATAGAACAGATAGTTGATCGTGAGCGTCATGCCTTTTCTCCCGCGACGTTCCGGGTCAGCGCATCGAGTTCGCGCGCGAGTTGCCGGTCCAGCAGCCACAGCCGGAAGCCGTGGATGAGAAACGCGCAGATCGCGGTCGGGATGCCCCACACGGCCACATGCAGCGGCTCGACGACGATCCCCGCTTCCTTCAGGAAGGTGACCATCAGCACGATCGCGCCGAACGCGACGAAGATGTCCTCCCCGAAGAAGAGTCCGACGTTGTCGGTTGCGGCGGAATATGCGCGCAGCTTGAAGCGGATCTGGTCGGAGAGCTTGCCGTAGCGCGCTTCGGTCGCGCCCTCGGCCATCGGCGCGAGGAGCGGCCGCACCATCTGTGGATGACCGCCAAGCCCGGTCAGGCCAACGGCCGCCGTCAGTTCGCGAATCAGCAGATAGACGATCAACAGGCGCCCTGCCGTGGCCGCCTTGATGCCGGAAATCCAGATTTGCGCGCGTTCGCGCAGTCCGTGGCGCTCCAGAAGGCCGATCACCGCGAGCGGCAGAAGAATGATCAGCGGGATGTTGCGGGTCTTGAGAAAGCCGGTGCCGATCGCAGCGAGAATGCGGTCGAGCGGAAAATGCGCCGCAAAGCCAGTGACGATCGCGGCGGCAGCCACGATCAGCATCGGATTGAAGCGCAGGATGAAGCCTGCGATGATGACGGCCACGCCTATCAGCGGCCATAGATTGACTGCGGTTGCCATGAGATCTCCAAACGGTTCGACGTCATGTCCCGGACACGGGACGCGTTCCCGATGCGAGCGCACGAGCCACGCGCCGCACCGGTGTGCCAAGCAGCTCTGACGGCCGCTTTTTGCTAAAACGCCCCGCGAAACCGGCGGGGCGTTCAATGCTTCATTGCCTCGTGACTTCCGTACCGGGCAATCAGTTGCCGTGCGCGGCGCGCACGTCGATACCCGCGTGGGCGAGCGCCGAGCGGATGCGCCGCGCGAACGCTAGCGCGTGCTCGCCGTCCCCGTGCAGGCAGATGGTCTGTGCGTGGAGCGGCACCCATTCGCCACTCACGGCCTTCACGCGCTGCTCGCGCACCATCGCGAGCGTGCGGTCGAGCACGATGTCTTCGTCGTCGAGCAGCGCGCCCGGCTCCTTGCGCGGCACGAGCGATCCGTCCGCGCGGTAGCCGCGATCGGCGAACACTTCTTCGATCGCGACGATCCCCGACTTGCGTGCGGCCTCGACGAGCCCGCTGTTCGCAAGCCCGAACACCATCAGCGAAGGGTCGAAGTCGTGCACGGCGGAGACGATGGCGTCGGCGATTTGCGGGTTGCGCGCGGCCTGGTTGTAGAGCGCGCCATGCGGCTTGACGTGCGCGATGCGTCCGCCTTCGGCCTGTGCGATCGCCGATAGCGCGCCGAGCTGGTACAGCACACCCGCGTAGATCTCTGAGGGCGGCAGGTCCATTTCCTTGCGGCCGAAGTTCTCGGGATCGTTGAAGCTCGGATGCGCGCCGATCGATACGCCCTTTTCGACCGCCCAGCGCACGCAATCGCGCATCGCGGTGGCGCCGCCCGCGTGCCAGCCGCACGCGATGTTCGCGGAACTGACGAGGTCGAGCAACGCTTCGTCGGAGCCGCAGCCTTCGCCGAGATCGGCATTGAGATCGATTTCCATGACGTTCACCTGGTCCTTTCCGTTCATCGGGGGCTCCGCGCGCACCGCTCTTCGTGCATCGCGATCGCGGTCTGCACCTGTTTCACGTACATCCGTTCGTCGGCGAGCGCGTGGCGCGCTTCCTCCACCGACGTCTCGATGAACCGTACGCCGCTATTCAACCGCGCTTGCGCGAGCTTCCACAGGTCGGCCTGGATCACGGCGCCGATCTTCGGATAGCCGCCGGTTGTCTGCGCATCGCCCATCAGGACGATCGGCTGGCCGTTCGGCGGCACCTGGATCGTGCCGGGCAGCACCGCGTGAGAAAGCAGGTCGGTCCCGCCCTTGCGCTCGAGCGCCGTGCCCGCGAGGCGAAAGCCCATGCGGTTGCTGTTCGGCGTGATCGTCCACTCCTCGTTCCAGAAGTTCGCCTGGGCCGCGTCGGTGAAGCTCTCGTATTCCGGACCGCGCAGGACGCGGATCGGAATCGACCATGCGACACCCGCCGCATGCCGCCCGCGCCGCAACGGTTCGTCGACGAGCACGAACTTGCACCACGCGGGCGCCTTCACGCCGAACGCAGGTTCCTCCGGCGAAAACGCGATGCCCTGATGCGGCAGCGGCACACCGACCGGCAGCCGGTCGCCGTCGGTGAGTGCGCGGCCGCCGAGTCCGCCGAAGCACGCGCCGAGGTCGGTGCTGCGCGAGCCGAGCATCGGCAGCACGTCGATGCCGCCCGCCACGCACACGTAACCGCGCATGCCGCGCTTCGCCACCCGCAAGGTCAGTTCCTGTCCCGCCCGCACCGGCAGGCTCCACCACGAAAAGACCGGTTCGTCGTCGAGCGTCGCGCCGAAATCCGTGCCGGTGATCGCGACACGCGTCGCGTGCCTGAAGCGCAGCACGGTTGGCCCGAACGTCACTTCGATGCCCGCCGCGTCCGGAGCGTTGCCGACGATCCGGTTGCCGATTTCGAGCGACAGCGCGTCGAGGGCCCCGCCCGAACTGACGCCCAGATGCCGGTAGCCGTGCCGGCCGAGGTCCTGCACGGAGGTGAGCATGCCTGCGCGAATCACGTCGATCATGCCCGCACCTCCAGCGCTGTGAAGCGCACGCGGTCGCCGGGCTGCATCAGCGTCGGCGGGTTGCGCGCCGGGTCGAAGAGTTTCAGGTCGGTGCGCCCGAGCAACTGCCAGCCGCCCGGCGACGCCGCCGGATAAATGCCCGTCTGCTCCCCGCCGATGCCGACCGATCCGGCCGGCACTTCGAGCCGCGGCTCTGCGCGGCGCGGCATGCAGAGCGACCGGTCGAGTCCGCCCATATACGCGAAGCCCGGCTGGAAGCCGAGGAAGAAGACGACGTACTCCGCCTGCGTGTGCCGCTTCACGACTTCATCGACCGACAAGCCCACGTGCTTAGCTAGGGTCCCGAGATCCGGTCCGTCGGTCCCGCCGTAGCGCACCGGGATCTCGATCTCCGCCGCGCCGGATTCGACGACGGCCACGGTGTCCCAGCCGTCGTCCAGCTGCTGCGCGAGACTTTGGTAGTCGGCTTCGAGCGGATCGAACACGATGGTCAGATTGTTCATGCCCGGCACGACTTCGACGACGTGCGGCCACAGCCGCGCGCTGTCCGCGAGCGCCCACATGCGGCGCTGGCAGTCGAGCGTCGCGGGCGGCGGTGTCGTGCAGACGAGGGCGGTGTCGCCGAGCGGATGAATGCGTGGTCGTGTCATGCGTGCTTTTCGGGTGAGCGGGGCGCACATGAGGATGCAGAGCGCCGTCGCAGAATGTACATTATCAATAAATTATCAACAAATTATCTATCAGCGTTTCTTCCGATGCGCTTCGAATTCAGTCGATACGCTACACTCCAACGCACAGAAAACCGGTCGAGAACCATGCCGCGCCATCCCACCAAGATCGTTTCCTCCGAGCATCTGGTCTCTGAATCGAGCGCCGAACTGTCCGAACTCGAGTACGGACTCATCATGGCGAGCAACGCGTTCAACCGCTGGATGGTGCGTTGCATGTCGGCGGCGGGCGCGAAGGACATGACCGCGGTCGAGGTATCGCTGCTGCACCACGTGAGCCATCGGGACCGCAAAAAAAAGCTCGCCGACATCTGCTTCGTGCTGAACATCGAGGACACGCATGTCGCTACGTATGCGCTCAAGAAACTGGTGGCGCGCGGCTACGTCAAGAGCGAAAAGACCGGCAAGGAAGTGTTCTTTTCCGCGACGCCCGCCGGCCGGGAGCTATGCGGCAAGTATCGCGAAGTGCGCGAGAGTTGTCTGATCACGACGCTGCGCGAAAGTGGCCTGACGAACGAACAGATCGGCGAAGCGGCGCAACTGATGCGCAATGCGTCGGGTCTTTACGACACCGCCGCGCGCGCCGCTGCCTCGCTTTGATCTTTGATGCAAGTGCTCCGGTCATCACCGGAGCAAACGCTTCAATAAATCGCGGCTTCGGTGACGACCGTATCGAGCGGCATGTCGTGCGCTTCATGCGGCAGCGAATCGCACTTGCCCGCTTCGAACGCAACGCCGATTGTCACCGGCTTCTTCGACGCCGGCCACGCGGCGAGCGTTCGATCGTAATAGCCGCCGCCATATCCCAGCCGATACCGGTCTCCATCGAAGCCCACGCAGGGTATCAATAACAGATCCGGCACGACCGCGCGCTCTTCGAGCGGCACCGGAATGCGATAGCGGCCCGCTTTCATCGGCGCATGCTCGCGCCACGCGTGAAAGAGCATCGGCGCATGCTTCTCGACGACAACCGGCAGCGCCGCACTGCGCGACTCATCGAGCGCGAGCCACACGGCGAGCGCATTGCGCGCATCGAACTCGCCCGCAACCGGCCAGTAAAAGCCGATGCACGACGCCTCCGGATGCCGCGCGATTGCCGCCATCAGACGGCGCGCGAGCGCCTCATTTCGCGCCGCGTGATCGGCCTCTTCGCGTTGCGCTTCGCGGCTTGCGAGCAGCGTTGCGCGCAGCGCGCTTTTCGGTTCTGGAGAAGGGTTGCGTGCTATGCTTTCGACCAATTCGCGCTCCTGAAATAACGATGTCAAAACGCCTCAATCGAGTATATCTCGCGGTCGGTTCGGCGCTCGCGACGCTCAGTTTCGTCGCTTGCAGCACCGCTTCCGCCGTCCGCCCGGACGCCGACTTCATTCCCTCGTCCGACGACCGCCTCTTCATGCAGCTGCGCGAAGCTGCGCGCAACAACGACGCGGGCAAGGCCGCTGCGCTCGCGGCGCAGATTCCGGAGTATCCGGCGCCGGGATATATCGAATACTTCACGATCAAGCCGCAGCTGTTCGACTCGCAAGGCCACGCACGCGTCGATGCGCCCGACGAGCCGGTGCTCTCGTTCCTGCAGCGTTACGATGGCCAGGCCATCGCGGACCGCATGCGCAACGACTATCTCGTGGTGCTCGGCGGCCGTCACGACTGGCGCAACTTCGAGCAGCAGTATTCCCGCTTCGTGCTCAATGACGACACGCAGGTGAAATGCTACGCGCTCGAAGCGCGCGCGGCACGCGGAGAAAATGTGGCGGACGCCGCGCGCGCCTTGCTCATCGATCCGAAATGGTATGGCGATGGCTGTGTCGATCTGATCGGCGCGCTGGCTCGCAACCAGCAATTCTCAAGCGATGACGTCTGGCAACAGATTCGTCTCGCGTACGAGCAGAACTATACGAACACGGGCGCGAAGATCGTCGATGCGCTCGGACAGGAACGTCCCGATCCGACACTCTTAGACAACGCCACGAGCACGCCGCCGCTCTATCTCGCGCGCGGCGTGATGCCGAACACGCCGGCGCACCAGTTGACGCTCGTCGCGATCACGCGCATGGCCCGCAACGATCCCGCGATGGCCGCCGCCACGTTCAGCTCGGTCGCGCCGAGCCTGACCGCGCCGGAGCGCGCGATCGGCTGGGGCACCATCGGCTATCAGGCAGCGATCAAGCGCATGCCGGGCGCGGCGGACTGGTACCGGCTGTCGGTGAATGCGCCGCTGTCGGTTCCGGCTTATGAATGGCGCACGCGCAGCGCGTTGCTCGCCGGCGACTGGAACATGGTGCGCTGGTCGGTCGAACAGATGCCGCCCACGCTGCGCAGCCAGCCCGCGTGGATCTACTGGCACGCCCGTGCGCTGAAGCAGGCCGGCGACGCCGCGACGGCCGCACAGGAATTCCAGTCCATCGCGGACCGCTTCGACTTCTACGGTCAGCTGGCTTCGGAAGAACTCGGCCAGAAGATCACGATCCCGCCGCGCACGTCCGTCTCCGACGCCGAGATCGCGCAGATGCAATCGGTGCCGGGCTTCGCGCTGTCGCAGCGTTTCTACGCGATGAACCTGCGCCTCGAAGGCAACCGCGAATGGAACTGGCCGCTGCGCACGATGAGCGACCGGCAACTGCTCGCCGCCGCGCAGTACGCGCGCCGCATCGAACTGTTCGACCGCACGGTCAACACCGCCGACAAGACCAAGACTGAGCACGACTTCTCGCTGCGCTATCTGTCGCCTTTCCGCGAGATCGTCGAGCGCGATGCGCAGAACACCGGACTCGACGTCGAATGGGCGTACGGGCTGATCCGGCAGGAATCGCGCTTCATCATCAACGCGCGCTCGGAAGTCGGCGCGGGCGGACTGATGCAACTGATGCCGGGCACGGCGCAGCTCGTCGCCAAGAAGATCGGCCTCGGGACGGTTTCGCGTGCGCAGATGAACGACATCAATACGAACATCCTGCTCGGAACCAACTATTTGTCGATGATCTACAATCAATTCGACAACTCCCCGGTGCTCGCCACAGCGGGCTACAACGCCGGTCCGGGACGTCCGAACAAGTGGCGCGGCGACCTCACGGCGCCAGTCGAAGGCGCGATTTTTGCTGAAACGATTCCGTTCTCCGAGACGCGCGACTACGTGAAGAACGTGCTGTCGAACACCGTCTACTACGCGGCGCTGTTCGAAGGCCGTCCGCAATCGCTGAAGGCACGGCTCGGCTACATCGCGCCATAAGCCTTTCTCACGAAGGCCGCGCGTTTGAACACTCCGTTCAACGGAAAGACGCGCGGCCCGATTCTCGCGTAAAGCCGCCGCCATCCATCAGAGGCGAATATGCGACATCAGAAAGTAGCGCTGATCGGCGGTTCGGGCTTCATCGGCAGTCATCTCGTCAACGCGCTCGTCGAGCTCGGCAAGAATGTGCGCGTCGCGACGAGGCGGCGAAACAATGCCGCGCATCTCACCCTGCTTCCCGTCGATGTGATCGAAACCGATGTGTACGATCCGGCGCAGCTTGCCGCGTTCGTCGCGGAGGCCGACGCGGTGATCAATCTCGTCGGCATCCTTCAGGGGCGGCGCGGCGATCCCTACGGCCCCGATTTCGCGAAGGCGCACGTCGAATTGCCGAAGCGGATCGTGGCGGCCTGCGAGTCGAAGGGCGTGCGGCGCCTGTTGCACATGAGCGCCATCGGCGCCGACCCGAACGGCCCGAGCATGTATCTGCGCTCGCGCGGCGACGGCGAGAAGGTGATCCGCGAATCGTCGCTTGCCACGACCATCTTCCAGAGTTCGGTCGTGTTCGGTCCCGAGGACAATCTGCTGAACCAGTTTGCGTTTCTTGAACGCATGTTCCCGGTGATTCCGCTCGCCTGCGCCGATGCGCAGTTCCAGCCGGTATTCGTCGGCGACGTGGCGAAGGCGATCGTCAACGTGCTCGATCTCGATGCCGCGAACGGCCGCACCTATGAGCTTGCGGGGCCGCGCGTCTACACGCTCGCAGAACTCGTGCGCTTCAGCGGCGCGACGATCGGCAAGCATGCGAAGATCATCAAGCTGCCGGACGGCCTCGGCCGCCTGCAGGCGATGACGCTCGAAATGGCGCCCGGCGAGCCGATGATGTCGCGCGACAATCTCGATTCAATGAAAACGCCGAGCATCGCGAGCGGACCGCTCGCGCCGGAACTCGGCATCGACGAGCCAGCGAGCATCGAGGCCATCGCGCCGATGTACCTGACCGGCAATTCGTCGCGCTCGCGCTTCAGCACGTTTCGCGCGTCGGCGCATCGTTAAAACATCATTGGTTTCTTTCTTCAAGCGTGCCCATGAAACTTCTTATCGGTGACAAGTCTGTGTCGTCCTGGTCGATGCGGCCCTGGCTCTTGCTGACGCACTTCGACATTCCCTTCGACGAAATCCCGGTGCGCCTCGACCGCCCCGACACGAAGGAGCAGATTCTGCGCTATTCGCCGTCGGGCAAGGTGCCGTGCCTGATCACCGATGCGGGCGAGCCGGTCTGGGAATCGCTCGCGATCGTCGAGACGCTCGCCGAACAATATCCGCAGCACGCCATGTGGCCGCGCGACGCCTCAGCCCGCGCACGCGCGCGCAGCATCAGCGCGGAAATGCACGCGGGTTTCGCGGACCTGCGCAGCGACATGCCGATGGACGTCCACAAGCGCGCGCCCGGCACCGGCCACACGCCCGGAGCGCTCGCGAACGTGGCGCGCATCGAGGCGATCTGGCAGGAATGCCTGAACACGCACGGCGGGCCGTTCCTGTTCGGCGAATTCGGTATCGCCGACGCGATGTTCGCGCCGGTCGTCATGCGCTTCAATTCCTACGCGCCGCCTCTCTCCGACGTGGCCCGCGCCTACGCCGAGCGCGTGACGGCGCTGCCGGCGGTCGTCGCGTGGATCGCCGCCGCGGGCAGCGAGCGATGAACATCTACGCCGTGGGCGGCGCGATTCGCGACGAACTGCTCGGCGTGCCGGTGGTGGATCGCGATTACGTCGTGGTCGGCGCGACGCCCGAGCAGATGGTCGCGCAGGGGTATCGGCCGGTCGGAAAGGACTTTCCAGTGTTCCTGCATCCGGTGACGCACGAGGAATACGCGCTCGCGCGCACCGAACGCAAGACGGCGGCCGGCTATCACGGCTTCCAGTTCTACTATTCGCCAGACGTGACGCTCGAAGAGGATCTGGCGCGCCGCGACCTGACGATCAACGCGATGGCGCGAGAGCTGAGCCCGGACGGCGAACTCACCGGCCCCGTCATCGATCCGTTCAATGGTCGCGCCGATCTCGCGCAGAAGCTGTTCCGCCATGTCGGCGAAGCGTTCGTCGAAGATCCGGTGCGCATTCTGCGGATCGCGCGCTTCGCGACGCGTTTTGCGGATTTCACTGTCGCCGACGAAACGCGCGCGCTGATGAAGAAGATGGTCGCGGCGGGCGAAGTCGATGCGCTCGTGCCCGAGCGCGTGTGGCAGGAAGTGTCGCGCGGATTGATGGAGCGCACGCCGTCGCGGATGTTCGACGTGCTGCGCGAAAGCGGCGCGCTAGCGCGCATCCTTCCGGAAGTCGAGGCGCTCTGGGGCGTGCCGCAGCGCGCCGACTATCACCCCGAAGTCGATACCGGCGTGCACGTGATGATGGTGCTCGACTACGCGGCGTCGCAGAATTTCGCGCTGCCGGTGCGCTTTGCCGCGCTCACGCACGATCTTGGCAAGGCGACCACGCCCGAAGACATCCTGCCGCGCCACGTCGGCCACGAAGGACGCAGCGTCGATTTGCTCAGGCCCTTGTGCGAGCGGCTGCGCGTGCCGAACGAGTGTCGCGATCTCGCACTGCTCGTCGCGCGCGAACACGGCAACATTCATCGCGTGATGGAGATGGGTCCGGCCGCGCTCGTGCGCCTGTTTGAGCGATGCGACGCGCTGCGCAAGCCCGCGCGTTTCGCGGAGGCGTTGCAGGCGTGCGTCGCGGACGCGCGCGGACGGCTCGGAATGTCGCAGCAGGCGTATCCGCAGGCAGAGCGGCTGCGGGAAGCGCTGGTGGCGGCGCGCGCGGTCGATGCGGGCGCCGTCGCGCAGCAATACGCGAGCGAGCCCGCGAAGATCAAGGACGCGGTGCATCATGCGCGCGTCGAGGCGGTCAAGGCGGCGCTGGAGAAAGCGGCGGGCTGAGTGGGCGGGCGAAGCGGCCGAAAATCAGAGCGCCCGGGCGATCAGCGAAAGCAGCATCGAAAGAATCAGCGTCGACATGAACGGGAACGGATACTCGCGCCCGAACAGACGCAGCGTGAAATCGCCGGGCAGTCTGCCGATGCCGAACTTCCTGAGCCACGGCCAGCAAGCCGACAGGATCGACAGGGCGACGAAGGTGGTGAGCAGCCAGCGGATCATGTCGGCGTCCCTACAGCGTGTGCGAGCGGTCGCCGGCCGCGAAGGCGTCGAGCGTCTCTTCGATGCCGCGCGAGAACGCGATCACCTTGAACAGTTCGCCCATCTCCGATTCCGACAACAGCTTCTGGACGGCGTTGGCCGCCGGCAGGTAGCGGCGGGCGTCGGCGGGATCGATGTCGGTGAGGACATCGGTGATGCCCGCATTCATCAGGAAGCGCGCCTGCGACGTGAAACCGAGCAGGTCCGCGCCGCCGTCCACGCCCGCTTCGGCGATGCCGGTGAATTCGACATGCGCGGTAATGTCCTGCAAGCCAGGGTACAGGAACGGATCGGCGTGCGCGCGATGCCGGTAATGGCACATCAGCGTGCCGCCCGCGCGTTGCGCGTGATAGAACTCGTGACGCGGAAACCCGTAATCGATGAAAAACGCCGCGCCGCGCGTGAGCATCGTGCAGACCGTCTTCGTGAACGCGAGCGCCGCTTCGTGCGTCTCGGTGACGTATTCGGCAAAAGGCTCGTCGTTGACGGCGTCGATGGCGGTGTCGATCGTCGCGACGAGCGGATCGTCGGAGAGCGGCTTGTCGTCGAAGGCGAAACGGCCATCCAGTTCCACCACGCCGCGCTCGTGCCACGCGCCGAGCTTGCGCACGACGAGGCGCACCGGCATCGCATCGAGCACTTCGTTGCCGATCACCACGCCCGTGAATGCTTCCGGCAGCGCATCGAGCCATTTCACCTTCGACGCGAGCACGGGCGCGTCGGCTTCCAGCGTCGCGCTCTGGCGCTCGCGCAATTCGCCGGACAAATCGATGATCGAATAGCTGTCGAACGGGACGTCGAGGTCGGCGAGTGCTTTCAGGAGCCCCGCCGCCAGCTTGCCCGTGCCCGCGCCGAATTCCATCAGGTGGCGTGTGCCGCTTTTCCGTAGCGCTTGCGCAACAGGCCGCGCAAGCGTGGCCGCAAAGAGCGGCGACAGTTCCGGCGCCGTCACGAAGTCGCTGCCGTCGTCCGCGCGCCGGCCGAATTTCATCGCGCCGCCGCTGTAATAGCCGAGGCCCGGCGCATACAGCGCCAGTTCCATATAGCGGTCGAACGGCAGCCAGCCGCCCGCGTCGGCCATGCGCTCACGGATCAGCGCCGTGAGCGCCGCGGATTGCGCCAGCGCGTCGGCGCCGGGAGCAGGTAAACTGTCGGATTGTCGAGCATTCGGATTCATCCCAGTATTGTAAATGAGCGCCTCTTCTTCAGTTTCCGCGCCCGGCGGGCCCAAGTCGGCTGAGAAGCCGCGCGTCGTGCTCGTCACCGGCGCGGCGAAGCGCATCGGCCGGGGCATCGCGCTCGGTTTTGCGTCGCGCGGCTGGGACGTCGCCGTGCATTTCGGCGAATCGGAGCGGGACGCGCGCGAAACGGTCGCCGAAATCGCCGCGCTCGGCCGCCGGGCGGTCGCGCTACAGGCGGATCTCGCGGTCGAAGCGCAGGTCGCTGCGCTCGTGCCGGCGTGCATCGAGGCGCTCGGCGGGCTTGCTTGCGTGGTGAACTGCGCGTCGCGTTTTGTCGAAGATACCGCGCAGGATTTCGGCTACGCCAAACTGCTGGAAATGACCGCCGTCAACCTGGCGGCGCCGCTGACGCTGGCCCGCGCGCTGTACGAAACGGTGCCGGAAGCGGCCGTCGAGGACGAGAAGCAGCGCGGCGTCGTGATCAACGTGCTCGATCAGAAGCTGTACAACATGAATCCGGATTACCTGTCGTACACGCTGACGAAGGCCGCGCTCGACAACGCGACCGTCGCGCTGGCGCAGGCGCTGGCGCCGAAACTGCGCGTTGTCGGACTCGCGCCCGGGCTCACGATGATCTCCGCGGGACAGACGCCCGCCGCGTTCGAAGCGGCGCACCGCGTGACACCGCTCGGACGGGCGTCGCGCGTGGAAGACCTCGCCGAGGCCGCGTGCTATCTGGCGACGGCGCACGGCGTGACGGGCACGACCCTTGTAGTCGATGGCGGGCAGCATCTCGTGCCGAGCCCGCGCGATGTGATGTTCATCATCGGCAACCAGCACTGAATTTGCGCGTTTTTCCGCCGAAACGCGCGGAAAAATCGCAAGAAGCACGCAACACCTAACGGAAAACACCATGCTTGCCGCACTTTCGCATCCCCGGCTCGCCGACTGCCGGCGGCTCTTTCTGCGCAATTACGAAGTGCGCATCAACATCGGCGTGCATGACTTCGAAAAGCAGGGCGAGCAACGCGTCGTCATCAATGTCGAGCTGTTCGTGCCGCTCGCGCTATCGACCCCTGTCGAGGACAAACTGCGCGAAGTCGTCGACTACGACTTCATGCGATCGACCATCGCGGAGCGTGTGAAGCGTGGCCACATCCATCTGCAGGAAACGCTCTGCGACGATGTCGCCGCTGCGCTGCTGGCGCATCCGCGCGTGCTGGCGGTCGCCGTGTCGACGGAAAAGCCCGACGTTTATCCCGACTGCGACGCCGTGGGCGTCGAGGTCTTTCGCATCAAAGAGGAACGAGCATGACCACGCCCGCTCAAGCCGGCCTGCACGCCGATCCGCAGACGCCCGAGCGCGCAGCGCTCACGCGCCGCGAGCAGAAGGAAGCCTACGAGAACAACAAGCTGTTCAAGCGCCTCGCGCGGCAAGTGGGCCAGGCAATCGGCGACTACAACATGATCGAGCAGGGCGACAAGGTGATGGTCTGCCTGTCGGGCGGGAAGGACAGCTACGCCATGCTCGACGTCCTGATGCGCCTGCGCGAGCGCGCGCCGATCGACTTCGAGATCGTCGCCGTCAATCTCGACCAGAAGCAGCCGGGTTTTCCGGAGCACGTTCTGCCCGACTATCTGAGCAAGCTCGATATTCCGTTCCACATCGAGAACCAGGACACCTACAGCATCGTGAAGCGCCTCGTGCCCGAGGGCAAGACGACGTGTTCGCTCTGCTCGCGGTTGCGTCGCGGCATCCTGTACCGCGTCGCGGGCGAACTGGGCGCGACGAAGATCGCGCTCGGCCATCATCGCGACGACATCCTGCAGACGCTTTTGCTCAACATGTTCTACGGCGGCAAGCTGAAGGGCATGCCCCCGAAGCTGCAATCCGACGACGGCAAGAACGTCGTGATCCGGCCGCTCGCCTATGTGAAGGAAACTGATCTGGAGAAATACGCCGACCTGCGCGAATTCCCGATCATTCCGTGCAACCTGTGCGGCAGCCAGCCGAACCTGAAGCGCGCCGAAATGAAGGCGCTGATCCGCGAATGGGACAAGCGTTTTCCGGGGCGCGTCGAGAACATGTTCAACGCGCTCGGCAACGTGGTGCCGTCGCATCTGATGGATCACAAGCTGTTTCCGTTCGCTGGCCTCCGGGCGACGGGCGAGGCGGATCCGCAGGGCGATATCGCATTCGACGAGGAACCGTGCGCGAGCGAACCGTCAGGCACGCCGAACACCGTTTCAATCGTCCAGTTCGACGACATTTGACGCACTGCGCAATAAGGTTCCCAGCAAGGCCGCGCGGGCTTCCCGCGGCCCTGGCCGCTGCGGCCACCATGCTATATTGGCCGCTCGATTTTCCTCACATGATTCGACGCGATGAACATAGTCATCCTGGCTGCAGGTATGGGCAAACGCATGAATTCCGCCCTGCCGAAAGTGCTGCATCCGCTGGCCGGCAAACCGCTTCTGTCGCACGTGATCGATACTGCGCGGACGCTCAAGCCGACGCGGCTCGTCGTCGTCGTGGGACATGGCGCTGAACGGGTTCAGGCCGCCGTCGGCGCGCCGGACGTGCAGTTCGCCGTGCAGGAGCAGCAGCTCGGCACGGGCCACGCCGTGCAGCAGGCGCTGCCGTTGGTCGATCCGGCGGTGCCGACCCTCGTGCTTTACGGCGACGTGCCGCTTACCCGCGCGAGCACGCTCGAACGTCTCGTCGATGCTGCGAACAACGGCCGCTACGGCGTGCTGACCGTCACGCTCGACGATCCCACGGGATACGGGCGAATCGTGCGCGATGCTGCGGGCGCCGTACAGCAGATCGTCGAGCAGAAGGACGCTAGCGCCGACGAACGCAGGATCGCCGAGATCAACACCGGCATCGTCTTCACGCCGACGCAACAGCTCGCGGACTGGCTCGCGTCACTGAAGAACGACAACGCGCAGGGCGAGTTCTATCTGACCGACGTGGTGGAGCGCGCGCTCGAAGCGGGCGTCGAAGTCGTCACCGCGCAGCCGGACGAAAAGTGGGAAACGCTCGGCGTGAACAGCAAGCAGCAACTCGCCGAACTCGAACGGGTTCATCAGCGCAACGTCGCGAACGCGTTGCTCGTCGCGGGCGTGACGCTGCTCGACCCCGCGCGCATCGACGTGCGCGGCACACTCCAATGCGGCCGCGACGTGTCGATCGACGTGAACTGCGTGTTCGAAGGTCAGGTGACGCTGGCGGACAACGTGACGATCGGCCCGAACTGCGTGATCCGCGATGCACAGATCGGCGCCGGCACGCGTGTCGATGCGTTCACGCACATCGAAGGCGGCACGACAGGCGCGAATGTCGTGCTCGGACCGTACGCGCGGCTGCGCCCGGGCGCGACGCTCGGCGACGAAGCGCATGTCGGCAACTTCGTCGAAGTGAAGAATGCGGTGCTCGGGCGCGGTTCGAAGGCGAATCACCTGGCGTATGTGGGCGATTCGGACGTCGGCGCGCGCGTGAACATCGGCGCGGGTGTCATTACCTGCAACTATGACGGCGCGAACAAGCATCGCACGGTGATCGAAGACGACGTGTTCGTCGGCTCCGACACGCAACTCGTGGCGCCGGTGCGCATCGGCCGCGGCGTGACGATCGCGGCGGGCACGACGGTCTGGAAGGACGTCGCCGAGGGCGAACTCGTGCTGAACAAGAAGACGCAGGTGAGCCGCCAGGGTTATGTGCGGCCGGCAAAGAAAAAGGCCTGAACGCGAGAACAGCGTCGGCTCGGAACAAACTTTTGAGGGACGGTCAACCATGTGTGGAATTGTCGGCGCGGTCGCGCAACGCAACATCGTATCGGTGCTGGTCGAAGGCCTGCGCCGGCTTGAATATCGTGGTTACGATTCCTGCGGCGTCGCCGTGCTGAGCGACGGCGAGCCGAAGCGCGCACGCAGCGTCGCGCGCGTGTCGGACCTCGACGCGCAAGTGCGCGAAACACATCTCGACGGCGTAACGGGTATCGCCCACACGCGCTGGGCGACGCACGGCGCACCCGTCACGGACAACGCCCACCCGATCTTTTCGCGCGAAGCGGTGGCGCTCGTTCACAACGGCATCATCGAGAACTACGAGTCGCTGCGTGAAATGCTGCGCGGCAAGGGCTACGTGTTCGTCTCGCAGACCGATACAGAAGTGATCGCGCACCTGATCCACAGCATGTATCAGGGCGACCTGTTCCAGACCGTCCGCGATGCCGTCAAGCAACTGCATGGCGCCTATGCGATCGCCGTCGTTCACAAGGACCAGCCGCACACGGTGGTCGGCGCGCGCCAGGGTTCGCCACTCGTCGTCGGTGTGGGTCAGGGCGAGAACTTCCTGGCTTCGGACGCGCTCGCGCTCGCGGGCAGCACCGACCGTTTCTCGTTCCTCGAAGAAGGCGATGTGGTGGAGATCACGCTCGACGGCGTGAAAATCGTCGATCGCGAGGGCATCCATGTCGAGCGCGAAGTGCGCACGGTCGCGGCCTACGGCGGCGCGGTGGAACTCGGGCCGTACCGGCATTTCATGCAGAAGGAAATCTTCGAGCAGCCGCGCGCGATCACCGACACCATTCCGCAAGCGGACCAGTTCGATGCATCGCTCTTCGGCGATCGCGCGAGCGAGGTGTTCGGCGATATCGACAGCCTGCTGATCCTTGCGTGCGGCACGAGCTATTACTCCGGGCTGACGGCGAAGTACTGGCTCGAATCGATCGCGAAGATTCCGACGCAGGTGGAGATTGCGAGCGAGTATCGGTATCGCGAGTCGGTGCCGAATCCGAAGGCGCTGGTTGTGGTGATTTCCCAATCGGGCGAAACCGCCGATACGCTCGCGGCGCTCAAGCATGCGCAATCGCTGGGGCACAAGCACACGCTCGCGGTATGCAATGTCGCGACGAGCGCGATGGTGCGATTGACCGACATGTCGTTCCTCACGCATGCAGGGACGGAAATCGGCGTCGCATCGACGAAGGCGTTCACGACACAGCTCGCGGGATTGTTCGTATTGGCCGTGACGCTCGGCAAGCTGCGCGGACACGTCGATACGCAGCAGGAAGCCGCGTATCTAGCGCAATTGCGGCATTTGCCGGCCGCGTTGAACAGCGTGCTGGCGCTGGAACCGCAGATCATCGCGTGGGCCGAGGAGTTTGCCCGCAAGGAGAACGCGCTGTTTCTGGGCCGCGGGCTGCATTACCCGATCGCACTGGAAGGGGCGTTGAAGCTCAAGGAGATTTCGTATATCCACGCGGAAGCGTATCCGGCGGGCGAGTTGAAGCATGGACCGCTCGCGCTGGTGACGGAGGCGATGCCTGTCGTGACGGTAGCGCCCAATGACACGCTCCTGGAAAAGCTCAAGTCGAACATGCAGGAAGTCAGGGCGCGCGGTGGTGAACTGTATGTGTTCGCCGATACGGATACGCGCATCGTCAGCGAAGACGGGATTCACGTGATCCGCATGCCCGAGCACTATGGGTTGCTGTCGCCTATTCTGCATGTGGTGCCGTTGCAGTTGCTGGCGTATCACACGGCTTGCGCGCGAGGGACTGATGTCGACAAGCCTAGAAATCTGGCGAAGTCGGTGACTGTAGAGTGAGGGTGATTTGTTGGCTTGCGGCGGGGCGCACGATATTCAGCGCATCAAGGTAAGCCATCTTCACTATCGATCGAAATAGCATCACAACACGGCCACCATTCGGTGGCCGTTTGCATTTGTGCCATTGCCACGCAATGAGTCCGGTCTTGTCGACCGCTTCGCGATGAAATGAATTTCGCTGAGACGACGTGCGGAACTCCTGTGCGCAGAATGTGCATAACTTCGAGGCCGTCCTGAATGCAGAAAAGTTGTCCCAGCCTCACGCTCGCCATCCTGTGTTTCTACGCAAGTCATTCGGTCTGCAACGTCCTGAGCGCAAAGCCGATTCGCCTGTTGTCCACAGAAATGCGGCGGCCTTGTTAACTGCTACTACGTATACATACAGAAGCTGTAAACACCAGTGAGCAAAGTTGTGGACGGGATAACTTCAAAAGCGCGTTGCAAAGTGCGGGATCTGCGAGTCGGTCAAACATGACATCGCGTCGAGCAAGCGCGACCGCCATTCGAAGCGCAAAGCAGAGACTTCGCGCTCATACTCCTCAACCGAAAACGCACTATAGTGACAAGCACGCACTTCATGGAGGTACTCAGCATGAAACTTAGTGCATGCCGCACCACTGCAACGGTTCTGATCGCAGTCGCGAGCCTGTCGGCATCCGTCGCCTACGCTCAACTCAGCGACCTCTTGAAAAACAGCGGCGGCACCACCGGCGGCGCAGGCGGCCTGGGTGGCCTCAGCAGTGCACTGTCCGGCAGTTCGCTTAGCTCGGGGAGCCTCGGCAATGTCACCGGCATCATCGAATACTGCATCAAGAACAACTACCTGAGCGGCAACGGAGCGTCGTCGGTGAAAGACTCGCTGATGAGCAAGCTAGGCGGTTCGCCATCGTCCGACAGCGGCTACACAGACGGAGCCAAGGGCATCCTGAACAGCGGCAGTGGTCAAAAGGTCGACTTGAGCGCTGGCGGTCTGAAGGAACAAGTCACGAAGCAGGTCTGCGACAAGATCCTCGAGCAAGGTAAATCGATGTTGTAAGCACCGGTCATTCGTTGAGAGGCAACTCCGTCTGCCCTTCCGCGCGCATGCCGAACGTATTGAGGGTCATCGCGACGAGCGAGTAGTAGCCGAGCAACCCGACGAGATTGATCACCGTCACGTGCCCGAACCGCTCGGCCGCGCGTTCATAGGTTCGATCGCTTACGCGTTGCGTTTCGTAGAGCTCGGTCGCGAAGTCGTGGATGAGGGCGTCGTCGGCATCGTCGAACGAAGGCGTCCTGCCTTCGCGCAACGCATCCGCCGTTGCAGACGGCACGCCCGCCTTCACCGCGATCGGATGGTGGATGAACCACTCCGCCTGCGAGCGCCACCGCGCCGCGGTCACCAGGATCGCGAGCTCCGACAACCGCAACGGCAGCCCCGTTTCGTAGCGGCAAAACGCGCCGAGTCGCTGCGCATGCTGCGCAAACTCGGGGCTGTGAATCCAGCCGAGGAACGGCCCGTTCAGATTCCCGCGCGGACCGCTCAGGATTTCCTGCAAGACGGCTTTCTGTTCACCGGTTGCGTTGTCGGCATCGAAGTCGGGAAGGCGCTTGTTCATGTCTTACTCCACGGTCGTTAGATGCAACGCGGCGTCGATGGCATCCGCCAGCCGCTCCACGATGGTCTCGATCTGCCGCTCCGTGCAGATGAACGGCGGCGCCAGAAGTACATGATCGCCGATACGGCCGTCCACTGTCCCGCCCATCGGATACACCATCAGACCGCGCTGCATCGCCTGATTCTTGATGACCGCATGCAGCTTGTGCTTCGGATCGAACGGTGTCTTGCTCGCGCGGTCCTTCACGAGTTCGACGCCGACGAACAAGCCGCGTCCACGAATGTCGCCGATATGCGGATGTTCCGCGTAACGTTCGCGCAGCAGCGAACGCAATTGCTCGCCGCGCGCCTTCACGTTGTCGAGCAGCCTTTCTTCTTCGATCACCCGTTGCACTTCGAGTGCCGCCGCGCATGCGCTCGCGTGGCCGATATACGTGTGCCCATGCTGAAAGAAACCCGAGCCGCCGACGATCGCGTCATAGATCGTGTCGCTTACGAGCGTCGCGCCGATTGGCTGATAACCCGCGCCGAGCCCCTTGGCGATCGTGAGGATATCCGGCGCGACGCCGTCTTCCTCGCATGCGTAAAGATAGCCGGTGCGCCCCATGCCCGACATGATTTCATCGAGGATCAGGAGCACGCCGTACTTGTCGCAGACCGCGCGAATTTTCCGGAAGTACTCGCGCACGGGCGGCACGGCGCCGGCCGTCGCGCCGACCACCGTTTCCGCGACGAACGCCGCCACCGACTCCGCGCCGAGTTCGAAAATCTTGCGCTCGAGTTCATCGGCGAGCCGTTGCGCGAACGCTTCGTCGCTTTCGCCGTCGAGTTGCTCGCGATACGCGTAGCACGGACTCACGTGATGCGCCTCGATCAATATCGGCAGGAACGGCTCGCGGCGCCACGCGTTGCCGCCGATCGCGAGCGCGCCGAGCGTATTGCCGTGATAGCTCTGCCGGCGCGCGATGAAGTGCCGCCGCTGCGGCTCGCCGGTTTCGACGAAGTATTGCCGTGCAAGCTTCAGCGCCGCTTCGATCGCCTCCGACCCGCCCGACACGAAGTACACATGTCCGAGGCCTGCGGGCGCGGCATCGACGAGACGTTCGGCGAGTTCCTCCGCGACCTCGGTCGTGAAGAACGACGTGTGCGCATACGGAAGTCGTCGGGCCTGCCGTTCGATCGCGTCGATCACGCGCGCGTTGCTGTGTCCGAGACACGAGACGGCGGCGCCTCCGCAGGCGTCGATATAGCGCTTGCCTTGCGAGTCGATGATTTCGATACCGTCGCCCGCGACGGCGACCGGCAGCGTCGCGCGCGGGGCGCGGTGAAAGACGGTGGTCATGGAGTGTGAGTCTCTTTGAAAATGATTTGCCTGTGGCGAAGCGCGCCTTGCTGGTGAACCTCAAAATCCACGCCCGTTTCAACGATCGTGAAGAACGCGGTCGCCAGCGTGTTTTCGTCGTCGGGGTCGGCGGCCCTTCGGAATACGCGCATGGAACAACAGATGATGTAACGCAACATTTGGTATTTTATCCATACTATATACAACAGGTGTTGTTTAAAGAATATCGCGCTGCTAAAACCGAATGTCAAGCGAAAAACCGGGGGCGCAGTAGACAGCGATGACGCGGCCCGCCGCGAAGAGAATCAGGACACGTAGGCGCCCTTGTCGTGCAGCGCTGCTTCGGCTTCTTCGAGCTGCTTCACGGCGGCGCGTCCTTCGAGCGCGAGAAGATGGGCGACGAGCGCTTCCGCAATCGCCGAGGCTGCCACGAGCGACGGAAAGAACGACGGGCTCTCGTGCGCGAACAGGAGCACGCAATCGGCGTGAAGCGCGATCGGAGAGACCGCGCTGTCAGTGATGGCGACGAGCTTGCTGCCTTGCTCCTTCGCGGCCTGTGCGACCCGCACGGCTTCCGTCGAATACGGCGCGAAGCTCGTGACGACCGTCGCGTGCGACTTGCCGATGCCGCGCAACTGCATTTCGAGCGTACCGGCGTCGCCCGATACGAGGCTCACCGAGGGACGGAACAGGCGATAGCCGTAGACCAGCCCGAACGCCACCGGATAGCACGAGCGAAACCCCGCGACGTGCACGTGCGGCGCCTTGCGCAACAGCTTCGCCGCATCGATGCAGCGGCTGCCGTTCTGCGCCAGCGTCGTTTCGAGGTTGTGTTGCTGCGCCAGCGCGAGGTCGTTCGCGAGCGTTTCGCCTGAGCGGCCCGCGACGAGTGTTCGCGCCCGCGTCGCGAGCGGCTCGGGCCGTGTGCGCAGGCGCGCGACGAACAGCTCCCTCAGTTCGTTCCAGCCGGGAAAACCGAGTTGCTGGGCGAGGCGCACGAGCGCGGCAGGCTGGACGCTCGCGCGCTCGGCGACCTTGCGCATCGAGGAGACAGCGACTTCGTCGGGATAGTCGAGCAGGAACGCGGCGCCTGCCTGGAATTGCGGGCTCAGCGTGGAAAAGGTGGCGCGGATCGCGACGGCGAGGTCGTCGAAGGAGTGATACACGGTGCCGCCTACACTTGTTTTGACAACAAATGTTACGCAGCGGGCGGGAGTGTTGGCAAGGACAGATTGATCGCGCCAAACGCAAAGGCGCCGCGGAGATTCACTTCCGGCCCACCAGATAGGTCACGCCGTCTGGTCCGTAGCTTTCCGAATGCGGTGCGTTGGTTGGAAGGTGAAACACGTCGCCCGGCCGGTAGTTCCGTTGCGATTCGCCTGCGCGGATCGTCAGATCGCCGTCGATGATCAGCGCCTTGGCTTCGAACGGATGCGCATGGATGTCCATCGCCTGGTTCGGTTCGCGCGTGACGGTCACGATTTCCTGGAAGCCTTCGCGCGAGAGTTCGGCGAGAAATTCGTCGCGTGTCATGTCGTGGATGGAGGTTGATTCTTACAATCGAAAAGGAGAATCCGCCAATTTGAAAGCTCCTCGCGGATTCTCCTGATTGCGTACTTCACTGGCCGAAGAAAATGTCGCATCCCGGGCCGCGCACGCACGGCTTCGATACCATGCCCGCCGCGCTGCGAGTCGACGGCGTGCCGCCATATGCGCTGCTGTCGGCAGGCTGCCCGGGCGCGTTCGCGTCCTGTTGCATGCCGGGCTGGGCCATCGATTGCCCGGTCGTGTCGGCGCCCTGCATCGGCGGCTGCGCCGTGCGGTACGTTTCCTGGGCGGAGGCGAGGCCGCCTACTGCGACGAGAGATGCGACGACCGCCGTCAATACCAAACGTGATTTCATATCGACTCCTTCATCTATAAGCGCTGATCACTGAGACCCGCACGTGACCGATGTCGGGTCCGATTTCCGTTCGCAAGGCGCGTGCCGCATCCTCGGACGGCGTGGTCATGCAGAGCGGCTGGCGTCGGTTCTGCGCCGGTTTGGCCGGCGTGCCGAACTAGTTGGACTGGTACGCAAATTACGCAGTTGCGGATGCGAGCAGCGCGGTGCGCCGGCGATCTGACCGGCGATGGGACCCGCAGGTCCGAGACTGACCCCGAACGCGTCGGGAACCGCACTGCATTTTCGTTATAGCGCGCGGATGGGGGAATTGACAGCACATTCTCGCGGCGAGCCGCGCTGGCTTTCGATGTGGCGTCCGAGATGACAGTCCTGCCATGTTGCCGCCGATAGCCGGACATCTTTCGACACCGGTTGCGGCATGCTCGTGCGCTTCGACGGTCCGCCGTGACGGCACTAGAATGTCGACTGACAGGGCCTTCATGCAGGCTCGAAACCCGAAGGAAGACATCATGACCGTCACGATCTACCACAACCCTCAATGCGGCACGTCGCGCAACACGCTCGCGCTGATCCGCAATGCCGGCATCGAGCCGCAGGTCATCGAATATCTGACTGCGCCGCCGGATCGTGCAACGCTCACTGCGCTGATCGCGCGCGCGGGCCTCTCGGTGCGCGACGCGCTGCGCGAGAAAGGCACGCCCTACGCCGAACTCGGCCTGGCAGATTCCGCGCTCACCGACGACCAGTTGATCGACGCGATGCTCGCTCATCCGATCCTGATCAACCGGCCGTTCGTCGAGACGCCGCTTGGCGTGAGACTGTGCCGGCCCTCGGAACAGGTGCTGGACATCCTGCCGTCGGCGCAGCAAGGACCGTTTGCGAAGGAAGACGGCGAAGTCGTCATCAATGACAAAGGGCAGCGCGTGCGCTGAAGCCGCGGCAAAGCCCGGTTACGACGAGTTACCTTTCTGCCATTCCTGTTGCACCTGTGTCCGGACTCGCCCCCTAGACTGCGCTCGTGGTCACACATTGCACTCGGTGCAAGGAGAAGCGAGATGAACAAGAAAATCCTCGGGGCGGTTCTGGGCGTGACGGTGCTGGCGGCGTCGACGGTGGCGTCGGCGCATGTGGATGTGGCGGTCGGCATCGGCGTGCCGGGCTACTATGCGGCGCCGCAGCCGGTGTATGTCGCGCCGCCGCCCGTCGCGGTGGCCTACGGCTACGGCGGTTATGACGACGGGCGTGACCGTGAGTGGCGCGAGCGTCGCGAATGGCGCGAACGTCACTGGCGTCACGAAGAACGTCGCGAGGAGCGCTGGCGCGAACGTCACGGCTGGAATTGAGGCCGGCAGAGTATCGACGGCAGACAGACACGGCGGCGGAGCCTGACGGCCTCGCCGCCGTTTGCATTTGGGCGTGGCGCGGCTCGCGCGATCAAGTTTGCGCCGCAATTGCCGATATTCCGATGAGAGTGTCTGCACGACGCTCGCGCTGACCGACGCCGGAAAGCGTCGCTCACAAGACGGTCGCAAGGGCCGAATCCACTAACCTGTAACGATGTTCAGTCCTGTCAGCATCCTCGTCGTCACCGCGCTGTCGAGCATTCTCTCGATTCTGGTGCTGATCTCGCTTCTGCCGAACGCGATAGCCGGCGTGCCGCGCTGGATCTGCGCCAATATGCTGGCGCTGTTCTCGATCGTGCTGTTCGCGATGCAGGGCGCGTTGCCGCCGGTGTTCGGCATCCTGCTGGCAAACCAGTTGCTCGCCGCGACCGTCCTCCTGATCTTCGAAGGCTGCAACCAGTTCTTCGATTCCGGGGCGCGGCAGGCGCGCTCGAACGTCGGCTGGTTCGCATGGCTCGCGGTGCTCGCGGGCATCGCGTATTTCACATACAAGGCGCCCGATGTAAACGTGCGGGTGGTGATCGTCTCGGCGTTTCATGCGGCCTGCGATCTCGCCATCATGGCGCGCGTGCTGATCTCCCGGCCGCGCGAGCGTCCGCGCTACAACTACTTCTTTGCAGCGGGCGCGGCGGGGCTCGGCGGTATCGGGCATCTCGTGCGCGGCTTGATCTACGTGGTCGCGCCGCCCTCGCAGACGGCGCTCCTCCAGCCCGGGGCGATGCAGATCGCGTTTCTCGCGCTCGGCATCCTCGTTTTGCCGTCGCTGTCGATCGGTCTCGTAATGATGGCGCACGACCGGCTCGCGCAGCGTCTCGAAAGGCTCGCCCGTTTCGACGACCTGACCGGCACGCTCTCGCGCAAGGCGTTTCTGGAACTCGCCGCCGCCCGGCTCGCGCGCCCGGCGCAGGACGGCACGCGTGAATACGTCGCTGTCGTCGATATCGATCACTTCAAGAGCGTGAACGACCGCTACGGTCACGCCGCAGGCGACGAAGTGTTGCGCCACTTTGCCGGGCTCGTGGCGGCGCGCATCGGCGAGGCGGGGTTCGGCCGGATCGGCGGCGAAGAGTTCTGCCTGATCCGCGCCGCGCGAAATCGCGGGGAGTTCGCGGCGCTCGTCGAAATGCTGCGGCAGACGGTCGAAAGCACGCCCTGCCCGCTGCCGGGGGTGATGCTGCGCTACACGTTCAGCGCGGGGATCGCCTGCCGGGACGGCTCGGAGTCGCTCGCGACGCTGCTCGCGCGCGCAGACGCGCGGCTCTATGCGGCGAAGGTCGGGGGGCGAAACCGGGTCGAATCGGAGGTGGCGAGCGTCGCCGCGTGAAAGCCGGGGCGGGACGCGCACGCGCCGACTCCGGAAGCCTCGTGTCCACGATTCGTTCCGGTACGAACCCGATAACGCTGCTACGATCGGGTCTCGAACAATTCGAGATGACCACGATGATCGGTTCGGACCAGCCGGCTTCAAAGAGTCTTCCATGTCGAGACCTGACGTCGCCCGACGTCACTTCGACGTCTTCGTACTTCACCCATGTCAGGCGAAATAGCAGGCGCTTCTGCATGGCGCTCGGCGCGATTCTTCTGACCGCCTCCAGTGCGCTTCACGCGCAGGAGATTTCGCTGCTCGGGGGCGTGGAGCGCAGCATCGGCGAGCACACGTATTCCTGGGCCGCCTCGTACGAGGAAGGACTCGGCGAATACTTCTCCGCGAGCTTTACCTGGCTCAACGAGGGCCATGTCACCGGCCACCATCGCGATGGCCAGCTGATCCAGGGCTGGGCGCGCCTGCCGCTCGCCAACCGGCGCCTGGTGCTCTCGGCGGGCATTGGACCGTACCGCTATTTCGATACATCGACCGATCAGGACGACGGCAGCTACTCCGATCTGCACGGCTGGGGCGTCGTGTACAGCCTTCGCGCGCAGTACTACTTTGCGAATCGCTGGATTGCGCAACTGCAGTTGAACCGCGTGCAGGTGCAGCACGGGCCGAACACCAGCGCCGCGCTGATCGGCATCGCGTACCAGCTCGACGCGCCGGACGTGCCCGGTCCGCGCGACTGGGCGCCGAGCCGCGCAACGCGCGTGACCGGCAACGAAGTGACGGCCTTTCTCGGCCAGACGGTCGTCAACAGCAACGAATCGCAGACGTCGCTCGCAGCGGCGCTCGAATATCGTCGAGGCCTCGCGAAATACCTCGACTGGACGATCGGCTACCTGCACGAGGGCAACACCGATCTCGTGCGCCGCGACGGCCTCACGACGCAGTTGTGGGCGACTCGCGCCTTCTTCGAGGATCGCCTCACGCTGGGCCTCGGCGCGGGCGTGTATTTCGCGATCAGGCAGCGCTCGAACACCGACGTCACCGGCGACAACGACACCGATGACCGCTTTGCCGGCATCGTCTCGATGTCGGCGTCTTACCGGCTCGGCCAGCACTGGACGACACGCGTCACCTGGAACCGCATCGTCACGCGCTACAACCGCGACGCTGACGTGATTCTCGCGGGCGTCGGGTATCGGTTCTAGGTTCCGCCTCAGGCGGAGTGGTCAGTCGTCGTCGGGGAGGCTTCGTGCCTCGCGCTCGGCGGGCGGCTTTTGCAGCCACTGCCGATGCAGCGATTTCTCGATCACGCGACCGGCGGTCATCAGCACGATCAGGATCGCGGTCGCGGCGAGTGCCACGCTCCAGAGCCCGAGGCCGCACACGATCCCGACCGCCGCCGTCACCCAGATCGACGCCGCCGTGGTGAGTCCGCGCACGCGGTTCTGGTCCGGATTCTGGATGATCACGCCCGCGCCGAGAAAGCCGATGCCGGTGACGATCCCCTGCACGACGCGCGACACGTCGGCGTTCGGGGAAGGCGCGCCCATCGCGAAACCCAGCGCCGACATCGTCGCGAGACACGCGCCGAGCGAGACGAGTCCGAGCGTCTTCATGCCGGTCGGCTTGCCGTGCAGGTCGCGGTCGATGCCGACGATGCAGCCGATCGCCACCGCCACGAGCATGCGGATCACGACTTCCATCAGGACGGGAAAAGGGAGCATGGCGGATTCCGGTTTTGTCGGGGCGCGGTTCGGTCGCTCAGAACAGCAATTGTCCGTCGAGTTTGACCTCGTTCATCACGAAGAAGGTGCGCACCTGCCGGACGTTGGGCAGGCCGAGGATTTTTTCGCTGTGAAAGACGTTGAACGCGGCCAGATCGCGCACGCGCACCTTCAGGAAGTAATCGACGTCGCCCGCGACCAGCACGCATTCGAGCACCTGCGGCAGTTCGCGCGCGGCGCTTTCGAACAGCGCGAAGCTTTCCTGCGTGGAGCGGTCGAGCACCACGCCGACCAGCACCAGCACCGGTCGCTGAACGGCCGCCGGATCGATGCGCGCGTGCACGCCCTGGATCACGCGCAGGTCGAACAGGCGCTTCGTGCGGTTCCAGCACGCGGCCGCGCTCAGCCCGACGAGTTTCGCCAGCTCGGCATTGCTGAGGCGGCCGTCATTCTGGAGGGCGCGGAGGATCTTGCGATCGGTCGGATCGAGCGGAGTGTCCTGATCGGGCATGGGTGAAGATTGTTTTGCTATGAGCGTCTGTTTCAGAATGATAATTCGAAAGGCGCATCAGATTTGAAAATACTACGTCAAACAAGGTTTTTGAACAAAGCACATTCAGCGAGCAAATTTCTAGAATGAAATCTCCTTTCGTCGCCTTCCAACAGGAACCTCATTCATGGCACTCGATCTCGAAAAGCGCTTCGGCCGCGTCACGCTCGGCTTCTTTCCCTCGCCGATCCACAAGCTGGAGCGGCTGTCGAAGGCGCTCGGCGTTTCAGTGTGGGCGAAGCGCGACGATGTCTCGTCGGGGCTTGCGTTCGGCGGCAACAAGATCCGCAAGCTCGAATGGCTCGCCGCCGACGCCGTGAAGCAGGGTGCCGACACGCTCGTCTCGATCGGCAACATCCAGTCGAACCACACGCGGCAGGTCGCGGCCGTCGCCGCGGTGCTCGGCATGCGCTGCCGGCTCGTGCAAGAGGAGTGGACGCACTGGGAGGACCCGGTGTACGACAAGGTCGGCAACATCCTGCTGTCGCGCCTGATGGGCGCCGAAACGCTGCTGGAGGGCGAAGGCTATTCGACCGAAGTGAAAAAAACCTGGGAGCGCGCGCTCGAACAGGTGCGCCGCGACGGCGGCAAGCCGTATGCGATTCCGGCGGGCGCGTCGGATCATCCGCTCGGCGGCCTCGGCTACGCGAATTTCGCCGATGAACTCGAACGCCAGGAAAAGGACATAGGCGTGTTCTTCGACACCGTCATCACCGCGACCTGCACTGGTTCGACGCAGGGCGGCATGGTCGCCGGTTTCAAGGCGCAGGAGCGGCCCCGCCGGCTGATCGGCATCGATACCGCGTGCGACGAGGCGATGACCCGCCGCGCCGTCACGAAGATCGCGCGGCAGACGGCGGAACTGATCGGCATCGACAAGCCGATCGACGACGCCGACGTGATCATCGATCCGCGTTTCGCCGGTCCGGATTATGGTTTGCCGGACGAGCAGACGATCGATGCGATCCGCACGGCCGCGCGACTCGAAGCGATGCTGAATGATCCGGTGTACGAGGGCAAATCGATGGCCGGCCTGATCGCGATGGCGAAGGCGGGTGAGTTCGCCCTCGGCGCAAACGTGCTGTATGTGCATCTGGGGGGCGCGCCTGCGCTCAACGCCTATCACAAGGCATTCGCGTAAGAGGAAGCGCGCATTTTGGCGCGATAACGTGACAGCTTTTCATTGTCAGCGCAGCGATCACGCTGCATGGGACCGGAGTAAGCGTTGAAGCGCTATCTCTGGTCGACACACAGGAGCCGACTTGAGCCTGCCCAAATTCACGATGGTCGACGCCGCGCCGACGCCGGTCGGTCCGTTCTCTCACGCCGCGGAAGCCGACGGCTGGGTGTTCCTGACCGGCCAGATGCCGACCGATCCCGCCGACGACAACGCTCCACTGCCGGAAGGCGTCGCCGCGCAGACGCACCGCGTGATGGACAACCTGATTCTCGTGCTCGGCGGACTCGGTCTCACGCTCGACCACGTGGTCAGCGTGCGCATCTTCCTCACCGAGTTCAAGCGCGACTACGGCGCGATGAACGCCGTCTACAAGTCGTATTTCCTGCCGAAGCCGTTGCCGGCGCGCACCTGCATCGGCGTGACCGGACTCGCGCGGGATGCGCTCGTCGAGATCGACTTCGTCGCAAAGCGGCCGTAAATGCTCAGGCGCGACGCGTCTTGCCTTTCGGCGCGGCCGCGGCATCGACCCACCGAAAGGTGAGGTTGATGCGCTCGCCGCGCGCGGCAGGCTCCTTCGGCACGCGATGCACCCATTCCTGCTGCGTGCGTCCGCGCATCACGAGCAGGCTGCCGTGCGCGAGCGACAGCGTGTGCGTCGTATGCGTGCGCGCGTGGCGGAACTCGAACGTGCGCGTCGTGCCGAGGCTCACCGATGCGATCACCGGCTCCGGTCCGAGTTCGCGCTCCTTGTCGGCATGCCAGCCCATGCTGTCCTGGCCGGTGCGGTAGCGGTTGAGCAGCACGCTGTTGAAGCGCGTCTTCGACGCCTCCTCGGCACGCTCGCGCAATTCCGCGACGGCGGGCGTCCACGGCTGCGGCACGTTGCGAATTCCCGAGTAGACATAGACGGCATCCGGCTCGCCCTGCCATGCGGTCAGGCGTGGCAGCGGCACGCGGCCGCCGGGCGTGGTCATCGTGTCCTGCTGCCAGCGGACTTCGTCGATCAGCGCCGCCATCAGGTCTGACGCGATGTCGGCGGGGAGCCAGTCCGGCAGCCAGTCGATGTCGGGCTTGGGGATGTCGTCGAAGAGGTCGAACATGGTGCGTCACGCGGGAAGGCGGCCGCGCGCTGCGGCCTGAAGTTTCACCATAGCAGAGGCGGGCCACGCAAGGTTTGCGCATCCATTTTTCGGCGCGTCACGACGCGGTTTCGACCACGGGCGGCCGGTCCGCAAGTCGACAGAACTGCGCGGTCTGGCGAATTTACTCGGCCCGAACGCCTGTGCTACAGTCGGCCGGACTTATCTCAAAAACGCGTCGATTCGGGGCGCGCCCATCTTGCAGACCACGGGGAACGACATGGACACGACCGGCGCGGACGATCGCACGGCGCTTGCGCGCCGCGTGCTCGTCGTCGATGACAGCGTCGATGCGGCGGAAGCGTTGTCGATGCTGATCGAAACGCTCGGCCACGAAGTGCGCATGGCATACGACGGCGCGAGCGCGCTCGCCACCGTCGATGGATTCAGGCCGCAAGTGGTCATTCTCGACATCGCGCTGCCGGACATGGACGGCTTCACGCTCGCGCGCGAACTGCGTCAGCGCGACTCGACGCGCGACGCGCTTCTGATCGCGCTGACCGGCTTCGGCGGCGGTGCGGACCGGCAGCGCTCGCTCGATGCCGGCTTCGACCATCACCTCGTCAAGCCGGTTTCCTTCTCCGAACTCGAAACGCTGATCGCGTGATCGGCGGTCGTCATTCCACGCGCAGCCGCGCCATATACGGAAGGTGATCCGAGAGCCACGCGGTGTCCTGCGTCGGCGTGATCCATTCGACCGGCCTCATGCCGCGCACGAACATCTTGTCGAGCGCGAGCGCCGGTGAAAACGCCGGGAACGTCCGCCCCGATTCGCCGAGCAGCGTCGCAACTTCATGCATGCCGAGTTCGCCGAAGAGCGGCACGGAATCGTTGCGCCAGTCGTTGAAGTCGCCCGCGAGCACGAGCGGACCGTCCGGCGCCTCTTTCGCGATCCAGTGCGCGATCCAGTTCATCTGGCGCAGCCGCGCCTGGCGCGTGAGTGCGAGGTGCGCGCAGAGCAGCGTGATCGAGCGGCCGGCGAACGTCGCGCGTGCGACGAGCAGGCCGCGCCGCTCGAAGCGATGCGCCGAGATGTCCCAGCGGCCTGAGAGATCCAGCGGATGCGGGGAAAGGATCGCATTGCCGTGTCGCCAAGACGGCTTGAACACGTTCGGCCCGAGCGCGATCTGAAGCTCGAGCGCCTGCGCGATTTCGGTTGCCTGGCAATGCCAGATGTCGTCGGGCGGGCCGGCGAGCGGATTGCCGAAGCCCGTGGCGAGCATCGGCTGGGGCATGCGCCGCGCCATCGCTTCCTGGAGGAAATAGGCGTCGGCGTTGGTGGACTGAACCCAGCGCTGCATGGCGCTCCAGGCCTGCAGCCCGAGCGGCGAGCGGCCCTTGTGCAGATTCCAGCTCACCGCGATGAAATCGGGCGTTTCATGCGCTGAAGGAAGGCTCGGCGGGAAATGGTCGGGGTTTCGCATGCGTTTGGTGTTGTCGTGCGGCTCGGATCGGTTCGATCAGGCCGTCATTGGGCCGCCGCAGTGGTGTTGAGGCTGGCACGTACGCGATAAGCGAGCGACGGGTCTTTGTCGATGATCTGCCAGCTCGACCATTCACCGGGCTTGAGGATGAGTCCCGGATGCGACGCGTTCACGACGCGCGGCTGCGGCGGCAGCTTGCAGCCCTGCGTGGTCGCGCGCGACGCGTCGTCCTGGAGCGTTTCCTGGGCATCGATCGAAAGGGTGATGTCGTCGGCGCTCGCGTGGATCGGCGAGACCGTGAGGGTGCGTTGCAGGTCGATGTCGCCGGCGGGTTTGTCGGCACAGCCCACGCTGTTCTTCACCACGTTGTGATGCGTGTCGGTGCGCGCCTGGCCGACGTTGGTGGTCGCTGAGAAAGAGTCAATCTGCTCGCCGTCGCGCATTACCTGCAATTCCCATTTCACCGGCTGCGAGGTGCTCTGCGCGTGGGCGGTAAGCGCCGCGGCGAGCGACGCGCCGGCGAGCAGCAGAATCGGCAGACGGATGGCGCGCGGGTTCAGCATCGGAAGTCTTCTCCAGGAAAGCGAGCGTTCGCGCGGCTTTCGCCAGCGCGGCCCGTTGGTCGGGAACGTATTTGTGACACCGCGACGGTCGGCGGGTTCAGCCGGACGCCTGTTGCGTGTCCTCCCGTAATTTGGTCCGGATGCCCGCAATGCAATCGCCGAGGGCGCTTCGCTTGCGGGAGCACGATCCGAACCCGATGGCTGGCGGTTCGATCCGGGTCAGAACGTGTCGATGATACTAGCGCTTGGCGGGAAGTGTTTTCTCCATACTTTATGACGTGATCAGGGATATTTATCGCGTCAGAGTTGATCAGGGCTGGCCGGCCACGCAAGCACCCATTTTCTGCCCGGGGCGCTGTAACGATATCCTCAGGGCCGGGCAGGTCCCCCCACAATTAGCAGCAAACCCCTCCGACTGCTCGCTTGCGCCGCCTTTTGTCGTCGATACACTGGCCTTATCGACTACAGAAAACGACGGGGTGTGACATGACGACAGCCGTGGTCAAACAGGAACTCGCGGTCGCATCGTTCAGCAAGGTCTACAGTCTGGACGACGTCGAGACCGCACTCAACGATCTCTCCGACGGCGCCAGCGAAGCGCTGCGCGCCACCTATGAAAAGATGCTCAAGGTCGGCAACCTGCGCTTTTGCGTGAAGCCGAACCGCATGCCGTCGATCGACGATCTGGTCGCCAGCCTGCCGAACTTCGAGGAACCACTCGCCGACATTCGCAAGCAGATCGCGCTCTGCCTCGAAACCGACGATCGCCTCGAACTCATGCCGATGCTGCTGCTCGGCGAACCCGGCATCGGCAAGACGCACTTCGCGAAACAACTCGCGCGCCTGCTCGGCACGACCTGCCACTACGTCGCGATGAGTTCGCTCACGGCGGGCTGGATCCTGTCGGGCGCGTCGTCGCAATGGCGCAACGCCAAGCCGGGCAAGGTCTTCGACGCGCTCGTCAACGGCAGCTACGCAAACCCCGTCATCACCGTCGACGAAATCGACAAGGCCACCGGCGACGCCCAATACGATCCGCTCGGTGCGCTCTACGCGCTGCTCGAACACGATACGGCGCAATGCTTCATCGACGAATTCGCCGAAGTGCCGATCAACGCGGGCAACGTCGTCTGGATCGCGACCGCGAACGACGCCCGCGCGATCCCCGAGCCGCTTTTGAACCGCATGAACGTCTACGAGATTCCGCCGCCCGACCGCGACGGCGCGCGGCGCATCGCGCAGGCGATCTACGACGAGATTCGCAATGCGCACGCTTGGGGGCGGTGCTTCCCGGAAACGCTCGGCGACGCCCCGCTCGACGCGCTCACGAAGGCGTCCCCGCGAGCGATGCGCCGGGCGATGTTGAACGCGTTCGGCAACGCGCGCATCGGCGGGCGGCATCATGTCGAAGCTGGCGACATCCAGATCGACACGCACTCACGTAAGAAAGCGATCGGATTCTGAAAGGGCGTGATTTTTAAAACTTGCCAAAAAGGCCATCTAAACCCGGATCTTTTGGCACCAATCCCGTTATTTCTTGCCTTTTCGTGAATCATTTCATAACGCGGTGTAATTCACGTTCCGTTGTTGTGCAACACGCAATAGTCCAGAAAGTAGAATGGATTGATTGAACCTGCGACGGAAAAGACATGGACCAGATCGAATGTGTAGTCATCGGTGCGGGCGCCGTCGGGCTCGCCATCGCCCGGGCGCTCGCAGCGCGCGGGCGCGAAGTCGTCGTACTGGAAGGAGAGGAAGGCATCGGGATCGGCACGAGCTCGCGCAACAGCGAAGTGATCCACGCTGGCATCTACTACCCGCGCGGTTCGCTCAAGGCGGAACTCTGCGTGCGCGGCCGCGCAATGCTCTATGAATTCTGCGAGTCGCACGGCGTGCCGCATCAGCGCTGCGGGAAGCTGCTGGTGGCCACCGCGCGCAATCAACTGCCGCAGCTCGCAGCGATCGAGCAAAAGGGCATCGAAAATCACGTCACGGGGCTGGAGCGTCTCTCCGGCGCCGAGGCGGCGGCGATGGAGCCGCAGCTCCAGTGCGTCGCGGCGGTGTATTCGCCGCAGACCGGCATCGTCGACAGCCATCAGTACATGCTCGCGCTGCAAGGCGACGCGGAGCGCGACGGCGCGAACATCGCGTTTCGCACGCCCGTCACCGCGATCGACGCGCGCGAGGGCTGCTTCATCATCGATACCGGCGGCGAGTCGCCCGCGCGGCTGCGCGCGGCGCAGCTCATCAACAGCGCGGGCCTGCACGCGAACGACATCGCCCGGAAAATCCACGGTCTCGACGACCGCCACGTCCCGCCGCTCTACTTCGCGAAGGGCAACTATTTCAGCGTGAGCGGGCGCGCGCCGTTCGACCGCCTGATCTATCCGATGCCCAACGAAGCGGGCCTGGGCGTGCATCTGACCATCGATCTCGGCGGCCAGGCGAAGTTCGGGCCGGACGTCGAATGGGTGCAGTCGATCAGTTACGACGTCGATCCGCAACGCGCGAACGCGTTCTATGCGGCGATCCGCGCGTACTGGCCGGGCCTGCCCGACGGCGCGCTGCAGCCGGCCTACGCGGGCATCCGGCCGAAGCTCTCGGGGCCGGGCCAGAGCGCCGCCGACTTCATGATTCAGGGGAAATCCGCACATGGCGTGCGCGGGCTCGTGAATCTGTTCGGCATCGAGTCGCCGGGGCTGACGGCGTCGCTCGCGATCGCCGAACGGGTCGCCGACATGCTCCCGCCGCCCTGATCCTGCATTCCCTTATCTATAACATTTGGGCTGTCTGTTGCCGCTTCGCGTTGTTATGCTCGGACGTCGCCGTCGTCAGAACGGCACGTCCCCCCAATACAAGGAGCGAGCATCATGAAGACATCCCGTCGAACGTTTCTGATTTCGAGTATCGGTGTGGCCTCGACGCTGGCGCTTGGCCCCGCCGCCTTCGCCGCCGACGCCGCCAAGGTCGAGGAAAGCGATCCGACCGCTCAGGCGCTCGGCTACAAGCACGACGCGAGCAAGGTCGACAAGGCCAAGTACACGAAATTTGTTCCCGGGCAGGATTGCGGCAACTGTTCCTTCTACCAGGGCAAGGCGACCGACGCTTGGGCGCCGTGCCCGATGTTCGCCAACAAGCAGGTGGCATCGAAGGGATGGTGCAGCGCGTACAACAAGAAGGCCTGATTTAGCGAGTTGGCCGTTGCAGACCTGAGAGCACTAGAGAAGCAAAAAAAGAAAAGAATGAAAGCGCGCCGGCCTTGCGGTCGAGCGCGCTTTTTTCGTCGCTTGATAACGTTGCGCGCCCTATTTACACTCGCCAAGGCACAAAACCGTCAGGCGCCGAATTCGCGCCCGGTGGACAATACAACCGAGGCAGTGCGCCCGACGGGCGGGGAGAATTCATGGGAACGGTGAATCGCAAGGCAGTCCGGCCACCCAATGTCCGCGCCGTCGCGGCCGCTGTCATCGGCAATGCGCTCGAGTGGTACGACTTCACGGTGTTCGGTTTCATGACCGTCGTGATCGCGCAACTGTTCTTCCCGAGCCACAGCGACTATTCGTCGATTCTCCTGACCACCGCGACCTTCGGCGTCGCCTTCGTTATGCGTCCGGTGGGCGGCATCGTCCTCGGACTCTACGCTGATCGCGCCGGCCGCAAGGCGGCGCTTACGCTCGTCATCGCGCTGATGACGCTCGGCATCCTGCTGCTCGCGATTGCGCCGCCCTATTCGGCGATCGGCGTCGGCGGGCCGCTCATCATCGTGTGTGCGCGGCTTCTGCAGGGTTTCTCGGCGGGCGGCGAGTTCGGCAGTTCGACCGCACTTCTGATCGAAGCCGCGCCGTTCTCGAAGCGCGGCTTCTACGGCAGCTTCCAGATGGCGAGCCAGGCGGCGGCGTTGTTGCTCGGCGCGGTCGTCGGTGCCGCGATCTCGCGCGGCATGTCGCCAGAAGCGCTCAATTCGTGGGGATGGCGCGTGCCGTTCGTTCTCGGCCTCGTCATCGGGCCGGTCGGCTTCTACATCCGCCGCAACATGACGGACACGGAAGCGTTCCTCCACGCGAAGAAGACGGCCCGGCGCGCGACGCTCGGCGAAGTCTTTCGCGGACACACCCGCGAAGTGCTGTGCGGACTCGGCTCGGTGATCGCGCTGACGGTCACGGTCTATGTGTTCATCGGCTATCTTCCGACCTTCGCCGTCAAGCAACTGAAGCTGCCGTTCGGGCAGTCGTTCACGGCGCTGATCGTCGGCAACCTGCTTTTGACCGTGCTCTCGCCGATCGCGGGCGCGTGGTCCGACCGCATCGGCAGGAAGGGGCTGTCGCTGTGGTCCCTGTTCGTCAGCCTTGTGATCATCTATCCGCTTTTCGCGTGGCTCGCCGCCGAGCCGAGCGTGCTGCGGCTCGTGATCGTACAGGCGGTCCTGTCGATTACGCTGTCCGGCTACTACGGGCCGTTCGGCGCGCTGATCGCGGAGCTTTTCCCCACGCACATTCGCTCGACCGGCCTCTCGCTCGCGTACAACGTCGCGGTGATGATCTTCGGCGGCTTCGGACAGTTCATCGTGACGTGGCTCATCAACACGACAGAATCGCAGCTCGCGCCGACGTTCTACGTGATGGCGGGCATCGCACTGTCACTGATCGCGGTGGCCTGCATTCCTGCGACGCGTCATGTCGACGTCGACGAGGCGCGCGAACTTACCCGATGAATTGACAGCCATGAAAGTAATCGAAAGCGAACGATTTACCGCCGGGCGCGCCTGGGGCGCACTCGATGTCTGCACGATGAACGGCATTACGTGCCGCCTTCACTGGACGAACAAGCCGTACAAGTGGCACGTCAACGACGGCGAGGAAGTCTTCGCCGTGATGCACGGCGAAGTGAAGATGCACGTGCGCCGCGAGGGACGCGAAGACACGCTGACGCTCAAGGCCGGCGACATCTTCCACGCGCAGGCGGGCGACGAGCACTTCGCCGAGCCGGTCGGTGAAGCGCGCATCCTGGTGATCGAAAAAGAGGGCAGCGTCTGAGCGACGCTGCGCCTTTCAGCGCGTCAGTCCGGCTGCGACCAGCAGTTCGGCGAGCGCTTCCGGCATGCCGCCTTCATGCGTGGCGGCGCGTTCCTGCAACTGCCTGACGAGCGTGGCGTCGAGCTTGCAGGCGAACGGCACGAGGCCCTTTTCCTGATCGATGCGGCGCTGCTCGCGGCGATCCAGCTTCGGCTGCGCGCCAGCGACGCCGAATTTCGCGGCGCTGCTGTGCTTCAGGTCGTTGGCGAGCTTGAGCGCCTTGTTCTTTTCGAGGTCGAATTTCTTCACGCGAAGCTCCGGGCAATAGGTTGAACGTCTGGGAGGACGCGTATTGTACGTAAGGTTGCGCCGCGCTCATCATCGCGACTCATTCGCAACTCACGCGCGGCTCGTGTCCGCAAGCGACGCGACGCGCTCGCACATCCGCTTCCAGTGCGAGCCTTCCCAGAATACGCGCCGGCAAACGTCGCACGTGACGAAGCGCGTGTGCCGCTCGCGCACGCCTTCCGGCACGCGGCCAACGAGATCGTGGGAATGCGCCGGCCGCAGCGGTGCGTTGCACATCAGGCACAGCCGGAACGCGCGCACATGCGGCAGCAAGTCGAGCCGTTCGGCGATTTCGCGCCACTGTGCGTCGGCCTGCAGCGCGCGCACGTAGCAGCCGTGCACGACCGAGCGGCGCTTGAGCAACTCGCGGTCGCGCGTCAGGACGACGCGCTCTTCGTCGAGCGCCAGACGCTCGATTTCGTCGTCGGGGAAGTTGTTGTCATAGCGCGTGTCGAAACCGGCGAGCCGCAACAGTTGTGCGAGCGCACCCAGATGCGCATCCGCGACGAAACGAATGCGCGCGGGATCGAGCGGCGGCCGCAACAGCAGCGAGCCCGCGCGCATATCGTTGGGCACGGCGCGCTTCGGATAGACCTCGATCAGGTCGCCTTGCGCGATGGGCGCGTCGAAACCGGCCGGCCGGCCGTTCTGCACGATCAGCTCGACTTCCGTATGCGGCACGCCGAGCGCCTCGATCATGTGCTTTGTCGACGAAGCCTTTGCGCACGCGCAGTCGAACGCGCGCTCGCGCTGCGGCCGCGCGAGGAATTCGTTCAGATCGCGGTGGAAACGAAAGCGTGCATGAACCATGCGACGAGTATCGCATCGCTCGGCGCTGCATGCTTCGAATCGATGTGCTCTACTGGCGCTCCAGCTTTCTTCAACGGTTTGTGCAAGAAAAGAAAGGAGCACGACATGGACATCGGTTTCATCGGACTCGGCGAAATGGGCGGCGCGATCGCGGGCAACGCGCTGAAGGCGGGCCACACGGTGCGCGTCTGGAATCGCTCGCGCGATCGCACGAAGGCGCTGGCGGACCAGGGCGCAACCGTGGTCGATACGCCTGAGCAGGCCTTCGCCGGCGACGCCGCGTTTTCCATGCTCGCCGACGATTCCGCGCTGCGCTCGGTGCTGATCGATGGTGGCTTGCTCAAGCACGCGCCGAAAGGGCTCGTCCACGTGAACATGGCGACGATCTCGGCCGCGCTCGCGGGCGAACTGGCCGAACTTCACGCGCAGCATGGCGTCGCGTATGTGGCGGCGCCGGTGCTCGGCCGGCCGGACGTCGCGGCGGCGGGCAAGCTCAACATCCTCGCCGCGGGCGCCGACGACGCGATAGAGCGCGTCCAGCCCATCTTCGATGCGATCGGCCAGAAGACCTGGCGTGTCGGCCGGGAGCCGCAGCACGCGAACGTGCTCAAGCTGGCGGCCAATTTCATGCTGGCCTCGGCGATCGAAACCTTCGGCGAGGCGGCGGCGCTGGTGTCGGGGCACGGCATCGAGACGCAGTCGTTCCTCGACATCATCACGAACACGCTCTTTCCCGGACCGGTCTATCAGGGCTACGGGAAGATGATCGCGGAGCGCCGTTACGAACCGGCGCTCTTCAAGGCGCGGCTCGGGCTGAAAGACGTGCGGCTCGCGCTCGCGGCGGCGGAAGCCGTTGACACGCCGCTGCCGATCGGCAGCCTCCTGCGCGACAGCCTGATCGATGCCATCGCGCACGGCGGCGGCGACAAGGATTTCGCCGTGCTCGGCGAAGTGGCAGTACGGCGCGCCGGACGCTGAATTGTCAACTAACGTGAATCGGCGCGGCATTTCATAGTCGGCGGCGCGTACAACCGGCATAATCCGGTCCTATCTCAATATTTGTGCGCGCCGCGATGAACCTGCATACCTGGTGGCTTTTTGTTGCCACCGTCTTCGTGATCGCGGCGATTCCCGGGCCGAACATGCTGCTCGTGATGACGCACGGCGCGCGCCACGGCTTGCGGCGATCCAGCGCGACGATGGCCGGCTGTCTGACGGCGCTGGTGCTGATGCTGTCGGTGTCGGCGGCCGGGCTCGGGGTGTTTCTCGAAGCGTGGCCCGCGATGTTCGACACGCTGCGCTTCGTCGGTGCGGCTTATCTGGTGTGGCTCGGCGTGAAAAGCTGGCGCGCGAAGGTCCAGGAGGCAGAGATGCCTGTCGTCGATCCCGCCGCCCGGTCGCCGCGCGCGCTTTTTCGCAACGGCTTTCTCGTCGCGAGCAGCAATCCGAAGTCGATCCTGTTCGCGGCCGCGCTGCTGCCGCAGTTCATCGATGCCAGCCGTCCTACGCTGCCGCAGTTCGGCATGCTCGTCTCGACGTTCGCGGTGATCGAAGTGAGCTGGTATTTGCTTTACGCCGGGCTGGGCACGCGCATCGGCGCGACGCTCAAGAATCGCAACGTTGCGAAGGCATTCAATCGTCTGACGGGCGGTGTCTTCGCCGGTTTCGGCGCGATGATGGCGCTCGTGCGGCACTGACGCGCGTGAGCGGAGGTGTGGCAACAAAGATGTGATGATTTGCCCCGACGGCGCGTAAATCACGCGGGCGTCGTGCCTATCGTGCGTGGTTCGCGCCTTGCTACTGGCATGATGTGTTTCATTCGCTTGCGAACATACGCGGTTCCGGCCCGAGCGCAAAGTGGCCGTCGGTGAAGTCTTGCGTCGAGCGCAGAAGAACAGCAAGAAAAGGGAGGCGCCCCATGTTTCCATCCACGCGAACGATCGCCCGGTTGGCGGTTGCGTCGGCCGTCGGTGCGTCGATCGCGCCGGCCACAGCGCTCGCCGACGACACGCCGAGTCCCTGCGACGCTCTCAAGCGCATCGTTGCGGCGGCGCCCGGATTTTCGGCGCTTGCGCCCGAGGACGGCAGGGCAGCCGCGCTTCCCTACGGCGACGATGCCGCGTGCTCCGCGACACACGGCAGCTATCAATGCACGTGGACGTCGCGCGGCGGTTCGAGCGCAGAAGCGCTGCAGGGCGTCGCGGCTGACATTGCGTCATGCCTGCCGGATGCCACTCACGATCAGAATTCTCCATCCCGCCAGCACTTCTATCTGGGCGCGCGCGGTCAGCGCACGCAGATCGTCGTGGCTACGGCGGGCGCCAACAAGCTCAAGCTCGTCGTTTCGGGCAACAAGTGAGACTGCCGTGACCAAACGCATCCTGATTGCCGACGATGACGACGACGCGCTCGTCGGACTTTCGAATTTGCTCAACGGAATGGGCCATGAGGTCGCGCTCGCGGCGAACGGCGCGCAGGCTGTCGAGGTCGCGCAGCAGTTCGAACCGGAAGTCGTGATCCTGGATCTCGGCATGCCGCTCATGGATGGCCTCGCGGCCGCGCGGGCGCTTCGAAGTCTGCCGAACGGCCGCGCGTTGCTGATCGTCGCACTGACCGGCTGGGGCCAGCCGCAGCATCACGAGATGACACAGCTCGCAGGATTCGACGTGCATCTCGTCAAGCCTGTGTCGGCGGATCAGCTCGGCTTCATTCTGTCGATGACACAGTCCTAGTGACATCAGCGTAGACCGTTGTAAGAGCGAGACAGATCGACGCACCGCGCTGCGGGATGTTGCGGCGCACCAATTGTTTTGGTAGAGTCGTTCTTGTCTCCTCCATGTCTCCACTGATATGGATTCAGCCCGCTCCGCAACGAGCGGGCTTTTTTTCGTCTGTCCGTTTTGTGCCCTCCGTTCGGACGAGAAGAAAAAAGGCCGGTCCGCCAAACTGGCGAAACCGGCCTTCAGTTCGAGTGTTTTTGTCTACTACCGCTTCAATCCCGCTTCTTCGTCCGCTCCGATGTGCAGGTTCATGCACTGGATCGCCGCGCCCGATGCGCCCTTGCCCAGATTGTCGAGCCGCGCGACGGTCACGAAGCGCTCGTCATTGCCGAACACGAAGATGTCCACGCGATTCGTGTCGTTGCAGGCCTGCACGTCGAAGAAACCGTCGTCGAGATTGCTTTCCGCGTTGAACGGCAACACGCGCACGAACGGCTCGTTCGCGTAGTACTCGGCCAGCATCGACTGCACGTCCTGCGGTTTGGCGGCGCGCGCAAGCTGGTTCGGCGAGAAATACGTCGTGACGGCGAGACCCTTCAGGAAGTTGCCGACGATCGGCGTGAAGACCGGCGCACGCTTGAGTCCCGAACGCACCGCCATTTCCGGAAGATGCTTGTGCGTGAGTCCGAGCGCATACGGACGCGGGCTCGTGAGCTTCGCGTTGCCGCCGGCTTCGTAGTCCGCGATCATTTTTTTGCCACCGCCGCTGTAGCCCGTGATCGAGTACGCGTGCGCGTCGAAATCGGCGGGAATGAGCCCGCCTGCGACGAGCGGCTGCACCGACAGCACGAACGCCGACGCGTGGCACCCCGGCACCGCGATGCGATGGGCCGTGCGCAGCCGTTCGCGCTGGGCGCGGGTCAGTTCCGGCAGGCCGTAGGCCCAGTCGTCCTGCGTGCGAAAAGCCGTGCTCGCGTCGATCACACAGGTGTTGTCGTTGTCGACGAGCGACACTGACTCGCGCGATGCCACGTCGGGCAGGCACAGAAACGTCACATCCGAAGCGTTGATCAGGCGCCGGCGCTCCTCGATGTCCTTGCGCTTCGCCTCGTCGATGCGCAACACCTCGATGTCACGGCGCTCCGACAGGTATTCGAAAATCTTCAGGCCGGTAGTGCCTTCCTGTCCGTCGACAAATACTTTCGTGGTCATCTCGATCTCGCTGGTTCAGCCCGTGCGCGCGGCGCGCGCGGGGAGCAAAAGCGTCATTTTAATGCGCTTCGAAGACAGCGTGATGGCACGCGGGCCGGATTGGCCGATCGGACGATGCAATCACTACTTTCCGGCCCAGCGCGCGGTCACGGCCGCGACGCGCGCGCCGAACGTCTTCGCGGTTTCGAGATCGCCCGGCGGCGGCGCTTCTTCCGGCGATGCATCCGCGGGCGACTGCGCCAGCAGCCCCGTAAAGCCGCCGACGAAATTGAGGTCGTTGCGTGTCGCCGCCTTGGTGTTCGACGGCATCATGCCCGTGCCCGCCCAGATCATGCCGTGCTGCATCGCGAGGGTGACGAGATAGGTGATCGTGTTGAACTTGTCGCCGTTCATCGTCGCGGAATTGGTGAAGCCGGCCGCGACCTTGTCTTTCCACTTCTGCGCGAACCACGGTTTCGAGCTCGCGTCGGCGAATTTCTTGAAGTCGGCCGACGGTCCGCCCATGTAGGTCGGCGCGCCGAAGATGATGGCGTCGGCGGCGTCGAGTTCGGCCCAGCCGGCGTCGTCGAGATCGCCTACCGGCATCAGTTTCGCCTCGGCGCCCGCGTCCTGCGCGCCGGCGAGAACGGCTTCGGCGACTTTCTTCGTGTGACCGTACCCACTGTGATAAACGATGACGATCTTCGGCATTGTGATGTCCTTGGCCTGCGGTGGGGCGCCCGTTGTCGCGTCACGGGCGCGGCCTGGGCGCTTTCCGGTGACGATGGGCGCCGGGAATGACTCGGCCGGGCCAGTCTAGCAAGAACAAATTGGGGCGCTCGGTTCGCCAGCCAACGGCGGCGCGCGCCCCGTCTTGGTGCGCCTAGCGCCCGTAGGTGAAGACGAGCTGCGCGCTCGCGATCGTCGTCGCGCGGATTTCGTGCTCGAACATCAGCGCCGGGCGGCCCTGGCGCAGGCGCAGGTCGTCGCTGTTGAGCGCGTAGACCGTGATCACGTAGCGATGCGGCTTGCCGGGCGGCGGACAGGGGCCGCCGTAGCCGTCGGTGTCGAAATCGTTGCGGGCCTCGACGGCGCCCATTGTCCGCAGCGCGCCCGACGCGCTCGCGTTTCCGGGCAACTGCGTGACGCTGGCGGGAATCCCGGCGACGGCCCAATGCCACCAGCCGCGGCCGGGCGCGTCCGGATCGACGATCGTCACGGCGAAACTGCGCGTCTCGGCGGGGGCGCCGCGCCACGAGAGTTGTGGCGACCGGTTGCCGCCCTTGCAGTCGGTCTGGTCGAAAAGAAGCGACGGCGACACGGGCTTGCCGGCGATCAGATCGCTGCTTTTGGCGGTGAATGCGGATTCCGCGAGCGCGTGAGGAGACCTGGATGCGATCGCCACCGCGCACAGCAGGACGAAAACGATGGTGGAGCGGCCGGAACTGGGGTCGGCAAGACGCGCGGCGAGGCGTGTCAGGCGCATGGTGCGGATTCTCCTTATTTTTTCGACATCGTAACTGACATCGTTACCAATCGCGTAACGATGTAATTTGTCTCAAACTGCACCATATGTCACTTTCGAGTTTAACATTGCAACAAAGGATTAACCTTTTGTCGGCGTAGATTCGGATGTCATGGTCATCGTAGCTATCCTGTCTGTCAGAGAAAGACTAAAGTAGAGTGTGGATCCCGGATCTGGTATGGATCAGCAAATGAAAAACTTCAGTTCACCGCTTATTCGCGCGGTATCAAGTCAATTGCAACGGCTGGGGAAATAATGAACCAGAGAATAAGGGTTATTATTGCCGACGACCATCCGGTTATTCTGTTTGGCGCTGCACAGGCGCTGGTCCGCTTTCCGGAAATCGAGGTGGTGGGGCAGGCGCGGCAGTCTACGGACCTGATTCAGCTATTACAGAAAACGCCTTGCGACGTTCTGGTGTCCGATCTTGCGATGCCGGGCGGTCAATTCGGCGACGGCATGCCGCTGCTCGGATATATCGGCCGGCAGTTTGGCTCGGTGCGAATCGTCGTCCTGACGATGCTCGAAAATCCGGCACTGCTCAAGCGTTTGCGCGAAGTAGGCGTCAATGCGGTCATTAGCAAGGCCGACGACCTGAGTCATATCGGCCTCGCGATCGTGCAGGTCATGCGCGGACAGGAGTACATCGGACCGTCGGTGCAGGCGGCGCTCGACAGCATGGGGCTGAGCGCGAGCGGGCAGCAGCGCGACGTCGTGCTGTCGAAGCGGGAACTGGAAGTCGTGCGGCTTTTCGTTTCGGGAATGACGATCACCGAAATTGCCGCGCATTTACGTCGCAGTATAAAAACAATCAGTACGCAGAAAAATACGGCAATGCGAAAACTTGGTATCGACCGCGAATCCGAATTGTTTCAATATGCGCAAAGTAATGGCTTATTGAATCTGGCATCGTATGTCGGAGACGGTAATCCGGACACGCCCTCCGAGCCGCGGCCGGAACACCGTTAATTATTTCCCGCGTCACGCACAAAATAAAAAACCGCTGGTATGTGCCAGCGGTTTATTTATTGCAAGCCAGTAACCGGTTTATTGCGGCGCCGAGGTCGCGCCGCCGTGCGCCGCCGACCATTCGGCCGGCGCGTGCAGGAATTTTTCGACTTCGTCGAGCGTCTTCGCTTCGAAATAACCCGCCTCCTTCGCGACGCGCAGCACGTCCCACCAAGTGGCGAGCGCGTGCAGATCGACGTCGATGTCCTTCAGGACCGAGACGCTTTCCTTGAATATGTTGTAGTGAAACAGCACGAAGCAGTGGTTGACTGTCGCACCCGCCGTGCGCAGCGCATTGATGAAGTTGATCTTGCTGCGGCTGTCGGTGGTCAGGTCCTCTACCAGCAGAACTCGCTGCCCTTCGGTCAGAAGGCCTTCGATCTGCGCATTGCGGCCGAAACCCTTCGGCTTTTTGCGGACGTACTGCATCGGCACCATGAGGCGGTCCGAAAGCCATGCGGCGAACGGGATGCCGGCGGTTTCGCCGCCCGCGACCGCGTCGATCTGCTCGTAGCCGACGTCGCGCAGAATGGTCGCTTCGGCCATTTCCATCAGGCCGCGGCGCACGCGCGGATACGAAATCAGCTTGCGGCAGTCGATATAGACCGGGCTCGCCCAGCCGGACGTGAAGATGTACGGTTTTTCCGCGTTGAAGTGCACCGCCTGGACTTCCAGGAGCATTTTTGCGGTGGTGTCGGAGATCGTCTGGCGATCGTTGCCTGTCATGGGCGAATCCTTGGACTTGAGTGGCGCAGAGCGCGGAGGCGGCCCGTGGGCCCGTGGCGCAGCGGGTCAGGCGGACGAGCGGCGGGAGATCCGGCGTGTCCGACGATTGCTGCGCGCGTAGCCCGCGATTTTACCCGACTTCCGTGTCCCGGAGCGAATGCCGGGTCCATCCGTAACACGCCTGAAAGCCAGCCCGGGAAGCGATTTTTCGCGAGTTGTGAGGGGTCCACGCCCCACGTACACTCGCGGCTCTTTAACGAGATGCCGCGCGCATTCGCTGCTGCCATGACTCCTGCGTCCCCTTCCTCCGCCGAATCGAACGTTCCGCCCGATCGCCACGCCGCGCGCGCGCTCGTCGCCTCGATGCTCGGCTACGCGATGGACGGCTTCGACCTGCTGATTCTCGGCTTCATGCTGCCCGCGATCGCCGCCGACCTGCATCTCACCTCGACGCAGGCCGGCTCCCTCGTCACATGGACGCTCGTCGGCGCGGTGGCGGGCGGGCTGATTTTCGGCACGCTGTCCGACTACTACGGCCGCGTGCGGATGCTCACCTGGACGATCCTGCTGTTTGCCATCTTCACCGGCCTCTGCGCGCTCGCGCAGGGTTTCGGCGACCTGCTGTTCTACCGGACCGTGGCGGGCATCGGGCTTGGCGGCGAGTTCGGCATCGGCATGGCGCTCGTCGCCGAGGCGTGGCCGGCCGAGCAGCGCGCGCGGGCGTCGTCGTATGTCGGGCTTGGCTGGCAGGCGGGTGTACTCGCCGCCGCGCTCCTCACGCCGCTCCTCTTGCCGCTGATCGGCTGGCGCGGCATGTTCGCGGTCGGACTACTGCCGGCGGTTGTGTCGTTCGCGGTGCGGCGGCGCGTCGAGGAACCGGCGCTCTTCACGGAGCGCGCGAAGGCGAGCCGCGGGTTTCCGCTCAGGCGTCTGTTCCACGATGCCCGCACGACGCGCGCGAGTCTCGGCGTCGTGATCCTTTGTTCGGTGCAAAACTTCGGCTACTACGGCCTGATGATCTGGTTGCCGAGCTATCTGTCGAAGACCTTCGGCTATTCGCTGACGAAGTCGGGCGTCTGGACGGCCGCGACCGTGCTCGGCATGGCGCTCGGCATCTGGCTCTTCGGCATCGCCGCCGACCGCTTCGGCCGCAAGCCCGCATTTCTCGCGTACCAGATCGGCGCGGTCGTGATGGTGTTCGTCTATTCGCATTTGACGACGCCGTTCGCGCTCCTGATCGGCGGCGCGGTGATGGGCGTCTTCGTGAACGGGATGATCGGCGGCTATGGCGCGCTCATCTCCGAGCTTTATCCGACCGAAGCGCGTGCGACCGCGCAAAACGTGCTGTTCAACATCGGACGCGCGGTCGGCGGCTTCGGGCCGGTGGCCGTGGGCGCGCTTGCTGCGCGCTACTCGTTCGCGGCGGCGCTCGCGCTTCTTGCGTCGATCTACGTGCTAGACATCCTCGCGACGCTCTTCCTGATCCCCGAGCGGCGCGGCGCTCAATTGCAGTGAACCGCGCGTGAAAAGCGTACGCATCGCGAGTGCTTTCGTCGAAGGAAAGCCCGTCCGATAAGGGTTTCACCCTGTCCTTCAACTGCGCGATTCCGCGATTGCTGCTTCGCGTCAATGCATGCGCGGGGTGTACACTAATTCTCCCAAAAAAAGAGCTCTGTCCGCCGCTGCCATCCCGCAACGGCGAGACGACGCGCCTACCGGCGCGCCGGGTGCCGCCGTATCCCATCGATCGATCCATCGATTTACACCCCGCGGCTGCGTGCAGGCAGCGAGGCCCTTCTCGAAAAATTTCCAACGTCTCCAGGCTAATCATGGACGAACAACTGAAGCAAAGCGCCCTCGCATATCACCAGAATCCCCGGCCCGGCAAGATTTCCGTCACGCCGACCAAGCCGCTCTCCAATCAACTCGACCTTTCGCTCGCGTACTCGCCGGGCGTGGCGGCCGCGTGCATGGCGATCTTCGACGAACCGCTCGACGCGCAGAAGTACACCTCGCGCGCGAACCTCGTCGGCGTGGTGACGAATGGCACGGCCGTGCTCGGACTCGGCAACATCGGGCCGCTCGCCGCCAAGCCGGTGATGGAAGGCAAGGGGTGTCTGTTCAAGAAGTTCGCGGGCATCGACGTGTTCGACATCGAACTCGCCGAGACCGATCCGGACAAGCTCGTCGAAGCGATCGCGATGCTCGAACCGACTCTCGGCGGCATCAACCTGGAGGACATCAAGGCGCCCGAGTGCTTCTACATCGAGAAGAAGCTGCGCGAGCGCATGAAGATTCCCGTTTTCCACGACGACCAGCACGGCACGGCGATCATCGCGTCGGCGGCGATTCTCAACGGCCTGAAGGTGGTCGGCAAGAAGCTCGATGAAGTGAAGCTCGTGTGCTCGGGCGCGGGCGCGGCGGCGATTGCATGTCTGGATTTGCTCGTCGACCTCGGGCTCAAGAAGTCGAACACGCTCGTCGTCGATTCGAAGGGCGTGATTTACGAAGGGCGCGGCAACCTGGACGTGTCGAAGGAGCGCTATCAAGCGAGCACCAACGCGCGCACGCTCGCCGACGCCATCGATCAGGCAGACGTGTTCCTCGGCTGCTCGAGCGCGGGCGTGCTCAAGCCCGAGATGGTCAAGGTCATGGCCGACAAGCCGCTGATCCTGGCGCTCGCGAATCCGGAGCCGGAAATCCGTCCCGAAGATGCGAAGAAGGTGCGCCCGGACTGCATCATCGCGACGGGCCGTTCGGACTATCCGAACCAGGTCAACAACGTGCTGTGCTTCCCGTTCATCTTCCGCGGCGCTCTGGATGTCGGCGCGACCACGATCACCGAGGAGATGAAGCTTGCGTGCGTGCGCGCGATCGCTGAACTCGCGGAAGAAACCGATCAGGGCGACGAAGTCGCGAAGGCGTACGAAGGCCATTCGCTGGAATTCGGCCCCGAGTACCTGATTCCGAAGCCGTTCGATCCGCGTCTCATCATCAAGATCGCGCCGGCCGTCGCACAGGCCGCGATGGACTCGGGCGTCGCGACGCGCCCGATCCAGGACATGGACGCCTATCGCGAGACCCTTGGAGCGACGGTCTATCGCACCGGCATGGTGATGCGGCCGGTGTTCCAGGCGGCGAAGGCGGCGCCCGCGCGCATCGTGTTCGCCGAGGGCGAGGACGAACGCGTCCTGCGCGCCGCGCAGTTCGTGCTGCTGGAGAAGATCGCGAAGCCGATCATCGTCGGGCGGCCGGCGGTCGTCGAGATGCGGCTAAAGAAGATGGGCTCGAAGCTGAAGGCGGGCACCGACTTCGAGATCGTCAATCCCGAGGACGATCCGCGCTATCAGAAGAGCTGGCAGGAATATCACACCATCTCGGCGCGCGAGGGCGTGACGCCGGAGAGCGCGAAGGCGGCGCTGCGCAAGTTCAACACGCTGATTGGCGCGATCCTGGTTCGCATGGGCGACGCCGACGGCATGATCTGCGGCCTGATCGACACGTATCACGATCACCTGAAGTTCGTCGAACAGGTACTGGGCAAGGCGAAAGGCGTGGAGAACTTCGCCGCGATGAACCTCCTGATGCTGCCGGGCCGCAACCTCTTCATCAGCGATACGTACGTGAACGAAGTGCCGACACCCCAACAACTCGCCGACATGACGATTCTCGCGGCGAGTGAAATCGAGAAGTTCGGCATCCAGCCGAAGGTGGCGCTGGTGTCGAATTCGAACTTCGGCAGCGTGCCGACCGCTTCGGCGAAGCGCATGGCGGAAGCGCGCAAGCTGATCGCGGAGCGGGCGCCGCATCTCGAAGTCGACGGCGAAATGCACGGCGACGCGGCGTTGTCTGAAGCGGTGCGCAAGGCGTCGTTCCCCGGCACGACGCTGCATGGCGAGGCGAACCTGCTGATCATGCCGAACGTGGAAGCGGCGAACATCACGTACAACCTGCTCAAGATGGTGAGCGGCGAGGGCGTGACGGTCGGGCCGATCCTGCTCGGGACCGACAAGCCGGTGCATATCCTGACGCCGGCCGCGACCGTACGGCGGATCATCAATATGACCGCGGTGGCTTCGGCGAACGCGCGAGTGGGGAAGTGATCGAAGGCTGATCGCGCGTCGAGTGGTGCGCGTGAGGTGATGGTCGCGAACGGCGATCCGGAGAAATCCGGTTCGCCGTTTCTTTTTCGAGCGTGCTGGCAGAACGAAAAAGGGCGGTCCGCAAGGACCGCCATTGTTTTTCCTGAAGCGGGAACTTCAGGCCACTTGCCGCGCCTCGCCACCACGCCCATCGCGCCACCGAGCGAGCAGCGCGTCCCACTTCGTCTTCGCCGCCCGCACGTTGTTGTCCTTCACGTGGCCGTAGCCGCGCATCGAATCGGGCAGACTCGCCAGTTCGATCGCCAATGCGAGCTTCTGCGGCGTCAACCCGGCGACCAGTTCCTTCACGAGCGCCTCATACTCGACGATCAGCGAACGCTCCATCTTCCGTTCCTCGGTCTTGCCGAACATATCGAATGCCGTGCCGCGCAGGAACTTCATCTTCGCGAGCACTCGCATCGCGGGCAGCACCCACGGGCCGTACTGCTTCTTGACGAGGTGTCCCTTCGCGTCCTTCTTCGAGAACGCCGGCGGCGCGAGGTGGAACTTGATCTTCCAGTCGCCTTCGAAACTGCTCTTCACCTTTTCGACGAACGCCGGATCGGCATAGAGACGAGCCACTTCGTACTCGTCCTTGTAGGCCATCAGCTTGTGCAGGTTCTTCGCGACAGCTTCGGTCAGCGCATACTGCCCGTCGCCGATGTCAAGCTCCGCTTCCGCCGAGCGAACCTGCGCGACGAGACGTCCGTACCGCGCAGCATATGCCTCGTTCTGATAGTCCGACAGATACGCGAGACGCTTTTCAATCAGCTTGTCGAGCGCCTTCGGCGAGTGCAGCGCGATGATCTTGCTCGACCCTTCCTGTGACGGCGCGCGTCCCAGCGAACCCACGATACGTCGAACGGATTCGAGATCGTGCGCGGCGCGACGTCCCCATTCGAACGCCGCGAGATTCTTCTCGACCTGCACCGCGTTCAGTTCGATCGCGCGCACGAGCGATTCGTGACGCAGCGGCACCCAGCCGCGCTGCCACGCGAAGCCGAGCACGAACGGGTTCGTGTAGATCGCATCGCCGAGCAGCGCCACGGAGAAGCGGTTCGCGTCGACCATCGCGACGTGCTCGCCCGCCGCCGCGCGGATGTCGGCTTCGGCGCTCGCACCCGGGAAGCGCCAGTTCGGGTTCTTGATGAATTCGGCAGTCGGCGTCTGCGCGCTATTCACGACGACGCGCGTGTGATCCGGCTGCATCCGCGAACCGCATTCGTCGCTGGCGGTCACGATCGCATCGCAGCCGATCACAAGATCCGCCTCGCCCATCGCGATACGCGTCGCGTGGATGTCGGCGGGCTTGTTCGCGATCTGCACGTGGCTCATCACGGCGCCGCCTTTCTGCGCGAGGCCGGTGACGTCGAGCACGGTCACGCCCTTTTGCTCCAGGTGCGCGGCCATGCCGAGCAGCGCGCCGATGGTCACGACGCCCGTCCCGCCGACGCCCGTCACGAGCACGCCATAGGGCCGTGCAATCTCGGGCAAGTCCGGTTCGGGCACGGCGGGCATCGCGTCGCCCGCGACGCTCGACGCCTGCGGCTTCTTCAACTGCCCGCCTTCGATCGTCACGAAGCTCGGACAGAACCCGTTGAGGCACGAATAGTCCTTGTTGCACGTCGACTGGTTGATCTGGCGCTTCGTGCCGTACTCGGTGTCGAGCGGTTCGACCGACAGGCAATTCGACTTCACCGAGCAATCGCCGCAGCCTTCGCAGACTGCCTCGTTGATCACCACGCGCTTCGCCGGATCGGGGAACGCGCCGCGCTTCCTGCGGCGGCGTTTTTCGGTCGCGCAGGTCTGGTCGTAGATCAGGATCGACGTGCCGGAAATCTCGCGAAGCCCGCGCTGGATCTCGTCGAGCTTGTCGCGATGATGCACGTCGATGCCCGGCGCCAGTCCGACGCTCGCCGTGTATTTCTCCGGCTCGTCGGTGACGATCACGATCTTCGCCGCGCCCTCTGCCGCGAGCTGGTGCGTGATCTGCGGCACGGTCAGGACGCCGTCGACCGGCTGGCCGCCCGTCATCGCGACCGCGTCGTTGTAAAGAATCTTGTAGGTGATGTTCGCCTTCGACGCGATCGCCGCGCGGATCGCGAGCAGGCCCGAGTGGAAATAGGTGCCGTCGCCGAGGTTGGCGAATACGTGCTTGTCGTTGGTGAACGGCGCCTGGCCGATCCACGCGACGCCTTCGCCGCCCATCTGGCTGAACGTGCTCGTGCTGCGGTCCATCCACACGGTCATGTAGTGGCAGCCGATGCCCGCCATCGCACGCGAACCTTCCGGCACGTTCGTCGACGTGTTGTGCGGACAGCCCGAGCAGAACCAGGGCTTGCGTTCCGCTTCGACGCGCGGCTTCGCCAGCGCGCGCTCCTTCGCCTCGATCACCGCGATGCGCGTCGCGATGCGCGCACGCACTTCGGCGGGCAGGTCGAACTTGTCGAGGCGGGTGGCGATCGCCTTCGCGATGATCGCGGGTGACAGTTCATAGTGAGCAGGCAGGAGCCAGTTGCCCATCGGCACTGACCATTCGCCGCCTGCGCCGTCCTTCTCGTCGAACTTGCCGTACACGCGCGGACGCTGCGCATCCGGCCAGTTGTACAACTCTTCCTTGATCGCGTATTCGAGAATCTGGCGTTTCTCTTCGACCACCAGAATCTCTTCGAGCCCGTGCGCGAACTTGTGCGCGCCCTGCGCTTCGAGCGGCCACACGCAACCGACCTTGTACAGACGAATGCCGATGCGCGAGCAGGTTTCGTCGTCGAGACCGAGGTCCGCGAGCGCCTGACGCACATCGAGATAGGCCTTGCCCGCCGTCATGATGCCGAAGCGGGCGTTCGGCGCATCGATCTCGATGCGATCCAGCTTGTTCGCACGTACGTAGGCGAGCGCCGCGTACCACTTGTAGTCGAGCAGGCGGGCTTCCTGGACGAGCGGCGGATCGGGCCAGCGGATGTTCAAACCGCCGTCGGGCATCGTGAAGTCGGTCGGCAGGACGATTTGCGTGCGATGCGGATCGATGTCGACCGAAGCCGACGATTCCACCACGTCGGTCACGCACTTCATCGCGACCCAGAGGCCGGAATAGCGGCTCATCGCCCAGCCGTGCAGGCCGAAGTCGAGATATTCCTGCACGTTCGACGGAAACAGCACCGGCAGGCCGCAGGCCTTGAAGATGTGTTCCGACTGGTGAGCGAGCGTCGAGGATTTCGCGGCGTGGTCGTCGCCGGCGAGCACCAGCACGCCGCCTTGCGCGGACGAACCCGCCGAATTGCCGTGCTTGAAGACGTCGCCGGAGCGGTCGACGCCCGGGCCCTTGCCGTACCACATCGAGAACACGCCGTCGTATTTGGCGCTCGGGTACAGATTCACCTGCTGCGATCCCCAGACAGCCGTGGCCGCGAGGTCTTCGTTCACGCCCGGCTGGAACACGACCTGATGCGCGGCGAGATGCTTCTTCGCCTTCCAGAGCGACTGGTCGAGACCACCAAGGGGAGAACCGCGATAGCCGGAGATGAAACCGGCGGTGTTGAGCCCGGCGGCCTTGTCGCGTTCCTGCTGCAGCATCGGCAGGCGAACCAGCGCCTGGATGCCGCTCATGTACGCGCGGCCGCGTTCGAGCGTGTATTTGTCGTCGAGTGTGACGGATTTCAGCGCGGCTTCTAGCGAAGCTCTTTGTTCTGCGTCTAGCGGGGCATTCATTATTTGTACTCCTCCACCCAGTTTGGGATCACCAAAGCATTCTGTGGGCCGCTGCATCTTGTGGACGCGTTGGCCGGGATTGTGAGTGTGCCGAGTCGCGCGCGTTTCGGGCAGTGGTAAAAACCCGCTGAAAAATCGCACGCTTCTTTCAGTTTATGTCGGTTTGTTGACGTCTTCGAGTGCTTTTGCGCACCGATGTTACGAGAAGTAAAAACGACCGGTCGATGGAACTGACCGACGGTATCCTGTCTAACCTCCCGCTTGCGCACCTTTTTGCGTACCGAATTTCGGAGTCAGGCTTCACGAAGCAGCACTAGCAGTACCCATGTAGCACGCAGTCAGAAGGAGAAAACAATGAAGCAGCGCCATATCCAGAGCTTTTTGATGGTTTCGGCCGCCTTTTTCGCAATGAACGCACCCATTCGCGGCGGCAACGCCAGCCCCTCGCAGATCAACGCATCGCCCGCGCAGCAGGTCGCGCAGTTGCGCGTGCAGGTGGCGGACGCCCGCAGCATCAGGCAGGACGCGTCGCAAGCCGACGACGAAGCGGAAGACTAATCACCCGGCGGCCTGCTCGACACCTGTTCTGTCAGCATGAGCCGTCAAAAACAAAAAAGGCGAGGATCGATTCGATCGCTCGCCTTTTTTTGTGTGTCCAGCTTTAGCTGGTCGTCGTGTCTTTCAGCACGCCGCGGCGCATCTGGTCGAGTTCGATCGATTCGAAGAGCGCCTTGAAGTTGCCTTCGCCGAAACCCTGATTGCCCTTGCGCTGGATGATCTCGAAGAAGATCGGTCCGATCTGGTTCTCGGTGAAGATCTGCAGCAGGATTTCGTCCGAGACTCCGTCGATCAGAATTCCGCGCTTCTTCAGTTCGGCCACTGATTCGCCGTGATTCGGCACGCGACGGTCGACGAGCTCGTAATACGTGTCGATGGTGTCGAGCAGCGCGATCTTCGCGACGTTCAGGCCGTCAACGGTGTGGTAGATGTCGTCGGTGCCGAGCGCGATGTGCTGGATGCCTTCGCCGCGATAGGCGTCGAGATATTCCTGGATCTGGCCGGCCGTCTCCGAGCCTTCCTCGTTGATCGGGATACGGATCTTGCCGCAGGGCGACGACATCGCCTTCGATTTCACCGCCGTCACCTTCCCTTCGATATCGAAATAGCGCGCTTCGCGGAAGTTGAAGAGCCGTTCGTAGAACTCGGCCCATTCGATCATGCGGCCGCGATGCACGTTATGCGTCAGGTGATCGATGTAGGTGAGTCCGTGGCCGACCGGATTCTGTTCGGCGCCGGGAATCGGCTCGAAGTCGACGTCGTAGATGCTGATATCGCCAATGCTGCCCGGCTGCGCGCCGTTTTTGCCGCGCCAGCGGTCGACGAAATAAATCAGCGAGTCGCCGATGCCCTTGATCGCCGGGATGTTCAGTTCCATCGGGCCGGTCTTGTTGTCGAAGCCCCACGCGCCGAGTTCGAGCGCGCGTTGGTACGCCTTGCCCGCATCGGCGACGCGAAACGCAATCGCGCAGATCGACGGTCCATGCAGGCGCGCGAAGCGCTGCGCGAACGAATCGGGCTCGGCGTTGATGATGAAGTTGATCTCGCCCTGGCGATACAGCGTCACGTTCTTGTGACGATGACGCGCGATTGCGGTGAAGCCCATCTGCTCGAAGAGCTTGCCGAGTGCGACCGGATCCGGTGCGGTGTATTCGATGAACTCGAAGCCGTCGGTGCCGACGGGGTGGTCCCAGCCCTGAAAAGTCATCTCGTCTCCTTCATCTCTGCGCAGAAATAATGAGATGAAGTGTACGCAAGCCGGCCCGACGAAAGCTTGCGAAATAAATCGCCGATGAATACGATTGCGCAAGTTGCTGCTGCATTCTAAAAAAACGGAGACAGAAAATGGCCGATACCGAACTTGACGCGATCGATCGCAAGATTCTCGCCATTCTTCAGGAGAACGGGCGGCTGTCGAATCAGGAAATCGCGGAGAGGGTGAATCTGTCGCCCAGTCCGTGCCTGCGACGCATTCGGCGGCTGGAGGAAAGCGGCGTGATTCGGGGCTACGTGGCGTTGCTCGATCCGCAAAAGCTCGGGCTCGGGCTGCTGGCCTATGTGAACGTGCGGCTGGAGAAGCGCGGCGGGACGGCCGGAACGCGCTCGCCGAATCCCGCGACACACGCCGACCTGTTTCGCGAGGCGGTGCGCGCATGGCCGGAAGTCGTCGCCTGCGACGCGATGACGGGTGACATGGACTACCTGCTACGCGTTCAGGTGGAAGACATGGCGCACTTTTCGCGCTTCGTGCAGGACCAGCTGCTGCACCATCCGTCGGTGATCGACGTCAAGACGAGCTTTTCGCTCGAACGCATCAAGGAAACGACCGCGCTGCCGCTGCTCTGACGCCGTCGCCGGTTGTTGTCGGTGCAGCACAAAAAGAAGAAGGGCGGTCATGGCCGCCCTTTTGTCTGGTCCCGCTCACAACGCCAACTCCGCGTTACTTTACGCAGCGTCCGCCGTGGGCATGAACGCATTGAACATTTGCGACGCACGGCGCGCCTGGCGCTTGATCGCGTAGTCGAACGAGGCTGCCTGCTCCTGCAGCATTTCCGCGATGAGGCTCGACTGATCGGCTGGCGTGAGCGACAGATACGCGTCCGCTTCGCCGTAGGCGTACTCGATCTTCATGCCCGATTTCTTGGCGATGTGCATCATCGTGGAGTTGCGCGACAGGCAGTGCATGTAGAGCATCGATACCTGCGTGTTGCGACTGCGGATGGCGGCGCGCTCGAACAGCTTCGTGCCGATGCCGCGGCCGCGCGCGCTCTCCAGCACGGAGACGCCGAATTCGGCGGTGCGCTTGTCGCCTTCGGCCGGCAGGTAAGCCAGATGGCCGACGCCGATCAGTTGCAGTTCGTTGTCGAAGACGCCGAACACGGTGTCGCGCGCGAAATCGATGTTGCGCACGTAGTTGTCGATCACGTGGTCCGGCACGATCTGACCGAAACGCAGTAGGCGGTCGTCTTCGTCGAGCGTGAGAAAGTGGGTGAGGAGACGCTCGCGGTCGCCCGAAGACAGCTCGCGAACCAGAACCGGCCGGCGACCGGCATCCGGCAGCGCGCGGTCGGCTGCGACGATGGGTGCGGCAAAGCGGTTGAAAGTGATGTTCACGTTGGGTTCTCCTTGATTCGTCATGCGACGCGTGCTGCATCGCAAAACGAATTTTACCCGATTAGTGAACTTCGGATACGGGAAAACCCTTAAAACGACCTCGAAGCGACCTTCTAAAAAGGTGCACAAATATAAAAATATCGCTATAAATCAATGATTTATTGGATGTGTCTCAAAACAACGTTCACAATTTGTAACACCGTGCTGTAGCGCAGCAAATCACTGATCGCCGATGAGCCCGTGCTCGATCACGTCGACGACCTGCTCCGCGAACTCGCGATAGCCCAGTTTTCCACCCGGCTTGAGCCAGGTGAATGTCCAGTTGATCATGCCGAACACCATCATCGTCAGCGCGGTCTGGTTTTCCTTCGTCGCGCGCTTCGGATAGGCGCGCGCCAATTGTCTGGCGAATGCGGCCACGATATCGCGCTGCCGGTCGAGCACGATCGTGCGCTGGACGTCTTCGAGATACTTCACGTCGTTGAGCAGCGCCACGTGCCGGCTGTGCGACGTCTCGTACTCCGCGAGAAACGCGCGGACCAGTTCGGCAAACGCTTCCCGCTCCGAGAGGCCGCGTCGCTGGCTCGCGCCTTCCACCTCCGCGATGATCAGCATCAGGCGCTTGGTGTAGCGGTCGAGCAGATCGAAGAGAATCGCTTCCTTGCTCTCGTAGTAGTGGTACAGGCGCGCCTTCGACGTGCCGCTCGCCGCGGCGAGGTCGGCCATCGAGGTGCTCGGATAGCTCGTCTGGGCGAATTTGGCGGCGGCGAGTTCGAGAATCTGTTCGCGCTGGGTGTCGTGATCGGGCGCTCTTGTGCGGGCCATTGAGAAGTCGAATACGTTTTTAGTCGGAGTTGCCGGCGCTGCGCCGGAGGTCTGCGTTGACGATGTCGCCGGGTTCGCCGCGAAGTTTAAGCCGTCCCGCCATCGCCAGCTCGCGGCAGCGCCAGAAGGCGATCGAATCGCTGACCATGAAGCCGGATTCGGCGCCCATCACCTGTCCGGCGATGCGGCGCGCCGGCTGCCAGTCCGGCGTGACGATGACGAGAATCGCCTCATCGATCTCCGCGTAGGTGCCCGCGACGAACGTGTTGTCCTGCCAGCGCCGCGTTTCTGCGTTCACGTGCTTCGCCTCTTGCCATTCGAGCGCGAGGCGTCCGATGCGCAGCACCGAGATCGGCGCGGCACACGGCAGCTTCGCGAGCAGTTCCTCGGCCGAGAACATGCCGACGGCCGTCGCGCCGTCCTTGCGGCCGCGACGCCGCTCGTGGCCCTCGGCGTCGGTGACGAAGGGGAGATCGCGTTCGGACAGTTTCGCTTCGTTCAGCCGCTGCGGCGCATTGCGCAGATGATAGGCGACGCGCCTGAGCGCAAGCTGATCCGACGCGCTCTGGCCGTGCCAGACAACGATCTGCGCCTCGTTGCGCACGAGGCCTTGCAACTGCGTTTCCTGCTGCTCGAACTCGGCCTCGAAGTCGATGCCGTCGCGCGCGAGCACGTGACGCCAGAACGCGGCGCGCGTGTCGGGCGCGTCGTCGACGTTGCGGATCGGGCCGATCGCGAGATCGTCCTTCAGCGCGACGACGCGTTCGTCGCGGCCCGCGAGCTTCAGCGCTTCGCGAAGGGTGTCGGCGGCGTGATCGCCGTTGGTGACGTGGATGATGCTCATCGTAGGGATGTCCGCTGACGAAAGCTGGCCGGAGGCAGGCGTGCGAAACGCAGGCCACAAAACAAAAGGACCGCACGAAGCGGCCCTAGTGTAAGCCAACCTTCATGTCGATCAACGTTCGTCGTAACTCACGACTATGCGATCGCTCACCGGATGGCACTGGCACGTCAGCACATAGCCATCGTCGATTTCGTGCTGTTCCAGCGTGTAGTTCTTTTCCATCTTGACCTCGCCTTCGAGCACCTTCGCTCG
>NZ_FCOG02000359.1 GCF_001544975.2 Caballeronia arationis | reverse complement strand
CCGATGCGCAGTCCACGTCTTGCCTTGGCCTGTCCGTATTCCCATCCGGTTTAGCGATGCGGCGATGTCCTGATCAGACCATCGGGTAACCATGCTGCGGATAACTGCGAGCGCTTCGTCAGAGGTGCTGCATCCGTGTTCGCCTGTCTTGGGCTTGCGGATGCGCAACTGTGAATGCCGGCCCCCTTGCCAGTGGATCGTGAGAATAACTTCACGCGTTGTCTCATCCACGGCCGCGACAATATCGACGATCAGCGCCCGAACCAGTTGCTGGCGCATACGCATGGTGACACCCGGAGCATTCCAGGCGGCGTCGAGGTCCTCGGCAAGCTTGGTGAAGTCAGGAGCAGCGCGAGCTGGCACTGATGTGCGTGCGGTCTGCAGACGCGCCTGGCAGGCCTGTACACGACGCAACGCTGCTTCCCAGTTCTTCTCCAACTGCGCGGCAATTAAACGGTTATCGGGATCGCAGGCCGCGTAGCGTCGCTCTGCCAGCGTGGCTTCATACTGAGCCTGCTGCAGGTCGAGTTCGATAATCCGCCGCTGCTCATTCAGGGTGTCCATACGCATTTGCTCGGCCTGCAGGGCCGCCTCTATCGCCATCGGCTCCACGACACGCATCAGTTCCTTCGCGATCGCGGCGTCTATGCGAGAGCCACCAAAGCTCATGCACTTCGGTGGCAGGTCAAAGCGATAGCATCGGTAGACGGGTTGCGGTGTGCGTCCAGTATAGGCCACCGACAGACGGCGTCCGCAACGCGCGCATCCAAGCAGACCGGCCAGCAAGGCTCGCCCGCCACGCCCCGATTTTACGTCGCCTGCCTTGCCATAGGCGTTGGCGGCGAGCCGCTGCTGGTTGCGCTCGAATTCTTCCCAGTCAATGTAGCCTTGGTGGTGTTCCTTGAGAAGCACCTCCCATTCTTCGAACGGCTTGGGGTGCTTGTAACTCTTGTGTGCACGGCCATCAACGATGGTCGTCTTGTTCCCGCTCTTACCGTAAGCATAAGCTCCCGCATAGAATGGATTCCTAATCACGGAGAGCACGTTGCGATAACGTATCAGCGTCCAGTCGAAGTGCGTCAGGCTACTACGATCAGTCGGACGCGGGAAGTGGACCTGCTCGGAGCGTAACGACATGAAGGTCTGTCGCGCGCTACCCAGTTCGCGAAAGCGAGCAAAGATCAGGCGTATCACTTCCTGCAGTCTCTGGTTCGGATCGAGACCCAGGCCGACCTCACGATGCCAGAGGTAGCCAATCGGCACGCTGATGCGCAATTCACCGCGCTGAGCTTTGGCACGCGCGGCGTCGAGCATACGCGTTCGAAGCACGTTGAGCTCGAACTCGCTGATGCTGCCCTTCATGCCGAGCAATAACCGGTCGTTCGGCCGGCAAGGATCGTATACGCCATCAAGGTCGATCACTCTCGCTTCGACGAGACCGCACAGTTCGAGCAGATGGTGCCAGTCGCGCCCGTTACGGGCAAGACGTGACGCATCCAGGCAAAGGACAGCCCCGACTTCACCGGCACAAAGCAATGCCACGAGGCGCTCAAAGCCTGGCCGAGCCACCGCTCCACTCGCCGATCGGCCCAGGTCGTCGTCGATGACCTCGATCTCGCCAAACCCGCGACGCTTGGCTTCGTCCACGAGTTCGTACTGGCGACGCTTGCTCTCCAGGTTCACCTGGACTTGAGCCTGCGTCGACTGCCGAACATAAACTACCGCCTTGCGCTTGAGAAGGGGCGCCGGCAGACGATCAGCGTTCGTCATCGTCACACTCCTTCGCGGTGGTGGCGCCCGCGGCTTGTATCAGCAGGCTCGCAAGACGCGTGATCGCCCTTGCGCGCTGCTCCGCGTTCATTCCCTGAAGTTCGGCGTTGTCGAACCTCATGCTCATCTGGCGCGGCGTCACCACTGGCGATTGCGTTCGTGCTGGAACGCTCTTTGGCAGCTTGTCCATTGCGTTTCTCCCGGACGATGTTGAAACCGTCCGAAGAGTGTGCGCGCAAGCGCCGATCAACAAGCAGCCGATGCAGGCCGCATAACGCCGCGACGGTGACTCTCGGCTCGCCAAGCTCCATGGCTGAACACACGGCACGATCCAGCATCCATGCCGCCATCACCCTGACTATCCCGGGGCCGGCTTCAACATGAACCACGCGACCACCGCTGCGTTCCTCGACGCCTCGAACCTTGACGCGGCGACCATATAGTGGATGCCAACGGTAATGGACTTCAATTTCCTGCCCGATATGGGCAGAATGAGCACGAGCTTGCCCTGGGAAGGGCGAACTGGACCTTCGCGGGCTCGCCACGTGGCGCCCGAGCCGCTGCTACGATGTACTCCCTTCTCGGCACGGCTCGTCTGAA
>NZ_FCOG02000057.1 GCF_001544975.2 Caballeronia arationis | reverse complement strand
TTGAGCACAGTCGCCTGAAAATGAGACTGGCGCGCGAAGCCAACTAAGCGAGCCGGATCGGATTACCGAGAACTGGACCGGCGCTCACGAACGCCAAGATGAGACCGTGAGAAAGGCGCAAGAACTCGGCACTCTCGAGTGAATAAGGCACCTTTCGGGTCGCCAGCCCCCGATAGTTCGCGTAGCAGCAAGGAGGTCCCGCTCATGAACACGAGCCAGCGCTCCGTCTCGTGGATAAACCGCGGCTCCAGGTGACGAAGAACGATGGGACAGCGTCCCGGGAATGCCGATCAGTCTCATTGATCAAGACTGTGTAGCGGCTCGCGATCTGGCTGAACGTCTGGCGGCGGCGTGGTAACCAAGCCGAAAAAAGGCCCGCCGAAGCGGGCCCAGAAGGCGATGATCTACGAACCACGTCCCTCCCATCCTCCCGCGATAGAAGGAACGCGCAATCCAAACAGCAATAGCTGTGCCTCTCGGAATACCGACTCGGCAGCAGGTAAATAGAAGCGAACGACGGCGGGCCGGGTTTGCGTTCCCGCGAAGTCAATCCGCGTGGACCTTCTCGCCTGCCGGGCTCGTGGGAGCAAGCTGCGCAATGAGCCTCAGCAGGGCGTGCGGCGAATCTCCCTTTCGGCAATAAGCATCGATCCCGGCAGCTTTGCCGCGCTCAATGATTTCGCGCTCGGTAAGTGACGTGTAGGCAATGACGGGCACGAGCACCAATCGGGGCGAGGTCCGAAACGCTCGGGCGACCTGGAAGCCGTCGCAACTAGGCATCTGAATAGCAAGCACGACGATGTGCGGTGTCCAGTGTTGCGTCGCCCTCAGTGCGGCTGCCCCACCGAGGACCGTTGTCGGCCGCAGACCACCAGCGATGAAAGCCTGTGCCAGCGCTTTCGCCAGTGCGCTGTCATCGTCGACGATGAGCGCCGAAATAGGTGGTTCGACAGAATCGAACGAACGGGTAGTCCAAAGATGATGGACGGCATGGTGGCTGCGCGGCATGACAGGCGCGGGCAAACTGATGTTCTCATCGCTGAACGGACTCGCGCGTCATAGACGCCGCAGCGGGCAATGCGGACCAGCCCTGCCTGCATTGGCGCCAAAAAGGCGTGAGTGCGGACAAACTTTTCTTGCGCAGCAAGCCCGCCTCGTCGAGCGCGCCGGACGCATAGCACATACCAGTCCGAGATTTTAGCCGAACCTCCGCCTAATGAAAATCGCTCAGCCGCGACCACGGAACGATTTTTTCATGCAGCGTCTTCGAATCGACCAGCCGACACGTGCCGCTCGCACGGAAAACGTCCGCGGCGCGCTTTCCACTTACGCCGCTGTTCGGATCGGGGCCACTTCTGTGACTGACATGCGCGTCTTAAGTCACTGCACCGCGGTATCACCATCGACTGGCAGCCGCGCTGTGGGGTGAAGGGGTAAAAGTTACCCAAGCTGCTCCGCGATCCGCGTCGCCTCGCGTCCAGCGTCGTCCAGGGCATCAGGAGCTAATGCGTACACTTTTGTTCCACGAATCACGGTCACTTTGGGCCGTTCGCCGTTGTACTCCATGACCCGAACCACTGACACGTAGCCTCCGGTCCGCTCCTCGATGTCCGGCAGAACTGTATAGCGCCCCTTGAATATCGATTGCAGTCTCATGACGGCTCCTGTGCAATGTAGGATCAGCAAAAAACTCGCCAACCGACCGACCGACCGCTCGCGGCAGCATCTGCGGCCCATCCAAATTCCCGCGCACTGACGCCGACGCGATTTGCCGCAACTTGTCGGCCGGACACGCGGTGCGCCCGCCCGGCAAATCGAGGAACTTCTCGATCTGCGTGGCGCTCGTGCTGCCCGCCCGGCATCCGGCTGATGCTTGTCGAAAACACGCACGCCCTGATCGAAGAGCGCGCGGGAGAAGCGCCCAGCCGATCGCCGCATTGCGGTTGGGCTGGCTCGCATCGAGCAGGGCTGCGGTCTTCGATGAAACGCAGCGACGCCACCACGAGCGGCGGTATCCGATCGAAGTTCTCGTAGACGTAGCCGCGCTGCTGCGCGCCCTAAAGCGGCGTGCCGCGTGAATCGAGGAGCAGCAGTCCGGCGCGGTCCTTTTCTTCGCATAGAAGGAGAGACCTTGTCGGCCAGCGACGCCATCGTGGCGGAGTCGCGCGCCCTGCGAGATCCCCGTAAATCCGCGCGCGAACAGCCGTTCTATGAACGACGGCAGTGACGCGTCATGGAGACGCACGTCGTAGGGGCCGGCGGTGGAATAGCGAGCTCGGAGCCTCGCCGACAGTAAAGCCGATGTCGGGTCCGAGTTCAGACAAATCGCGCGCCTGGCGTTGCGATGATAAAAACGCCGCCGGTGGGGAAAAGCCCCCACCGGCTTTAGGCGGCTTAGGGTGAGGCGAAGCGGCGCCGAAACGCCGGCTGGGTATCGACCGTTACGCTGAAGTCGTACCAGTTACCACTTGCGGATACGGGCCAGCCCTTGTTGACATTACCGCCCGCCGGCGCCAGAAAGACCCATGGGCCGCCGCCGATGCGATAGGCATTCGATCTGACCGTAAATCGGCAGGCCGCAGTGCCTGAATTCCGCATGGTCACGCAGACCGCGTTGTTCGCTACGTCGTAGCTCACCGCGATCTCGGGGTCCGCCGTCCTGACGCCCTGTGGCTGGGTCGCCGCGGAAGACTCGCAGGAAGCCGTTCGCGCCATGCACGGCGATCGAATACTTCGTGCCTTTGATTTGGGATCGCGTCCAGCTATCGGAGAGCTACGTGCCGGGATCGAGCGCATAGCGGCGGGGGGTTCAGTGACCTTGCCCGCATGTCTGAAGGTGCACCTTTCCATCGCGTGCAGCTTTTTTTCGAGGATGAGAACGAGGATCATGCACGACATCGATGCGCAGGGGAGGATCGTTCTTGAGAAGCTTCGAGTCGACATCGAGGCCACGCGAGAAGCGTCGCTCTTTAAAGGACAAGTAGAAGATGATCTCTTTGTATGGGGTGAAGCTGCGTGCGCGTCAAACATGACGTCCGTCCACCTTCTATCCGCCGGTACCCGGCCGGCCTTATCCTGCATGCGCATTACGCCGGAATCATCACTTGGAACTGCCCCATCTGCATAAACCGATTGCATCAGCAACCCAAGGGGATCATAGGCATGTTCACCTCAGACCGTTTGTGTTTGCGTAGTTGCCTGACCGATCGGGTCGAGCCGGAATTGCGCGAGGCCGCTGAAAGCGTGTTGTCCCACGCCGAGAGTCTGTCGGCGTTTGTCGAGCAGTCAATCGGCCCGAGCATCGAGCGCCGGCGTTCATGGAGTGGTTTTATTGCGCGCGGCCTCGCCTCACGCGACAGCGCCAAACGGAGCGGTCAGTATGTCTCCGCCGATGACGTCCTGGCTAAGCTCGAGGACCGGCTGGCAGGAGCCAAGACACGGCGCACGACTGCGCGATGACCAACGCGGGTCGGTTTACCCTCGAGGCCGCAGCGGACCTCGACCATTCTCCAGCGCGACGCCACGACCACGCGCCGTCAGGGTTTGCTTCTCGTATTAGTAAAGGACTGCACCTACACCCATCTCAACGCTGCGAGCCCACCACTTTAAACACTGTGCTGCCAGCGACTGTCATTGCACTGCTGCCGTCCTAGGTGCGCTATGCGCGGGGCGATCGAATTTGTGAGGGTGAAAGCTCCAGACGGTTAGTTGCTTTCTTTCGATCGGAAAGCCGCCGACCGGGCGCGCGACCGTACGTACTGAGGGCGGCAAAAGGCGGCTCTGGCGCTTGGATAGGAGGACAGCAGCCTGCCAGCCTCATTCTTTGTAAGTGCGTAGCACTCGCACGCTCGGGCCTCCAGTCCTTGCCGATTGACCACCTTGATTCTTCCCCTCGTCGGATAGATCAGCCCCGCCTTCTGCAACCGTCCCACGAAGGCGGTGATGCCTTCGCGTCGAACACAAAGCAGATCGGCAATCCGCTGCTGCGTAGTCTCGATCGTGCTATCAAGGGTCGCGTCTACAGCGTCGAGAATCCAGCGACATAACTGTTGTTCTACAGAATGATGCCGGTGACATGCAGCGAGCTGCGCCGAGCGAGTAAAAAGCACTTGGACGTAAAGCATTACCAGGCGGCGAAGACAGTCACTGCGCTTGAACTGTTTTTTCAGAGCGCTTGTCCGAATGCGGTATGCGGCGCCCGCGCACTGAACTTCGATGCTCCACGCAAGCACCTCGATGTCAGCCAATAAGGCGGCCCCCGTCGTGCCTTCGCGCCCAATCGCAGCAACCTCGATCGACCGACCATCCTCCATATTTTGTACGAGTGAGACGGTGGCGGAGATCGGGAAGTAAGCGTACTGCATGCGTTCTCCAGGGCCGCATAAGACGTTTGAACTCTCTAACCGGACGACTTCCAAGTCTGGAGCCAGCGCCTGCCAGTCATGGCAGGGAAGACTTTGGAGCAACCGGTTCCCGTGCAGGTCGGATTGTAACGTGAGCATCAATGTTAGAGGTGTTGTGCTTGAGCGCCCCTTCGGACAAGCAAGGCTTGGTCCCTTTCGGCCACAAAAGAACAATTCAACGGTGTTCCTCTAGCTACTGACTGAGTCGGCTGAAGCAAACGTTTGACCAAGAATAAACGTTCGAAATGAATTTAGCGCGCACACCCGGCGCATCCAAAAGTCGCCGATTGACCACCCCAAATTTACAGTGGCGATCGTGTAAGAAGGCCGCATCGCTGGGCGAACGTTCGACGCCTCGCAGCAGACACGCGCGAGAAAGTTGGAGACGATGATGTTCAAGGAAGCGGCAAAGACTCGCGAGACCCGTCGCAATGCACCGTACTACTAATTGTTTCCATGTCAAAGAACTGGAACTCTGCAGCTCGCTCGAAAACACTGATCCTTCAGACGTCGCCTGAAAGATGCTTGCCTAAATCATGCGCCGAAGCCGCGCTTTTATACTTAGAGGAAACTTACAAACGCGATGGGCGCCGCACTGCAGATAGGTTTGACCGTCAATTCGGCTCTCGCCTGTACTCCTCCGGTCAAGCAGAAGTGTCTAATGTTGGCGCTTATATCATCGGGCTCTCCTAACACTTGACTCCGCCTGCGCTCGCACGAACCCTCGACTTCGACTCGGTCGGGATGGGCGCCGATCTCGTTGGCAACCTGCTCGACTTCTTGCGGGTAACTTATAGGCGCCATGAATGATTTCTGGGTATCGAATCGCTCGCCGGCCCGTCGGGCGCTCGACTCACCGTGCGGTGCGCTTGGAGGTCGGCGGAACACTTTTTGCTCAACGACTGTCGGCGACGGACTCCAAAGTGGCTTTAATCGTCTCAATGTCGGATCATAGCTCCAATCATGGAGGCACTCGACCAGCGAATGACTGAGGAAGTGAAGTTCGAATTTCGCATGGAGCGGTTCACCACCGCTCAATCGCCACATTGCTCTGCCTCGGGAGATCTCGAAAGCCGCGATGTAGAGAATGCCGCAGGTTTGCCTTTTAAAATTAGACGCTCAGGAGATTGCAATCACGAAAAAGTTCATAGCTGCTATCGCATCCGCACTGCTAGCCACTACCGTATTCGAGCAGCCGGCGATGGCCGCAGACGCAAACGATGCGCAAAAAGCTCAGATGAAGGCAAACAGCGAGAAGATGGAAGCGCAGGCCACCGCGAACAAGAAGGCGGAGGCACAGAGCGATGCCGAGAAGGCCCAAGCTTCAGCCAATGAAGACAAAGCTTCAGCGCAAGCCGACGCCGATAAGAAGGCTGCCAAAGGCGCCAAAGCGACCACTCCCGCGGAGGCGTCGGGCGCTCGAAATGATGCGGCGAACGCGCAAACCAAGGCCGATAGAAAAATGCAGCAGGCTCAGACCAAAGCTGACAGGAAGAAGCAGGACGCAGCAAACGATGCAAACGTAGCGCAAGCGAAGGCTGACGAGAAGAAGGTCGAGGCCCAAAACGACGCTAATAAGAAGGCGGCAGAAGCCAATGTCGACGCCGCAAAGAAGCAGTAGAAAATGATGGCCGATCGTGCCACTGGCCGATCGCCATCAAACGTCACTCGTCGGGAGATCGTCACTGTCGTCCCGACGACAAAATCCCTGCGATTGCCGCGCGATGCCAGCGCGATAATCGCGGACGATCTTCCTTGCCCGGCTTTTCCGCGTCGGTTCAGGCGCTTTGAGCGGGCGAGTCGACCGCCCGCGACGCTCTCTGCCGCGTCCGATCATCGTAGAGTCGCGTTTTGAAGTACAGCGATCATCCGAAGCCTGGTTTTGCTGGTCGGCCATCGGCCAATGCGGTCAACCGCGAATCAACAGGAACCGGTAACCATCAACGACCTTCGCCGAACGGACTCGAGTAGAGTCACCACTGGCTCCTGCGACTGGTCGTCCATTCAATTGCTGGGCGCCTTCGTCCAAGCACAATAGTTCCCGCGAAGTTTCAGATCGCCGCCCGTTCGAGGGTCATTGCTTGGGCATCGAAACAGTTTCGTGTTTCGAGAATGCGCATTCGTCAAACGGCAACAACGCCAACAGCATGCGTCGCAACTCTCGAACTTCGACCGGCGTCAGCTTCGCCGTCAGAACGCGCTCCACTTCCTCGACGCGCGGGCGCAACGTCGAAAGCAGCTCCTTGCCGGCCAACGTAAGAAACAGCACGTAGCTACGCTTATCGACGGGATCGTCGGAGCGTTCGATCAATTCATTGCGGACCATGCGTGCGACGAGATCGGCGATCGTCGATCGTCGATCGGTCCACGTCGAGTTTATCGCCGAGCAGGCGTTGGTTGACTCCCGGCGTCCTCTGCAGGATCTCGAGCGCCGCGTACTGGACGTTCGTGATCTCGGCGGAGACCTCGCTTTGCCATACAGCCAAGTGCCGCTGTTGAGCACGGCGGACGAGGCTGCCGGTGAATTTGGAAAGCGCGTCAGCGCTATCGATTTTGGCTGGCACTTTCTAGTGGTTCTGCGAAATCGGATCGGTTCGAAAAATGGGCGCAAGAACGCGTTCAATTCGGCAGAGGCGTCGAGCGGAAGCACATGCGCGACGTATTGGTCCGGACGGACAACGACGAGCGCATCGCGCTCGCGGTCAATGCCACGCTCATCGAAGATATCAGTCGATGCGTCACTCGTAAATGCCTTCTCGTAGTCGATCAGGCCGTATCGGCCTTTGCGCGGCAACATGACGCATGCAGATCTTCGAGCCGGACCTCTCGGTGAGGCATTTGCAACACGGCGCGCAGATCGAAAACGCTATCGGCATCGGCATCGCTTGGTGTGGCGCGACGAAGGACCGATTCTGGAGACGTCGCGAGATGCTCGCAGAGCGCTTCGAGTGCGTTTCGGCTCGTATCCGAGAAAGCGTACAGGCGCCACCGGCCGTCAGCGCGTGCCACGTGACCGAGGTGCATGGGCCTTGCATCGGCTATGCGAACGACGGGCGACGAATGAAAGCGCGTGCCGATCGTGAAGCCACTCGCGAGCGACTGGTGCGTCGCTTCGCCCGTCAGCGCACCCGGCCTATAACGCGTCGCCACGCCCGCCGTATATCGGCCCGCGCGCACGAAATACGCCTGAAGTTCCGCAGGATCGACACCGCCCGCCTCGGGATGATTGCGGTCCTTCGGCGGGGCGGCCATCATCGCGGACCATTCCTTGTCGAAGTCGATGAGTTCTTGCGCGACAGGCTGCCTCTCATCCGAATACGTGCGCAACAGGCTTGCGTCGCTGCGTCCTTGCAGCACTGCTCCAAGCTTCCAGCCGAGATTGAAGCCGTCCTGCATCGACACGTTCATGCCTTGACCCGCTTTCGCGCTGTGCGTATGACAGGCATCGCCCGCGCTGAACACGCGTGGCTCGCGCATGGCTCCATCGACCCCGATGGCATCGTCGAAACGCTCGGTCAAGCGTTGTCCTACTTCATACACCGAGAACCACGCAACCTCTTTTACGTCCAGCGAATAGGGATGAAGAATGCGTTGCGCGGTCTGGATAATGCATTCGACCGTAGTCTGCTTGACGGTGTCACGATTTTCCGGCGTGACTTCGCCGAGGTCGACGTAGAAGCGCACGAGATAGCCGCCTTCTCGGGGAATGATGAGCAGATTGCCTTTGCTTGCCGACTGGATCGCCGCCTTGAGGCGGATATCCGGGAAATCGGTAACGGCGAGCGCATCCATGACGCCCCACGCGTGGTTGGCGGTGTCACCGGCGAGCATTTGTCCGATGGTCGCACGCACGCGGCTTCGGGCGCCGTCGCAACCTGCGGCATAACGCGTGCGCACGGTGACTTCTTGACTAAGCCGCGCACTATCCGTTCGAGGCAAGGTGACGTGCACCGGATATTCGTCGGATTCATCGCGCTTCACATCGACGACCTCGAGATCGTAATCCGGTTCAAGCCGTTGCGCGGACCGGCGCATCAGATCGAGCAGATACGCAGGCTGACTTCGGACCGGCACGAATCGGACTGCGCTATCCGGTGGAAGTCGGACTGGTCGGCAACACGAAAGAAACGCTGCGTGCCTTGCTGCCTCTGCTGCGCCAGAAAGACGACATATTCCTTCGCGAGATTCAGGCGAGCGTGGCGCAATAGTATGGGTTACTCGATCGCGCCGTCGCGACCGAGCGGCTTCCGATGCGGCCGCAAAGCGTCATTCGCGCAGTCAGCGACGCGTTCGCTCCGATGCAGTCGTCTGTCGCGACTGCCGCGCTAATACGCATTTCGGAGCCCATTTCCTGACCTTGCGCGGGGGTCCTCAACTCATCGCTACCGGGATGCTCGCCACCATGGCGCCCCGGCTGCCGTTCGCCAGCGCCGCACAACTCGCGAATCTGGGGCGCCAGGTCATCGCTATCGTCGGCGACGGCGGAATAGCTATGGTGATGGCCGAGCTATCGACGGCAGTCAGAACCGGCAACCGGTCAGGGTCGTCGTGATGCGCAACCATGATAGCCAAAGTCGTGTTCGAGCAGAAGCAATTGGGCAATCTGCCTAACGGTTGCGAACTGGGCGGCATCGATTTCGCACAGGTCGCGATGGCACGCGGCGCAAAAGGCTCGCTTTGCGGAGTCTCGCTTAGTCTGTACCGCGCTCGTCTGGACGCTGGGTTCGACTCGCACCGCGTTGCTCGAAGTCACGTCGATCCGGCCGAAGCTGTAGCGACGCCGGAGCGGTTGAAGGCCTGATGCGCGAATCTGAACCGTGGGGCGCTGTGCATTCGATCTCTATGCCGTCTGTTCAGCCGTTGAATCCGACTGGCGATCGAGACGCCACTTGGCGGCCGGATCGCCATCCGACGTGTATCTGTACATCCAGTGGCCGCAGGTCATGCACTTGTATTGGTCGCGAATCATGACCGAATGAGCCAGCACGCCGAAAAACCCGGCGCCGAACAGCGCAAGATTCGGATGGGGCGGCCAACTCGATGGCGCACTGTTCAGTTCAACGCAAGCTTCGCACGCGCGCATCGTCTTCTCCCTGAGTTCCGCGCGACGCCGTGCAGGGCGGGACTGCTGCGGTCTACGCGTTCGATTTACTGAACACCTTTCTTTGCAGCTAGCGCCTGTGCCATCTTCAGATGCTCCTGGATCGTCGGCAACGCCTTTCCTGCGGCCTTCTTCAGGTCAGCGTTCTGGCCACTTTCAGCTTCCTTCTGGAATGCTTCGACGGCTTTCCGGTGACCCTCTACGCCGACACTCTTGATATACGCATTGTCGAACTCCTTGCCCTTCAGACCCTTCAGCGAATCCAGAACAGTCGCGTCCGAGTTGTCCTTGGGGACTGCCACGCCGTGCGGCGCCGCCATCTTCAATTCAAGCGTGAGCTTTGTGTGATCGGCCATCATGTGATGCGCAAAGTTCTGCACATCCTTGTCTTGCGATTGCTTGGTAGCAAGCTTGGCAGCATCGATTTCGGTCGAACCGGACATAGACGCTGCCTGCACAAATTCCTTGTCTTGGGGTGGCAGGTCGTTTGCCATTGTGGTGCTCGCCGCCTGCGTCTGCGCGAATGCAGGCAACGCGGCCATGACAAGCGTCATCGGCAGCAAAAGCGTTTTCGTTTTCATCGGATTTCCTTCGAGTTGATTGGGTGATTGGTATTTAGCAATGCGGATGCCGCGTTAAATAGTGTTCGGCACGCCTTGGGTCATAGTGACCGACTTCTTCAGTGCACGCGCGGCAGACATCACTGCATGCCTGACAGTGATCGGCCGGATGCCGGCCACATTCGTCCGCACAGGAGTCGCAAATGCGCGCGTACAGGTCGCAAAAGTCACGCATGAACCGCGAATCCTGCGCAAGGGCTTCTGACGTAAAACGCACCATGCAGCGCGGTCAAGATCGAGCTGTCGTCGCGCCCGGACGTCTTTGCGGGCGCGAGCGAGCTAATCACAAAGCAAGCGTCGACCCTCTCGGCAGCGCATTTAGCCAGTGCCGTTCGTTTCGATAGAGCGAGCGGTTCTGCCGCGTCCGTCACCCACGACCGCTACAGATGCGTGACTTCGACATCGATGCTTGCGCTCGCGGGCATTTCCATGATTCCCTCAGACACCGAGACCGGGACTCTCCACACTCCCCCTTTCCGCTGACCAATACGGCCTGCGATTGTAGTATTCGTGCAGCGACGTGCCCCACGCGGCGTCCGCCATCGCGGGCCAGTGGTCTTTGTCGAAGCCTGGGTCGTCCTTGATGCGATCGGCCAGAATGTCGACGCGGAAGCATTTCTCGTCGGTGTCCATTGTCAGCGCGCTCCAGGGAATGGCATGAAGGGTATCCCCCATTCCAAGAAAGCCTCCACTCGAAAGAACCGCGTATGCAACTCGCCCGCGTCGTATGTCCACCATGATTTCCGAGATCTTCCCGACATTTTCGCCGTCCGACGTGATCACCTTCGTGTCGTCCAGACTTGACGCCGCCATGACCTCCGGTCCTGGCCCATCGCCGACACCGCTACCGACGATTTTTGCCCCGGCAGTGTCTCCGGAGCCCGTGGTCGTTACATCAATCATGATCTTCTCCAAATAGATCCCGCTTTCCTCTCGCTCGGGTTTGTTCGACCGCGAGCGCCTTCACCTGGCGCGGGTAACATGGGACGATGCAACGAGCGTGCCCAAACTTTGAACAGAGCAAATCCGGTCCGGATTGCTACGAAGCGTTGGCCGTCCGGGCCAGGTTCATCCGGCATGTCCGATGCTGAGACGACCTGACGACTTGTTTGCGCAGCCTCCTCGACGCGCGCGTTTTCACGGAGCGTTCAATGCCACCTCGCAGCCCAAGCGAAAATCCCGAACAAATTACAAACGCCGCGTCGCGCGGTGACGGCACTCCGCTGTCCGAAAACACGCGACGTTCCTTTCTGCAGCGCGGCGGGGCCGGAATCGCTGCTGCGCTCGCCGCAGGGTCGGCGGGCAGCGTGTGGGCAGCCGGAGCGCCCGGGGGGACGCGAATCAGGTCAGACTTTCGATGATTCAGGACCCCAACAGCGAGCAGAAGGAAGAAACACCGGACGCCAGCCTGCCGCCCGACGATCGCGTCGGCTATGCGGTGGTCGGGCTTGGACGGCCGTCGCTGAATCAGATACTGCCCGCGCTTTCGCATTGCAAGTATTCGAAGCCGACGGCGCTCGTCTGGTACGCGCCCAATCTGCGTGCCGATCCGGGCTCGGGTCTCGGACGCATCGGCGAGGCGGATATCGCGTCGTTCCTCAAGACCGGGCACGGCGGCGGCATGGTCGCTTTCGGCAGCATGGTGCAGACGGTCGGGGACAGCCTCCAGTATCTCGACGATGCGGACCTGCGCGCGGTCGCCGCGTATTTGAAGAGTCTGCCGGCGACCGGCGCGGCGGACGGCGCCTGGTCCGCTGCGAGCGGCCCGGCTCCCGCGTTCAAGACGCGCGCACCCGACAAGCCGCCCGCGATGGGCGAAGCCGCCTACGCGTCGTTCTGCACCGAATGCCACCGGCCGCGCGGTGAAGGCGTTCCGAACGTGTTCCCGGCACTCGCCGGCAATCCTTCGGTCCTCAGCGAGGACACGACTTCGCTGATCCGCCTGCTCGTTGAGGGCGGCAATAGTCCCGCGACGAAGCATGGGCCGCCGCGTCAGGCGATGCCGCCTTCGCGGGACAGTTGACCGACGTGCAGATCACGCAGGTGCTGACCTACGTGCGCGGGTCGTGGGGCAACGATGCGCGGCCGGTCACCGCGAACGACGTCGCGTCACTGAGAGACCGGCTCCACAAGTAAGCACGTCGCCGTTTAACTTTTGACTGCGCGAATCTTTGCCGTCGGCGCGACGTGCCGGATGGCGTCGATCAATGCCTCCGCAGCGACAGGCTTCGTCAGATGCAACTGAAACTCCGCCAAACGCGCGCGTACCCCGTCCTCGGTTTGCACAAAGCCCGTCAGCGCGACAGCGGGAATCCGCTGATCGAGCGAGACGCGTCGCTCCTCCTCCAGATGGCGCACACGACCCAGCAATTCATATCCGTTCTCCTCGCCGAGCATGATGTCGACCAGTAACGCGTCGGGCCAACGCGCAGATGGGATCGCTGCGAGAAGCTCATACGCTTCGCTCGCGGATGCGGCGAGCTGAACCTGTGCACCGGCCGCCTGCAGCAAAGCTTCGAGCGCGTCGCGCGTCTGTTCCTCGTCGTCGATCGCCATGATCCGCAGCCCCGCAAGTGAACGCTCGGCCGTAGGCGGCCGAGCGAGCTCGTCGGGCAACGGTGGCCCTTCAACGACGAATGGACTCAGCGGCAACTCCGCGACGTACGAAAGCTGATTGCCAACCGGACTGATGGTGAAACTACCGCCCGCCTCGGCAAGTGCATCTTCGATCCGTCTGGCCTCTTCCTGCGACAGTTCCGCCGGCGCGCCACTCGCGCCGAGCACGCTCAGCCAGACATGATTTGGCTTGCGCTCCGAGCGCAATTCCACGCGATCGCCCGGCTCGGCGCGCGCAATTTCATAGCGACATAAATCGGCGACCACCTGCTGCAGCACGGCAGGATCACCCCAGACCAGCAAGTCGCTCTCTGCGACCACGGCGGATAAGTGGACGCGTTTCTCCGCGATCTGCGCGCGCAACGCAGCGATTACCCCGCTCGCGAGCGTGCCGAGCCGCACCGGCTGCGCGGTGAGCTTCCTTTGCGTGTGCTCGAGCTCGCCCTGCTGCCATTGCAGCGACCACATCTTCGCGTAGACGCCCTCGCGCGAAAGGAGCTCGTCGTGCGTACCCTGTTCGACGACGCGCCCATGCTCCATGACGAGCGTCCAGTCCGCATTGACGACGGTCGACAAGCGATGCGCGATTACAATCGACGTGCGTCCACGCGCGAGCCGATCGAGCTCGCCCTGAATCGCGCGCTCCGAACGCGTGTCGAGGGCCGATGTTGCTTCGTCGAACACGATGATGCGCGGGTCCTTGAGGATTGCGCGCGCGATCGCGATGCGTTGACGCTCGCCGCCCGAGAGCCGCACGCCGCGCTCGCCAACGCGCGTGTCGTAGTGGTCCGGAAGACGCTCGATGAAGTCGTCGAGTTGAGCGGCGCGCGCCGCGCGGGCGATGTCAGCACGAGTCGCGCCCGGCCGCCCATAGGCGATGTTGTAGGCGATCGTATCGTTGAACAGCACCGTATCCTGCGGCACGATGCCGACTGCTTCGCGCAGGCTCTGCTGCGTGACATGACGCAGATCCTGCCCGTCGATACGGATCGCACCGCCCGTCGGCTGATAAAAGCGAAACAGCAGCTTCACGAGCGTCGACTTGCCCGAGCCGCTGCCGCCGACGATGGCGAGCTTGCGTCCCGCATGCGCGTTGAAGGTGACCTCGCGCACGATCTGCCGAGCCGGTTCATAGCCAAAGTCGACGTTCTCGAACTCGATCTCGCCGGCAGACACGACGAGCGGCCGCGCGCCGGATTCGTCGATATCTTCGCCACGGTGTCCGCGCGCCAGCAGAATGTCGAACATGCGCTCGACATTGACGAGCGCATCGTTGGTCTCGCGAAACACGAAGCCAAGCGTATTGAGCGGCATGCAGGCCTGTACGATGTACGCATTCACGAGCACGAGATCGCCCACGCTCATCCCGCCCGCCACGACATGCTGCGCCGCGAGCAGCATCACGGCTGCGATGCCTGCCGCGACAATCGTGCTCTGACCGGCATGCAGGATCGTCAGCGCGCGTTGATTGGCCGTGCGAGCATTCACCCATTCGTCCAGGACAGACGACAAACGCCGCGTCTCCGTCGTTTCGGTCGCGAAGTAATTGACCGTTTCGTAGTTCAGCAGACTGTCGACCAGACGGCTGTCGGCTTGCGACTCGATCCGGTTGACCGCGCGCTGGAACTTCATGCGGTAGCCCGTCATGAAGAACGTATAAATGCCGTACGAAACAAACGTCGCGATGACGATCAGCACGAACCCGATGGCATAGCCGCTCATCAGGATCGCCACCACCGTGCCAATTTCGATGACCGTCGGCACGATCGTGAACAACGCGACGCCGAGTAGAAATCCGATGCCGTCCGTGCCTTTCTGCACGTCGCGAACGACGGCGCCCGTTTCCCGCTTCGCGTGGAAACGTGCGCCCATGCTCTGCAAATGCGCGAAGGTTCGCTGCGTGAACGATGCGACCGTGCGTTGCGTGACGATGCTGAACACGACATCGCGTGCTTCGTTGAGCACGTCTCCGAGCCAGCGGAGGATCGCGTACGCAAGCACGATGAAAACTGGAAACACGAGTGGCGCCGGCTGGCTCAGGTCGTCGATGATGAGCTTGAGCAGAAGCGGCACACCGACGACGGCGAGCCGCGCGCAGACCATCAGCGAGACCGCGGCCGTCGTCTGAGCCTTGTAGAGCCAGATGGCTTGCCAGAGATCCAGCGCAATTCGGCGCTTGACCGCCGCACGATCCGTCGATGCGTGCGCATGCTCCATTTGTGTCCTCTGCAGAAAGAGCCTACGTCTTTGAAGCGTAGTCGATTGTCGTTGGCGGGCGTCAGCAATCGTCGCACCATCGGTTGGCGACGCATCAGGCCCGCCGATTGCGAAGCGGCCGGGACCTTTAGCGCCGGACTCCGATATGCCCGAAGCCTCAAGCATTCTTGTCATTTCGCCGCACTTCGACGACGCGGTCTTCAGTTGCGGCGCTTGGATCGCGTCGAATTCAAATGCGGTCGTGTGCACCGTTTTCGCCGGCTGTCCCGACACACGCGTCGCGACGGACTGGGACCATCAGTGCGGCTTTAGCGATGCGCGCCAGGCGATGCGAGAACGCATCGCCGAGGACGACCGAGCACTTGAGTTGCTCGGCGCGACGGGCGAACGCCTGAATTTTCTGGACGCGCAGTATGGCCCTACGGTGATGCGCCGACCGTTAATACGGTCGAACGCGTACTCTGCACGATCATTCGTTCGAGCGAACCCGCGACCCTCGTGATTCCACTCGGCCTTTACTACTCCGATCACGTTTTGACGCACATGGCGTGCCGAAATGCGTGGCGCAGTTCGCGCGGCCTTACCTGCATCGCCTATGAAGACGCACTGTATCGCCGGATGGACGGCCTCGTGCAGCAGCGTCTCGCAGACTTGCTGACGAATGGCATTGCGGCGACGCCCGAGGCAAGCCACGAGCATCCCGCGCTAGCAAAGCGCAACGCCGTGGGCGCATATACAAGTCAGTTGAAAGCGTTCGGTCCGCATGGCTACGACGACGTCTATGCCGACGAGCACTACTGGCGCCTTGGCCTTGCGACGCAATGAGCGCGGTACCGATGAACGCCGCGGGCGTGACCGTTGTCGTCCTAACGCACAATCGCGTTGAGCAGGTGCTGGAGACGCTCGAGAAGCTTCTAGCGCTTCCAGACTGCCCGAATGTCGTACTCGTCGATAACGCATCGACCGACGGCACCACTCAGCGCGTGTCCCAGCACTATCCTTCCGTACGCGTCGTCGCCTCCAAAACGAATCTCGGTGCGGCCGGACGCAACCTGGGCGTCGCGTGTGTAGCGACCGAATACGTCGCCTTTTGCGACGACGACATGTGGTGGCAAGCGAACTCACTAAGCCGCGCGGTCTCGATCCTCGACGGGTCCCCGCAGGTTGCTGTTTTGGGCGCACGTGTGGTCGTCGGCGAGGACGAGGCCCTAGACTCGACATGTGCATTGATGAAAGCCAGCCCGCTCGGCGCCCGCGGATTGCCCGGTCCCGCGTTGATCGGCTTTCTGGCGGGCGCAAGCGTGTTCCGCACCGATGTGTTCCGTCGCGTGGGCGGCTACGAGCCAAAACTTTTCATCGGCGGCGAAGAAGAGTTGGTCGCGCTGGACGTCCTTGCGAGCGGCCTCGCGATCGTGTATGCGGACGATCTCGTCGTCCATCACCACCCCTCGACATTGCGAGACAGCGCGCTACGGCGACGCCTACTTGCGCGAAACGCTGCATGGATCGCATGGCTTCGGCTGCCCATAGGCGAAGCATGGCGCGCGACGCTGCGCGCACTCGTGCTCATGCGTCGCGAAGGGACACTTCTGCGCGGCGCGGCGACCATGTTCGCGGCGCTTCCGTGGGCGCTAGCGCGACGCCGCGTGATCCCACCGAGCGTGCGGCGCATGCGCGCCATCGTGTTCGAGGGACAGCAACAGCTCGACTTATGAAATACACGCTTTTCGCTTCTACACACTGCGTGTAATAACGTGCCAATCGTTCTCCGTGAGAAATTGCTTTCGTCCCCCACCGAACAAACGCTTATACGCGTTTTCATCCGAGTGGCACAACGAATGCTAAAAAAGTCTCGCCCGGCCATTACGCTGCATTACTGAACAATTCTGACGGAACCACGCCATGAAGATCGCATTGATCAGCGAACACGCATCGCCGCTAGCCGTCGCGGGCGGTGTGGATAGCGGAGGTCAGAATATCTACGTTGCGAACATCGCTAAGCAACTTGTTCGCGGCGGGCATCGCGTCGACGTTTTCACCCGGTGTGACCGGTCGCTATTGCCGCTCGTGTCACGCTTCGACGGCGTGCGCGTGATCAATGTACCTGCCGGGCCGCCGACACAACTTCCCAAAGAGCAGCTTCTTCCGTTCATGGACGAGTTCGCTCGCTTTACGATCGAATTTTTCCGCCGTGAAGACGAACCATATCATGTGGTACACGCGAACTTCTTCATGTCAGGCCTCGTAGGACTGCGCGTGCAGGAAGCGCTCGGGACGCCGCTTGTCACGACGTTTCATGCGCTCGGTCGCGTTCGCCGCATTCATCAAGGTACGGACGACGGCTTCCCAGACGCGCGCTTCGACATCGAGGACGCGCTCGTCACGCAGTCGGATTCCGTGATCGCGGAGTGTCCGCAAGACGAAGCGGATCTCGTGTCGCTGTATCGCGCGGACCCGGCGCGCATCGACCTCGTGCCCTGCGGCTTCGACAGCGACGAGTTCTACCCGATGGACCGCGCCGCGGCGCGCGAGGAACTGGGCTGGCCGCAGGATCGGTATATCGCCTTGCAACTGGGACGCATGGTGCCGCGAAAGGGCATCGAAAACGCCGTCCGTGCCATCGCGGCATGCAATCGCGAACTGGGTGAAGCCGCGCATCTGTATGTCGTGGGCGGCAACTCCGACGACCCGAACGAACTCGCGACGCCGGAGATCGGACGGCTAAGAGGCATTGCGCGCGCGTGCTCGATCGAGCCGCAAGTCGAATTCCTTGGACGGCACGCGCGGCAACGGCTGAGGCTCTTCTACAACGCCGCCGATGTATTCGTCACGACGCCGTGGTACGAACCCTTCGGCATCACGCCGCTTGAAGCGATGGCCTGCGCACGGCCGGTGATAGGCGCCGATGTCGGCGGCATCCGTTATTCAGTCGCGCACGGGCACACGGGCCTGCTCGTCCCGCCCAAGGACCCGCTGGCGCTCGCGCATTGCCTCGCAGTATTGAAGCGTGATTCCCAACTCGCGGAGCGCATGGGCGCGGCTGGACTAGAGCGCGCGAAGCAGATGTTCACGTGGCACGGCGTCGCGCAGTCGCTCGCTCGCGTGTACGCGCGCGTTGCAGGCACTGCGACGAGCGAGCGCGTTGGCGGCTTCGAAGAGCGCACGCGCATCGCAGCCGGAAGCGCTTCTGCATGACCGCCCCCGCTGCGATCTTTCTCGACAAGGACGGCACCCTGCTGGATGACGTGCCCTACAATGTCGATCCCGACGCGATGCGGCTTGCACCCGGCGCGCGCGAAGCGCTTTCAATCTTCGCCGCGCTCGCTGTGCCGATCTTCGTCATCAGCAACCAGAGCGGTGTGGCACGCGGGCGCTTTCCGATCGAATCGCTCAATGGGGTCGAAGCGAGGCTGCACGAACTTTTTGCAGAATGCGGCGCGACACTCAGCGCGGTCTACTGGTGTCCGCACGATGCCACAGGGACCGTCGAACCCTACAACCAGGAATGCGATTGCCGCAAGCCGATGCCCGGCATGCTGCTGCGCGCGGCGCGTGAGCACGGCGTCGTGCTCGCAGATTGCTGGTTTGTCGGTGACATCCTCGACGACATCGAAGCAGGCCGGCGTGCGGGATGCCGCACCATCCTGATCGACAACGGCAACGAAACCGTATGGCGTGGCGGAGCATTGCGCGAGCCGCATGTGGTCGCAACCGACATGTTTCGCGCAGCCCTGGCAATTCGCGCCATGGACAAGCGCGTGAGCGCGCGGGAGATTGCCCGATGAGCCGCAACCCGATCCCCCTCGCGCTGGAGGCTCACGCCCGTACGCCGGCGGCGACGTCCGTGCGCCCGTGGGGCGACGATGTCAAACGCATTCTGTGCGTGCGGCTTGACAACCTCGGCGACGTATTGATGACCACGCCCGCCATGCACGCGTTGCGATGGGCAGGTCAGCAACGGCATCTGACGCTCCTCGCTTCGCGTGCGGGCGCGGTCGCCGCGCGCCATCTTTCGGACGTCAGCGACGTGATCGAATACGATGCGCCATGGGTTAAGCAAAATGCGCCTCCCGATTACCGCAACGATCTCGCGATGCGCGAGCGTCTTGCGCGCGGAAATTTCGACGCCGCCGTGATCTTCAGCGTCTATAGCCAGAATCCGTTGCCCGCCGCGATGCTGTGTCATCTTGCGGGCATCGGCAAACGGCTTGCGCACTGCCGCGAGAATCCCTATGGCTTGCTGACCGATTGGGTCGCCGAGACCGAACCGCAGCATCGCACGCGTCATGAAGTCGAGCGGCAACTAGCGCTCGTCGCGCAGGTGGGCGCCGAGACGCCGGATCGGCGCATGCGCTTCGACGTGTCGCCGCAGGACGCCGCGAATCTTGCGCACAAGCTCACGCTGCTTCACGCGCCGGCCGACGAGCCTTATATCGTCATCCATCCGGGTGCGAGCGCCGCATCGAGACGCTATCCGCCGGAGCGCTTCGCAGAGGCCGCCGAGCGCCTGGCGCACATGACTGGCTGCGCCGTCTTCGTCTCCGGCGCTCAGGCCGAAGCGGACCTTACCGCGCTCGTCAGCGGCGCACACCCGAACGCGATCGATCTCGCCGGTGCGCTGAATCTGGGCGAACTTGCCGCGTTGATCCGTGGCGCACGCGTCCTCATATCGAACAACAGCGGGCCGGTCCACATCGCCTCGGCGCTCGGCACGCCGGTCGTCGATCTCTACGCGCTCACGAATCCGCAGCACATGCCGTGGCAGACGCCTCATCGCGTGCTGTATCAGGACGTACCTTGCCGCTGGTGCTATCGCAGCGTGTGCCCCGAGGGCCATCACGCGTGCCTCAACGGCGTCGCCGTCGACGACGTGGTTGCCGCCGCTAGCGAACTGATGGAAGAGCGCCGCGCTAACCGCGAAGCCTTGGCCGTGCCGCTCACGACAATCTGAAACCTCACAGGGCTCTCGTCATGTACACATTGGGAATCAATGCGGTTTATCACGACAGCGCCGCGGCGCTCCTGAAGGACGGCGTGGTCATCGCAGCGGCCGAAGACGAGCGCTTCACGCATGTCAAGCATGCAAAGCGGCCCGTACCGTTTTCGACCTGGGAGTTGCCGTTTCATGCGATCGACTACTGCCTGAAGGAGGCGGGCATCGAACTCGCCGATCTCGATCACGTGGCGTATTCATATGATCCGCATCTTCTCTCGACGATGCCCTCTGCCTCGCGATCCACGATCGAGCTACCGCTCGAACCGGGCAAGAAGACGATGACGAATCCCTCGGAATCGCCGTGGGACCCGCTCTTTCTCAGCTATATCGTGAACGCCAGGGCACAGCTCATCGACGGCGCGCCGCATCACTTGCAGAAGCGCTTCAGGAGCGGCGGCCGGGTGCCGCGCTTCGAATGGCATTACGTCGATCATCATCTGTCCCATGAAGCGAGCGCCTTTCTTGCCGCGCCGTTCACCGAGACCGCCGTGCTCACGATGGATGGCCGCGGCGAAGGAGTGACCACGAGCCTCGGGCAGCTCGTCGACGGCGAGTATAAGCGTCTGAGGCAAGTGGAACTGCCGCATTCGCTCGGATTGCTTTACGAAGCAGTGACTGCCTATCTCGGCTTTCTGCACTCGTCCGACGAATACAAGGTCATGGCGCTCGCCTCGTATGGCAAGCCGCTCTACGTGGACCAGTTTCGCGAAATCGTGAAGTACCGGCAAGATGGCACGTACACGGTCGACGCGCCGCGTCTCGTCGAGCGGTTCGGTGCGGCTCGTGAACGCGGCGGTCCGCTGGAGCAACGCCACTTCGATATCGCGCATTCGCTGCAGACTGTGCTCGAGGACACGGTACTCGAACTCGCGCGCTGGCTGCATGGGCAAACCGGTCTCGATCATCTCGCGATGGCGGGCGGCGTCGCGCTCAACTGCGTCATGAATGCGCGACTACGCGATCGCGGCCCGTTCGCCGACGTGTGGGTCCAGCCGGCCGCGGGCGATGCCGGTACGGCGCTCGGCGCTGCGTTATGGATCGATCATCGTGAACGGCGCAGGCAAGGCGAAACGACCAGGCGCTGGGTGATGAATCACGCGTATTACGGCCCAGGCTATACGGACGACGAGATCGAGCAATTCCTGCAATGGGCGAAAGTCCCCTACCGTCGTCTCGACCATATCGCCGAAGAAACCGCCGACATCCTCGCCAACAACCGGGTGATCGGCTGGTATCAAGGGCGCACCGAATTCGGTCCGCGCGCACTGGGTGCGCGATCGATCCTCGCATCACCCGTCGATCCGGGCATGCAGGCCAAGCTCAACGAGATCAAGGATCGCGAAGACTTCAGGCCGGTCGCGCCGGTCGTAATGGAGGAGTTCGCCAACGACTGGTTTGTCGATGCGCGCGTCGCGCCATTCATGCTGTTCATATTCGATGTCCGCCCCGGCAAGGAGAAACAGATTCCCGCCGTGCGTCACGTCGATGGAACCGCGCGCGTGCAGACCATCAATCGCGGACAGCATGCGCTCTACTATGACTTGCTCGCCGCGTTCAAGGCGCGCACCGGCGTGCCGGTGCTCGTGAACACTTCGTTCAATACGCGTGGCGAGCCGATGGTGAATTCACCGCGCGACGCGCTCGAATCGTTCTGGACGTCACCGCTCGACGCGCTCGTGATCGGCTCGTTTCTCATCGAAAAGAACGGGGCATGCGCATGAGCACCGTGATGGGCGGAATGTCGGATATGTTCGGCGACGAAGCGGGCATCGCGCACGCGTCGGCAGTCGAACACGCCTACACCGGCGCGTTGCCCGACGTCTCCGTCGTGATACCGACCTACCGTCGTCCGGACATGCTGGCGTGCTGCCTTGCGAGCGTGCTCGCGCAAGACATCGATCCGAGGCGCTACGAGATCATCGTATGCGACGACGGCCCCGACGACGCAACGCGCGATTACGTGCAACGTCTCGCGCACGATCATGCGGTGCAGGGCCCACGCATTCGTTACCTGCCGGTGACATCGACTCAAGGTCCCGCTGGCGCGCGCAATGCTGGGTGGCGAGCCGCCCGTGCACAACGCATCGCCTTCACCGACGACGATACGCAGCCTGCCACTCGCTGGCTTAAGGCGGGATTGCAGGCGCTCGACGCTGGAGCGCAAGCGGTTTCGGGGCGCATCGTCGTGCCGATCCCCGAGCATCCTTCCGACTATGAGCGTGACGCTGCGGGGCTTGCAGGCGCCGAATTCGCGACGGCCAATGCATTTGTCGAGCGCGCGGCGCTGACGCGCACCGGCGGGTTCGACGAACGCTATACATCGGCGTGGCGCGAGGACTCCGATTTGCAGTTCGCGCTGCTCGGCGCGGGGTTCGCGCTCGCACGCGCGGACGATGCGGTCGTAATCCATCCGGTGCGGCCCGCGCGCTGGGGCGTCAGCCTTTCTCAACAGAAGAAGAGCCAGTTCGATGCGTTGCTCTACAAGAAGTATCCACGGCTATTCCGCGAACGCATCAGGCGCGCGCCTCCGTTTCTGTACTACGCGATCATCGCATCGACCGTGCTTGCTGCTTGCGCGTTCGCCCTCGGGCACCCGAAGACGTCGGCCGTCGCAGCCGCCGCGTGGTTTGCGATGACCGGCTGGTTCTGCGCGAAGCGCCTCGCGACGACCACGCGCCGTGCCTCGCACATACTCGAAATGGCGTACACGTCCGTGGCAATTCCGTTCTTGTCCGTCTTTTGGCGGCTCTATGGTGCGATCAAGTTTAGGGTGCCCTTCGTATGAACGCGCTCGCCGACACGCGCCGTATCGCAATCTTCCGAGCGCTTCAGCTCGGCGACATGCTGTGTTGCGTGCCCGCGTTACGCGCCTTGCGAAAGCAATATCCGGATGCGCATATGGTATTGATCGGCTTGCCGTGGGCGCAGACTTTCGTGGATCGCTATTCACATCTGCTGGACGAGTTGATCGTATTTCCCGGCGCGGTCGGCTTCCCTGAGCAACGCGAAACCGACGAGCATCTCAACGGCTTCTGCGCCATGATGCGCGCGCGCCGCTTCGATCTTGCGATTCAGATGCACGGCAGCGGCGGCGTGGCGAACGAGATCGTCGCGCGATGGAGCGCGCGCACCCACGCGGGTTTCGTCCAGCCCGACGAAGCCTCGCGTCCCGGCTCATTCATCGCATGGCCCGACGATCTCCCCGAACCCACACGCTATATCGCCCTCATGCAGGCGCTTGGATGCGACGCCGGCGACCAGCCGCTCGAGATCCCGTTAGGCGCAAAAGATCTCGACGAACGCCAGCGGCTCATGGACGCCTTCGAACTCGAAGCGCGGCGCCTGGTCCTCGTGCATGTGGGCGCCCAGTTGCCCTCGCGGCGCTGGCCGCTCGAACGCTTTACCCAAGTTGCGCGCGAACTGGCGTGCGACGGCTGGCAGATCGCCATTACGGGCAGCGCCAGCGAGACGACGTTGACGTCAACGCTCGCGGCGTCGCTCCGACCGCTGGCGGCCGACCTCACCGGACGCACTTCGCTTGGCGGACTGGCCGCGCTCGTCGGCTGCGCGCAACTCGTGGTGTGCAACGACACAGGCCTGTCACACGTCGCGGCCGCCATGCGCACGCCGAGCGTCGTGATCGCTTCGGGTAGCGATACGCGCCGCTGGGCGCCGCTCGATCACGAACGCCATCGCGTGCTCGCCAACTATCCGCCATGCCGCCCGTGTTCGTATAGCGAATGTCCCTTCGGTCACCCGTGCGCTCTCGCAATCGACGTGCAACAAGTACTCAATACCGCGCGCATGCAGTTGAACCGCTATGCTTCTCAACCGCTTTCGACGACCCATGCCGACTGACCGCCAACGCCGTCTGCACATCCTCACGTGGCATGTGCACGGCAACTACCTCTATTATCTGACGCAGGTCCCGCACGACTTCTATCTCGTCACGAAGCCATCGCATCCGCCCGGTTACGCAGGCAAGGTCGGCGTGCTCCCGTGGGGCGAGAACGTGCATGAAATTCCGATCGATCAGGTCGCGTCGCAGCAGTTTGACGTCATCCTGTTTCAGCATCGCACGCACTGGTTCGATGACCGCGCGAACGTGTTGAGCGAAGCGCAACGGCGGCTTCCGACCGTCTACATTGAGCACGATCCGCCGCAGCAGAACGCGTTCGAAGAACGCCACTGGGTACAAGACCCGCGCACACTGCTCGTCCATGTGACGCACTTCAACCGACTGATGTGGGACTCGGGGGACACGCCGGTACGGGTGATCGAACACGGCGTCATCGTGCCGGAGGGCGTGCGTTACACCGGTGAGAAAGCACGGGGGATCGTCGTAGTCAATCATCTTAAGCACCGCGGACGGCGCCTCGGCAGCGACGTCTTTGCCGACGTTGCGGGACGCGTGCCGCTCGATCTGGTCGGCATGGATGCAGAGGTGGCGGGCGGCATCGGAGAAATCGGCAACCTCGATCTTGCCGCCTTCACCGCGCAGTATCGATTCTTCTTCAATCCTATCCGATGGACGAGCCTTGGACTTGCAATAGTCGAAGCGATGACGATCGGGATGCCGATCATCGGCTTGGCGACAACCGAGCTTGCCACCGTGATCCGCAATGATGAAAGCGGCTTTATCGATACCAATCTGGACACGCTCGTCGATCGAATGCACCGGCTGCTGCGCGATCCCGCTGAAGCGCGTCGGCTCGGCGAAGGCGCGCGACGTGCTGCGCTCGAGCGCTTTCACATTGACCGCTTTATAGGCGACTGGAGCAACGCGTTGCACGACGTAAGCCATTGAATGTGAGTCATTGAACGCGACAGGGACAATCATGAAAGAAGCACATCGCAAGCGTATTCTCGTGACGGGCGGCGCCGGCTTTCTCGGCTCGCATCTTTGCGAGCGACTCGTCATGCAAGGGCACGACGTGCTCTGCGTCGACAACTTCTACACGGGGACGAAAGACAACATCGCGCATCTACTGGACAGCACCAACTTCGAGCTGATGCGTCACGACGTCACCTTTCCGCTGTATGTCGAAGTGGATGAAATCTACAACCTGGCTTGTCCCGCCTCGCCGGTCCACTATCAGCATGATCCGGTGCAGACGACCAAGACGAGCGTGCATGGCGCCATCAACATGCTTGGACTCGCAAAGCGAGTCGGCGCCAGGATTTTCCAGGCATCGACGAGCGAGGTGTATGGCGATGCGCGAATCCATCCGCAGCCGGAGGACTACTGGGGCCATGTAAATCCGATCGGGCCGCGCTCGTGTTACGACGAGGGCAAGCGCTGCGCGGAGACGCTCTTTGTCGACTATCGAAGGCAGCACGGATTGTCCATCAAAATCGCGCGCATCTTCAACACCTATGGGCCGCGAATGCATCCTTCCGATGGGCGCGTGGTGTCGAACTTCCTGATGCAGGCGCTGGCCGGCGTACCCATCACCGTGTACGGCGAAGGCCTGCAGACACGGTCGTTTTGCTACGTCGACGACATGATCGATGCGTTCATCCGCCTCATGAACACGCCCGACGACGTGACCGGCCCGATCAACCTCGGCAATCCACAGGAGCTGTCGATGCTGGAGATTGCGCAACGCATCGTTGCGTTGACAGGATCATCGTCTGAAATCGTATTCAGGCCGCTTCCGATGGATGATCCGTGGCATCGCAAGCCCGATATTTCGCGTGCGCTCGATGTGCTGAACTGGCGTCCGATTACGTCCCTCGATGACGGGCTGCGGCGTACCGCGCAATATTTTCGGCAATTCGTTCAGCAGGCCGATTCGCTCACTGCGGCACACGCTTTACATAGCGGGCGATAAACGCGCGCGTCGAGTCGTCGGCGAAGCGCACGGCGACGCGCTCGCCACTAACGAGTTCGACCTCGCCCACGCCATAGCGGCGCACGCGCACCCGATCGCCTTGTGCGAACGTGTCCACGGCGCGTGCCGGCTGCTCTTGCCGCTCACTCGCCAAGGCCTGCTCGCGCAGTTCGCGCGCACTCTCGACCACTTCGGGCGGATGCACGCAGTTGTCGCAGACACCACAAGCCTTGCCGTCGAGTTCGTCTTCCGGTTTGCGGTAGCTGACCTCCGTCGACTTCAGCGGCCCGCGCATGCGTGCGTCACTGGCGTCGTCGGCAAAATACTCGAGCAGCATGCGCCAGCGGCAGCGCGCGCTTTGCGCATAGTCGATCATGCGCTCCAGCACGGCGCGATCGCGCCCGGCTCGCGCCGTGTATTCGCTCGCCGCGTCGTGCAGACGGGCGAAAGCCGCGCCGTCGTCGATCAGCTTCATGCCGCCGCGCCGCGTGCGACGCGTCATGCCGACATCGTTGAGCAGCGCCACCGCCACGCGCAGCTTGTTCGCGCCAATGGTCGGCAGCGCTTCACGCAGGCGTTCGAGCGGCTTTTCCAGCGTGTCGCCCCCGCCTTCGCGCGCGAGTTCGCTTACCGTTTTAGCAACGCGGCGAATCGTCTCGGCGCTGGGGAAGCGTCCGCTCAGAAAGAACTGTTGTACCTGCTTGTCCCTCAACTCGAACAACAAGATGCAGCGCGCGACCTCGCCGTCGCGGCCGGCCCGTCCTGCTTCCTGATAGTAGGCATCGAGGCTGCCGGGCATCTGCGCATGAATCACGAAGCGAATGTCCGGTTTGTCGATGCCCATGCCGAATGCGTTGGTCGCCACCATCAGGCGTGTGCGATTCTCCATGAACGCATCTTGCGATTCGGAGCGCATCCTCGCCGCCAGCTTGCCGTGATATCGCCCGGCATCGACGCCCGCTTCGATGAGCAGCGCATGCAATGCCTCACATTCGGCGATGGTCGCGCAGTAGATGATGCCGCTGCCTTCGGTCGTACTCGCCAGTTCGACCACGCGCGTGCGCTTGTCCTCGATATTGGTCAGCTGCTCGACGGCGAAGTGCAGGTTCTCGCGATACACGCCCGTGTTGATGATGTTCGGACGCTGCATCTGGAGCTCGTTCACGATGTCCGCGATGACGGCAGGCGTGGCGGTCGCGGTCAGCGCGAGTACGGGTGGACGGTCGAGCAGCTTGATCGCGTGAATCAGCTCCACATAGGCGGGCCGAAAGTCGTGGCCCCATTGAGAAATGCAATGCGCTTCGTCGATCACGACAAGCGATACGCCCGGCACTTCATCGCGAGCGAGCGTTGCCGTGAACTCCGCGTTGACGAGCCGCTCCGGCGTGACGAACAGAATGCGTATCGCGCCATTCGCCAGGGATTGCATGGCCTCGTGGTCTTCGCTCGCCGACAGTGTGCTGTTGATGACCGCCGTGGCGACGCCGGCGTCTTTCAGCTTGACCGCCTGATCGCGCATCAGCGAAATGAGCGGCGACACGACGACTGTCATGCCATCGAACTGCAGCGCGGGCAACTGGTAGCACAACGATTTGCCGGCGCCAGTGGGCATGACGGCAAGCGTATCGTGCTCCTCGATGACACTGCGAATCACCTCCTCCTGACCGGGACGCAGATGCGGAAAGCCGAAGACCTTCCGAAGGGCCGTTTCGAGTTCGGGGTCGAGAGGTCTACGACTGCGTGCGTTCGCCTTGGGGCTATCATTCATTAAAATATTGTGATTTAGGTGACACCGTCAATGAGCCATCGCCGTTCGCGTGGCTCGGTGGCTTACTGTTTCCAATCCTGCCGCCTCAAGCCCGCCTGGGGATTGCCACTTCTCGCGGTCTGCCGCTCGATACGCTGTTCCTCCGTGCGGCTGAGCGTAGCGGGGTCCGTGCCCTGCTGCCCCGCAGCTCCGGCGCCGCCTTCGACCGCCGCGGACTTTCCCGACCCGCTTCCATACTGCGAGGTTCCCGGCGCCGCCGAGGTCTTGGCGCGAGCGATGCGCGGCGCGATAACATTCAATAGAGCTGCCGCGCCCGTTGCTATAACGATGGCGGTTGTTTTCATTGCCTCTCCTTGACGGACTCAACGCGTCCGTAACTAAAACACACCGCAGACCCGCCCGAGGTCCGCGCAAAGCGAACGTATCTGCAAGGGCCGATCAAGAAACGTCTATGGCTTCAGAACGACCTTAATGCAGCCGTTTTCCTTGTCACGGAATGTCTTGTACATGGACGGTCCATCCGCGAGCGGCATTCGATGCGTAATGACGAAGGAGGGATCGATTTGCCCTTCCTGGATGCGCTTGAGCAGATCATCGGTCCAGCGGTTGACGTGCGTTTGCCCCCTGCGCCAGGTCAGTCCCTTGTTCATCGATGCGCCGAATGGAATCTTGTCGATGAGTCCGCCATAGACACCCGGCACCGACAGCGTGCCGGCAGGACGGCACACATAGATCATCTCGCAGCACATGGGGGCGGTCTGTCTCAAGCATCACGGCCTGCTTCGCGCGGTCGTAAATCGAATCGATGGAGCGCGTAGCGTGCGACTCCATGCCCACCGCGTCGATGCACTTTTCGGGGCCTTTGCCGCGAGTCAGGTCGTTGAGGCGTTCGAGCACGCTCTCCTCCTCGAAGTCGATCGTGACGGCGCCGCCCGCACGCGCCATCGCGAGGCGCTCGGGCACGCAGTCGATCGAAATCACCTGCTTTGCGCCGAGCAAGACGGCGCTCCGGATTGCCATCTGTCCGACAGGCCCCGCGCCCCAGATTGCGACTGTGTCAGTAGTCTCGATGTCGCATTGCATGGCTGCCTGCCAGCCGGTCGGAAAGATGTCGCCGAGAAAGAGAACTTGCTCGTCGCTCAGGCCTTCGGGAATCTTGACGTGCGTCTTGTCCGCGAACGGCACGCGCACGTACTCGGCCTGACCGCCCGCGTAACCGCCCGTCAAGTGCGTATAGCCAAAGAGGCCGGCTGACGTGTGTCCAAACAGCTTGTCGGCAGCGTCCCTGTTGCGGTTCGAGCGTTCGCAAACTGAAAAATAACCGCGCTTGCACTGCTCGCATTCGCCGCAAATGATGGTGAAAGGCACGACGACGCGCTCTCCGACCTTGAGCGCGGAATTGCCCTTTCCGACCTCGACGACCTCGCCCATGAATTCGTGGCCCACGATGTCGCCGGGTTCCATGCCCGGCATGAAGCCGTCGAAAAGGTGGAGGTCCGAGCCGCAAATAGCGCAAGACGAGACCTTGACGATTGCGTCGCGTGGCTGCTCGATTTGTGGATCAGGAACTGTGTCACATCGAATGTCCTTTTTTCCATGCCACCTGAGTGCTTTCACGATCGCCTCCACGAGTCATCGCCGGTTGAGACTCAAGCTATCGTTGGTATAGCAATCAGGATGCCCCTCAGGCACGGGGGCTATCGCGCTAGGCGCAACGGTTGCTGAAAGATGCGTCTCGAACCGCTTCGAAGGAGATCCCATGAAAGCAGTCGTCTTCCACGACATTGGCAATATCTCGCTGGACACCGTACCCGACCCGTCGCTTGAGCGCGACAACGACGCGATCGTGCGCCTCACATCCAGCGCGATCTGTGGCACCGACTTACATATGATCCGAGGCACGCTCGGCGGCATGCAGGCGGGAACGATACTCGGACATGAGGGCGTCGGCGTCATCGAGGAAGTGGGCAAAGGCGTGCGCAACCTGAAGCGCGGCGACCGGGTGCTGATCCCGTCTACGATTTCCTGCGGCTTCTGCTCCTACTGTCGCTTTGGCTATACGGCTCAGTGCGACACCGCTAACCCCAACGGTGCAAGCGCGGGCACGGCCTTCTTCGGCGGACCGAAGTCCACCGGCCCGATCAACGGATTACAAGCTGAATATGCACGCACGCCATTCGCGAACGCAAGTCTCGTCAGGCTGCCCGATGGTATCGACGACGACCGCGCGATCCTCATGTCCGACATATTTCCGACCGGCTACTTCGGGGCGCAACTCGCCGAGGTGACAGGCGGCGACACTGTCGTCGTGTTCGGAGCAGGGCCGGTCGGACAATTCTCGATCGCAAGCGCGTGGCTGCTCGGCGCAGGGCGGGTGATCGTCGTGGACCGCCTGCCGGATCGTCTCGAAACTGCGCGGGCGCAAGGCGCGGAGACAGTGAACTTCGACGAAGAAGACCCGGCGGAGGCCATTCTTTCGCTCACGGGCGGCATCGGCGTCGATCGCGCAATCGATGCTGTCGGTGTCGACGCTCAGCATGCGCACACCGGCCCGGCTGCTTCTTCGGAAGCGGCGCAACAAGGCGAGGCGGAAAGCCGCGAGGTCACGCCTCAGCAACACACCACGGGCGGCAACTGGGTACCCGGCGATGCGCCTACGCAGGCGCTCGATTGGGCCGTGGCCGCGCTCGCAAAGGCAGGCACGCTCGGTGTGATCGGCGTATATCCGCCGAACGACCGCTTTTTCCCGATAGGCGCCGCGATGAACAAGAACCTGACGCTCAAGATGGGCAACTGCAATCACCGTTCGATCGTGCCGGATCTTGTCGAGCGCGTCCGCAACGGGTCGTTCGATCCGTTGCTGGTGCTGACTAACCGCGAGCCGATAATGAACGTGATCGATGCCTATAAAGCGTTCGATTTGCGACAGCCGGGCTGGCTCAAGGTGAAGCTGGACGTCTGAATCGCAAGTCATCTGAAGGAGATCGCATTGGAACGGGGATTGCTATCGACGGCAAATCATCCGTCTCGCAATAGTCAAGAACTCAACCAATGAAACACCGCGCCAGCGTCGTATGTGCGAGAAACGGCCGGATCTTGCTCGTTCGCAAGAGACGCGGCCGGTGGGCGCTTCCGGGAGGCCGTCGAAAAATCGACGAGTCGCTCTCCTCGACGGCTACGCGCGAACTGCTAGAAGAGACCCGAATCGCAGCCCTTGCAGTTCATTATCTATTTGAATTCTGGGGCGCGGCGACTCGCCACTATGTCTTTGTCGCGGACTTTTCGACGGATGCAGTAGCAGAGCCGTCCAGCGAGATTTGGCAGTGTCAATGGGTGGGATTTGACGAAGTGCAGCGCCTTGCCGCAAGCATATCGACAAAGGGCATTGTCGGTATCATGTCGCGCACCTGCGAAAGCGACCGCGAATCTCGTTCACAGGCGGCGTGCCGGCCGCCCACTCGCCAGTTACACAAGGCGTGCAGTGCATTTCCTCCGGACGCGGAGGCGTTCACGCGGGAGTCGCTGTGAATATGCGAGCCAGGGAAGGCCGTGGAACGCGCTTATTGACGCTGCGAAGGCGTCGTTCGTTCCTTCACCGGGCGCTATTTGAACGAGCGAGCGCCGCTGCTGCGAAGCCTGCGGCAAGTGCGAGATACGTGAGCCCCAGCGCCTGTCGCGACAGGTGTACTTCGAATCCTGGCGTAAGGCGGTCGGGCACTACATGGTAATCGACGACATATGCGACTGCGGCAGTCGTCGCGGCTGCAGCGGCCACCTTGCCGGCGCGCGCATCACGTCCGCAAAGCGCTTCGAACAATACTCCCCAGAAAACGGCGCTACCAAGATGAATGCTTGCGCCCAGTCCCGTATAACGCACGCTCACCGCGTCCTCGCGCAGCGCGGCGTCCTGCCACAGGCAATGTGTGACTGCGTTCAGAGCAGCGTATGGAGTGCAGCGCGACCGTTTTGCACCCGCCGCCGCGGCGAGCGCCGATGCAAGCCCCGCGGCACCGCCCGACCAGACGGCCCGCGTCAGCGTCATTCGCAATGCGGTTTTCATTCTTTTCCCTCGATGAAGTGACCCCACGTAACCCGATCGTTCGAGTCGCCGCCAGCTTCGCGCACGGGCGAGATGGATGTCGCCGTCCACATGCGAGCGTGGGCCTGATTCAGCAAGCCGCATTCCGCAAAGGATGAACGCTGACCACGGTTTCGCAGCACGACGGTGGCGCAGGAGATGCTGATATGACCCTCGTGCCCTTCAATCGCGATGTTGACGTCGACGGCATGCGCTAACCACAACGCGGCAGCAATTCTCCGACCGCATCACGCCAGCGCGACCTTCCCTTGCGCTGAGGCTCGCAGCAGACAGCCGAACGTGAAGCACGCGCGTTCCTCTCCGTCGGGTCGAGAATCAAACCGACCGCAAATCCGATCGGGCTAGTCCGCAGAGCGAACCCGGTATCGATGTCGCCGATCGAAGCCGGTCGAGGGTGCGAAGTCGGAGAGCCCGCCGGAACCGCACACTCGAGATGAAGACGGTCATAAGAAAGCGTTTTGACGTGATTCAACGTCCGCGCGGGCCATCTCGCATGTAAGCCGCCAAGAATTGGCTGTCCGCGCCGTGCGAACCGCAGGCTGCGACCTGCTACCTTCGTAACCTTGAGCGCCGGGTGGTCGGCAAGTTCGCCGTGCTGTTCGAAGATCGGATTTGAGGTGTGAGACCAAACTGCGGAGAGTTTGAAAAGCCACATAATCGCCAGACGGTTCCGCATATCAACACCACTCGGACGACATCAAGAATCAACCTGCAGTATGGACCTCACAAGCAGAGCGCCCGCTCCTACGATTCTCGCAACCGACTGGGCCTTCAAACGAGAAAACTTTCTACATTGAGCCGCAAGCAAACCTTTGGCTAGAGGTCTACCGACGGCGCTACTCAGCGTGGCGTGTATACCGTCGATTCGCAATTCGTCGACCGGCGAGAACCGCTCGGCCGCGACGTATCGCTTCTCTGCAATGCCCCCTTCCTCCGGAGCATCATTGTCTGCGAACAGATTCTTGAAGAAGTGCTCGATACGCGCCTTTGCGCCGCGCTCAGCCTCGCGAGTTGATGCCCGCGGAAGAAAAGCGGCTCTGGCATAGCCACCACTATGAAGTGAAGTCCGGCGTTTTAGTCGCGCCCGGCATTCCCGAGCTTGCCGAGCGCGTCTATTTTAAGGACCTCGTGTCTACCTACGGCAAGACCTTCCATACATGGCAAATTGATCGTGACGAGTTCCCTTACGGGGCACCGCAATTGATGATGAGCTTCACGCAAGATGGACGCAAGCGGCGGGCCAGCAATCGACACGTCAGCCTCCGCGCCGATGGCGTCGGCGCCGGCGCCGGCAGCAGCAAGCTCCCCCGCCGCAGCGAGTCAGTAAGCCACTCGGTCTGCGACTCACTTCGCTGGGGTGCGTCTGGAATGCCGGCGAGGCTAGACGATCGATTTCAGCATTTCCGCATCAATTGCGAGGCACTTCGATCGGCAACGACCTCTTGTGCCGCGTCGCCATGTAAAAGCGGCGTATCGTCGTTAGCACTTCTCCACCGACTTCCTTGCCTTCCAAGAAGTCGTCGATATTTTCATAAGTGATGCCGTAGCTGTCCTCGTCGGGCCGTTGCGGGGTGAGCGTTTCGAGGTCGGCAGTAGGGACTTTCATGACGAGGCGCTCGTCGGCGCCCATCGAGCGTGCGAGTGCGCGCACGCGCCGTTTGTTGAGGCCGGATAGCGGCAGGACATCCGCTCCGCCGTCACCGAACTTCGTGAAGAAGCCCATAAGCGATTCGGCTGCGTGATCGGTCCCGATCACCACGCCGCGCCGCGCCCCGGCAATCGCATATTGCGCGATCATCCGCTCGCGCGCCTTGACGTTGCCGAGCACAAAATCTTCATGGAAGTCATCGACGAACTGCGCCCCTCCCCGCTTCAGCGACTGCATCATCTCGTCCGACGGACCCTTCACGTCGACGGTCAATGTTTCATCCGGACGTACGAATCGAAGCGCGGTTTGCGCATCCTCCTCGTCGCGTTGCGATCCGTATGGAAGCCTGACCGCAACGAATTGTGCGTCATAACCGCGCTCGCGGAGGCGCTCGACGCTCAGTTGCGCAATGCGTCCAGCCGTTGACGAATCCACGCCGCCACTAATGCCGAGCACATAGGTTTGCAACCCCTGCGCGCTCAGATAGTCCGCGAGGAACGAAACTCGCCGCTCGCGTTCCGCATTGGCATCGAAGTATTCGCGAACACCCAGGTCGCGGATGACCTGCTGCTGCCATTGCTTCAGTTCACTTCCGCTTTCGTTCATGCTTGCCTCCGTCTCAATTTGCTCAATGTCCTGGCAACCCATTGAAGTAGTGTTCGATGCGCGACAACGCATAGAGCGCGGCGGCGCGTCGCACTTCATTGCGCTCTCCGTCGAAGACCTTCGTCTCGCTGAACGTTACGATTGCGCCGTTCCGTCGTTTGTATGACCACGCAAAGCACTGCGTACCCGGCGGCGGACCGTCTTCCGGCGCGGCGTCCGCAACTCCCGTGTTCGACACCGCGACGTCCGCGCAGCATGCTTCCTGACTTAACGCGCCTTCTGACATCTCGCGTGCCACTTCTTCGCTCGTTAGTCCGTAACGCTTCATGGTTTCCTCGCGTACGCCGAGGAACCCAGCTTTGCCCGTAGGCGAATAGGTGACGAAGCCAACGTCCAGGCAGCTTCCGCTTCCCGGCACCGACGAAACAAGCGACGCCATGTAACCCGCAGTGCACGATTCTGCCGTTGCAAGCATCAAGCCGCGGGAGCCAAGAAAGGATACGACTTGCCGGGGGATGTCCAAGTTGTCACCTCGCTCTTCGTTCTGATCTTCGTTTCACGCAGAACAGCAATCGCCGCACCATGGCTGCATGGACGTGGAAACCCAGGACCATTCGTACGAGTGGCGGTACGCAAACCCAAACCCTCACCGGGACACGAAGAACCCGCGCGCATTCACGCGGGCCGATCCGGATCAGGCAATCGTGCAGCAGTCGAAGACGCCTTCGACACGTGGCCCACGGTCTGCTTGCATTCGCTGAACGGTCTGACTCGCCCCTGTCCGATCAGGGCCGTCCTTCGACACTACGTGGATTCAAACCGTTGAAAATAGCGTAAATCATCCATCCAGAACACGACATCTGATTTAGCTCCGACGTGCTGAAGTCTGCCCGAGAAGCGGGAACGTCCCGACTTTCGGCGATCAATCTCGCCAACGTGCTCGGCCTGCAGCAGCAAGATTTGGCCACCATCGCAGGCGTGCACCGGAACACGCTGCGCACGCATCCCGAGTCGCCGAGATTGCAGGCCGCCCTGCGTGAGCTCATGCGCGTAGTGTCGGCGGCGGTCGCGGTCCAACCGGACCTCGACCGCGCGCTGTTTCTCATCAAAAATCATCCAATTCCTGCCTTTCGCCATAAGACGATCCTCCAGTTGGCCCAGGACGGCAGGACGGAGGATGCGATTGACTACCTGGAGTCGATCAGTGCAGGTTTCGTTGGATGATCCTCACCGATCTGCCGACGGGAACCACGCTCTATCGAGCGCACACACCGCGCTGGGCCGATCGCCCCTAAGCGGCACCGGCGCCGCGCTGAAGGGCGGATGCTTCAACCGAGAAGGGATCGAGGCGTTGTAACTGTCGCTGGAAGAATTGACCGCGCTGCGCGATAACAGCAGACCTCGCCTTTCCTCCTGCCTTGCACCATTTGCTCTGAATTCCCGGCGCCGAGCGGGTCGCTGAAAACCACCACGTTGGATGCGAGCGGCAATGAACACGAGTTCCACTTCCGCAGTTTGCTGCTCGGAGAGCAACTGTCGCTCGAGGCATTTGAGCTTGCAGGCGACGACGATTCCGCAGGCTACCGCTTTCAGATACTCGGTGACGCTGAATCGGAGCCGTTCGCCCTGTTGGGAAAGTCGATTCAGAAGATGCAGCGGGCGTTGGCGGCGAAGCACCTGAGATCCGATGCCGGCGGCCTGCAGATTGCCGAGATGATGGTCCGCGGCCGCGTTGAGTGGAATGGGGACGAAACCGCTTGTCAGCCGTGCGTGATCATAGACGGACGGCGAGTCGAATGGAACGATTTCGGTGCAATGCTATTAGCATTCGAAGGATGGCAGTTTCGGCTAGAGATGCTCGACCCGAGCGACGAGGCCTGACATTACCTTCGGCCCCCTCGCCTTACCTGCTCGGTACCGATCGAATTGCTCCGACCGAATCGAAGGCGTCCGCGATGGCGCGCCGAACACCGCGTCACCGACCTTGAAGCGCGTCACCTCGGCGCCGGTGGCCTCCACCACGCCGCTCACGCCCACTCCGAACACGCGCTGCTTCGGCCTCGTCAGGCCCATCGCGAGCCTCATCGCGTAAGGCTTGCCGGACATGAGGTGCCACTAGCCGTAATCGAGGCCGGCGGCCTTCACGCGAATTAACACTTCGTTCTTCTGCGGCACGGGACGCTCGAGCGTCATGAGCTGGAGCACTTCGGGGTTGTCGTAGCGCGAGTGGATGACGGCCTTCATGACGACTCTCCGTGCTGCGGGCACGACCATGTCGCAGCGGTTAGGTGGACCTGCGCCCCTGATCGCTTGGCGCCCGGGCTCGGCAGGGACCGAAGCTCTTCAGCGCTGGCTCCCCACGGGCGCGAGCCAGCATGGCCAAAGCCACGAACGCCGCCGCAGTCACGTCGAAGGTCATGCAAAACCAGAACACGCGCTCGCGGTCCATGCCCAGCCCCGCCGCCGCGCCGCAGAAGAGCAGCGCGAGGGCGGTCCCGACGATGTATTCCATAGCCTGATCTCCCGGCTCAAGGCACGAGGTGCCGCAGGTCGTCGGGCACGGGCATCGGCCTGAATGCACTAACACGCGCCCGCCCGCTGTTGCCGCGCGGCACCCACAGGCGCGAGAACAGGATAGAGGCCACGATCCGTGGCACCTGGCCGACGATTTCGCGCACGTCGCCGCGGCGCAGGCCGGCGACCAACATCCGCCAATGGATGAAGGCGTGTCGGCCCGTCATCCGTTGGGCCAGCACATGCGCCCGCTCGAGATGCCGCAAGGCGGCCTCGAAGTCAGCCCGCCGCAGCGCCTGGTTGGCCCGTTCCACTTCCTGTTCGTACGCTTCGTCCACGTCGGTGCTCCTGGTCCTGCGAACGCGACATGTGTTCGCCGCTGTGCAATGTCGGCGACGCGGGCGGGCAGCGACAGCAACATGCGCCCAATAGTCGAAATCGGTCCGGCAAGGGTCCGAACCCGTGCTCGAACGGTCGATGGCGGCGACCGGCGCAGCATTCGCGCTCCGGCATCCCGGCACGCCGCGATGGCGTGACCACTCGGTCGATCGGCGAGACCACTCCCGCACGCGCGCCGACCGTTCGTCTCATCGGACTGTCCGTACGCTGCTGCGGCGCCGAAAGTGCAGCCATCGAAGACATCCCGTCGTCGATGTAACCCGAAGGAACGCCATATGAACGCCTCCGTGAACGCGACCCAGCAACTCCCCTGCAACTGCACCACGTGTCTCGGTACCGGCTGCACCTGCGGCTGCCAGCAAGCCACCGAGCAGACCGCCGGCGGCTGCGGACCGCAATGCCAATGCGGCGCCGGCGCCAGCTGCGCCCAACCCTGAATCGGGTTGCATCCGGCACCCTGACCTCGCGGGTCGATCCCGCCCCGCTTCCACGCGAAGGAACCTGTCCGTGAACAGCTTTGTCCTGGCCTATGTGGGCGGCATCGTCGGCGCCGTCCTGATGGACATCACCGAGACGCTCGCCGCCGGGGTGGGCCTGACGAGCGGCGTCAGCGTCGCCCTGGTCGGCCGCTGGGCACTGGGCCTGCTGCGCGGGCAATGGGCTCATGCCGACATCGCCCGCTCCCCGGCACGGCCGCGCGAGGTGCGAACGGGCTGGGCGTTTCACTTTCTCGTCGGCGGCGGCGGGGTCGCGCTGCTGTACGCTGCCTTCGTCCATGCCGCGGGCTTCAACGCGCCCACCCATCACCTCTGGGGTGGTGTAATCTTCGGTGCGGCGGCTTCGCTGTTGCCCTGGCTGGTGTTGCTGCCGGCCTTCGGCTGGGGCTGGTTCCGCCGCCGTGGGCCGCGCGGGTCCAATGCCCTGCTGGCCAGCATGGTCTCGCACATTCCCTACGGGCTTGGCGTCGGGGTCGTGATGGCGCTGGGCTCGCGCCTCTAGCGGCTTGGCGTTTGCATCACGCTGGCCCAAGAGTTTCGCCGGGGGGTCCACACTCTCGAAGCACCACTGCCCACCATGTATTTCTCTTCGACGCGCACCGACGAGTTGTGGCCCGACACGCTGAAAGGCGCGCTGCGCGCCATCGCATTCGCCGCCGTCTTCTTGGCGCTCGCTGCGACGCTGCTGTACGTGCTGTCCCCTGGGCTCGACACCTGGCCCCGGCTGCTAGTGTTCCACGAGTCCGTGGGCCTGATGATGGTGGCCTGCGTGCTGCTGCTGCGGCACACGCGCGCCTTCGCGCGATTCAAATCGATGACCCGCTGGCTCCTCACCGGGGTCATTGCCATTCCGACCGGCTTCTTCGTGGGACACCAGTTCGCCTTCCTGTTGCTGGGCGAGCCGTTTCGCATGGTCGGCTACTTGAGCGTCAGCCTGATCCCGATCCTCTTCACCCTGGTGGTGGGTAGTCTGGGCCTGCACTCGTTTGCGACGCGCGAGCAACTCGCCCAAGAAGCCGCCGCGCGCTCGGAGGCACAATGCCTGGCGGTCGAGTCCCAGTTGCGCCTGCTGCGGGCCCAACTGGAACCGCACATGCTCTTCAACACGCTGGCCAACCTGCGCTCGCTGGTGCGCGAGGACGTCGATCGGGCGGAGTCGATGATCGACCAGCTGATCGTCTACCTGCGCAGCGCGCTGGCCGCGTCGCAGACCGAGTCGGTCGCCCTCAGCCGGGAATTCGCTCAACTGCGCGCCTATCTGGCCATCATGGCGCTGCGCATGGGGCCGCGCCTGTCCTTCCGGTTGGAACTCCCGGCCGACCTGGAGGCCACCCAGGTCCCGCCCATGCTGCTACAGCCGTTGGTGGAGAATGCGATCAAGCACGGACTGGAGCCCAAAGTCGGCTCAGGCAGCATCGAGGTGGTCGCGCGCGCGATGCCCGCGGGCATCGAGATCCGCATCAACGACAGCGGCCTCGGGCTGCCCGCGGACGAGGAAGAAGAAGCGGTCGGCCGCCCCACCGGCACCGGCTATGGCCTGCGACACGTGCGCGACCGGCTGAAGGCGGTCTACGGCCCGGCTCCTCTTGGAACGGAGGCAACCGACCGGTGTGAGTGCCGTGGTGTTCATCCCCACCTGACCCGGCGCAGCGCGGGTCCCAATCATCGTTGCCATTGACCCGACGAGACGCCGACATGACCCTCACCGACGCCCCCACTGCTGTCATCGCCGAAGACGAGCCCGTCCTCGCGCGCACCTTGATCCGCTTGCTGGAACAGGTGTGGCCCGAGCTTCGCATCGTCGGCGTCGCGGAAGACGGCCTGCGGGCAACGGAGCTTGGGCTGGCATCGACACCGGATGTGATGTTCCTGGACATCAAGATGCCCGGCCGTACCGGCCTGGAGGTGGCCGAGGCAGTGGCGGACGAATGGCCCGACGATCGCGCCGAGCCGCTCTTTGTGTTCATCACGGCCTACGACAGCTTCGCGGTCTCGGCCTTCGATCGCGCCGCGGTCGACTATCTGCTCAAGCCCGCCACGGCGGAGCGTCTGCAGCAGACCGTGGAGCGGATCAAAGTGCGGCTGGCCGCACGCACGGCATCACCCGATGCGGGCGACAGGGCTGCGCTGATGCGGCGCATGCAGTCGATCGCGGCGTCAGAGGCCGGATCGAGCGAACGCATCAAGGTCATCCGTGCCGGCGCGGGCAACACCGTGCGTATGATTCCAGTGGCTGAGGTAATCTGCTTCGAGGCGACGGAGAAATACGTTAACGTCGTGACGCCGACGACCGAAGCGCTGGTGCGGATGAGCCTGCGTGAACTGATGGCGCGCATCGACTCGACCGACTTCATTCAGGTGCACCGCGGCGTCATGGTCAATGCGAACGCCATCCTGAGCGCGGCGCGCGACGAGAACGGCCACTACAGTCTAGCCGTGCGCGGCCTGCAGCGGCCGCTGAAGGTCAGCCGCGCGTTCGGCCACCTCTTCCGGCCGATGTAAGTTGCCGCTGGGGCGACCCACCGGCGCGACGCCGGGGTCGTGAACCTTAGGGCCGTGCGCGCTCGAGAACGAGAAGCCGAACCTGCAAGTCCTGGGCATCGACCGCCCGCGCGAGGTATTGCTCCTCGATGCTTGGGGTGCGCTGCCGGGCGAAGAGGTTCACGAGCATCCGCAGCACGTTCCTTCATGGGATGGTCCATTCACGGTGGGAGCTCGGGCGCTGCACGCCTTCGCACGAGTGATGTCCTCAATGGACATCACTATCTTCCGCACGGCACGTCGCACCAGGCCCCCGCGATGAACCGTCGCCGGCGGTCGTGCAACAGTCTAGGGCGTCGACCCGACAGTGTGTCGCGCGCGTGGATCGGACCCTGCCGTCGACGGCGGGCAGAAGGCCTGTGGTATTGCTCCTGGGCGCAGGTCAGGTGCGCGACGTCAACCACGCGGTCGACAGGTTCAACCGCTGCCGGACGCAAGCGCACCCGACCGTTTGTTCAGGACCACCCCATGAATCGCTTTCGCGCCACCGCACCCTCTATCGAAGAAATTGGCCCAACCCGCCGGCAGCTTTGTGACGCGGCCTCTCACTGAATGCAACCGGCCAACCGGCCCTTCGCCCGTGCTTTTGGGTCGACGCTTGAACGGCGGCTTGTTCCTGAAAGCGGACCAGCAATTGAGCGGCAACGGTCTGCTGAGAACGAACCTCCGCTCTGAAACCGGGCACTTTTGACGCTGTTTTGTGCCACATCGACTTTAGAAAGCGCTTCGTGCATCGACTCAATATTCGCTACTTTTTCCCAAGTTTCCGCCGATAGCCACGAGTAGCGCATTCAGCGTCACAGGCTTACCCAAATGCGCATCGAACCCTGCACGTAGTGCCTCGGCAGCGTCCTGCTCGCGTCCGAAACCGGTTAAAGCGATCGCTGGAACCACCCTACACGCCGGCAGTTCGCGCAACTTCGCAATCAGTTCATAGCCGCTCATCGTCGGCATGCCGATATCCGACAGGATCAGATCGAACTCGCTTTCGCTCGCGGCTTCGAGAGCTGCCTCGGGACTCGATTCCGCTCTGACCTGCGCCCCTTCTAGTTCAAGCAAACTCCGGAAGCCTTCGAGGCCTTCCAGCGAATCGTCGACAAGCAGCACGCGCAGTCCCTTCAGAATGCTGGGATCAGCGGTATTACCCGTGCGCAATACCGGTGTGGATGGAGGAAGGTATGGCAACCATAGCCGGAAACAGGATCCTTGTCCCAATCCAGCCGAGG
>NZ_FCOG02000090.1 GCF_001544975.2 Caballeronia arationis | reverse complement strand
GCGCCGATCAGCGTGCGGAAGTGCAGGTCGAGGTCGGCGCCGAACTGCAGGCGGCCGTACGGATGCGGCAGCGCCATTGTGCCCTTGATGTTGCTTTCGACCGCCAGTGCGGCCGCATTCGACAGGTCGTCGACGGGCAGGATGATCACATGGTTGCGCACGCCGACGCGCCCGTTGTCGCGACGATAGCCGCGGAAAGTGGTATTCGATTGAATGACGCTCATGATGACTCTATGGATGTGGGATGGAACAAGCAGAACGCTGGGAGCGTCCAGGCATTACCAGCGCTTTGTCTTGATGTTGTGCACGTGGGCATGCTCGCCCGCCGTGATGGGCGCGACGACCTTGCCGATGTCGACGCCGTACTTGAATACCGTATCGCCGACTGCCATGTCCTTCAGCGCGACCTTGTGGCCGATGGGAATGTCCTGTTTGGCTACGAAGGTGACGACTTCGTCTTCGTCCATGATCCAGGCATTGAGCTCTGTGCCCGCTTTGATTCCTTCGACCACCGCGACGCCTACCGTATCCTTTGCTTCGTGCAAGACGGCGTGAATCATTTCCGCTCCTTAAAAGGTAGTTAAAACTATCGAGAAAACCCGAGTGTCCTTTGGATCGTTTCGTCTTACAGTTCGATACGCGGAATAGGTCCGCTCGACACGCTGATCGGACCGTTCAGGCAAGCGCATCGAAAACAGTCCTCGCCAACAAGCTGATGCCTGATAGGAGAAGAACCGCCCAGAGCGTCTTGAGCAATCCAGCGGGCGGAATTCGTCCACGAAGCCGCGTCCCGGCAAGTAGCCCAACGGCTCCGCAAGGGAAGAGAAAAATCGTGAGTGACAGAACCTCGGTGTTCCTGTAGAGACCCGATGCACTGAAAAGGACGAGTCTGAAGAGCGCCGTAATAGTGATCAGTGCGCTGATGGTTGCGCGACGTTGATCTGCATCGCTCAATCGTCCGGCAAGATAAATTGTGTAAAGCGGCCCACCTGTGCCGAATATGGCCGTGAGACATCCGCCTGCTAGCCCGAGGGGCGCGGACCAAAACGTCCGTATCGTGCTGAACTCCTGACGCGACAACAGTCGCCATGATGAATAGAGAAGGAGCGACACACCCAGGAGCACTTTGAGCGGCTCTTCCGGCACGGATACGAGCACGCCGACTCCAAACAGAATGCCAATTGCCAACCAGGGAATGAGACGGCGTAACTCGGCCTTCGATACACGACCAAAGCCTCGTGCACCCACTAGCAGCCCTGCTGCCAGATCCAGAATCAACATGACCGGCGTTGCCGTTCGCAGTGCGACGACTTGAGTCAGCACCGGAATCGCAACGATCGACGACCCGAATCCCGTCAGTCCATATACGAAATATCCGACCGCAACGATGGAGCCTGCGACAAGCATCTCCGCTGAACTCCAGTTCAGCGCGAACGCCGAAAAAATCGATGCCGACGCAGATGCAAACCACCCGCTCACGGCCGTTCAACCAGGTGCATATGCGACGACACTGGCGACGTGAAATGCCGACTATCGGTTCGCGCCCGAGTCCAGCGGGGACGCTTCGTGGCCTCTCCCGAAAAGGACAGGGCGAAATCGCGAATCTCGAAGCCAATTGGGTCTCCCCTTGCAGGGTCGAGCGCTGACATGGCCTTGTCTCCTGTTGTTGCGGGGGTTTTCGTCTTGTCGTGAAGCGATTATGATCGTCGTTAGAGTAAAGAAAAACCGAGTAATACTTGTTCTTAGAGAAAGAGTTTCTTTCTCTTTCCCTTATTCCAGGCAGGACCGGCATGCCGTCCATTCGCACGCTAAAGATATTTCTCACGGTAGCTCGATGCGGCACCTTCTCCTCGGCCGGAGAACTCGTGGGCCTTACACCGGCAGCCATCGGCCTCCAGATTCGAACGCTCGAAGACGAACTAGGCGTTCAGTTGTTCGATCGCAGCGCGCGCGCGGCGGTACTGAATCCCATTGGTCGTTCCTTAGTGCCGCGCGTTGAGGAAGTCCTAAGTCAGTACGAACTTCTCGAGGCCTCGGTCAGCGGAGGTGAGATGTCCGGTACCGTGGTCATAGGCGCACTGGTGTCTGCCCTGATGGGCGCATTTGCAGACGCTCTGTGGTCGATTCGACGCCGTTATCCTGGATTGGACGTACACCTGTTGGCAGGAATGTCCAGCGACTTCGCCCGTAAGGTCGAAGACGGGGAATTGGACGCCGCAGTCGTAACACAATCGCCAAGGCCGCTTCCCGCAAGCCTCAGTTGGACCCCCTTGTATTCTGAGCCGATGGTACTGATTGTCCCTACTTCTCCGCACTTCGAACTTCCAAGCGAGCAAATTCAGATACTCAACGAGGCGCCGTTCATGCGCTTTGAGCGCAGCACGTGGACCGGTTACCTGGTGGAGGAGGTGCTCAAGCGCTGCGATGCGAAGGTCAACGAGGCCATGGAGCTTAATTCAATCGAAGCCATTATTGCCTTGGTTCGTCAAGGCTTCGGAATATCTATTGTTCCCAAATTAGCTAACGTTGCATGGGACAAGGATGAGGCCCTGCAACTTTACTCACTGGATGGCGTGGACATCCGGCGACACGTGGGGCTGCTGGAGAGATCGAAACACGGACGAATGAACTTCACGGAAGCAATAAAAAAATACTTTGCACGAAATTAGCGATACGAAGCAGGCGCAACCGTCGTTGCATACGCTCATCCCTGGATGGCGCCGGCGATGAACCGCGCGCGCAACGTGAGCCAGCCGCTTGATAGTGCCCACGCCGCGTTGCGCACTGTAATGCAGCCAATCGGCAGCTCCTCGCTCCGAATCTGACACTCGAGAGCGGTGTCAGATTGTCGACGATCGTCATCGGAACGGCTGGCTCCCGTATTCCGCTCGCGCGGAACGGGAGCGGAGGTTGAAAGCCCGGTCCCCTACCAGGAAGCGTCCGCATCGAGCGGATATACGGGCCGTTGCAGATTGGTGAACTCGAACAGCCCGAAATCGGAACTCGTGACACCGCGGCTGTCGCATTCGACGAGACCCTGCGCGATTGGCACGAACACCGGCCGGCAATACATCCGCGACTTGAGGATGAGAAAACGGGCGCCGCGCGGATCGATGCCGACACTCTCGAACACGCCCAGATCCCATGGCTCGTGCGTGCGCTCGGTCACGAGGACGCGCGCCGAGCCGGTATCGAGCACCGCCGCGCGGCCCATATATGCGCGCTGTCCCGTGTAGGTGGGGCCGCTGATCACATATTCGCCATCGGTCACCGCGCTAACGATGCCGGTCAACGTGAACGGCGCCCGCGGCTTTGCTGTGTTGCCGGCGAGCTTGTTGCCGACTTCGAGCGTGACCGTCGCGCCGACGCCTGCTGCCGTGAGCGTCGCGACCGCTTCCGGATCGCACAGCGGCCCGGTCACGATGCCGTCGAGCCCCTGCTTCAGAGCTTCCTCGAACACATCCATCGTGTCGCAGGTTCCGCCCGACATGCAGTTGTCGCCGTGATCGAGCAACAGCACCGGCTTGCCGCCATCGCGGCCGAGCACTGCACCTTCCGCCACCGACTCGGCCAGCGGCGCGCTGCGGTAGAAAAATTCGTCGCGCGCGTCCCAGATCTCCCGCGCGATGCGCTCGGCGACCCGTTCAGCCGCCTCGCGATCGCCGTCGCCGACGACCACCACGCTGATGCACGGCGCCTCGATATCCGCGAGCGAAAAGCCCGACAGCACCGACACGGCGAGCATGCCGTCGCGTTCGGCTGCGCGTGCCGCTTCGACCGCGCGTTTCATTGCGCCCGCCGCGGTCGTGCTGCGCAGCGTGTGCGTGAGAAGCGGCGGCTGCGCCCACGCGATCGCCGGCTGCGCGCGGCCATGCACGCGATCGAACATGAGCCGCGCGGCATGCGCGCCGGACTGGTACATGTCCACGTGCGGATAGGTCTTGAAGCTGACGATCACGTCCGAGTTGTCGATCATCTTCTGCGTGACATTGGCGTGCAGGTCGAGCGAGACGGCAATCGGCGCATCGGGCAGTACGGCCCGCACGCGCTCGAGCAGATCGCCCTCGCCGTCGCTCGAATTCTCCGCGACCATCGCGCCGTGCAGATCGAGCATCACGGCATCGCAGCCGCGCGCGGCCTCGACGATGGCGTTGCAGATCGCGTCGTAGGCGGCGGCATGCACCGGCCCGCTCGGATTCGCCGATGCGGACACCGGTGTGACGATCTGTGCGCCCTCGTGCTCGGCTGCGTCGATGAACGCGGCCATCGCGGTCTGCATGCCCTTGTTCTCACGATACGCGTGTTCGCCATACGCCGGCCCGTTGCGGCCGAACGCCGAAAGCGGCGTCGCGACAGGCGAGAACGTATTGGTCTCGTGATTCATCCGTGCGATCAGGATTTTCATGCGGACTCCGCTTCCTTCGAACCGGCGGCGCGCAGCATCGCGTGCAGCAGCACGTTGCAGCCGGCTTCGAGATGATCGGCGCGCGCGTCCTCGATTTCGTTGTGGCTGATGCCGTCCTTGCACGGCACGAAGATCATCGCGGCCGGTGCGACGCGGGCTAGATACACGGCATCGTGACCGGCGCCGCTCACGACGTCCATCGACGAGAGACCGAGTGCGCCGGCGCCTTCGCGCACCGACTCGACCAGCGCGGCGTCGAACGGCTGCGGCGCAAAGTACACGACCTCTTTCACGTCGACCGGCAGCGGCGCGTTCGCGCACACGGCGCGCAATGCGGCGTCCATCGCGAGGAGCGAGGCGTCGTCGGCGGCGCGCAGGTCGACTGTCAGTGCGACGCGGCCCGGTATCACGTTGCGCGAATTCGGATGCACGTCGGCGCAGCCAACCGTCCCGCGACCGTGCGGTGCGTGATCGAGCGCGATGCGGTTGACCGCGCGAATCAGGTCGGCGGCGACGAGCAGCGCATCGCGACGCAGCTCCATCGGCGTGGGGCCGGCGTGCGCTTCCATGCCGTGGATCGTGACGTCGTACCAGCGCTGGCCGAGCGCGCCCTGCACGACGCCGATGGTCTTGTCGTTTGCTTCGAGCACCGGCCCTTGTTCGATGTGCGCTTCGAAGTACGCGCCGACGGCGTGCGGCGCGAGCGCCGCACCGTCGTAACCGATGGCGGCGAGCGCGTCGCGCACCGAGACGCCTTCGCGGTCGCATTGCGCGAGCGCGTGTTCGAGTGTGAAAGCGCCCGAGAAGACGCCGGAGCCCATCATGACCGGCACGAAGCGCGATCCTTCCTCATTGGTCCATACCGCGACTTCGAGCGGCGCGTCCGTCTGCACGTTTGCTTCCCCGAGCGTGCGCAGGACTTCGAGGCCGGCGAGCACGCCGTAGTTGCCATCGAACTTGCCACCGGTCGGCTGGGTGTCGATATGGCTGCCGGTCGTCACGGGAGGCAGGTCGTCGCGGCGTCCGGCGCGGCGGGCGAAGATGTTGCCGATCGCATCGACGCGCACCGTGCAGCCCGTTTCCTTCGCCCATTCGACGAAGAGATCGCGCGCCTGGCGGTCGAGTTCGGTCAGCGCGAGACGGCACACGCCGCTTTTCGCGGTCGCGCCGATCTGCGCGAGGTCCATCAGGCTTTTCCAGAGGCGCGCCCCGTCGACGCGCAAGCCGGCAAGCGCCGGCAAATCGTGAACCTGCATCGCGTTTCCTTGCAAATGATGGATGTTGGGACCGGCCTCAGACCACGCCTACGCCGAGGTAGCGATCCTTGATGGTGTCGTCGGCGACAAACGCAGCGTTGCTGCCCTCGTAGACAATCCTTCCTTGCTCGATGATCGTGTGCCGGTCCGCAAGCTGCGTGCACACTTCGAGATTCTGCTCGACGAGCAGGATCGCGACCCCCGCCTGCTTGATGAGCTTCAGTTGCGCGACAATCTCCTCGACGATCACCGGCGCAAGCCCTTCGACGGGCTCGTCGAGCATCAGGAGGCGCGGATGGTTCAGCAGCGCCCGCCCGATCGCGAGCATCTGCTGCTCGCCGCCCGACAACTGCCCGCCGCCGTTCGTGCGGCGCTCCTTGAGGCGCGGAAAGATCTGGTAGATATCGGCGAGCTGCCACGGCGAATCCTTGCGTGCGCCGAGGCGCAGGTTCTCCTCGACAGTGAGCAGCCGGAAGATGCCGCGATGCTCGGGCACGAAGCACACGCCGCGCGCGGCGATCTTGTGCGGCGCGAGTTTCGCCGTTGGCTCGCCCTTGAACGCGATCGCGCCGCGAGCAGCAGGCACGACGCCCGCGATGCTCTTGAGCGTCGTCGACTTGCCCGCGCCGTTGCGCCCGAGCAGGGTGACGGTCTCGCCCTCGCCCACGGTCAGCGACACGCCCTGAAGAATGTGGCTCTTGCCATAGAACGCGTGAATGTCCCGCACGTCGAGCATCATGCGCGGCCTCCGGTGACCATGTTGCCGAGATAGGCACTGCGCACACGCTCGTCGCCGCGAATGTCGTCGGGGCGGCCTTCGACCAGCACGCGTCCCTGTTGCATCACGGTGATCGTGTCCGAGATGTCCATCACGATGCCCATGTTGTGTTCGATCAGCACCACGGTGTAGTCGTCGCGCAGGCCGCGGATCAGGCGCTTCATGTCGTCGAGGTCGTCGATGCCCATACCGGACGTCGGCTCGTCGAGGAAGATCGCCTTCGGTTTGGCGGCGAGCGCCATGCCCACTTCCAGCCGCCGCTGCTGGCCGTGCGACAGGACGCCAGCGGATGACGCCGCGAAGCGCTGCAACGCGAGGCGTTCGAGGATCGCGTCGACCGTTTCCGCGTGTTCGAGCGCGCCCCGCGGCGGTGTCCACGCATTGAGCGCGCGCTTCGAATCGACGCCTTGAGCCGCGAGCCGCAGATTCTCGCGCACGCTGAGGTTCGCGAACAGGCTCGTCACCTGGAACGAACGCGCGATGCCCCGCTTCACTCGGCGGTGATCGGGCTCATGCGTGACGTCGTGGCCGTCGAAGACGATGTTGCCCGCCGTGATCGGCACGGTGCCGGTCAGTACGTGAAAGAGCGTCGTCTTGCCTGCGCCGTTCGGGCCGATCACGGAGTGGACCGTGCGCGGCCTGATCCGCAAATCGACTTCTGCGAGCGCGGTGAACTTGCCGTAGCGCTTCACCACGCCCCTTGCCTGAAGAATTGCTTCGCTCATGCGGCCTCCCTGTTTCGGCGCACCGCCTGCCAGATTCGTTCGCCAAGGCCCCAGAGACCGCGCTGCATGAACAGGCTGACTGCGATCAGCACGAGGCCGAGCAGCAGCAGCCAGCGCGGCCACAGCGTGGAGAGCCAGTCGGCGAAGAGCACATAGAACGCCGCGCCTAGCACCGATGAAAAGAGATTGCCCGTTCCGCCGATCACCGTCATCACGAGGATCATCTCGCTCGTGTGATAGTCGATGTTCGAGAGCGGCGCAATGCCGGTCATCATCGCGTGGAGCGCGCCGGCGAAACCAGTAACCGCGCCCGAGACCACGAACGCCGCCAGCTTGAAGCGCTTCACGTCATACCCGACCGCCGCTGCGCGCGCTTCGTTTTCGCGGATCGCGAGCAGCGTGCGACCGAAAACCGAATGCGAGACGCGCATCATCAGCCAGAACGCGACCAGGAACAGCACGGCCACGAACGCGTAGTACTGCCACGGCGATGCGATCGGAACGAGCGCGCGGCCGAAGAGCGAGAGCGCGGGGCGCGGAATGTCGAGCAGACCATTGTCGCCGCCCGTGAGATTGGGCGTCGTGTAGGCGAGGAAGTAGAACATCTGGCCGAACGCGAGCGTCAGCATCACGAAGTACGCGCCGCGCTGCCGGATCGAGAACCAGCCGACGAGCGCGGCGGCCGCTGCGCCGACGACGACCGCCGCCACGAGCGCGGCCGGCGCCTGCAAGCCCGTCTTCGTCAGCACGAGACCCGCGCTGTAGCTGCCGAGCCCGAAGAAGATGCCCTGGCCAAACGAGAGCAAGCCGGTGTGCCCGAGCAGCAGATTGCAACCGGGGGCCGCGAGCGCGAACACCAGCACTTCGGTCGCGAGCGAACCGGAGCGCAGCGTCATCGGCAGAATGCAGACGACCAGCATCGCGAGCAGCATGAAGCGGTAGCGATGCAGCGTTCCCCTGAACGAGCGCGGCGGCACACCCGCATCGAGTGTTTTTGCGTTCATGCGGTTCTCCCGAGCAGTCCGTTGGGACGAAGCAGCAGCACGGCCGCCATCGCGACGTAAATCATGAGGCGCGCGCCTTCGGGCCAGAGCGTGCTCATGACGCTCTGCACGATGCCCACCAGCAGCCCGCCGACGAGCGCGCCGAGAAAATTACCCATCCCGCCGACCACCACGACGACGAATGCCACGCCCAGCGCCTCGATACCCATGAACGGATCGACACCGCGGATCGGCGCAGCCAGCACGCCTGCCAGCGCCGCCGTGCCCGCTCCGAGCGCGAACACGAGACTGAAGATGCGCGTCACGTTGATGCCGAGCAGCGACACCATCTCGCTCGACTCGCTGCCCGCGCGCACGGCGCTGCCTAGCCGCGTACCTTCCAGGATCCACCACAGAAGCACGGCGAGCACCGCCGTGAAGCCGATCACGAAGAGACGGTACTTCGGGTAAATGAAGCTGCCCCACATCACGACGCCGTTCAGCACGTCGGGCACGGGGACGTTGTCGCCGAGCGGTCCCCAGATCAGGATCGCGCATTCCTGCAGCACGAGTGCAAGACCCACGGTCGCGAGGATATGGAACTCGTGCTGTTGCGCGTAGACGTGACGCAGGATCACCTTCTCGACGACCCACGCGAGCGCGCCTGTCACGACAGGCACGACGGCGAGCGCGACCCAGAAGCTCATCGACCACTGCATCGCCTGGTAGCAGAAGTAGGCGCCGAGCAGATAGAACGCACCGTGCGCGAAGTTCACGAAGCGCAAGAGCCCGAAGACAATCGACAGCCCCACAGCGAGCAGGAAGTACAGCATCCCGACCCCGATGCCGTTCACGACCTGCAATAGATAAACGTTCATGAGCTTTCGTCCGAAGAGGATCGACGCGGACGGCCACGCGAGGCGGCCGTCCGCCAGCAGGCGATCACGCCAGCTTGCACTGCGTCTGGTCGAGCGGCAGGAAGGACTGCCCCGAGCTGACGATATCGGCGTAGTCGTCGGCGTTTTTCATCTTGCTCTTCGCCTTGCCCTTGAGCAGATAGTAGTTCTTCAGCACCTGATGGTCGCCCGCGCGGATTTCCTCGGTGCCGGTGAGGCCGTCGTACTTCATGCCCTGCAACGTCGCGATCACTTTCTTCGGATCGGCGCTGCCGGCCTTCTGGATGCCGTCGAGCAGGATCTTCGTACAGATGTACGAGCCGGCGAGGCTGTAGTTCGGGTTCGACTTGTAGGCGGCGCTCACGCGCTTGACGAGATCCTTGTTAAGCGGCGAATCGATCGCGTGCCAGTACTGCGCGCCGAAGTACACGCCTTCGCACAGGTCCGCGCCCAGCGCCTCGAACTGCTCCAGTCCCGACGCCCACGCGAGCAGGATCGTGCAATTGTTCTTCATGCCGAAGCTGACCGCCTGGCGCAGCGTATCCGACGACTGCGAGCCGAAGTTGAGGATCAGCAGCACGTCCGGTTTAGCCGCGACCGCATTGGTCAGATAGCCGCTGAACTCCTTTTCGTTGAGCGAGTGGTAGCTGTTGCCCACGTGCTCGATGCCCTTCTCCTTGAAGATCGCCTTGGCGGCCGAAAGCAGGCCTTCGCCGAACACGTACTGCGGCGTGATCGTGTACCAGCGCTTCGCCTTCGGCATGGACTGGATGAGCGGTCGAACTGTCTGATCGATCGCGCCGAAGGTCGGCACGGACCAGCGGAAGGTTGCGCTGTTGCAGTCCTTGCCGGTGATTTCGTCGGCACCGGCCGTCGTGATGAAGATGCCGCCGGCCTTCTCGACTTCCTTGCCCATCGCAAGCGATTCCGACGAAAGAATGCCACCCGCGAAAAAACGTGCGTTCTTCTGCTGCGCGATTTCCTGCACGCGGCGCACGGCGGTGGCCGGCTTGCCTTCCGTATCGAGCACGGAATAGGCGAGCGGGTCGCCGAGCACCTTGCCATACTGTTCGATGGCGAGCTTCATGCCGAGATCGGCATACTTGCCGTTGGCCGCGAAGGGCCCTGACGTCGGCACCGGGCAGGCGAACTGGATTGGCGCGCCCTGCGCGAAAGCGCTTCTCGAAAGCAGCATCTGGGCAGACCCGGGAACGGCCGACAGCGCGGCCAGCTTCAACATGTTTCGGCGATTCAAATTGGTGCTCCTGGTAAGAAAACACGCTTGTGACCGACTGCAGCATCGTTGGCTGAACCACCTTCGCGACGCGACTATTTTTGCCTGCTCGCCTTGCTCTATTTATCATGATAAATAGAATGAACCTGATGCTAGGTACAATAAATTCGTCTGTCAATCAGGCAATATTCCCGGTCGCCGCTTGTCTGTTCGTCTGTCACGCTGCATGGCAACAGGTCGTTCACAGGCACGCGCGGGCGTCCATGAGGAGCATCGAGATGGCGATGGATCGAACGAAGGCCGGCGCTTCGATCGAGATCAAGCAGCAAAAGCGACCTGATCTCGTGGCGGAAGAAATCAAGCGGCTGATTACGGAAAAGGACTTGAAGCCCGGCGACCGGCTGCCGCGCGAAGTCGAGCTGCAGCAGATGTTCTCGGTGAGCAAGAGCACGATTCGCGAGGCCCTCAAGTCGCTGGAGGTGCAAGGCCTCATCAAGGTGACGACCGGCCCGAGCGGCGGCGGCACGATCGTCGAGGTGCCGCTCGACCGCACGCTCCAGTTGCTGCAGAACTATTTGTTCTTCAAGGACGTCACCATCGACGACATCTATACGGTGCGTCAGTTGCTCGAACCCGAGCTTGCGGCGGGCGCGGTGCCGCATCTCAGCGAGCGGGACTTCGCGGCGCTCGATGCGAGCATCGCGTGCTGCGACGGCCCCGGGTCGGGTCATGGCGACACGGATATCGTGCGCAAGCGTCAGGAAGACGTGAACTTCCACGACATACTCGCCGCCGCGAATCCGAATCCGTTCCTGCGCTTCAGCTGCGAGCTGATCAATGAAATGATCCGGCAACTGATCGAGTTTCGAAATGACACGCCGCAAGCCGAGCATGAACGTTTCGGCCAGGCGAACGTCAGGATCCACAAGGCGATCGTCAAGGCCGCGCGGGAACGCGACGCGCAGAAAGTGCGCGAACTGATGGTCGTCCACATGACGGAAGCGCCACGCTATGTGAAGCGGATGAAGGGCAAGTTGCGCGGCCGGCTGATCCTCGATTCGGAGATCAGGCGGCGCATGAAGGTCGAGCCCGCGTCGGGGTCGTGACCGGTTCGGCCGGAAAGCGACGCGTCACCATTTATGTCGGTTACGACACCGCGGTCAGTCACGTGGTGCTTCGCGCGCCGGGGAGCCGCGTGGCACGTCGTATCGGGGCGTTCTTTTGGCGCCTCTCTGAAAAAGGCGCTGAGCAACGAGGAAGCCGCCCCGCGGCAATGCATAGCGATGCATGGCGAACAGAGCAGACAGGCTGCTGCGAAGACCGCGCATCACCGTCGCTACGGCGTTGCGTGCGCACCATGCAAGCGTGGCTAGCCGTGTCAGTCGCGCACTTACTTGTCGAGTTCGGCAAAGAGCCAGTCCTGGAAGCTGCGAAGCTTCGGCAACTCCGCGCGCGACTTCAGCAGATTCATCGTATACCCGTTGACCCTGAGCCCTTCCACGCCGAATGGCGCCACGAGCCGTCCTGTTTCGAGTTCACGGTGCACGAGCAGCAGGCTCTCCAGGCACACTCCCATACCATCGGCCGCGGCGCTGATCGCCATGAACGAGCGCGCGAAGCGCGGCCCGCGCGTGATGTCGACGACCGTCTTGCGATGCAGGCGCATCCAGTCGCGCCATCCCACGAGGCATCCCTCGCTGTGAATCAGCGCATGGTGCCGCAAGTCCGCCACCGTGCGGATCGGATGCTCACCCTGCATCAGCGCCGGCGAGCAAAGCGGCACGATGGTTTCCGGCGGCAATTCGAGCACCATCGTGCCGGCGGGCTGCATCTTGCGCGCGCCGTAACGGATCTCGACATCGACCGACCCGGTCGTGAGGTCGCAGAGCTCCGTTGACGCGTTGAGCCGGACGTCGATATCCGGATTGAGCGCGCTGAAACGGGCGAGTCGCGACATGAGCCATTGCGTTGCGAAGCTCGGCGTCGAATGCACGGTGAGGATGTCGCTCTTCGAAACCCGGCCGACGTCCCGCGTCGCCACCTCGATGCGCCCGAACGCCGCGCCGATCTCCTCCGCGTACTTGCGGCCGATGTCCGTGAGCACTACCGCGCGATGCACGCGATGAAAGAGCCGCACGCCCAATTGCTCCTCCAGCAGCTTCACCTGATGACTGATTGCCGAGGGCGTCACGAACAACTCTTCTGCTGCAAGCGCGAACGACGATAGCCTGGCAGCGGCCTCGAAGGCTTGTATCGACTTGAGTGTCGCGCGATTTTGCATTGCAGTATCCGAGTGAATTCAATTCAGCGATCAGCCACTTTAATTCGTTTGAGCGCCCCGGCTCAAGCCGATACGCTTGAATCACTCGCCGAGCCTTATGTGACAAGGGTTTTCCCGATGCGGCGAGGGTGGATGCGAAGGCCTCTAAAGCAGTTCCTTCACATCATCCAGAACCGAGGCCGACAGCCGTAACGTCTGCCGATAAAAGATGGAGACAACTCGTGAATACGAGCGAAGCCGGGCAACGCGCCCCTCTCGCGGAACACGCCTACCGCATCCGGCGCAACGCACTGCTGATGGGCGAAGTGCAGGGGCAGGGCTACATCGGCCAGGCTCTCGATATCGCCGATGTGCTGGCGGTGGCCTACTTCGGCGCAATGCGCTACCAGCCCGAGAATCCGGAGTGGGAAGGACGCGACCGCTTCCTGCTTTCGAACGGCCACTATGCAATCGCGCTCTATGCGGCGCTGTTCGAAGCAGGCTTCCTGCCGCCGGAAGAACTCGAGACCTACGGCAGCGACGACAGCCGCCTGCCGATGTCCGGCATGGCGAGCTACACGCCCGGCATGGAAATGTCCGGCGGCTCGCTCGGCCATGGTCTGACAATCGCAGTGGGCCGTTGCCTCGGCCTCAAGCGCAAGGGTTCGGACGCATTCGTCTACACGCTCTTCTCCGACGGCGAACTCGATGAAGGCGCGATCTGGGAAGGCATCATGTCGGCGGCTCACTGGAAGCTCGACAACCTGATCGCCATCGTCGACGTCAACAATCAGCAGGCCGATGGCCCGTCGACGCAGATCATGGCGTTCGAGCCGCTCGTCGAGAAGCTCGAAGCGTTCGGCTGGTACACGCAACGCATCGACGGCAACGACATCGATGCCGTCCAGACAGCCTTCGACAACGCGCGCAATCACCCGGAACCACGGCCGCGCATGATCGTCTGCGATACGCGCATGGGCTGCGGCGTGCCGTTCCTCGAAGAGCGCGAGAAGAATCACTTCATCCGCGTCGATCCGCATGAATGGCAACTCGCGCTTGCCGCGCTCGATGAAGGGAGACAAGCATGAGCGATACCACGACCAGGAAGCCGCGCCTGAAGACCTCGGCAATGATCGCGTCGATCGCGGGCGAAGGGCAGATCACGCGCTCTGCGCCGTTCGGGAATGCGCTCGTCGAACTGGCGCGTGAGCGGCAGAACGTGGTCGGCATGACCGCCGACCTTGGCAAGTACACCGACCTGCATCTCTTCGCGAAGGAGTTTCCGGAGCGCTACTACCAGATGGGCATGGCCGAGCAACTGCTGATGGGCGCGGCCGCCGGTCTCGCACACGAAGGCGCGCAGCCGTTCGTCACGACCTATGCCGTCTTCGCGACACGCCGCGCCTACGACTTCATGCATCAGGCGATCGCCGAAGACAATCTGGATGTGAAGATCGTCTGCGCATTGCCCGGTCTGACGACCGGCTACGGCCCGAGCCACCAGGCGGCGGAAGATCTCGCATTGATGCGCGCGATGCCGGGCATGACCGTGATCGATCCGTGCGATGCGCTCGAAATCGAACAGATGGTGCCCGCGATCGCGGACCACAAGGGGCCGGTATATGCGCGCCTCCTGCGCGGCAACGTGCCCGTCGTGCTAGATGAATACGACTACCAGTTCGAACTCGGCAAGGCCAAGCTGCTGCGCGACGGCGCCGAGGTGCTGATCATCTCGACGGGCATCATGACGATGCGCGCGCTCGAAGTGGCAAAGGCCTTCGAAGCGGACAATGTCGGCGTGGGCGTGCTGCACGTCCCGACCATCAAGCCGCTCGACACCGCCACGATCCTGCGCGAAGCCAAGCGCTCGGGGCGCCTCGTCGTGGTCGCGGAAAACCATACGGGAATCGGCGGACTCGGGGAAGGTGTCGCGACCGCGCTTCTCACGGCCGGCATCACACCGCCGTTTCGCCAGATCGCATTGCCCGACGCATTCCTCGACGCGGGCGCGCTGCCGACCCTGCACGATCGCTACGGCATTTCGACGAACGTGATGGTCGACACCATCAGGAACTGGCTCGGCTGAGCCCGCGTTTCAAATCAGGCCGCAAACAAAACACACCATCATCAGGAGAAACCCATCATGTCCGACTCGCGTCTTCTCGAAGGCAAGGTCGCCGTCATTTCCGGCGCAGCATCTCCCCGCGGTATCGGCATGGCGACCGCCCGCATGTTCGCCAAGCACGGCGCCAAGGTCGCGATCCTCGATCTCGACGAAGCCCAGGCGAAAGAAGCGGCGGGATCGATCGGCGCGGAGCATCGCGGCTATGCGTGCAACGTGACCGACCGGCAGGCGTGCGACGACGCAGTGGCGAAAGTCGTGGCCGACTTCGGCTCGATCGACGTGCTCATCAACAACGCGGGCATCACGCAGGCGGCAAAGTTCCTCGACATCGACAGCCAAAGCTGGGACCGCATCCTCGACGTCAACCTGCGCGGCGTGCTGTATCTGTCGCAAGCCGTCGTGCCGCAGATGAAAAAGCAGAAAAGCGGGTCGATCGGCTGCATGTCGTCGGTATCGGCACAGCGCGGCGGCGGCATTCTGGGCGGGCCGCACTATTCGGCTGCAAAGGCGGGCGTGCTCGGTCTCGCGAAGGCAATGGCGCGCGAACTCGGCGGCGAGGGCATCCGCGTCAATTGCGTGACGCCGGGCCTGATCCAGACCGACATCAACGCGGGCAAGATTCCCGACGACAAGCGCGGTGAGATCCTGGCTGGCATTCCGGCTGGCCGCCTCGGCGTGCCGGACGACGTCGCGGGCGCATTCCTGTTCCTCGCGGCGGACATTTCATCGTATATCACCGGCGCCGTCATCGACGTCAACGGAGGCATGCTGATTCACGGCTGAGCGTTGTAGCAGGACCCGGACGCTTCGATTCGCCCGTGTGGCATAGCGAAGCGTCCAAGGCAAACGCGCCGCAGAGCGGGTTGCCGAAACGCATCGAATGAAGCGCCCGCGAGGCGCCACAAAATGCGCTTGCCAAGGCGCGATAACCATACCGATACCCTGTATTGGAGGAGCACACCATGACAACCCGTCCGACCGCCCTGAAGGGCATCGACCGTCGCACGTTCCTGAAAGCGGGCGCCACGGTCGCAGCCGCGGCGCCTCTGCTGGGCCTTTCGGGCCGCGCGCACGCCGCCGAATTCAACTACAAGCTCGCGACCGGCCAAGACCCGACCCACCCCGTCAACATCCGTGCGCAGGAAGCGCTTAACAAGATCCGCGAGGCTACGGGCGGCAAGCTCGACATCAAGCTCTTCCCGGCGAACCAGCTCGGCTCGGACACCGACCTGCTGTCGCAAGTGCGCAGCGGCGGCGTGGAGTTCTTCAACCAGGCATCGTCGATTCTCGCGACGCTCGCGCCAGCCGCCGGCATCGTCAACACGGGCTTCGCGTTCCAGGACTACGACGCCGTCTGGAAGGCGATGGACGGCGACCTCGGCACGTACGTTCGCGGCCAGATCGAGAAGGCAGGCATCGTGTCGGTCTCGCGCGCCTGGGACAACGGCTTCCGTCAGGTCAGTTCGTCGACGCGCGTGGTGAAAACGCCGGAAGACCTCAAGGGCTTCAAGATCCGCGTGCCGCAGGCACCGATGCTCACGTCGCTCTTCAAGGCGCTCGAGGCCGGCCCCTCGCCGATCAACTTTAACGAGCTCTATTCCGCATTACAGACGGGCGTGGTGGAAGGCCAGGAGAATCCGCTGCCGATCATCGCGACGGCAAAGCTCTACGAAGTGCAGAAGTCGATCAGCCTGACCTCGCACGTGTGGGACGCGTACTGGATTCTCGGCAACCGTCGCGCGTGGGAGAAGCTTCCCGCCGACATGCGCGCCATCGTCACGCGCGAGTTCGAAGCGGCCGGCATGCTGCAGCGCGCCGACATCGCGAAGCTGAACGTGTCGCTGCGCACGGACCTGAAGACGAAGGGCATCAATATCGTGGAGGTCGATCGCGAAGCCTTCCGCAACGCGCTGCGCAAGACGAGCTTCTACAACGACTGGAAAACCAAGTACGGTAACGAGGGCTGGTCGCTCCTGGAAAAGAACGTCGGCAAGCTGGTGTGATGCCATGACCTCGTACACGGCTTCGCACGCGGCGCCGCGCCGCATAGCCGGTGTCCTCGACACCGTCCTCGGTCATCTTGTGGAGATCCCTGCCGCGCTCTTGGTGCTCGCGGAAATCGTGGTGCTGCTCACGGGCGTGACGAGCCGTTACGTGCTGCACGCGCCGCTCGTCTGGTCCGATGAACTCGCGTCGATCCTGTTCCTGTGGCTCGCCATGCTCGGCGCGGTGGTCGCGCTGCGGCGCGGCGAGCACATGCGGATGACGGCGCTCGTCGGCATGGCGTCGCCGGGCGTGCGGGCGTTTCTTGAGGTCATCGCGATCGCGGCACCGCTCGCGTTCCTCGTGCTCGTGATCGGGCCGGCTGTCGAGTTCGCGCAGGACGAGGCGTTCATCACGACGCCTGCGCTCGAAATCCCGAACTCGTGGCGGGCCGCGGCGCTCCCGGTCGGCACGGCGCTGATGTTGCTCGTCGCGTGCCTGCGGCTCATCCGGAGCGCCAACTGGCGGCTGACGATCGCGGCGCTCGTGCTCGTCGCCGCGGTGGGGGGCAGCTTCTACGCGCTCGCGCCGGTGTTCCGCGACCTCGGCAACGTCAACCTGCTGATCTTCTTTGTCGGGCTGGTGGCGCTTACCGTGCTCTCGGGCGTGCCGATTGCGTTCTCGTTCGGCCTTGCGACCTTCGGCTATCTCGCGCTCACGACGAGCACGCCGCTCGTCGTCGTGGTCGGTCGCATGGACGAAGGCATGTCGCACCTGATCCTGCTCTCGGTGCCGCTCTTCGTGTTCCTCGGCCAGTTGATCGAAATGACCGGCATGGCCGCCGCGATGATCGCATTCCTCGCGAGCCTGCTCGGACACGTGCGCGGCGGTTTGTCGTACGTGCTCGTCGGCGCGATGTATCTCGTGTCGGGGATTTCCGGCTCGAAGGCCGCCGACATGGCCGCCGTCGCGCCGGTGCTGTTTCCCGAGATGAAGGCGCGCGGCGCGAAACCCGGCGACCTCGTCGCGCTGCTCGCCGCCACCGGCGCGCAGACCGAGACGATCCCGCCGAGCCTCGTGCTGATCACGCTCGGCTCGGTGACGGGCGTGTCGATCTCCGCGCTTTTCACGGGCGGCATGCTGCCGGGCGTGGTGCTCGCGGTGACCCTGTGCGCGGTCGTGTGGTGGCGTTATCGCAGCGACGATCTTTCTGGCGTGCGCCGCGCTAACCGCGCCGAAATCGCGAAGAAGCTGGTGATCGCGGTGCCGGCGCTCGCGCTGCCGTTCGTGATCCGCGCGGCGGTGGTCGAAGGCATCGCGACGGCAACCGAGGTGTCCACCATCGGCATCGCGTATGCCGTGCTGGCGGGGCTCCTGATCTACCGACGCTTCGAATGGGCGCGCCTGAAGCCGATGCTGATCGATACGGCGGCGCTGTCGGGCGCGATCCTCCTGATCATCGGCGCGGCGACCGGCATGGCATGGGCGCTCACCCAGTCGGGCTTCTCCGGCCAGCTCGCCCGCACGATGGGCGGGTTGCCGGGCGGTGCGGCGATGTTCATGGCGGCATCGATCCTCGCGTTCATCGTGCTCGGCAGCGTGCTCGAAGGCATTCCCGCGATCGTGCTGTTCGGCCCGCTGATGTTCCCCATCGCGCGCCAGATGGGCATCGACGACGTTCACTACTCGATGGTCGTGATCCTTTCGATGGGCGTCGGCCTGTTCGCGCCGCCGTTCGGCGTCGGCTACTACTCGGCCTGCGCGGTGAGCCGCATCCATCCGGACGAAGGCATGAAGCCGATCGTCGGTTACATCCTGGCGCTCATCGTCGGCCTGATCGTGGTCGCGGCGGTGCCCTGGATCTCGACTGGCTTCCTTCATTGATTCACGGTCCCTCGCCGTTCGGGCGGGGGGCTCGCTTCTTCCACCGGTTCTTCCATCGATTGCCTTAGACGCCGCCCGCATCCGGACGGCACAGGAGAGATGCGTCATGTCAAATACCGAGGCCCGGCCGCTTGCCGATGCGATCCGCTTTCTCGCCATTGACGCGATCGTGCGCGCCGGCGAAGGCCATCAGGGCGTGCCGCTCGGCATGGCCGAGATTGCAACGGCGCTCTTCACGCGCCACCTGAAGTTCAATCCCGCCGATCCGCAATGGCCCGATCGCGACCGCTTCGTCCTGTCGAACGGTCACGGCTCGATGCTGCTCTACGCGCTGCTGCATCTGACGGGCTATGCGCACTTTGGAATCGACGCGCTCAAGTCGTTCCGCGAGATGGGCTCGGTCTGCGCGGGGCATCCCGAATTCGAGCCGGCCGCCGGCATCGAAGTGACGACGGGGCCGCTTGGGCAAGGCATCGCGAACGCGTTCGGCATGGCGGTGGCGGAGGCCTATCAGAACGCGCGATTCGGCGACGGCATCGTCGATCATTACACGTACGCGTTCGTCGGCGATGGTTGCCTGCAGGAAGGTATCGGCCAGGAAATGATCTCTCTCGCGGGGCATCTGCAGCTCGGCAAGCTGATCCTCTGCTGGGACGACAACCAGATCACCGACGACGGCAGCACGTCGCTCTCTATCTCCGAGGACGTGAGCGCGCGCTTTCGCGTCGCGGGCTGGCATGTGATCGAAGTGAGCGGGCATGATCTCGAAGCGGTATCTGCGGCGCTCGTAATGGCGCGCCGGGATCCACGTCCTTCGATGATCGCGTGCCGCACCGTGATCGCACGCGGCATCGCGCGCTTGCAGGGACAGCGCGGCGGCCACAGCGGCAAGCTCTTCGATGCCGATGCCGAGGCTGCGCGCCGCGAACTCGGCTGGCCGCACGCACCGTTCGAAGTGCCCGCCGACGTGCTCGACGCATGGCGCGGCGCCGGGCGCCGCAGCGATGGCGAGTACCGCGCGTGGCAGGCGCGCGTGACCGCGTTGCCAGCGGCTGAGCGCGCCGAGTTCGAGCGCATCCAGGCGGGCCGCCTTCCCGATGGCTTGCGCGAGGTGCTTGAGGCCTACCAGCGGCGCGCGGTCGATGCGGGCGACGCACAGCCGGGCATCACGATCTCGGGCGAGATCAACGACTTGCTCGTGCGATATCTGCCGGAACGCATGGTCGGCTGCGCGGATCTCGAAGCGCCGACCGGCCACAAGCGCAGCCTGCAGGCATTCACCGCGAGCGATCGGCGCGGCGCCTACGTGCATTGCGGCGTGCGCGAGCACCTGATGGGCGCGATGGCGAACGGCATGGCCGCGCACGGCGGCATCATCCCGCTCGCCGTCACCTATCTCGCGTTTTCCGACTACGAGCGCCCCGCCATGCGCATGGCCGCGTTGATGGGCCTGCCGGTCAAATTCGTGTTCAGTCACGATTCGATCGGGGTCGGCAGGAACGGGCCGACGCATCAGCCCGTCGAGATCCTCGCGTCGCTGCGCGCGATGCCGAACATGCGCGTGTTCCGTCCCGCCGACGCCGTCGAAGCCGCCGAGTGCTGGATGATCGCGCTCGAACACCGTCGCGGGCCGAGCACGCTCGTCTTCGCGCGCCAGGCGCTGCCCACGGTGCGCACGACGCACGCGGCCGAAAACCTGTCGCAGCGCGGCGCGTATGTGCTCGCCGAAGCCTACGGCGGCAACCGCCGCGTCACGCTGATCGCGACCGGATCGGAGGTCGCGCTTGCACTCGAAGCGCGTGCGCGCTTGCAGGAGGAAGGCGTCGCGACGGCGGTCGTCTCGATGCCGTGCTGCGAGGTATTCGACGAGCAAGACGCCGCCTACCGTGCATCCGTGCTCGGCGCGGGGAAGGTGCGCGTCGCGGTGGAAGCCGCCGTGCGCTTCGGCTGGGACCGCTATCTCGGCGAGCGCGGCGGCTTCGTCGGGATGCCGGGCTTCGGCGCCTCTGGCCCTGCCGAGGCGCTCTATGAACATTTCGGCATCACGCCTGCGCATATCGCCGCCGAGGCGAAGCGCCTGATCCAATCCAACGAAGGCTGACCATGTACAAGATCGTGTTTCTCGACCGCGCCACCCTCGCTCCGCAGATCAGGCTGCGTACGCCGGGCTTCGCGCACGAACTCGCGGAATATGCGCAGACGCGTCCGGAGGACGTGGCCGCGCGCATCGCGGGTGCATCCATCGTCATCACGAACAAGGTCGCGCTCACAGCGGACATCCTCGCGCAAAGCCCGGGGCTGAAACTCGTGGCCGTCGCGGCGACCGGCACGGATTGCGTCGACAAAGCCGCATGCGCGCGTCATGGCATCGCGGTGGCGAACATTCGCGGTTATGCAGTGAACACAGTGCCTGAGCATACGTTCGCGCTGATGCTCGCGTTGCGTCGAAACCTGATCGCGTATCGCGACGACGTGCTCAACGGCGTCTGGCAGAAGTCTGGCCAGTTCTGCTTCTTCGATCATCCGATCCACGATCTGGCAGGCGCGACGCTCGGCATCATCGGGGAAGGCGTGCTCGGACAACGCGTGGCGGAGATCGCGAAGGTCTTCGGCATGCGGCCGATATTCGCGGCGCACAAGGGCAGGCAAGGGTTCGGGCCGCTTTACACGCCGTGGGACGAGATGCTCGCGACGAGCGACATCATCACCGTGCACAGCCCGCTCACGCCGCAAACGCGCGGCATGCTCGCGATGCCCGAATTCCGCGCGATGAAGCGTAAGCCTCTGATCATCAACACGGCGCGCGGCGGGCTCGTCGATGAAGCCGATCTTGCCCGCGCGCTGGACGAAGGCCTCGTGAGCGGCGCGGGCTTCGATGTGGTTTCGGGCGAGCCGCCGGCTGCGGACAATCCGCTGATGGCTATCGCTGGGCGGCCGAACGTCATTGTGACGCCGCATGTCGCATGGGCATCGGACGAAGCGCAGCAGGCGCTGGCCGACCAGTTGATCGACAACATCGAGCGCTTCATCGGGGGGACGCCGAGCAATCTGGTTCAGGCGACTCATTAGCGAGGTGGTGCCATTGAGGGCACCTGCCGCGCTGCCGTACGACCTAAGCATTTACTAAGGGCTTTTGCGGGTCGTCAGTACGAGCAAGCAGCCGTCTCGGCGGACTTAAGGCGTAGGGTCCAGACTCACTTAAAGGGCCAATTGGGCCGAATTCCCACTGAGACTGGCGGGCCGGCGCCACATGTACACGCAGAACGGCCTCTCGCTGGACTGGAGCCGCTCCATCCGTTTGCTGCAATGCAGCGTTGAAAAGTCGGATCTACTAGGTACAAATCCGCGTTCGCACTCGTCCTAACTTGGCTATCCTTATACCGGCTTTCTGGATGCTTTCAGTATTCTTTCTGATGGCATCTCGACGGCCGGCAGTCCGGTTAAAACCAAGGAGAGTGTAAGAACGAGACATAGCGTCGCAATGTCCGAGGGGGATTCGTATCGTGCACACGCTCACTCTGCGCGGTTGCCCTCGCCGTATCGGCGCATAACGGAGGGCAGCATGTCATTATCTAAAACACTTATTGGCGTCGCAAAGGGCTTGTTGCCGGACTATCTATATTTGAGCATGCATCATCGAAAGAAGATCGGACGCTTTCCGAACCTGGTGAAGCCCACCACATACAACGAGAAGATCCTTTACCGCTGCCTCCATCCTGATCCCAGATACGCTAATTTGACGGACAAACTCACCGTCCGCGATTATGTGAAGTCCAAAATAGGCGAACAGTATCTGATACCTCTGATTGCAGAACCTGAGTCGTTCACTAAAGAAGTATTCCAAGCGCTTCCATCGGCTTTTGTAATGAAGGCGAATCATGGAAGCAGCTTCGTCAAGGTCGTTGAAGATAAGCAGATGACCAGCTTTGAAGAATTGTCGGCCCTTGCCACTCAGTGGTTAACGACCGATTTCTATCGCGTGGCACGCGAGCGGCACTACCGTGCTATCAAGCATCGGATTTTTTTCGAAACCTTGCTCCTCGATGAGCACGGCGCCGTTCCCGCAGACTTCAAGATATATATCTTCAAAGATGAAAGCGGTCGCAAGACGGTGTTCATTGCCGTGATTTCCGATCGATTCAGAGAGCATCCGCGCGGCGATTTCTACGACACCGAATGGAATCCGCTCGAGATCGGTATCGGGCGCTTCGAGCGTAGTAAGTCTCCCAATCCGCGCCCTGAGAATCCCCAGCTTCTTCTCGATATCGCAGAAAGGCTGGCGGAGGAATTCCAGTTTGTTCGGGTCGATCTGTATTCGCCGCAAGGAAGGGTCTATTTTGGCGAACTCACCTTTACGCCCGGTGCAGGCGTGTCTCAGCTTCGGCCCGCCAGCGTCGATTATGAGTGGGGCAGGTACCTTCAGGTTGAGCGAGCGCATTAAAGTAACGCTCCTCTTTCGGAGCCCAATGGCCGCTTGCAAAGCACAACCGAAGCCTGAACGTCAAACAATCCGACGAGCGAATGACGTTTCATGGCCCGAACTGCGACCGATTATTGACCGGCCGACCGTGGCTCAAATATCGGTTTGCTCTGCCATCTCGATCACATCGTCGCCTTCGGTGCCGAGGTATCGCTGTTCGTTCCAGTTCGTATAGCCGAGTGGCAGTTGTACCGCGCGCCGGTTTTTCGTGCGGCGATAGATCAGCGACGCTTTGGTTCGACAGCGATGTACCAGGCGGACGTATTGACGCGTCGAAAGGTGCGGCGACCGTGAATCCGGCTCAGAAACAAAAGTCGGGAGGCGTCAGTCTCGCCACCTTGATCCATTCTTCGGCGCTGTCTCGGGTTGGCTCAGTGATTTCGAACTGGACACACCGTCGTGTTTTCTGCTGCATCACCGTTGCTTGTAACGCAACGCGCTGGCCAAGGCAGACATCACGCACTCGAAGCTTGGTCAGATCGCAGGCTCTCCTTTTCTTGACTAGCTGGTCCGGGAAAAAATATTTGAACGGAGCTCTACGGTTTCGGCGGCCGGTGCCGATAACACCGCTCATAAGTCCCACACCAGACGAGGCTCCCAATGTCACTTGATTTCTTCGCCAGCCGCCGTCCGACCCGATTAAAACGTACACTCGTTCTCCTGGTTGGCTGTACAGGCGTACTTGCAAGCCTGTCGATTTGGGGTCGCGTTCCTGCCGATGTACTCGCTGACGCGGATAGGGAAGTCTCCCACTTCGGCCCCGCGCTAGTCGGCACCGCGTGTCCGGTCGAAGGAGCGGTCTCAAGGGACGCTCGCGGTACCTTTCTCATGTGTTGGAAACAGGTCTGGAGCAAGCCGTAAGCGCTACTCCGGTTTCGCCCCCGGCATCTCTGGCGAACAGATGGACGATTTCCCATGGCGGTGTCCAGTCGCCGAGGAGGAGGGCCCTTCCCCCCTCGACGACCCGGACGAACCCAATTAAAGATTTAGCCATGGAGCGCGAACTATGCGACTTCATCGCGAGCGCTGAAGAAAAGCTTCCGAAGTAGTCGGTCTTGCAGAATCGCGCGAAGCCAAGCGCAGCGTGCGGATAGGTGCAGATAAGCAGTTGCGAAACTCCCAGTT
>NZ_FCOG02000055.1 GCF_001544975.2 Caballeronia arationis | reverse complement strand
AACTGGGAGTTTCGCAACTGCTTATCTGCACCTATCCGCACGCTGCGCTTGGCTTCGCGCGATTCTGCAAGACCGACTAGGTATTGGCGCCGTTCAGCGTCAGCGTGCCGCTGCCGGCTTTCGTCAGCGTGCCCGTGCCGCCGACGCCCTGGCTCAACGTCGATGCGAAGCCTTGCGTGTCGATGATGCCGCCCGCAGACGTGATTGAAATGGAGCGGGTCGGGGCCAGGTCCAGGTTGTCGTTCAGTTGCAGCGTGCCGCCGTTGAATGTGAGGCCGCCCGTCGCGGCACCGATGGCGCTATCGGCGGCAATCGCGACCGTGCCTTGCGTAATCGTCGTGCCGCCCGAGTAGGTGTTCGCACCGGACGATGGCGCGAGCGTCAGTACCCCGTCACCCGTCTTCTCGATCGCGCCGGTGCCACTCAGCGAGCCCGCGTAGGTGCCTGCATCGGGCTGGGCGAACCGGACGAGGCCGTTGTCGGTGACGGTCGGCGGCAGGCTTTGCGCACGCGCTTCGAGCGTGCCGGACGGGTCCACCAGCATCGTGCCGCTGTAATTCGTATTCTCTCCGGTGAGTATCAGGGTTCCATCCACCACTTCGGAACGCACGACCCCGCTCAAGGTTCCAGATAATATCCACGTGCCGGAATCGGATTTATAAAGAGTTTCGAATCCGGAAAAGTTTCCAGGTAATGTCGACCCTCCTGTCCCATTTAGAAAGACAGTGTCATTTCCCGCGCCGCCGCTGAAATTCCCGGATATCGACGAGCCGGTATATAAGCGAAGCGTATCGTCGCCGCCCGCGAAGAACAAATTGCCGATTACTTTTCCGCGATTGATAAAATCGACGGCGCCATTTCCAGTTGCGCCAATCACATTACCGGGCGCTTGAATGACGCCCGTATCCGTATTGACGACCGTATTCAACCCGGCCAGATTCTGGAACCAGATTGCCGCAGCGTTCTTTCCGTAGATCAGCCCACTGTTGGTAATCACGTTTACCGCACCTTGCAGATTAACTGCTTCGGCGGGTATTTGCGTGCCATTGGACGAAACCTGGCCACCTTGTGCAACCGTCAGCCGACCAGCGTTTCTGAATTCGATGGTATTCCCGCCCGTCCTGTAAAGACCGCCAGTGTTGGTCGAGACGGCACTGACCGTGCCACCCTGGAGGACATTGACGTTTGCCCGGTCACGCAAACTAATCGCATTCGAATTACCAACGGCAATACTCGAACCATTTTCCACCGTCACCGTTCGACCATCTTCGGACGGCACATTGCCGGCGCCAATCAGGGTTGCTTGTGGATTGGTCGGGGAGGAATCGCAAATGGTCGATTTTACGCTGGTGTTACAGGCGGCATCGGCGCCGGCCGATATAAACACGAGCCACGGCAAGGTAAGAATGGTAAATTATGCCGGATTACGATTCTTGCGGACACTTCTCTCCATCGTTGCAAACCCCGAAACTTTGAGAAAAGTCGGAAGATGCAATAGATTTCCGATAATTACAAGGTCTTGAGCGGTCGTTACGAATTGATACGAATTGAGGTTTGCAACGAAAGAGAGTTTCAGGGTTGCAGAATCAAGTCAATTTCACGCTTGAAATTATACCCAAATATCTCAATAAGCATCAGGAATTTCCCGCTGATTCTTTGCAGAACTTTTGAACAAGCAGAAAGATAAATGTCTCTCGAAAGACTCAAGAGTCAGCCAAGCGTCCTGATGGAATTGCTGATACCGCGCGCGCAGTCGATCACCGCGGGCGCGAGACGCTGTTCCGCATCGGCGAGTGTCCAGCGGCTCGTCGGCGCGACCACGTGCACCGACGCCACCGGCCGCCTCTCGCCGTCCAGCACCGCCGCGGCAATTGTCATGTCGCCGATGAACAGTTCCTCGCGATTCGACGCATAGCCGTTGCGGCGCCCTTCTGCGAGCAGCGCCTCGATGTCGCCGATGTCCGTCACCGTGTACTGCGTATGCGCGACGCGTTCGCTCGCTTCGAGCACCGCGCGCGCCTCGCTGTCGGGCAGCGCAGCCAGATACGCGCGGCCCGAGGCGGTGCAGTACATCGGAATGCGGCTGCCGATCGGCATGTGGATCGGCACGAACTTCATGCAGACGAAGCGCGCGACGTAGAGCATCTGTGCGCCGTCAGGCTCGGTGAGGTTCGTGGTCTCGCCGGTCACGTTCGTGAGCTCGGACAGGAATGGATTCGCGACGTCGATCAGGGTATCCGCGGCAAGATAGTTGAAGCCGATCTGCATCACGCGGGGCGTTAGCTGATAGCGCTTCGTGCGCGGATGCTTGCGCACGTATCCCAGCTTTTCGAGCGTGTAGATCATGCGCTGCGCCGAGCTTTTCGTGATCGAGGTGGCCTCGGCCACTTCGGGCAGGCTCATCGTCCGGCGCAGCGCACTGAACGCGCGCAGCACGGCAATGCCCTTTTCCAGCGACTGGTTGAAAAGCGCGTCCGGTGCGTCGCCGCCGCTCGTGTCTTCTTCGCCCTTGCCGCTCATGGAAATACCCAATGGTGAATCGTGATACCTTGACGTTACCATATCGAATATCGATACGCAAATAATGTTATTCGATATTTTTGACTCGAATATGATGAAGTCGTGCCACTAATCGATACATCAACCGCAGTCGTCACTGTCATGGAGAACCTTATGATCCAGTTTGTGAAGCGCATTGCCGGCGCCGCCATCGCCGGGTTGGTCATCGCTGCAACGCCGGCGCTGTCGTTCGCCGCGCCCGAATACACCGTCGGCGCAACGGCGACCGGCGTGCCGTTCACGTTCCTCGACGTCAAGAGCAATTCGATCCAGGGCCTGCTCGTCGACGCGATCACCGCGACCGGCAAGGCCGGCGGCTTCGACGTCAAAGTGGAGCAGACCACGTTTTCCGCGCTGATCCCGTCGCTCACGACCAAAAAAATCGACGTGATTTCCGCCGCTATGCTGAAGACGCCCGCCCGCGAGCAGATCGTCGATTTCTCCGACACGGTCTATTCGTACGGCGAAGGCCTGATCGTGCGCGCGGACGACAAGACTCCCTACAAGTCGATGGACGATCTGAAGGGCGAGGTCGTCGGCGCGCAGGTCGGCACGGCGTTCGTCGACGCGCTGAACAAGAAGGGCATCTTCAAGGAAGTGCGCACCTACGATTCGGTCGCGGACATCATGCGCGACGTCGCGCTCGGCCGGATCAAGGCGGGTTTCGGCGACCATCCGATCATCGCGTACCAGTTGCAGAAGAATCCGAATCCGCAACTGCGCCTCGTCGACGGCTACCAGCCGGCGGTCAAGGGCCAGTTGTGCTTCGTGGTGAGAAAGGGCGACACCGAAACGCTCGAAAAGCTGAACGCCGGCATCAAGAAGATCAAGGCGGACGGCACGCTCACGCAGATCATCAAGAAATGGCAGGTCGAATGACGCGGCGCCCGGCTTGAGGAGGACACGCGATGTTCATCCAGAATGCGCTCGATTTCCTGCCGATCCTGCTGAAAGGCGCGGTCGTCACCATCGAGATCACCTTCTGCTCGTTCGTGCTGAGCACGATTCTCGGCCTCGCGCTCGCACTGATGCGGGTGTCGGCGAACAAGGTGCTCTCGAACACGGCGGCGACCGTCATCAACGTGATCCGCGGCCTGCCGATCATCGTGCAGCTCTTTTACATCTACTTCGTGCTGCCCGACCTCGGCATCCAGCTGAGCGCGTTCCAGGCGGGCTTCATCGGGCTCGGGATCGCGTACTCGGCGTACCAGGCCGAGAACTTTCGCGCGGGAATCGAGGCGGTCGATCACGGACAGATCGAGGCGGCGCAATCCATCGGCATGCGCGGCGCGATGATCATGCGCCGCGTGATCCTTCCCCAGGCGTTCCGGATCGCGCTGCCGCCCTACGGCAACACGCTCGTGATGATGCTGAAGGATTCGTCCCTCGCATCGACGATCACGGTCGCCGAGATGACGCGCGCCGGCCAGCTGATCGCCTCGTCGACGTTCCAGAACATGACCGTGTTCACGCTCGTCGCGTTGCTCTATCTCGCGCTCAGCCTGCCGCTCGTCTACGGCCTGCGGCGTCTGGAGCGCCGGCTCGGCCTGAAGGGGAAACGATGATCGAAGTCCAATCCATCCATAAGCGCTTTCACGATCAGGAAGTGCTCAAGGGCGTGAGCCTCAGTGTCGAAGCGGGACAGGTCGTGTGTCTGATCGGGCCGTCGGGCTCGGGCAAATCGACGCTCTTGCGCTGCATCAACGGCCTGGAAACCTACGACGCAGGCGCGATCACCGTCGAAGGCGAGCGCGTCGACGCGAAGTCGAAGCGCATTCACGAACTGCGCACGCATGTCGGCATGGTATTTCAGCGCTTCAACCTGTTTCCGCATCGCACGGCGCTGGAGAACGTCTGCGAAGGGCCGCTCTTTGTGAAGAAAGAGCCGCGCGACGCGGCGCGCGAGAAAGCGCGGCATCTGCTCGACAAGGTCGGCCTCGCGCACCGGATGAACGCGTATCCGGCGGAACTGTCGGGCGGCCAGCAGCAGCGCGTCGCGATTGCACGCGCGCTTGCGATGGAGCCGAAGGCGATCCTCTTCGACGAACCCACCTCTGCACTCGATCCGGAACTGGTCGGCGAAGTGCTCGGCGTGATGCGGCAACTCGCCAACGACGGCATGACGATGATCGTCGTCACCCACGAAATGGGATTCGCGCGCGAAGTGGCGGACCGCGTGTGCTTTCTCTACGACGGCACCATCTGCGAGGAAGGCGCCGCCGCCGATCTGCTCGAACGGCCGACGCACCCGCGCACGCGCGATTTCCTGCGCCGCATGCTCGCACCCGCTGCAAACGGAACCGCGCAATGAGGCGCGTCGACACTGGCAGTCCGCTGGCGCCCTCGCTCTGGGCCGCCACGGCGGAAGCCGCGGTGCACGCGCCGCCGCTCGATGCTTCGAAGCGCGTCGAGGTCGCGATCGTCGGCGCGGGCTATACGGGGCTGTCCACCGCGCTGCACCTGAGCGAACTCGGGATCGACGTCTGCGTGATCGATGCGAACGAGCCCGGCTGGGGCGCGTCGGGACGCAACGGCGGACAGGTGATACCGGGCCTGAAGTACGATCCCGACGAACTCGTGAGACGTTTCGGTCCGCGTGACGGCGAAACCATCGTCTCGATGGCAGGCGGCGCGGCCGACACCGTGTTCGACCTGATCCGGCGCCACCGCATTGCGTGCGATGCGACCCGCGCCGGCTGGATTCAGCCCACGCATTCGACCAGCTTGATCGGCACGCTGCATGCGCGGGCGCGTCAATGGGAAGCGCGCGGGGCGCATGTCGAACTGCTGGATCGCGCGCAGATCGGAGAGCGGCTCGGCACGGAGGCGTTCGTCGGCGGCTGGGTGGACCGGCGCGCGGGCAGCGTGCAACCGCTCAGCTACGCGCGCGGTCTGGCGCGCGCGGCGATCGCGAAAGGCGTCGCGATTCACGGCGCGACGCGCGCGCAAAAACTCGAACGCAGCGCCGATGGCTGGCGCATCAGCACGGCGCACGGGCCGGTCATCGACGCGCGTCAGGTTCTTATCGCGACCAACGGCTATAGCGACGGGCTCTGGCCCGGTCTCGCGCAATCGGTGATCGCGGCGAACAGCTTCATCGTGGCGACGCGGCCGCTGCCTGCCGACATCGGCGCCAGCATTCTGCCGGGACGCGAAGTGGCGTCCGATTCGAGACGGCTCTTGCTCTATTTCAGGCGCGATGCCGAGGGACGCCTGCTGATGGGCGGTCGCGGGCCGTTTCGCGAGCCGCGCGGAGCGTCGGACTGGGCGCATCTCGAACGGGCGGCGCGGTTGCTTTATCCGCAACTGAAGGAAGTGGAATACGAGTATCGCTGGGCGGGCCGTATCGCGATTACGCGCGACTTTCTGCCGCATCTGCATCTGCCGGCGCCGGGGCTGACGATCGCGCTCGGCTACAACGGGCGCGGCATCGCGATGGCAACAACGCTCGGCAAGCATCTCGCCGCGCATCTGGCCGGGCCCACGCACGGGCTGCCGCTGCCGCCGACCTCCATCCGCCGCATACCGCTTCACGCGCTGCAGCGCTTTTATATCAGCGCGGGAGTCGCGTGGTACGGCTTGCTCGATGCAATGAGCTGAAGAGATTCGCGTCGCCCCGTCAGGATGACAAACCTGACGGGGCGACGCGACGTTTCAGGCGAGATCGAAACGGTCGAGGTTCATCACCTTGACCCACGCAGCCGCGAAGTCGCGGACGAATTTTTCCTGCGCGTCCTCGCTCGCATAGACTTCGGCGCAAGCGCGAAGCTGGGCGTGCGAACCGAAGATCAGATCGACACGCGTGCCGGTCCACTTCACCTCGCCCGTCTTGCGATCACGCCCTTCGAACGCGTTCCGCGAGAGCGGCTTCCATTCCGTGCGCATGTCGAGCAGGTTGCGGAAGAAGTCGTTCGTGAGCGTTTCCGGCCGATCCGTAAAGACGCCATGCGAATCCTGCCCGGTGTGGACGTTCAGAACCCGCAATCCGCCGACGAGCGCCGTCATCTCGGGCGCGGTCAGGGTCAGCAACTGCGCCTTGTCGATCAGCATAGTCTCGGCCGGGACGCCAAGCCTGGGGTTCACGTAGTTCCGGAAGCCGTCGGCGGGCGGTTCGAGCGCTCCGACCGATTGCACGTCGGTCTGTTCCTGAGAGGCGTCCATGCGCCCCGGCGTGAACGGCACGGCCACCGGATGACCCGCTTTCTCGGCCGCCTGCTCTACTCCGGCGCTCCCGGCCAGCACGATCAGGTCGGCGAGCGAAATCTTCTTGCCGCCGGACTGCGCGCCGTTGAACTCACCCTGAATGCCTTCCAGGACCTTCAGCACGTTCGCCAGTTGCCCGGGCTGGTTGACCTCCCAATCCTTCTGCGGAGCGAGACGAATGCGCGCGCCGTTGGCGCCGCCGCGCTTGTCCGATCCGCGGAACGTGGACGCCGATGCCCAGGCCGTCGACACCAGTTGCGAAACGGACAGGCCCGACGACAGGATCTTCTGCTTGAGCGAGGCGATGTCCTTTGCATCGACGAGAGGATGGTCCACGGCCGGAATGGGGTCCTGCCACAGCAGTTCTTCAGCCGGCACTTCCGGGCCGAGATAGCGGACGCGCGGTCCCATGTCGCGGTGAGTCAGCTTGAACCACGCGCGGGCGAAGGCGTCGGCGAGTTCGTCGGGGTGCTCCCAGAAACGCCGCGAAATCTTTTCGTACTCGGGGTCGAATCGCAGCGACAGGTCGGTGGTGAGCATCGTCGGCCGGAGCTTTCTGGACGGATCGTGAGCGTGCGGGACGGTTTCGCCACCATCCTTGGCGACCCACTGGTTGGCACCAGCGGGACTCTTCGTCAGTTCCCATTCGTGGCCGAACAGGCTCTCGAAGAAACCGTTGCCCCACTTTGTCGGCGTCGTGGTCCAGGTGACTTCCAGGCCGCTCGTGATCGTATCGGCGCCCTTGCCGCTACCGAAACTGTTCTTCCAGCCCAGTCCCTGGTCCTCGAGACCGGCGGACGCGGGCTCGGTACCGACGTTGTCGGCAGGACCGGCGCCATGCGTTTTACCGAAAGTGTGCCCCCCGGCGATCAGCGCGACGGTTTCCTCGTCGTTCATCGCCATCCGCGCGAAGGTTTCGCGGATGTCGTGCGCGGCGGCGCCCGGGTCCGGATTGCCATCGGGGCCCTCCGGGTTGACATAGATCAGACCCATCTGCACGGCGCCCAGCGGATTCTCCAGATTGCGTCCGTTGTCGGTCCGGCTGGCCTCGGCGCCATGCAGTTCCTCGTCGGCGACGATCACGCCTTCGTCATCGTCGTCACCGGCGGCACCCTTGCCGTAGCGGACGTCGCCGCCGAGCCAGGTCTTCTCGTTGCCCCAGTAGACGTCTTGGTCCGGCTCCCAGGTGTCTTCGCGGCCGCCGCCGAAGCCGAACGTCTTGAAGCCCATCGTTTCGAGCGCAACATTGCCGCTCAGGATCAACAAATCCGCCCAGGATAGTTTCTGACCGTATTTCTGCTTGATCGGCCATAGCAGGCGGCGGGCTTTGTCGAGACTGACATTGTCCGGCCAACTGTTGAGCGGCGCGAAACGCTGCTGACCGCGACCAGCACCGCCTCGGCCATCGCCGATCCGGTACGTGCCGGCGCTGTGCCACGCCATGCGGATAAAGAGCGGACCATAGTGGCCGAAGTCTGCGGGCCACCAGTCCTGCGAATCGGTCATCAGCGCCGCGAGGTCCTTCTTCACTGCGGCGAGGTCGAGACTCTTGAAGGCTTCGGCGTAATTGAAGCTGTCGTCCATCGGGTTGGATTTACGGGAGTGCTGGCTGAGCAGATCCACCCGCAGGTCCTTCGGCCACCAGTCGCGGTTTGTGGTGCCGCCGCCAGCGGCATGGTTGAACGGGCACTTCGCTTCGTTTGACATGCGTAATCTCCTTGAGAGGACTTACCCACTATTGTTCTTTCAGGGCGCCACGCCTCACGGTGTATGGGCGATCGGGTGCCCGCGGGCATTTCGTTCGGGAGTCCCATGGCGGGCTCTTGCGGCTTTTGTCGGCGAGGGTACTCCATCTAAATATAAGCGCGTGTGACCGGCAACAGAAGTCGATTCCTGCAATGCCGGTGATAGGTCCGGTCTATAGCTTGGCAGGTGTTTTCTGTGGTCGCTGCGACGCGGTGCAGCAATCGTCTGCCGAGGGAGTGCGTCGCTCATTGAAAGCGGCCAATCTGCCGCATGAATTGATCGATGACTCAGACTTTGGTTTTATCTTTTTGGCCTTTCCCCCGGGTGCCCGAAGGCGCTTTTTTCTTCTGCTTGAGCTGATTGAACTCAATCGCTGCACGGACGAGACTCTTTAATGCGCGCTCATCGATCTCATCGCCTTCGAAAAAATCGATTGCCCGTCTAGCGTTGCCTTCCAGGCCCGCGTTGAAAAGCTTGTCAGGATCCGGAATGCTCGCGCCGTGCGCAAAGGTCAGCTTGACCTTTCCCTTGTGGGCGTTGGCGACCGCGATCATTCCATCGCGATACCACACCGGGCTGCCCATCCACTTCCAGTCCTCGACGATCTCCCGGTCTGCCTCAAGGATGCTCTTTCGAATGGCGGCGAACGTTTGGCCGCGCCAGTCGGTGAGTTTCGCGATCAGTTGGTCTATCTGTTCCGATGGATTCATTGGATGCGTATGCCTCGAATTCGGGTCCGGTCGCATGCGACCACCATGGTACTTAATGCAGGCGAACGAGTCGACCGAAGGCGCGCTGGCCCAGGCGATCGACAGCGAACTGGGCGGCTTCTATGCCTTCGAGGAAGCCTTCACGAAAGCGGCACTGACGCGCCTTCGTCAGCGGCTGGGCGTGGCTCTCCGTGGACGAGCAAAAGCACCTCGTGGCGGAAAGCACAGGTAATCAGGACAGTCCGCTGATGTCCGGGATCGCGTCGGGCAATACGCCGATTCTCGGACTCGACGTGTGGGAGCACGCGTATTACCTGAAATACGAGAATCGCCGGCCGGAGTACATTGCCGCGTTCTTCAACGTCATCGACTGGCCTGAAGTCGCCCGTCGATATAGGGAGGCCGTGCAGAACGGCCACCGCTTTCCATTCGACCGGACACCTACGGACGAAACGCAGTTTTCCCTCCCCCCTGCTCCGTGTATTCGACCGGCAGGAGACCACGAGCCACAGCCTTGACGAGTACCGCGTGGTCGGCCTCCGTCTGGTCCGCATAGGCGCGCGCGAATCGGCACAGCGCCTTGTCCAGCTTGTCGGACGAACCCGCATAGCCGGCGATCATCGAGGCGCCGCTAGTACGCGCGTGGCCCTTCGCCAGCAAATGGCCGACGATCCCGGCGTAATCGGTGAGCGCAGCCGCGTCGAGCGCATCGAGCGGAATCGTGCCCTTCATGTTGCGAAACTGGCGGACGTAGTATTGCAGGCCGTCGATGGACGTCCAGCCGAGCAGCGGATCGCTCACTGTCTGCAGAGCCTGCTGATACTCGACGACGCGCTGTCCCTGATGAGCGTGCCATGCCGAATCGCCGTGAACGAAGCGGGCAAGCACCGAACGGCGGGCCTGCTTGAGCTGGAGAAACACGACGTCGTCGGCGCTGCTGCCTTCGAGCAGTGCAACATAGGCGCGCAAGCCCACGCTGCCCACGCCGACCACCTTGTGCGCGATGTCGACCAGCGTGTAGCCGCCGAGCACGCGGCGCCAGTGCGGGGCCAGCGTGTCCAGGTATTCGTCCAGCGACGCGGCGATGCTTTCCGCCTCCGCGTCGGGAACCCGGGTGATCAGTGGCGGTTCGTCCACGATGCAGCGCCGGCCGTCGCGCTCGGTAGTAAAGCGCGGCAAGGCGCGGTCGCTCGTGCGGGACCGCGCGCGTTTGGCCGCGCGGGAAATCTCGCCGCGCAGCGCGGTATCGGTCGCCGTCTCGTGCAACCGGTCGACGTCGATGCGCTGATACGAGCGCGACAGCAACGGTTCGTTAGCAAGGAAACGCACTTCCTCGCGATAAGCGGCGACGCAGGACGCGACCGAATCATGGCACTGGGATTCGCTCGCGCCCGTGTGCCGGCCCGCCACCCAGATGCTCGCTACCAGCCGCCGCAGGTCCCACTCCCAGGCGCCGGGATGCGCTTCGTCGAAGTCGTTCAGATCGATAACCAGATCCCGTTCGGGTGAAGCGTAGAAACCGAAGTTGCCCAGGTGAGCATCGCCGCAAACTACCGGCGTGATGCCCGTCGCGGGAAGATGGGCCACATCCTCGGCCATCACGACGGCCGTCCCGCGCAGGAACCCATAGGGCGATGCCACCATGCGGCCGACGCGAACCGGAATCAGCCTGTCCAGCCGGCCCTCATGCGAACGCATGATCTGCTCGACGGGGTCCGGCCGCGTCGCAGGAGCCTTCCAGTCGCCCAGCGTGTTGCGGGGAACCCGGTCACGAAGGCTCCGGCCGAGTTCGAAGCGCTGTGCGCGCGACATGGGCCGACGCCGCAGCGAGCGGTAACTGTCGCTGTCAGCGTCGGCCAGAACCACGTGCCCGACCGGCGCCTGGTTGGGTGCCATGCCATTTTCTTCCCCGGACCAGCGCCCGGCTTGATCGGCAAGCATGCTTGTTCGCGCCTTGTTCATGTTCGATCGATTCATCTGTCGAAGAATGAACGGATCGTAACGCGTACGACGCGGCCGCGCGATGGCAATCTTCGCGGGTAGAGGGAACTGTTCGAGTTGTGTCGCAGGGCGAGACGGGAATCGGCGTGACGCCGCTTCAATTCCTTGTCAGGCGCGCGGATTGCTCACTGTCGCCGCTCGTCAGCCGCGCCGCGTTCCACCGGCCGCCGGTAGCCAGCCAAGGCGCTCGACGATATCCGAAGTGGTCACGATTCCGACGATCCTGCGTTGCGCATCGAGTACCGGGATGTGGTGATGGCCCTTGTTCACGTAGAGCCCGAGCAACGTTTCGAGCGACGATGTCGCATCGACCGCATCCACTTCGCACGTCATCAATCCACCAACCGTTTGCGATGCCGATGGCGGATGGGAAAGGCACACGCCATCTGACGCGATCAGCGACGGCCGCACGCGACGCCCGGACTTTTGCAGATCCTCGCGCGTCACGATTCCTGCCAGACGTCCGTCTGCATGGACCGCGGGCAACGCGCGAATCCTGTAGCGGTCCAGTATTTTCTCGACTACGCGTCGCCGGGTGTCGAGCGAAACGGTGACGACGTTGCGCGTCATGATCTGCTCACAGGTGCATTGACGCAGCATGCGCGCGCTCGCGACAGGACGCGTAGTCGCCATGATCGATTCCAGGTCTTTCGTCGTGCTTTCGGCGGATCGCGACTGGCTTCGATTCAGACTAGAGGCAGCCGTGTTCATCGATACGACATTGGACGGCATGCCATCGTTTCGATCGTTCATGCCAGTGCGTTCGTGTCTTCGCGCGTGGCGGTTCTTGCAAACCCGCGCAAGCATCCAGTAAACCGACGCGGCACCGAGCATCAGCTTCAGCCCGTTCTCGTCGTGCAACGTGAACGGATGCACTTCCCTTACTTCGATATGGAAAGCCGGGCTGATTGCATGAAGCAGGAGCAGCACCGCGATGCAGACGACCATTGAAACGGCGGCGCCCGCAATGCCCGCAAAGGTCAGACGGCCGACAAGTCGTCGGGCCGCGTGGTGCGGATTCGTGTTCAACAGTGTCGTCACGCAACACCTCGACTGGTCACGCGGTCCGATCCGGCTTGAGACAGCCATGTCACGCGTCCAGCGTCTGCCCGAAGCGTGCCCCGAACTCTGGCGAAGACACCGCAGTTGTCATCGCCTTCCCCGCCATGCATTTATCTGCGCGAGCCGATCATCTCGCAAGACGCCGCAGAACACGCCGGCCAGGGGCGTCGCTTCGCGACAGCGTACGAACCTGACGACGCTGTCGGGCCCTGTCGCGACGCGCCATCCCACCTGCGACGAGTGCGGCCGATGGCACCGTCTCCCGCGCGATCTCGTCTGCAAGTCCGGCGAAACGGCCGTGCTCTTCCGCTTTCGCCGCGACATCCGGGGGAAGCAGATCCGCCATCGTAAAGGTGGCGAACGCTCCGAGCGCCACGACGACGATTGCCGCCACGATCACGATTTCCATTCTTTATCTCCCGTCAGTTCGCACAAGCGTTCGATACGCATCGCCGGAGGGTGCAGAAAGCGCTCCTCAGGCACGGTCGCCCGCTCGTTGGAGCGTGCCGTTGGCATACAATCAGCGGCCGAATGAAGACGCCCGTTCGCTGAACCACGACCAACATCGGCAGCAGTCGTATCGATTGTGCCGAACGAGAATCACGCCGTCCAAGACTGGATTTGGATCAGGCCAATAACAACAGCTTATGGAGACCCAAGTGTTGCTTCGACACATCCGGTATCTCATCGCAGTGGCCGAACAAGGCAATTTCACCCGGGCAGCCGAGACCCTCCGTGTGTCGCAACCCGCGTTGTCGCAGCAGATCAGGCAACTCGAAAGCGAACTTGGCGGGCAACTGTTCGATCGCAGCGGCCGGGTCGTCCGGCTGACCGATTTCGGTCTCGCCTACATCGAGTTCGCCCGGCGCGCGGTGCTGGATCTCGAAGCCGGACGGCGGGCATTGCACGACGTGCGCGATCTGTCGCGCGGTCACGTGCGCGTCGCCGTTACGCCGACCTTCACCGAATATCTGGTGGGACCGCTGGTCGGGCAGTTCCACGCCATGCATCCCGCGATCACGATCGAGCTTTCGGAAATGTCGCTGGAAGCGATCGAAGCCGCCCTCGGCGACGATCAGGTTGACGTCGCAATCGGTTTTACGGACATCCGCTCCGACGACATCGAGATCGAGCCGCTATTCATCGAACGGCTGACGCTGGTGGCCGGAGGCGCGCATCCGCTCACGCGCGGCGCAGCCGCCGTGGCGCCGCCTCAGCTTGCGGGCGTGCCGCTTGCGCTCCTTACCGGCAACTTCGTGTCCCGTCGTTATATCGACGACTACTTTCACGCGCATGGCATCAAGCCGAACATCGCCCTGCAGGCCAATTCGATCAGCGCGGTGCTGAAGATCGTACGCCGCGGCGATGTCGCGGCGATCCTGCCGAGCGCCATGCAACGCGAACACGGCGATCTGTCGTATGTGCCGCTCGACCCGCCGTTTCCGACGCGCACGGTCGCACTTCTTAAGCGTCGGCGAGCGTATCGGACGGCGGCATCGGTCAGGTTCTGCGCGCTGCTGAAGGAGATGCTTCACGAGGGCGAACTGTCGGCGCTGCAGGATTTCGCCGAGCGCGGTCCGATCGATCCGGACTAACGATGACAGCGTGCCTTTGACAACGCGTCATGAAATCGCACGTGTCACCGAAAGTTCGAACGTTCGATTCTTTAGCGATGCGCTTTTCCAGTATCACCGTGAAATGGATTCAGGCCAAAGTCCCGCAAAAACATCTAATCAATTAAATATTCCGTAGCCCTATATCTTCTTCTTGTCACCGCTGTAGCGAGCGTTTAATATGCGCTACACGTAAACCCGTACCGAGTAGGTGACCATGCCTGTTGCAGCACTTACCTCTCAAAGGCAAGGAAGCGTCCGCGCATATGCTGGCGTCGTTGCAAAGCCGATAGTTGCAATCTCGGTCGCGTACTGCGTGCTGTCCAATATCAGCTTTCAGTCGTCGTCTGACGGGTCGCTGGCAATGCATCGCGCAGCACAGATGGGCCTGGTTTCCGAGGAGTATGCGGATCAACACGCGGCAGACCGCGTGCTCTTCAAGCATGTGGGTCCCGACCTTTTCGAGTACCGCGTTAAACGTCCGATCCTGAGTTACGCGGGTATCCCGTGGCTGGTCGCACGCCGCACGAATATCGACCTCGTGAGCCGATGCGAAGAACTCGGCCACGAAGCATGCAGTCTGAGAGCAGAATAGATCTCCTTCAAGTCCTCCAGCATGGCGCTCTTTCCAATTGCGAATCGGCTGGCGACCACCAAACGCTGCAATTGATTTAACCTTGTCGAGCATGCACCGGCGGGGTCGCTTCGTCGCAAAGATCCCATCCTCAATTGCAGTGGTTTTCAATGAGTGGAGCGAATGCGTCCGATGCCCGATGACATCCCAGAGCCGCAAGCCGTCTGCAATCCCGTCACCCGCAGTGCCATTTTCATTGTCGCCACGCTGAAGCCCGGCGTCGAAAGCGCGGACACCGTGCGCGCGTTGTGCGCTGACGTGGCCGCACTGGTTCGAGCAGTTGGCACGCGCGCTCCCACGGGCGAACTGTCGTGCGTGTGCGGCTTCGGCTCCGACGCCTGGAACACGCTTTTCGGCGCGCCCCGCCCCGCGAATCTGCACCCGTTCCGCGAATTTGGCGACCAAGCGCGCCGCGCTATCGGCACGCCGGGCGATATCCTGCTGCATATCCGCGCCGATCATATGGATCTGTGTTTCGAACTCGCAGCTCAATTGATGGCGCGGTTGGGCGATGCGGTGTCGGTGGTCGACGAGGTGCATGGCTTTCGCTACTTCGACCTGCGGGACATGGTGGGTTTCGTCGACGGCACGGAAAATCCGAGAGGCCGCGAGGCGTTCGATTTCGTCGTCATTGGCGATCAGGATCGCGAATTCGCGGGCGGCAGTTATGTGATCGTGCAGAAGTATCTGCACGACATGACCGCCTGGGAATCGCTCCCGGTCGAGGCGCAGGAGCGCATCATTGGCCGCCGGAAGCTGTCCGACGTCGAGCTTCCCGAAGGTATCAAGCCATCGTCGTCGCACAGTTCGCTGACGACCATCGAAAAAGAGGGTCAGGAAGTCAAGATCCTGCGCCACAACATGGCCTTCGGCAGGCCGGGCGCCGGCGAGTTCGGGACCTACTTTATCGGCTATGCCAGTTCGCCCGAACCGGTCGAACAGATGCTCGAGAACATGTTTGTCGGACGACCGCCCGGCAACTACGATCGGCTTCTCGATTACAGCCGCGCGGTTACCGGGGGCCTGTTCTTCGTCCCATCGGCCCCGCTCCTCGAAGCGCTCGCGGATCGCAGCCCGAAATCTCCGGACAGTACATCCTCCTCGCCTGGATGATTGACGAAGGCGCTCCGGTCCGGCATCGCCTCGTTACGCGAAAGGTCCCGCGCGTCAGGTCTGCGAACGCTTGAGGCGCATCGATACCGAGAACCGCTCCGCTGGATGGACGCTCACCGACACCTCGAAGGTGGCGCCCGATGCGTCCAGATACCGCCGCACGATTTCGAGCGCCGCCGTCCCGGCTTTCACGCTCAGCCGTTTCGCCATCTCGTCCGAAACGATGACCGCCTTTACGTCCTGCTGAATCTCCGCGATGCACCGTCCGTAACGCGCTTCGATCAGTGAACTGATCAGCGTGTCCGGATGCTGCTTCGCCGCCTCCGCCACTTCCGTGTACGCCGGATCGATATAGACGTCGGTCCAGCCGACCGGCGGACTTTCCTTGTCGCCGTCAATGCGCAGACTCGAAATGCGCAACCAGTGCGTCCCCTGCGCGCACCGCAGCGTCTTGGCGAGCCTGACCGAAGCGGCCACCTCCTCCGTCGACTGCACCAGCCGCAGGTGTTCCGAGCCGAACTGCACGAGATCGTCCACCGAAGCGAGCGACGGTCGGAAATCGTTTCTCGGCTGCACCGACTCCACGCGCGTTCCCGCGTTCTTGCGTCGCGAGACGAAGCCCAGTTGCTGCAGTTCGTGAAGCGCGGCACGAACCGTATGCCGGCTCGTTTGATAGAGGTCGCGAAGTTCGAGCTCGGTGGGCAGATAGGAGCCGACCGGAAAGCGGCCCGACGCGATGCCCTCGGTCAGGTCGCGGGCGATATCGGCGAAATGCGGTTTGTTCATTTTTCCTGGCGAAGCTGTCGATTTTGCGCGGCTAGGGTAAATCATAGCTTGATCGATATGTTCGAACATATTAATTTACATATGTCCGGACATATTGACGCGTCCGCTTCCCCTTCCAGGCACATCAAACGAGGTCGTCATGACGAGTCGCACTCTTCCCCAAGCCAGCACCGTGGTCGATTCCATCCTGTTTCGCGACGCTTTCGGCACCGCGAAAATGCGCGCGCTGTTCTCCGATCACGCACTGATTCAGCGTTACATCGACGTCGAAGTCGCACTGGCGAAGGCCGAAGCGCGCGTCGGCGTGATTCCGGCCGAGGCGGCCGAAGTGATCGCGCGCGAATCGACGATCGAGCGCATCGATTTCGACCACATGCGCGAGGAAACGGACATCGTCGGTTACCCGATCCTGCCGCTCGTGCACCAGCTCGTCGACATGTGCGGCGACGCGGGCCGCTACGTGCACTGGGGCGCGACCACGCAGGACATCATGGATACGGCGGTCGCGCTGCAGGTGCGCGACGCGCTCGACGTGATCGATGGCGACATCCGCGAACTGCGCGCGATTCTCACCCGTCTGGCGAAGAAGCACCGCGATACGCCGATGGCCGGCCGCACGCACTTGCAGCAGGCGCTGCCCGTCACGTTCGGCTACAAGGTCGCGATCTGGCTTGCGATGTTCGACCGCCATCAGGAGCGGCTCGCGCAGTTGCGTCCGCGCGTGGCGGTCGTCGAATTCGCTGGCGCGGCAGGTACGTTGGCGTCGCTTGGCGACAAGGGCTTCGAAGTGCAGAAGGCGCTCGCGGAAGAACTGAAGCTCGGCGTGCCCGCGACGACGTGGCACGTCGCACGCGACGGCTTCGCCGAGGCGGTCAACCTGCTCGCGCTCGTGACCGGCTCGCTCGGCAAGATCGCGCTCGACATCATGATCATGGCGTCGACGGAATTCGCCGAAGTCTACGAGCCCTTCGTCAAGGGACGCGGCGCGAGCAGCACGATGCCGCAGAAGCGCAATCCGATTTCGAGCGAACTGATGCTCGCGGCATCGAAAGCGGTGCGCCAGCATGCGGGCCTCATGGTCGACGCGATGGTCCAGGACTTCGAGCGCGCGACCGGTCCGTGGCATGCCGAGTGGATCGCGATTCCCGAGAGCTTCATCCTGTCGGCGGGCGCCTTGCATCAGGCCAAGTTCGCGCTCGGCGGGCTGATCGTCGACACGGACCGGATGAAGCACAACCTCGGCATCACCAAAGGGCTGATCGTGGCCGAGGCAGTGATGATGGGCATGGCACCGTTCACCGGCCGCCAGCAGGCCCACGACATCGTCTACGACGCGTGCCGCACCGTGAACGAACATGGCGGCACGCTTGCCGAAGCGCTCGCCGCATTGCCGGAAGTCACGAAGCATTTCGACCGCGCGGCGATTGATCGCATGACCGATCCCGCGAACTATCTCGGCCTCGCGCCGCTGATGGTGGACCGCGCAGTCGCATTGTCCAGCGACATCTGACCGAACACCCGTGGAGGAGCACACGATGAACAACCAAACCGCATCACACGACGAAGCGATCGTCGAGCCGCCCAAGAAGCTGCCGTGGTATCGCAAGCTCGGCATGCAGGTCCTGCTGGCACTCATGCTCGGCATCGCGATCGGCCTGATCTTTCCTAAGTTCGGCGCGCAACTCAAGGTCCTCGGCGACATCTTTCTCTCGCTCATCAAGGCGGGCGTCGCTCCGCTCGTGTTCCTCACGATCGTGCATGGCATCGCTTCGGCGGGCGACGTGAAGAGCGCGGGACGGGTCGGCTGGCGTTCGATCGTCTACTTCGAAGTGGTATCGACGATCGCGCTGATGTTCGGCCTGCTTGCGGGCAACCTGCTGCAAACGGGCAAAGGAATGACCCACGTGACCGTCGGCGCCGTGCCCGCGACCGCTGCACACGCCGCGCCCCAAGGCTTCACCGAGTTCGTCATGCACGTCGTGCCGGACAACTTCATCGGCGCGTTTGCGAGAGGCGAACTTCTGCAGGTGGTCGTGCTCGCCGTCATGGTCGGCATCGGCATACTTGCGATTCCCGAAAGTCGGCGCGTACGGATCAACGAAGGGCTCGACCTCGTTTCGGAAGTGCTGTTCTCGTTCATCAATCTCGTGATGAAACTCGCGCCGCTCGGCACGTTCGGTGCGGTCGCGTATTCGGTGGGCAGCAACGGCACGGCCGTGCTGATCGCGCTCGCGCAACTGGTGTTCAGCTTCTACGCGGTCGTGGTGCTGTTCATCGTCGTGGTGATGGGAATCATCGCGAAGCTCGCCGGCTTCAGCCTGTGGCGCTTCCTGCGCTACATCAAGGACGAGATCATGATCGTGCTCGGCACGGCTTCGTCGGAGAGCGCGCTGCCGCGTCTTCTGATCAAGCTCGAACGACTCGGCTGCGCGAAGCAGACCGTCGGCCTCGTGCTGCCGACAGGCTATGCGTTCAATCTCGACGGCACGTCGCTTTTCATGTCGATGGGCGTGATGTTCATCGCGCATGCGTATGGCGTGCCGATCACGCTGGATCATCAGATCGGCATCCTGTTGCTGATGCTGTTGACCTCCAAGGGCGCGGCCACGGTTTCGGGCGGCTCGTTCGTGGTATTTGCGGCAACCGTGACCTCGACCGGCATTCTTCCGGTCGAAGGACTGGCGCTGATCTTCGGCGTGTACCGGTTCATGTCGATGGCGATCGCCACCTGCAATACGATCGGCAACAGTCTCGCGACGGTGGTGATCGCCAAATGGTCGCGCACCTTCGATGCGACGATCGCCGAGCGTCACCTGTATCCGGAACGTTTCCCGGATACCGCACGGGCCGACGAGACCCTCGCCGACGGAAACCTGCTCCCCGAGGACATGAACGACGCGAATCCCCATCCCGCCGGCATTTCGATGACGAGCGCCGGCACGACGCGCTGACTGCTTCCGCGGCATGGAAAAGAACCGCAGGCGTCGTCAGGCAGACTCCGCCGGCGGTTTTCACAAACAACTACATCTGGCTTGCCCTCGCCGTGCGTCGCCGCTAAAATGCGAACAATTCCCATTTACTTTGCGGTGCAGTTATGTTTCTCGTGGTCGCGCAGCGATCCTTCGTCCGAGCGCGGCAACGATGAGGCCGTGGTTCGTTCGTTTACATCGATGGCTCGGCGTCGCGACGGCGCTGTTTCTTTTCGTATCGGGACTGACTGGCGCGATCATCGCGTGGGATCACGAACTCGACGCGGCGCTCAATCCCCCGTTCTTCTACGCGCGCACGGACGGTCCGGCGCTGTCCTCGCTCGAACTGGCACGACGCGTCGAAGCCGCCGATCCGCGGATCGAGGTGACATATCTGCCGCTCGGCGTCGAGCCGGGACACACGCAGCAGATGATGGTGTTGCCGCGCACCGATCCCGCAACCGGCCAGGCATTCAAGGTCGATTTCAACCAGATTGCTGTCGATCCCGCTACGGGCGAAGTGCAGGGCCGGCGCGAGTGGGGTGCGCTGTCGCTGGCGCGCATCGATCTGCTGCCGTTCATCTACAAGCTTCACTACACACTGCATCTGCCGTTCGTCGGCGGGCTGGACGTGGGAACGTGGCTGCTCGGCATCGTCGGCATTCTGTGGTTCTTCGACAGCGGTATCGCGCTGATCCTGTCGTTCCCGAGCGTGAAAGCGTGGCGCAAGTCCTTCGCGTTCCGTTTCAAGCGCGGCGGCTACGCGCTGACCTTCGACCTGCATCGCTCGGGCGGCGTCTGGATCTGGGGTCTGCTTGCCATGATGGCGCTCACTTCGGTGTCGATGAACCTCGCCGATCCGATCGTGCGGCCTATCGTCTCCGTTTTTTCGCCGCTCGCGCCGACGATCCTGAACAATCCCGAACTTGCCCGCCCGGCGAACGCCGGTGCGCCGCCGATCACCCGCGAGGCAGTGCTCGCCAGGGCGCTCGAGGACGGGCGCCAGCGAGGTCTCACGGAGCCTCCGGGCGCGCTCTACTACGCGTCCGCGCTGCATGCGTATGCTGTCGGCTTTTTCGCGCCGGGACACGACCACGGCGATGTCGGCCTCGGAAATCCCTGGCTGCATTACAACGCGACTACGGGCAAGCTCGTGGGAACGTCGATCCCGGGGAAGGGTTCGGCCGGCGACATCTTCATGCAAGCCCAGTTTCCGCTTCATTCCGGGCGCATTGCCGGCATCCCGGGACGTATTCTGGTCAGCGCGGTGGGCATCGCGGTCGCGATGCTGAGCGCGACCGGCCTCATGATCTGGATCAGAAAGCGCTCCGCTCGACGGCAATCGGCCGTGGTCAAGCAAGCTCGCTCCGTGCGCGGCAATTCCATCTCGTCCTGACCCGATCGGGCGATCGTCGGGGCAAGCCCGCGACCTACGTCTGATCGCCCGTCTCGCTTCTCAATTCGAGGGCGAGAAAATCGACGAATGCGCGAATACGATTCGACATCTGATGCCGCTGCGAATAGACGGCGAAGATGTCGGCGTTCGGTGTTTCGTGATCGGGAAGCACGAGCACAAGCGAACCGTCAGCCAGATACTGCTTGATGTCCCATTCGGCCCGCATCAGGATGCCGTGCCCATCCAGCGCCCACTTGACCGCGATTTCGCCGTCGTTGGTCGTCAGCGTGCCGTTGACCCGCACCGCCTCCGTCTTGCGCGATGCTCCCCTGCCCGACGTCAGGCGCCACACCCCGTAAGCTTCGTCGCCCTGGCGGATGCCGATGCAACTGTGCCGCGTCAGGTCATGCGCGGTCAATGGCATGCCGCGCGACGCAACATACGAGGGCGCCGCGCACAACAGACGCCGATTCGCCGCAAGACGCTTCGCGACCACCCGCGTATCGGGCGGCTCGCCAAAACGGATGCAGACGTCGTATGCATCGTCGGTGAGAGGTGGCGGCGTCACCGACAACTGAAGCTGCACGGCCACCTGAGGGTATTTGGCGACAAACCGGGAAATCGCCGGGGCAACGTGGCTTCGCCCGAAACCGAGCGTCGCGTTGACGCGCAGCAGGCCCTTCGGGCTCTTCTTCGCGGAGCCGAGCAGTTCCGACAGCTCGTCGATTTCGTCGAGAATTCGCCGCGCATGGCCGAGGTACAGCTCGCCCTCGGGTGTGAGCATCATCCTGCGCGTAGTCCGGTTGACGAGCGCGACGCCCGCGCGGCTTTCCATCTGCGTCAGGCGCTTGCTGACGGCCGCCGCCGTCAGCCCCAGTTCGCGGGCTGCCGCGCTCAGGCTGCCCGATGCGGCGAGCGTCGAAAAGAAGCTCAGATCGGCCGGCTGGACGGTATCGCGCATCGCTGTCACTTGTGAATCCAGGTTAAAGATGCTTTGAGTTTAGCACCGGTTTTCGAGTCCGGATGTGGGTAAAGTTCAGTCACACCCACAAACATTTGAAGGACGGAGACATGAAAACCTATCGCATCGCAACCATCCCCGGCGACGGCATCGGCAAGGAAGTCGTCCCCGCTGGCCAGCAAGTCCTGGAGGCTCTGGCACAGTCCAGCGATTCGTTCGCATTCGAGTTCGAGAACTTCGACTGGGGCGGCGACTATTACCGCAAGCACGGCGTGATGATGCCGGCGGACGGTCTCGATGCGATCCGCAACAAGGACGCGATCCTGTTTGGCTCGGCGGGCGACCCGGACATTCCCGACCACATCACGCTGTGGGGCCTGCGCCTGAAGATCTGCCAGGGTTTCGATCAATACGCCAACGTGCGGCCGACCCGCATCCTGCCGGGCATCGACGCACCGCTCAAACGCTGCAAGCCGGAAGACCTGAACTGGGTGATCGTGCGCGAGAACTCGGAAGGCGAATATTCAGGCGTGGGCGGCCGCGTGCATCAGGGACATCCGATCGAAGCGGCAACGGACGTATCGATCCTCACGCGTGCCGGTGTCGAGCGGATCATGCGCTTTGCGTTCAGGCTCGCGCAGTCCCGTCCGCGCAAGCTCCTGACGGTCATCACGAAGAGCAACGCGCAGCGTCACGCGATGGTGATGTGGGACGAGATCGCGCTGGAAATCTCGAAGGAATTTCCGGATGTGAAGTGGGACAAGGAGCTGGTCGACGCTTCGACGGCACGCATGGTGAATCGTCCGGAGACGCTCGACACGATTGTGGCGACCAACCTGCACGCCGACATTCTCAGCGATCTGGCGGCCGCGCTCGCCGGCAGCCTCGGCATCGCGCCGACCGGCAACATCGATCCGGAACGCCGCTACCCGTCGATGTTCGAGCCGATTCACGGCTCTGCGTTCGACATCATGGGCAAGGGCCTCGCCAATCCGGTCGGCACGTTCTGGTCGGTCGTCATGCTGCTCGAACATCTCGGCGAATTCGACGCGGCCAGGCGCGTGATGCAGGCAGTCGAAGCCGTGACGGCGAACAAATCCCTTCACACGCGCGACCTCGGCGGCACGGCAACGACGGCTCAGGTGACGGCTGCCGTCTGCGCGCTGCTCGACAAGGTCGCGGTTCCCGCAGCCAACGCGGCCTAAGCCAGGCTTAGCGACTCGTCGCGCTGCACGCCTGCTCACTGCGGGCGTGCACAGTCCCGATCTCGACACATGGCCGCAGCCCTTCGCGGCCGGGATCAACTCGTCCCGACGCTGTAGACACAAGCATCGACAGCCCAACAAGAAAAGCCGGCCGAACGGCAAGCGGACGACCTGCAGGTCATACAGCAATTCCATAGAGCACAGCTCAACACCTCCAAGGAGGAGACAAAATGATTTCCGAACTCGAAGCCCGGGTCTCCCGGAAGCTCATGCTGCGGATCATTCCGTTCGTGATGCTGCTTTACTTCATCAGCTTTCTCGACCGCGTCAACGTCGGATTCGCGGCGATGACGATGAACAAGGCCATCGGACTGTCTCCGGCCGCGTTCGGCCTCGGCGGCGGGCTGTTCTTCATAGGCTACTTTCTGTTCGAAGTGCCGTCGAACCTGATTCTCCACAAGGTCGGCGCGCGCAAGTGGATCGCTCGCGTGATGGTGTCGTGGGGCATCGTGTCGGCGGCGTCTGCGTTCGTCGTCGGGCCCAACAGCTTCTATGCGCTGCGCTTCATCCTCGGTGTCGCCGAGGCAGGCTTCTTCCCCGGCATCATTCTTTACCTCAGCCTGTGGTTCCCGAGCCGGCAACGCGCCGTAGCGGCAGCGTGGTTCATGGCGGCAGCACCGATCTCGACCGCCATCGGCTCGCCGCTTTCCGGCGCCATCATGAAACTCCCGCCGATCTGGGGTCTCGCCGACTGGCAGATGCTCTACATCATCGAAGCCGTGCCGGCGATCATCCTCGGCTTCGTCGTGCTGAAGTACATGACCGACACGCCCTCGAAGGCGCACTGGCTCCAGCCGGAAGAGCGGGACTGGCTGATCGCGAAGCTGAAGATGGAAGCGGACGCCAAGCAGTCGCATGCCGGGCATACGGCCGGCGCGCTCAGCGCCTTGCGGGATCCGCGCGTGCTCACGCTGGCGCTGATCTACTTCGGCACGTCGGCGGGCCTCTATACCCTTGGTCTGTGGGCGCCGCTGATCATTCGACAATACGGATTCGGCTCGTTCGAGACCGGTCTGCTTGCGGGTGTGCCGAGCATTCTTGCCGTCATCGCGATGATCGTCTGGGCGAAGCATTCGGACCGCACTGAAGAACGCACGTGGCACGTGGTGATTCCGTGTGTCATCGCCTGCCTTGGCTTCGTCTTTGCCGGGGGAGCCACAAGCGCGCTGATGATCATCCTGGCGCTCGTGGTCGTGAACATCGGGATCAGCGCCGCTAAAGCGCCCCTGTGGGCCATGCCGAGCATGTTCCTGTCGGGCTCCGGCGCGGCGGCCGGCATTGCGATGATCAATTCCGTCGGCAATCTCGGCGGCTTTGTCGGCCCGTTCGCGATCGGCTGGCTGAAGGACGTGACGGGCGGCTACTCGGCCGGCTTGTACGTGGTCGGTGCGACCCTGGCCGTCTCGGCAGTGGTGACGTTGCTGCTGAGCCGGCAATCGAAGCAGACGCCAGTCCCGGCCGCTGAACGGCACGGGCACTGAGAACAAGGGCCCACACGCCAGCGGGGCCACGCTCGTCCGGTCGGTGCGTTCACCGCCCGGACGATTTTTTTGAAGACGCGAGAACTCTGCCGGGCCTACGACCGCGCAAACGGCGTGCCGTCCTTTCGCACGAAACGACCATCGGCGTTGGCGCTCATCATGTCGACATCGGAACATGTGGTGATGTCGTCGATTACCCGTGACCCGACTTCGAGATACACCGCCATCGCTTCAGACCTGTTGATCATGTGATGGCCGTTGCCCGTGCTTTTTGGAAACGCGGCACAATCGCCCGCGCGCAACACGGTTTCGCCCTCATCCTCGACAAGCACCACTTCCCCTTCCAGGACATACACGAACTCGTCCTCATGCGAGTGCCAGTGACGCTGGCTCGACCAGTTGCCCGGCGGCAAGTGCATGAGATTCACGCCGAAGTCGCCGAGGCTGCCCGCCTCGCCGAGCCGCTGCCGAACGCGGTCGGCGCATGGCGTATCGAAAGGCGCCGGATAGCCCGAGCCTTTCAGCTTCTGCACAGCGGCAACGTTGATCCTGGGCATGGCTCGCCTCCCGTCGATGAAGTCGCAAAACGCACGAGTCAGTTCCCGCGCGGCGGTACGGCCGCCTTCGCAATCGCGGCGGCACTCGGCAGGCTCTCGACCTGCCAGCAGGTCTGCATCAGCGCCTGTATCTGCTCGCGGGGAAGAATGCCAGCAGCGAGATCGGCGAACTTGATCTCCAGTTGCTGATCGCTCATCGGGACCTCCAGACTGCCGATTGCATGCTCGATGAACTTGTGGAGCTTTCGCCCATCCTTCAGCGTGATGGTCATGTCGACCTGCTCCGGCCGGATCGACGGCACGACGGTTGCGGTCACCTTGTCGCGCAACGCGATGGTCTGCGGGTCACGTACTACGCTGTCGCTGTATTGCTTCTCGCCAGCGGCGCCGTCGATGATCGCCACCGCCACGGAGTGATAGATGCTGAACTTCCCTTCGAGACCGATCTGCGGAGTCTTCTTGCCGGTCAGTTCCAGCACCAGCGGGTGCACCTTCAGGTCGACACTCTCGATCATGTCCGGCGTGAGATGGTTTTCGTTGCGAAGCTGGATGGCGGCGTCGATTGCCGGGTGAATCACGATACCGCACGCAAACGGCTTGTAAGTGTTGAGGGTGGACTCATAGTGCTGCCCGAGACCTTCCGTGATCTCCCTATAGTCCTGCTTGGTGCTGATGGTGTTGGCCCATCCGCGCTTCGCTTCGATCATGCCGTCCGAACTCGTGTAGTCCCTGGCCGCGAGTAACGCGGCAAAAAGGCCGTTGGCCGCCGCACGGCCGGGGTTGAAGCTCTTGTTCATCGACCCGAACGACTCCCGCAGGCCGACCGGCTGCGACGCCGCGAGGCCAAGCGCCCACACCATCTGCTGCTCGGTGAGCCCCATCAGCTTGCCCGCCGCCGCGGCCGTGCCGAACACGCCGCAGGTCCCGGTGATGTGCCAGCCCACGTCGTAATGATTCGGATAGACGGCATTGCCGATCCGGCATTCCGTCTCGACGCCCAGCACCAGCGCATTGAGAAAGTCCTTTCCCGACACCGGCTGATATTCGGAGAAAGCGAGGATCGCCGACACGACCGGTCCCGCCGGATGAATAATCGTCTTCAGGTGCGTGTCGTCGTAGTCGAAGATATGGCTGCTCACGCCGTTGATGAATGCCGCATTCATGATGTCGAAGCGGTCGGTGCGTCCGAGGAGGCTCGCCTGCGGCGGCCCGGAGAAAGGCCCGAGCGCGGCCACTGACCGCTTGACGGGGTCCTCGCGCGAGCCACCGACCGCCACGCCAACCCAGTTGAGCAACGTCCTTACACCTTCCCTGCGGACATTGGCGGGCAAGTCTTCATAGCGCGCATTGACGAGATAGCGGGCCAGAATCTGCGTGACTTTCGGCGGCTTTTCGGACGTGGGTTGCGCGGGCGGTGTCGAGGCGGGACTGGCTGCCTGTGCGGTGGCGGGCGCGAGTGCGGCGGTGAGGACCGGTGCGGCCGAAGCAACCGAGGCCGCCACGCCTGTCTTCAGAAAATGGCGTCGATGCAAAGGATTCATGTACGTGTCTCTCTTGTTATCGTTGGACCGTGATGTCCTGATTTTGGGCGGCTTCAGGATACAGGCATCGCAATCGTCATGCTGCTGGCGGGCTCATCCTGGCGTCGCGCCCCGAGCGTCCGTCCCGAGTTCCGCGACGATGAAGTCGACAAACGCCCGTGCCACTTTTCGCGTCGAGCGCCCGAGCGGGAAGTACGCATTCACCGGAAGATCGGCGGTCTTCCACTCGGGGAGAAGCCGCACCAGCGACCCGTTGTCCAGTTCCTGCTGGCACGCCCAGATGGTGGTCGAAGTGATCCCGAGTCCTCCGGCCGCGCACGCAACGGCGCCCGCGATTGTGTTGGTCGAGACGTTCGGCTGAAGATCGACGGTGACTTTCTCGCCGTCGCGTTCGAATCGCCAGGAGGCGGCCAGCGTCGCAGCCGGGCCGCCGACAATCCGATGGTGCGACAAATCCGCAGGCGCGAGCGGCGTCCCTGCACGGTCGAGATAGGAAGGCGCTGCGACGATGACCCGCTGAATCGTGGTGATCAGCTTCGACGTGCCCGACGAGTCCGGAAGCGCGCCGACGCGAAATCCGACATCCACCGCCTCGCGCACCATGTCCTGCCACCTGTCGTCGAGCACCAGTTCGACGTGGAGTCTGGGGTGACGCTCGGTAAAAGGCGCAAGACGCGGCATCACCACGCGAAGTCCCATCGTGGTCGTCATGCCCACGCGCAGGAGTCCGCGTAGTTCCCCGCTTTCGCGGACACTGTTTTCGGCGTCTTCCAGCGCGGCCAGGATCGGCTCCATGCGCGCGAGGAATTCCGCTCCCGCCTCGGTCATTACCACCGCGCGCGTTGTGCGGGACAGCAGCCTGGCACCAAGCCCCGCCTCGAGATCAGCAACCATCCGCGACACCTGCGACTGAGCCAGTCCGAACTCCCGCGCCGCCGCCGAAAAGCTGCCGAGATGGGCAACGCGCGAGTAAAGCCTCAGCGTCAGGATGTCTTTCACCGGTTTTCCCCTCGCGCGGCGATGACGGGCGCCTGCCCGTGGCGGTCCGAAGCGGCCGCCGGCCTTCATTGATGTCAGGCCAGCATAAATATTAGCCAATTCCGACAGCTACCGCGCCGCCGCGATCAGCCTCATTCTTCAGTCACCGGAAGCGAAGTGCTCGACCAGAAACAGGCACCTCACGGTTCGCTCTCATTGTTCGAACGACACAGTGAAGCGAAGCAGGTGATTCGACATGCAAGCAACCCTCTCATTTCAAGGATGATCATCATGAACCGCAAAGTACTGATTACCGGCGCAACAGGCGACACGGGCCGCGCCGCCGTCAAGGAATCGATCGAAGCCGGACTGGATGTACGCGCCCTCGTGCGCCGCATCGACGACCGGTCGGCTGCACTCGAAAAGCTCGGCGCCGAAGTCGTGGTGGGCGATCTGCAGAACCTCGACGAGATCCGCTCGGCCATGGAAGGCGTCGATGCGGCCTATCTCGTCTACCCGGTCGCGCCCGGCCTGATCACGGCCACCGCCTACTTCGCACAGGCCGCAAGGGAAGCGGGTGTCTCCAGCATCATCAACCTCTCGCAACGCTCGGCGAGCCGCACGTCGAACAGCCCCTCTTCCAAGGACCACTACGTCGCCGAGCAACTGCTCAGTGCGTCCGGTCTGAACGTCATTCATCTGCGCCCGACGTACTTTCTCGAGTGGCTCTTCTATCCGTGGCAACTGCCGCTCTTTCTCGAAAAGGGAATCCTGCGCCTGCCGGTCGGCCGCGGCCGCCATGCCGCGATCGGCGCGGAAGATCAGGGTCGTGTCATCGCCGCCTTGCTGAAGGATCCGAGCGGACACATCGGACAAACCTATCCGCTCTTCGGACCGGTCGAAATGGATCACGAGCAGATGGCGGCGGAACTTGGCGAGGCGCTCGGCCGCAAGATCGTCTTCGAAGACATCTCGATCGACGAATACCGCCGTTCGATGGAATCGGTCGGTGTGCCCGCCTATATCGTCGAACACCTCGTCGCGGCGATGGACGACTACCAGCGCGGCGTGATGTCAGGCATGAACGACAACGTCGAAAAGCTCACGGGAAAGAAGCCGATGAGCGTGAAGGAGTTCGCCCGCGCTCATGCCGACCGTCTGAACCCGCAGGCCGCCTGAACGTTGAAGCATCGCTGATCAAACCCTCGCATCACTCTTCTACTGGAAAAATCATGAAAGTCATGGCCGTTGGATCGCTGGTTCCGCTCACTCCGGAACAGCTCAATCACTACATGCCCACCGAAGTCCCCGCCACGTTGCAGTTGTATCTCGACGGCAAGATGGAGCAGTTCTGGATGCGGGAAAACGGTGTCGGCGTGATCTTCCTGATGAGCGTCGATTCCGTCGACGAAGCCGATCGCCTGCTCAAGGCGCTGCCGCTCGGCGTCGACAATCTGCTGACCTTCGACCTCTATCCGATCGTTCCGCTCGCGCCGCTTGGCACGTTGATCGTGCACTGAGAAGACTTGTCGTTGGCTTGGATCGATGATCCGCGATTGCGTGAACGAGGGGTCGTCGATGGCCGTGGGAGCCGGTCGGGATCGCAATCGATCGCGACTGGCTTCACGGGGTACGCCTTCTCGTGCTATCGGCAGTCGGTGTCGTCAACTTGAACAGACACCGGCGTCCGCATGTCAAACGGTGATCTCCGCCCGATTGCTGAATTTCCCTCACATGCTCTTGAACCGTGACGGACCTAGTCAGACCGACGCTTACGAGTTACTTTCTATCGCTGGCACGTGCATCGATGCGAGCGTTATACGGCAAGATCGGCCCACTGAGATAGCACCAGCGCGATTTCCGGCCATCGCACCATCGACCGGTTTAGCATATTTCGCGACATCGGCGCATCACTCGAAAAGGACTCGATTCAATGGATGAACCAGGCGAGATCATGATCACCCGGCGCAACCTTCTGAAGATGGGCGCTGCGTCCGCAACCGCAATCGCTGCCCCACCGTTCGCATCTGCGCAGGAGGCCAAATCCGACGCGTCAAGCGCTGCCTCGCGTCCCCCTGTCACGATTCCGCTGTCGATCGAAGTCAACGGCGAGGTCGAACACCTTGAAGTCGACACACGCACCACACTCCTGGATGCGCTTCGCGAGCACCTTCATTTGACGGGCACGAAGAAAGGCTGCGACCACGGCCAATGCGGTGCATGCACAGTGCATGTCAACGGTCGGCGGACCAATTCCTGCCTGACACTCGCGGTCATGCAACAAGGCGCGAGCGTGACCACGATCGAAGGTCTGGGCACGCGCGCAAGCCTTCACCCGATGCAGGCCGCGTTCGTGAAGCACGACGGCTACCAATGCGGCTACTGCACGCCGGGACAGATCTGCTCGGCCGTCGCGGTGCTGGACGAAATCCGCCAGGGCATCCCGAGCCATGTGAGCGCCGACCTGACCGCGCGCCCGCAAGCGACGGCCGCAGAGGTCCGCGAGCGCATGAGCGGCAACATCTGCCGCTGCGGGGCGTATTCGAACATTGCCGTCGCCATCGCCGAAGTGGCCGGGAGCAAGGCATGAACGCCTTTTCCTACGATCGCGCACGGTCCCCCGCCGAAGCCGCCGCGGCCGCGTTGAATACGCCCGGCGCCAAGTTCATCGCGGGCGGCACGAACCTGCTCGACCTGATGAAGCTCGGCATCGAAACGCCCATGCATCTGATCGACGTGAATGGCCTCGGTCTCGACAAAATCGAAGCGACGTCCGAAGGCGGATTGCGGATCGGCGCGCTCGTGCGCAATACCGATCTCGCCGCCGATCCGCGCGTGCGGCGCGACTACAGCGTTTTGTCGCGTGCGCTGCTCGCCGGCGCGTCGGGCCAGTTGCGCAACATGGCGACTACCGGCGGCAACCTGCTCCACCGCACGCGCTGCCCCTACTTCTACGATACGAACCAGCCGTGCAACAAGCGCTCGCCCGGAAGCGGCTGCTCGGCCATCGGCGGATTCAGCCGCCAGCACGCGGTGATCGGCGTGAGCACCGCCTGCATCGCGACCCATCCGAGCGACATGGCCGTCGCGATGCGCGTGCTCGACGCAACCGTATCGACCGTGCGGCCGGACGGCTCCGCGCGCACGATTCCGATCGCGAACTTCCACCGCCTGCCCGGCGACACGCCGCATATCGAAACGACGCTCGAACGCGGCGAACTGATCACCTCGGTCACGCTGCCGAAGCCGGTCGGCGGCGTGCAGCTCTACCGCAAGGTGCGCGACCGGGCGTCGTACGCATTCGCGCTGGTGTCGGTTGCCGCCGTCGTGCAACCGGACGGAACGGGGCGCGTGGCACTCGGTGGCGTGGCTCACAAGCCGTGGCGCGTCGAGGCCGCCGAAACCGAGATGTCGCGTGGCGCAAAAGCCGTCACCGATCGCCTGCTCGCCGGCGCGTCGCCGACTCACGAGAACGAATTCAAGCTGACGCTGGCCGAACGCACGCTCGGCGCGGTGCTCGCACAGGCAAAGGGATAATCCATGAAATTCGATACCCCCGCCGCTACCAATCCAATCGACCAGCTGAAGGTGGTGGGCCAGCCGCTCGATCGCGTCGAAGGTCCGCGCAAGACGACCGGCACCGCGCCCTATGCTTACGAATGGCACAACGCCGTGCCGAATCAGGCGTATGGGTACGTTGTCGGCTCGTCCATCGCCAAGGGCCGCATCTTCTCGATTGGCGTCGCCGAGGCGAAACGCGCGCCCGGCGTGATCGCCATCGTCACGGCCGACACCGTCGGCAAGCTCGGCAAGGGCAAGTGGAACAACGCGCGCCTGCTCGGCGGCCCGGAGATCCAGCACTATCACCAGGCGGTCGCGCTCGTCGTGGCGGAGACTTTCGAGCAGGCACGCGCCGCCGCGCAACTCGTGCGCGTGCGCTACGTCCGCGAACAAGGTGCGTTCGATCTCGCGGATGCGCGCGACTCCGCGACCAAGCCGAAGACGGGCACCCCCGAATCGGCGGTCGGCGATTTCGCGGGCGCGTTCGCGGCGGCGCCCGTGCAGCTCGACGCGATGTACACCACGCCCGATCAGGCGCACGCGATGATGGAGCCGCATGCATCGATGGCGGTCTGGAACGGCGACCAGCTCACGCTCTGGACGTCGAACCAGATGATCGACTGGAGTCGCGCCGACATCGCGACGACGCTCGGCATTCCCAAGGAGAACGTGCGGCTGATCTCGCCGTATATCGGAGGCGGCTTCGGCGGGAAGCTGTTCATCCGCGCCGACGCGCTGCTCGCCGCGCTCGGCGCGCGCGCGGCGCGCCGTCCGGTCAAAGTGGCGCTGACGCGCCCGATGATGTTCAACAACACGCCGCACCGGCCCGCGACGATCCAGCGCATCCGCATCGGCGCGACGCGTGACGGCAAGATCACCGCGATCGGCCATGAAAGCTGGTCGGGCGACATCGAGGGCGGCAAACCGGAGAACGCCGTCCAGCCGACGCGCTATCTCTATGCGGGCGCCAACCGCATGACAGCGTTGCGGCTCGCCGTGCTCGACCTGCCCGAAGGCAATGCGATGCGCGCGCCCGGCGAAGCGCCGGGACTGATGGCGCTCGAGATCGCGATGGACGAGATGGCGGAGAAGCTCGGCCTCGATCCGGTCGCGTTTCGCATCATCAACGACACGCAGGTCGATCCCGAGAAGCCGCAGCGGCCGTTCTCCGAGCGGCGTCTCGTCGAGTGCCTGCGCACGGGCGCCGAGCGCTTCGGGTGGAAATCGCGCGGTGCGCGGCCGGGTGCGGTGCGCGACGGTCAGTGGCTCGTCGGCATGGGCGTCGCGGCGGCGTTCCGGAACAATCAGGTGACGAAGTCCGGCGCGCGCGTGCGGGTCGACTCCGCGGGCATCGTCACGGTCGAAACCGACATGACCGATATCGGCACGGGCAGCTACACGATCATCGCGCAGACGGCTGCGGAGATGATGGGCGTGCCGATCGAACGCGTGGTCGTGCGGCTGGGCGATTCGAATTTTCCGGTGTCATCGGGATCGGGCGGCCAATGGGGCGCCAACAGTTCGACCGCTGGCGTGTACGCCGCATGCGTCAAGTTGCGCGAGGCCATCGCGCTGAAAGCGGGCTTCGATCCTGCCGCCGCGCGATTCGAGGACGGGCAGATCCGCGTCGGCGAGAGCGGCATGCCGATTGGCGCGGTGGCGGGCGCGAACGGCATCGTCGAGGAAGACTTCATCGAGTTCGGCGATCTCAACAAGAAGTTTCAGCAATCGACGTTCGGTGCGCATTTCGTCGAAGTCGGCGTCGATGCCGCGACCTGCGAGATCCGCGTGCGTCGCATGCTCGCGGTTTGTGCCGCTGGCCGCATCCTCAATCCGAAATCGGCACGCAGCCAGGTGATCGGCGCGATGACGATGGGCGTCGGCGCGGCGTTGATGGAAGAACTCGCGGTCGACCGACGCGCGGGTTACTTCGTCAACCACGATCTGGCGGGTTATGAGGTGCCGGTTCACGCCGATATCGCCAGTCAGGAAGTCATCTTCCTCGACGAAACCGATCCGGTTTCGTCGCCGATGAAGGCTAAGGGTGTCGGCGAACTCGGGCTTTGCGGCGTAGGCGCGGCGATCGCCAATGCCGTCTACAACGCAACGGGCGTGCGGGTGCGCGATTATCCAGTCACGCTCGACAAGCTCATAGCGAAGATGCCACTGTCGGTCTGATTGCAGCGCCGCCCGCGCGGGACGATCGCGCCAAAGGTCGTGTAAAGCGCGACGCGAGATCAAGTCGCGTTGCTACCCGAGTGTCTCACAACAGAAAGATCTGCATATGGGAGCCGAGCGTGATGAGACCTGTGAAGCATTTAATGGTTGTCGCGGCGGTGTGCCTGATGGTGGCATGCCTGGTGTCCGCCTGTTCGGGAACCGGTGCGAACAGAGAGCCCGCTCGTGCGGCGTCCTTCCAGACCATAACGTGCCCCCAACCGAACATCGTCGGCTTTCCCGAACTCGACTTCCCGTCAGGCGTTCAGTGTGGCTACCTCACCGTGCCCGAGAATCGGGCCAAGCCCGACGGCCGCCGGATCCGAATCTTCGTGATGCGCGCACCCGCCGTCTCGGCGACGCCCAAGCATGACCCAATCGTCTACCTCTCTGGCGGCCCCGGCGGGGCGGGCTCGTTCGAGGTGGCGTCCATGGTCCGACATGGACTCAATGCCGAGCGCGACGTCATCTTCGTTGACCAGCGCGGCACGCACCGCGCAGCCCCCCTCTTACGATGTCCCGGCTGGGAGCAGTTTTTGTTCGACGGGGTGGGCCTTCCCTTCGCGGCGGAATCCAGTACCGCCGCAGACGCCGCGGCGGTCAAGGAGTGCCGCGACCAGTTGGCCGCCGCCGGCGTCGACCTTACTGCCTACAACAGCACGGAGAATGCCGCCGACATCGCCGACCTCCGGGTGGCACTTGGCATCGACAGCTGGAACGTCTACGGGGTCTCCTACGGATCGAGGCTGGCGTTGATCCTGCTGCGAGATCACCCACAGGGCATCCGAAGCGTGGTCCTTGATTCGGTGTCGCCTCCTACGGTCAACATCGTCGAGACGTGGTGGTCGGCTCCGGCGAGCTCGTTCAAGGCAATCTTCGCCGCCTGTGCGGCCCAGGCCTCCTGCGCCAAGGCATACCCGAACCTGGAAGCGGACTTCACGGCCACGGTGAACCGCCTCGACAAGACGCCGGTGGTCACTCACGTGAAGGACAAGTCCGGCGCATTGGTGACAGTCAACATCGACGGGTTCTCCTTCGTCTATACGATCATCATGGCGAGCGAACGCGGCAATGCATCCGGCGTCCCCAAGATGATGGCCGAGATGGCGCGAGGCGACGCCCGCGCGGTCGCGGCCACATATCTCGCCTTACGAGGCCCGCATGAATTCGTAGGACTGGGCGGCGTCGGTCTGGCCCTCGACGTGTTCTGCGCGGAGAGCGCCAATCTCACCACCGAGGCGGCCACGTTGGCGAAGGCAAAGGCAGCGCTCCCCGGGTTCCCGGACCGGGTGCTGAAGGTGCAGCCCAAACAGGGGCGCCTCTTCACCGAGTGCCCGGTCTGGAACGACGGCAAGGCGGACCCGGCGGTGAGCAGCCGAATCGTGAGCGACGTGCCGGTGCTGATCCTCGAAGGGACTTTCGATGCCGCGACGGCGCCTGAGTGGGTGGACGTCATTACCCCCAACCTCAGGAACGCCCAACTCGTGCCGTTCCCCTTCACGGGCCACGCGGTCCTCGGTAAGTCCACGTGCGCGCCCTCGATCATGGCCGCCTTCCTCGACAACCCGACGAAGCCGGTCGACCCGACCTGCGCCAAACAAATCAGGCTGACCTTCACGACCAGTTGATGCGCTGCATCTCCACACTCGAATACGCCTTCCGCGCGAGTCGCGCAGAAATCCGGATGCAGCAAGCGAATTGCGTTTGCCCTGCATCCGGCGATAGCAGGCAAGCTACGGCCCGTTCAACCGCCGTAGAGCGCGAAGTTCACGATCTGGCCGTCGACGCCCATGAACATCCAGGCGGTCTCGTTCTGGCCCGGGAGGGTGATCTGATAAGTCCCGTGCTGCACGAACTGCGGCGGGTTTTGTCCTGAGAGCGAGAGCGACTTTGTCTCCCAGTCGCCGGACTGCGCGGTCCAGTCGATGTCCTGGCCGCGCACGCGGACCTGCGTAACGAATTGTCCCATGATGTTGCCCCTGAAAATTCAATTGACGTTGACGAGTCCGAGGTCGTTGCTCAGAGTCGTGCCGGAGATGCTGTAGTGCGCAGTCTTGCCGCAACCCTTCTGGTAAGTGAAAGCCTGCTGCGCCTCGTGGTCATTGCCCCAGACCACGATGGCCTTGAGCTTGACCTTCGAGCCATCCGGCACGTTGAGCGCGCCGAGATCGACCGTGCGCTCCTGACCGAGCGGGATGTCGTTGTTGTCGGGGTAGGTCTTGCCCTCGCCGCCGGTGGCCGGCGCGGCAATTACATGTAACTTGGCGACGAACCCCCCGCCGTTCTTCAGACTGATCTTCTCGATGTTCATGGTCGTGTCCTCTGCTGTCTCGCCGCACACCGACGATCGGGAGCGGCCTGAAATTCGTTTCAGATGTCCACCTCCTCGCCTCCTGGCTTGACCGATTGGGGTTGGGATTGCGACTCGCCTGGTTGCACTGGGGCCGGCTGTGGCGCGACCACCGGCGGCACGACTGGCTGGACGGGCTGGACCGATGGCGGCGTCCCGGGCTGTACCTCGCGTGGCGCGGGGCTGGCATCGAAGCTGATCTCTTCGCCACCCCGCTGGGTGCGAACGAACTCCTTCAGCATCTGGGCGCGATACGTCGCCCAATCTATCGGCGTGGATAGCGCGGCAGCGAGCTCGTTCGACTTGAGCAGGACGGGGATGATGGTTTCCTTGAGGTCCGAGGGCAGGAGCGACAGGAGCGGCACGACGTCCGCGAAGGCGATCACGTTCCACCAACCGGCGTGGCTCAACGTCGCGGCCCAGCCATAAGGATCGAGCGCGAGCGCGGGGTTGCCGCCCGCCGCGGTCACCTCGATCGCTTGATTGGCGGATTCGTAGATCTTGGTCGCGGACTCTTCTGTCTTGAATCCGCCGCGCGCGCTCACCGTCACCGCCTTGTAGCTGCCCTGCACGTCGGTGGTGAATTCGCGCACGTGCCGGTTCTTGTCGGTACTGGCTTCGACGTCGCGGTCCTGTCGATAGATCAGCTTGCCGCCGAAGATCGTCCGAAGGGGCACGTGGGTGCCGTAGCTGTCGAGGATGCGCGCAAGTCCGCTGACAGCATCCGCGCTCGCCGCCTTGTTCCTGATCAGTGCGGCGAGAGCGCTGGCATCGTCGAAAAACGCCTTGGAAAGGACGATGCTGCGCGGATCGACGACCACCTCCCCGCGCGCGACGAGGTATTCGACCCGCAAGTGCAATTCGCTGCGCGTCGTTTCCTTCGACTGGGTCACTTCATCCTTGTAATCCGACTTGACGGAAAGGCTCGCCACCTTGCCCTCCACCCCGACGCCTCCACCGACATTCCACGAGAGCGAAGACGCGATGGCGTCGAGTGTGCGCACCTGGGTGGCCGAGGCCGAAAACCGCGTCGAGGTGATCGGGCGGACCACTGCGACGAAGTCTTCCACCCAGTCGGAGTCGAACGCCGGGCGCAGCGCACGCTCGAGCTCATAGCTGCCGTCGGGCGCGAGTACGAAACGCAGCCCGTGCAGGTGACGCATGGCGGCAAGCAACGACGCCTGCTCGGCGACGTCCATGCGATCGAACACGTCCTGTGGCGCGCCGGGCGGGATATTCGGGCGCCCGAGAAAAGGTGCGAGCAGGTCCTGGGTATCGCGCAGACTCGGCGTGGTGCCGGACGCGGCGGCTGCCGCGGAGGCGGCGGTGCTCGACCCACCTGAGGACGACGCGGCCGGGGTCGTCGTGGCGTTGCGCTTGCGCGGGCTCTCGAAGCGAAAGCGCAGGAAACCGAGCTTGTCGTCGGCCTTGCCGAGCTTGACGCCCACGGTTTCGAAAGGCTCCATGTCGAGCGGCACGGCCTTCTGGGCGCTATCGAGGAAAGGCAGATCGGCGGGCGCGTCTTCCTTCAGAAAGGCGCGCAGATCCTTGAGGGTCTTGTCCTCGCCGCCGCCTGACCAGTCGATCGCCTTCGGCTTGCCGCCGTCCTTGAGCAGAAGGAGCTTGTAGACCTTCGGCGTGGCCGCGGGCACGGATTCGCGTTTGACTGCGAGTTCCTCGAAGCGGCGCAGATAGACGCTGTCCTCGTCGGCGGTAGCGACCGGCTTGCTTTCAACGACGAAGACGTCGGTGTCCGCGATCAGCTTCGCGTTGTTCTTGCGAAATTGGCCGAGCGTCTCGTCGGGCCGCACGAAGACCTGATGCTTGGTGCCGGCCTTGTCGGTGAAGGCGATGGTGCGCCGGATCGGCACGATCGCCACGACCATGCTGTCGGCGATCACCGTCTTGCCTTCCTCCGTAGCAGCGACCACCTTGAGGGTGACCGCGTTGGCGCCGCTGCGGAACTGGTCCTCGGCGTCCATCTCACCCGTGTTGACGAAGACCTTCCGCAGTTCGGCAAGCGTCGCGCCGTCGGGCGCGGCGTCGGCGCGCGACTTGCCGTCGCGCGCCTGGAGCGTATAGCTGATCATTTTGAGCGCCTCCTCCGCTATGCGGGCTTGATCTTGCTGCGCGCGAGTTCGAGCGCTTCCGGCGAGTCCACGACGATCACCGAGATATCGACCGTCACCTCACCGCCGGTTTCGGCAGCCACGATCGGCACCGCCGGTCGTGCGGCAATCGGGGCGCCGTGGGCGAGATAACCCTTGCGCGCGGCCGTCTCGGCCAGCACCGCTTGCAACACGGCAGGCTGCACGGGCGTTGGAGCCGGTGCGGGCGCCGGCGCGGCGGTGGGCTTGGACACAAGCGGTTTCGAGAAATCGGTCGGCACATCGAAGAGCGCGTCGGTGTCGACGAGCTCACGTTCCGACACGCGTCCGGCAATGCCTTCCGAAACGAACTGGATATTGACGTCGAAGATGCCTTCCGTGCTCTTCAATTCACGCAGATGCCTGATCAACTTTTCGATGCCATCCTGCCGGACGTTATCGATGCGCTTGCCAGGCGCATAGGCAGCCATCAGCGCCGCGAGCTCCTCATAGTCCTGGCGCGAACAGAAGGGACCGAGATCGGTCCAGCGCAAGCCGGCCGCATCGACTTTGATGAGCGGGACGACCCTGAGCGTGATGACATGGCGGTCGTCGGGGTCGATGTCGGGGCCGTCGAGATTGACCATGTCCCGTGCCACTGCACACAGCGCGCGGTTGCTGTCGCGCCAGTGGTCGAGGAGCACCGAGCCTTGACTATCGAGTGCGTTCGGGTCGAAGTTGTCCGCGCTCTGCACGATCATGGCCTGCGTGGGCGCTCCGGGCCGTTCGCGACCACGAACCTCGAGCCGTGCCTGAAAGCCTCGTCGGCCTGAGCCGGAGACTGAAAAAGCCAAAGGCTGATCGCGCACGACGAAGAGCATCGCTCCCGCACCGGTGGAATTCTCGACAAAGAATCCACCGGCCCCACCCGCTGCGTTCCGAACGTTGATGACGGTACGACTGCGAGTAATGTTTCCAGAGACGCTTCCGGTGATTGGCATGATGCATCCCTCCGAGCGCCGTCATTTCTCGACGCAGATTATCGTAAGCAATCCATATCATAGAATCAGAAAACCAAGCAATCCGACATCATCTTGAAAACGAACGCGATCTTGTCCTGCGGCGTCATACGTGATTCCAGGCGCCTGAGCACGATCCAATAGCCGCCACTGCGAAAAGAGAGTGGGTAATTGAAAGTCCATCCGGGTTCTCGTGCAATCGGTTTCGATTGCTTAAACCCGGTTCGTCCAGCCGGTCCAGATCTTTCTATGAATATGCAGACGCAGGCTCGTTATCGAGGTTCTTGAGTACCGCCGCTCGGTGGACGAAGCGCGAGGTGGCGTATTTAAATTAGGATTTTTCAGACGTTATAGGTATGCCACTCTTCGCGTATTGACTAGCGCGCGAAGACGTGAGTCGGCGGGGTCGACTGCATGCCGAGCCTGCGCAAAACGTGCTCAGGATGTTCATCGTGCGCAATCCGGCGGTTAAGGGAAAAAAGAGGCGATCGATCAAAGCAAGACGCCCTATCATGTTTGAGAGGGGCGTTCCTTCGGAGGTCGTATGGACACGGAGACATTCCAGCGCGCTGCGAACCTCGCACCGGCGCTTGCCGAGCGCTGGATCTTGCCGATCACAGAGGCCGCCCATGAATTCGACATCAACACGCCTGCGCGCCTTGCCGCGTGGATCGCGCAGATGGGACATGAGAGCGGGGGATTCAGGCTGCTGAGCGAGAGCTTCAACTATGCGCCAGATGCACTGAAAATCTTCTCGCGCATCCCTGCAAGCGCGCGTGCGCAACTCGGACGACAGCCGGGCGAGAAGGCGGTCTCCATCGCAAGGCAACAGCAGATTGCGAATCTGGCTTACGGCGGGCGGTTCGGCAACGGCGACGCCGCGAGCGGAGACGGCTGGCGCTATCGGGGGCGTGGGCTGAAGCAGGTTACGTTCAAAGACAACTACCGGGACGCCGGCCGCGCACTCAGCGTTGACCTTTTGAACCATCCAGATCAGCTCGCGACGGACGATCGACTCGCAGCGCGCAGCGCCGGTTGGTTCTGGAAGTCACGCGGCTGCAATGAGGCCGCTGACCGACGCGACTTTGACGCCTGCACACGGGCGATCAATCCTGCCATGGACGGTAAGTCGGGACGCGACTCGCGCTACAGGGTATGCTGCGACGTCCTGCTTGTTTAGACAGGAAGCTCGATGGCAGGTACTTGCTATAGGACTTGTGTAAAAGGCAAGAGCATGACCTCTGCGCCTGTTGCGCGCGAACGGGTGACACGGCTCGATGCGGGGCATATTGCCGTTGCCGTTCCGATCGCTCGGACCGCGAATCTCGCAACGACAAAGCCATCACTGGCCTAAACCGACCCGCCGACTCCTTCATTAGCCACCCGGCGAACAACTGTTCCTCTTCGACTTCATTTCGAGGCGGCAGGATATACACACCTGGGAAGCTGGAGGGTGGCGCATTAAACTCCGGACTTTTCAGACGCGTCGGGTATGCCGCTCTTCGCGCATTGACCGGCGATCCACGATGTGAGTTGACGGGTCGAGTGCATGCCGAGTTTGTGCAGAACGTGCTCGCGATGTTTATCGACGGTACGTGAACTGATCTCCAAAGCACGCGCGATCTCTTTGCTGGATAGTCCACGGCAAAGGCAAGCCACCACGCGAGTTTCGGCAGGCGTCAAAAGGTCATCTGGCAGAGACACCGCGAGCGCGTTATCAAGAGTAGCCCAAAGATGCTGACAAGCGATTGAAGATGTTGCTGACGCCGACTTCTTTTGTTTTATTCGAGCGCCATGGCGACGCACGGTGTCGACGCTGATTCCGAGTTGAGCGGCGATGGCCTTATTGCTAATGCCCCGGGTGACCAGTTCAAGTATCTCCCTTTGTCGCGGCGTCAGAGCGCTGCTCGACCCGGTGCGTTTGGCCTTCAACGAGTTCGTTGCCGCTGGTTTGGTCGAATGCGTTCAAAACATGAATGAACTGCCTCGATGCTTAGGCACTAGGGATACTTCGCCCCCCCGAGTATATGTCAACGCCGATTTAAATCGGAGCGTCTGGTCGCCGGCAAACGCGGTGGCTCACTGTGTGAACGGAAGGTTCCTCGTCAACACGATGGAACCGCGTTCATTACGATTGGCAACGACATTGAAGAACAGGTTTGCCTCCTCGGGTCCGAAGGGCAAATAGCGAATTTCGTCGATGATGAGCAGCCTCGATCCCATGACCGCGCGATTGAAGAACCACGCAGACGGTTCTGTTGGCGTGCCGTCGCTCGACTGCCGAGGAGATTTCCTTCACGCTCGGCCTTGCCGATCGAAGCGAAGATTTCGGCGAGAGTGCCGAAAAGGAGCTTATTGCCAGCGCGCAGGGCCTCAACGCGCAGAGCGACGCATAGATGTGGTTTTCCTGTTCCCAGCGAAAACGGATCCTAACGTCCAACGCCTCGTGGCATTTGGCGAGGGCAATGTTGAGGTGGCCGCGAGTGTCTTGGCAGCAATCGGAAACCTCAGGCGCTTTTCCCGTTCCGAGAGAAACTGGTCAGCTATCTCTGACCCAACTCCTCAATCCACCGGTCCGATGGATTGCGTTGACGAACGCCATTTCGCTTTCGCCGGAACAATTGCGAGCTTGATAACGAGCGGGTTGGACCGGCGAAGGTTGCGTCTCTGGCACGGAATGAAGCCGATGCCAGGCGTGTATGGCAGGTCTGTGAAGTGTTGACTGGAGCGGCATGCCGATAGCACTCTCGACGACGAACGGTCATGCCGGTCTTGCGACCTTTAATCGAGAAGAAAGCACTATCGACGTGACTAGTCTGTGACGACAAAATCGAGCGGCTCGCTTTTGTCGGGGCAGCTGATCTGCCTGAGCCGGACAGGCCTTGGAGAAAATCGTCAGAGCAACTTTGAGGCCGCCTTAGCCCGTCGCTCCTCTTCCTCTTTGAGCGAGTGCATTGCGCTTATAGCCATGGTTTGATTCGGTAGCGAGCCAAGATTGCTATCCAATAGCTCGCGACTTGCTACAGCGTTGTTCAGAGCGCCAAATCGCTTCTGGAGTCGCTTTAACTTCTTTACGCCTTTTCGTTGCTTCTTGTCGAGCAAGGGCTCAAAAAACTCAAGCAGATAACGAACTTTCTTTCCAGGGCGGTTTCAAACTGAAGTGCAACAGAGGTTTTAGTGTTTAGCGTCTGGAGGTTGGCTCGCTGAGGCAAGTGTTGC